>NZ_JBLKCH010000016.1:0-68116 GCF_047531125.1 Enterobacter sp. HK-058-C-ECC
CGGTAGTTCAGTCGGTTAGAATACCTGCCTGTCACGCAGGGGGTCGCGGGTTCGAGTCCCGTCCGTTCCGCCACTTATTAAAAGCCCTGAGCTAACGCTCAGGGCTTTTTTCATATCTGACGTCTAATTATTGCGAAATCAGCAAAAATCCTCTGCGTTTTACGATCTTTTTCTCTATAACACAGCCAGCGATAATCGTCCTCAGTTTACGAACATAACGATTGAGGAAAATTATGACTCTCCCTGCATTTGGTCTGGGCACTTTCCGCCTGAAAGACGACGTTGTTATCGCATCAGTTAAAACCGCACTCGAACTGGGCTATCGCGCAGTTGATACGGCGCAGATCTATGAAAACGAAGCTGCCGTTGGACAAGCTCTCGAAGAGAGCGGTGTACCGCGTAATGAGCTGTTCATTACCACGAAAATCTGGATTGAGAATCTCAGCAAAGACAAGCTGATCCCAAGCCTGAAAGAAAGCCTGAAAAAACTGCGTACTGACTACGTCGATCTGACGCTGATCCACTGGCCATCACCAAACGATGCCGTCTCCGTGGAAGAATTCATGCAGGCGCTGCTGGAAGCGAAAAAGCAGGGCTTAACCCGCGAAATTGGGATCTCCAACTTCACGATCCCGCTGATGGAAAAAGCCATTGCGGCTGTAGGTGCAGAAAATATTGCGACCAACCAGATTGAACTGTCTCCTTACCTGCAGAACCGCAAAGTCGTGGACTGGGCAAAACAGCACGGGATCCACATCACCTCATACATGACGCTGGCCTATGGTAAAGCGCTGAAAGATGAAGTGATTACGCGTATCGCTGAGAAACATAACGCGACTGCCGCGCAGGTTATTCTGGCATGGGCAATGGGTGAAGGTTATGCCGTGATCCCATCTTCAACTAAACGTGAAAACCTGGCGAGCAACCTGTTGGCAACGGATCTTCACCTGGATGCTGACGATAAAAAAGCGATCGCAGCTCTGGAGTGCAACGATCGCCTGGTCAGCCCGGAAGGCTTAGCTCCTCACTGGGATTAAGTTTGACCCACCCTCTGTAACCTGAACCCTCACACAGCTCCTCCGGGAGCTGTTTTTATATGTTCACTCAGAAAATCAATAAAGGCACGAATGCGCGTACTCACCGCTCTGTCACTGTAATATACCGCGCTAAAAGGCATTTCGACCGGCAGGCGTTTATCGGCCATCAATTCCACCAGTTCACCCCGCGCAATCTCCTTATCGATCATATAGTCTGACAGGCAGGCGATACCATTGCCTTCGAGGCACAGCTGCTTCAGCGTTTCCCCGCTGTTAGACGACAATCCGCTAGTAATTTCATGAAGTTGCCCGTCATGGCAGGCGACAGGCCAGGTGTTCAGCGATACTGGCTCCGTAAAGCCCAGGCACAGATGCTGCTTCAGTTCTTCAACCGTCTCAGGTTTACCATGTTCAGCAATATACTGTGGCGACGCGATAATTTTTCGGTAGCTGGCAAACAGAGGGCGGGCACGCAAGCTTGAATCGGTCAGCGTTCCCGCCCGGATAGCCACATCTACCTTTCGCTCGATGAGGTTGATAAATGTCTCTGAGGAGACCAGAGAGAGCGTCATCTCCGGATAACGTTCGCGGAAAGGTTTAATCAGCGGCATCAGAAAGTGAAGCACAACCGGCGTGGCCGCATCAATGCGCAGTAACCCACGCGGCGTGCTGCGGGTTTCCATAATCTCGGTCTCCGCTGCGGCCATCTCCTGCAGTACCGACTGCACGCGGCGAAAATAACGCTCTCCTTCTTCCGTCAGGCTCAGCTGCCGCGTCGTTCGGTTGAGCAGGCTCACCCCAAGCTTCATCTCCAGCTTTTTTACCGAGCGGCTAATGGCTGAGTTAGCCTGCCCCAGCTGTTCGGCCGCGCGGCTAAAGCTGCCGCTTTCGACGACGGCGACAAAGATTGTCAGCTCTTCCGACGTTGCTTTCATTGTTGCACCACCCGCAAAATTCTATTGATATTTTGACCATTTTTGTTATTTAAGCACTGGCGCATACTGCCTGTCATCTTAATCCTGATGATACGGAGTATTTTATGCCACTGGCGCTTCTTGCCCTGACGATCAGTGCCTTTGCAATTGGCACGACCGAATTTGTTATCGTGGGACTGGTTCCCACCATTGCTAACCAGCTTGCGATCTCATTGCCCTCCGCCGGATTGCTGGTGTCCATCTATGCCCTGGGTGTTGCCGTCGGTGCCCCCGTGCTGACGGCCCTGACCGGACGCTTTCCGCGTAAGCAGCTGTTAGTTGCATTAATGGTGCTGTTCACCGCCGGCAACGTGCTGGCCTGGCAGGCGCCGGACTACACCACGCTGGTCATCGCTCGTCTGTTGACCGGCCTTGCACACGGGGTGTTCTTCTCGATTGGTTCCACTATTGCAACCAGCCTGGTACCAAAAGAGAAAGCGGCCTCCGCCATTGCGATCATGTTCGGTGGGCTGACCGTTGCACTCGTCACGGGCGTACCATTGGGCACGTTTATCGGACAACACTTCGGCTGGCGTGAAACGTTCCTGGCCGTCTCCTTACTGGGCGTCATTGCCCTGGTGACCAGCCTGCTGCTGGTGCCGTCGAATATTCCTGGCCGGGCCAGCGCCAGCCTGAGCGATCAGCTGAAGGTGCTCACGCATCCGCGTTTGCTGATCATCTACGCGGTTACGGCGCTGGGCTATGGTGGCGTATTCACCGCCTTCACCTTCCTTGCACCGATGATGCAGGACCTGGCAGGTTTCTCCCCCAATGCCGTGAGCTGGATTTTGCTGGGATACGGTATTTCCGTTGCGATAGGCAATATCTGGGGCGGCAAGCTTGCGGATAAGCATGGGGCGGTACCGGCGCTGAAATTCATCTTCGCCGCGCTGGTCGTTCTGTTGATGATTTTCCAGTTTACGGCTTCGATACAGTACGCCGCGCTGATCACGGTACTGGTCATGGGGATCTTCGCCTTTGGTAATGTGCCCGGGCTTCAGGTCTACGTTGTACAGAAAGCCGAGCTTTATACACCCAATGCGGTGGATGTGGCTTCCGGCCTGAATATTGCCGCTTTTAATATTGGTATCGCGCTGGGCTCCATCATTGGTGGGCAAACCGTTGAACACGTCGGATTAACCCAGACGCCATGGATTGGCGCGGTGATTGTCCTGGTCGCTTTCCTGTTGATTGGTCTGAGCGGACGTCTTGATAAACCCGCTCGCGTCGCGCTGGGTTAACATCAGTAAGTGCTTGCTTACAAAACTGGAAAGCGGTTTCTCAGAAATTGCGTTGAAAGTGTGACCTAAAGTCCCTATAACATTAGAACCAGTCCGTTTTCCGGACTGGTTCATGTTACAGAGGCTGTTTCCAAAAGTGCGAAAAAATACCTATGCCATGCGTTATGTAGCCGGAATGCCCGCGGAGAGGATCTTGCCTCCGGGGTCATTTGCGAGCATAAGCCAGGCATTACCCGCCGGCACACCGTTAAGCAGCGATGAAAAAATCCGTGTATTGGTGTGGAATATCTTTAAGCAGCAGCGTGCGGAGTGGTTATCGGTCCTCAAGAATTTTGGCAAAGATGCCCATCTGGTCCTGCTCCAGGAGGCGCAAACCACGCCTGAACTCGTTCGGTTTGCTACCACTCACTATCTTGCCGCCGACCAGGTACCCGCCTTTGTTTTGCCTCAGCATCCCTCGGGCGTGATGACGCTTTCAGCGGCACATCCCGTCTATTGTTGTCCACTGCGCGAACGAGAGCCTATTCTGCGCCTGGCGAAATCGGCGCTGGTGACGGTCTATCCGCTGCCGGATACCCGTATGCTGATGGTCGTGAATATCCACGCGGTGAACTTCAGCCTGGGCGTGGATGTGTACAGTAAGCAGTTACTTCCGATTGGCGATCAGATAGCGCATCACAGCGGGCCCATCATTATGGCCGGCGATTTCAATGCCTGGAGCCGTCCGCGCATGAATGCGCTGTACCGCTTTGCGCGCGAAATGTCGCTGCGTGAAGTTCGTTTTAGCGATGACCAGCGCAAAAAAGCCTTTGGTCGTCCTCTCGACTTTGTCTTCTATCGTGGGTTGAGCGTGCACGACGCCTCCGTGCTGGTGACGCGCGCCTCCGATCATAACCCTCTACTCGTCGAATTCAGTCCCGGCAAACCTGATAAATAATGGTGTGTCAGGTCTGCCGTGGGGCAGGCCTGTGCAGGTGCTGCCCTTTTATTTTTAACCCACAAAGGACAGTACGATGACAACAACACACTCCCATCATGACAACGTAGAAAAACAGTTTGGTTCGCAGGCAAATGCGTATCTGAGCAGCGCCGTACACGCTTCAGGTCGCGATCTGGTACGCCTCGGTGAACGCCTGTCGGCATTCCCGCAGGCGCACGTGCTGGATTTAGGCTGCGGGGCAGGGCATGCCAGCTTCACGGCTGCGCAGCAGGTGGCGCAGGTTACCGCATATGACTTATCCAACCAGATGCTGGAGGTGGTTGCTGAAGCGGCGAAAGCGAAGGGGCTGGACAACATTGATACGCGTCAGGGCTATGCCGAATCCTTACCTTTTGATGATGCCTCGTTTGAGGTGGTGATCAGCCGTTATTCCGCGCACCACTGGCATGATGTTGGCCAGGCATTACGCGAAGTCAAACGCGTTCTGAAGCCGGGTGGCATCTTCATTATTATGGATGTGATGTCGCCTGGACATCCTGTGCGCAATATCTGGCTGCAAACGGTGGAAGCGCTGCGCGACACCTCGCATGTGCAAAACTACGCCAGCGGAGAGTGGTTATCGCTTATCACGGAAGCGGGACTGATTACACGCTCGTTAATCACAGACCGTTTGCCGCTGGAGTTTAGCTCGTGGATTGCGCGTATGCGCACCCCGGAAGCGTTAAGCCAGGCAATCAGGCTGTATCAGGAGAGTGCGTCGGCAGAGGTGAAGGCGTACTTTGAACTGCAGGACGATGGTTCATTTACCAGCGATACCATCATGGCGGAAGCGCAAAAAGCGGGATAAACAAAAAAGGCACCGAGGGGAATCGGTGCCTTTTTATCTTTCGGTCGTGTTATCAGGAGTCTGGCGTCGCGCTGTTCTTCACAAACAGCGTCAGCTGGTCGCCTGGTTTCAGATTGTCAGTATCATTGTTCCAGCGCATCACATCTTTGATGTTCACGCCGTGACGTTTTGCGATACTGGACAGCGAATCACCCTTACGCACGCGATAGGTAATGCTATCGCTGTTGTTGGCAAGACGCTGCGCACTGCTACCTGCGCCAACCGTCAGATTCTGACCCACTTTCAAGCCCGATCCGCGCAGATTGTTCCACTGCTGGAGATCTTTTGCGCTCACGCCAAGACGTGATGCAATGCCTGAAAGCGTATCACCTGAACGAACCTTATAACTGCGGCTGTTGACGGGTGAGGCATCCGCGATCAGCGTTGACTGAACGGCAGCGATTTCACCCGAAGCTAAAGACTCACGTAACTGCTCAGCATGTTTCTGCGGAACCATTACATACTGCGGGCCACTCGCCCCCAGGGTTGAGCCTTTAACGCCAGCATTAAAGGTTTTCAGTTTACTTACCGACATACCCGTCATATCAGCAACCTGTTGAATATCAACCGGATTGCTGAGGCGAACACGCGCCAGTGCACGACTTTCGTCTGGTGTTGGCAGTTGCACACCGTAACGCTTGCTGTTCTTGAGAATATCGCTCAGTGCCAGCATTTTCGGTACGTAAATCTTTGTTTCCTGTGGCAGTGAGAGCGACCAAAAATCGGTGGATTTACCCCGTGCTTTATTCGCTTTCATTGCCTTCAGTACACGACCTTCGCCGCTATTGTACGCTGCGACCGTTAACAGCCAGTCGCCGTCAAACATCTTGTTCAGACGTTGCATCATGTCGAGAGCGGCTGTCGTTGAAGCGACAACATCGCGACGCGCATCATAGTTGCGGGTCTGTTTCAGACCATAGTTTCGCCCGGTGCTCGGAATGATCTGCCAAATGCCTGCGGCATTGGCGCCAGACGTCGCGTGTGGGTCAAAAGCGCTCTCCACTATGGGTAGGAGTACCAGCTCCATAGGCATGTTACGTTTCTTAACTTGCCCGGCTATCCAGTACATATACGGCTCTGCCCGTAACGTTACATCGTGGAGATAGCTCTTATTACTTAAATACTTCTGTTTCTGTTCGCGAATCCGGGTATTTTCCGGAATTCCCATCTTTAGCTCGTCGCCAATAGAGGTCCACAAGTCTTGATCCTGCGCGAAAGATGTTCCATCGTCCATCCAGCGCGCCGAACTTGTAAACTTCCCTGCTTCCCCTTGACCAGCTGCAGAAAGGCTCTGTGCGTGCTGTTGTACGTTGCTGCCGTTCTGCGACTGGCAACCTACAAGCAGGACAGAGGCGAGTAATATCGCTTTTGCCTTCATGTGTGTGTCAATAGTTGCTTAAAAGACGAGCGATGATAACGGCGAAATTTTGAAAAGGCAACCCGCAATTATCTGAAGTTATCTTTCTTTGACCTTAACCATGCAAATCGCTGTTCTGGTTGTTGCAAATTTGTTTCTTGGTTAATTTTATTAATTAAATCAATATCATCTGTTCGTAAAAATAAATTAATTTGGCGCTCGTTTTTCAGAATTACGGGGAGTGTTTTTTGGTTTTTTGCACGTAACTCCTTCACTTTGTGATAATAATCCTGAATCGCCCGATCCTCAGGCAACAGGCTGACGGCAAACTTCATATTTCCTAATGTATACTCATGCGCGCAACAAATAACGGTATCATCGGGTAATGCGTTAATCTTCTGTAAAGACTGATACATTTGTGCTGGTGTGCCTTCAAACAGTCTTCCGCAGCCTCCGGAGAACAGCGTGTCGCCGCAAAAAAGATAAGACTTACTGTAGAAACACAGATGTCCCAAAGTGTGACCCGGTGTAGCAAATACGGAAAACTCCCACTCACGTATGAGGATTTTTTCGCCTTCTTCGACTACTTGCGTGAGTCCCTTATCTTGTGCCTCTGCCGGTCCGTAAACCACAACATGCGGAAAGTGGGCGCGCAGTTCAGGCACGCCGCCCGTATGATCGTGATGGTGATGCGTCAACAGAATGGCTTCCGGCTGCCAGCCGTTCTCTTTTATTGCGCGCAGTACGGGGGCGGATTCTCCGGGATCGACAATGACGCATCGACGTTCATCGTCCACCAAAACCCAGATGTAATTGTCCTCAAAAGCGGAAATACTGATAAGATTCATACATTACCTCTAATAGCGTGGCGGGTGTGTTGATGAAACCGGCAAGGATACCTCAGACTGTCGCAGCACCGGAACGTTGGGCGGAATTGCCCTGGGGTGAATACTATCGCGAAGCGTTAGAGCAACAGCTGAAGCCCTGGCTGGCGAAAATGTATGGCTTTCACCTGCTTAAGATTGGCAATCTCAGCGCGGAAATCAATACCGAAAGCTGCGCTATCTCGCATCAGGTCAACGTCTCTCTCGGCGGATCGCCGGTTCAGGTGAAAGCAGACCCGTTACATCTGCCGTTTGCGGAAAAATCCGTTGATGCGTGTTTGCTCGCACATACGTTACCCTGGTGCAGCGATCCGCACCGTCTGCTTCGCGAAGCCGATCGCGTGCTGATTGATGACGGCTGGCTGGTACTGAGCGGATTCAATCCGCTGAGCCTGATGGGCCTGCGTAAGCTGGTACCGGTGCTGCGTCGGACGCCGCCTTACAACAGCCGGATGTTCACCATGATGCGCCAGCTCGACTGGCTGTCACTGCTGAACTTCGAAGTGCTCTGCTACGGCGGTTTTCAGGTGCTGCCCTGGGCGCGGCAGGGGGGCGTCTTGTTGAGCACGCATTTGCCTGCCTTAGGCTGCATGCAGTTTATCGTCGCGCGTAAGCGAACCATTCCCCTTACGCTTAATCCCATGAAGCAGAGCAAATCGAAAACGCCAATCCGTCAGACCGTTGGCGCCACGCGGCAATACAAAAAGCCGTGATCAGGATTCAGGCTGATAACCCGCGTCCTCATGCGCTGGGTTAGCGGCCGCCGCACGCGCCAGCTCGTCACAGCGTTCGTTTTCCGGATGGCCGGCGTGCCCTTTAACCCACTCCCACTTAATCTGGTGCTGGCCCAGCGCAGCATCAAGACGTTTCCAGAGATCGACGTTCTTGACCGGTTTCTTATCGGCAGTCTTCCAGCCGCGTTTTTTCCAGTTATGGATCCACTGGGTAATTCCCTGGCGGACGTACTGACTGTCGGTACTTAACACCACGTCACAATGTTCTTTTAACGCCTCCAGCGCCACAATGGCCGCCATGAGCTCCATCCGGTTGTTGGTGGTCAGAAAATAGCCTTCGCTAAAAGTTTTTTCGTGCTGGCGATAGCGCATTATCGCGCCGTAGCCGCCGGGACCTGGGTTGCCGAGACAAGATCCATCGGTGAAAATTTCTACCTGTTTACGCATCTCTGGTAGACTTCCTGTATTTGAAACGTTCAGTTAAACGATAAGTCTGACATAAATGACCGCTATGAGCACTGCAATTACTCGCCAGATCGTCCTCGATACCGAAACCACCGGTATGAACCAGATCGGCGCGCACTACGAAGGGCATAAGATCATCGAGATCGGCGCCGTTGAAGTGGTGAACCGTCGTCTTACGGGGAACAACTTCCACGTCTACCTCAAGCCCGATCGGCTGGTGGACCCCGAAGCGTTCGGCGTTCACGGTATTGCCGATGAGTTCTTGCTGGATAAGCCGACGTTTGCGGATGTGGCTGACGAGTTTCTGGAATACATCAAGGGCGCCGAGCTTGTCATCCATAACGCCTCGTTCGATATCGGCTTTATGGACTATGAATTCAGCAAACTTAATCGTGATATCCCGAAGACGAACACCTTCTGTAAGGTAACAGACAGTCTGGCGCTGGCGAGGAAGATGTTCCCCGGCAAGCGTAACAGCCTGGATGCACTTTGTTCGCGCTACGAGATAGACAATACCAAACGAACGCTCCACGGGGCGTTGCTCGATGCCCAGATCCTCGCCGATGTCTATCTGACGATGACCGGCGGGCAGACGTCAATGAAGTTCAGTATGGAAAATGAGTCTCAGCAGACGCAGGGCGAAGCGGGTATTCAGCGTGTTGTCCGTCAGGCAAGCCGGCTACGGGTTGTTTTAGCCAGTGATGAAGAGCTGCTTAACCACGAATCCCGTCTTGATCTGGTGCAGAAGAAGGGCGGCAGCTGTCTCTGGCGTGCCTGAAAAAACGCCGGAATGCCTGTAAAATCATCGTTTGGGCGATTTTTGCAGCAAACGATTCAAAACGCGAGAAAAAGCGTTGACGAGATCGGAGGCGCACCGTAATATGCGCCTCGTTCCCCAAACGGGAACAGTGGAGCGGTAGTTCAGTCGGTTAGAATACCTGCCTGTCACGCAGGGGGTCGCGGGTTCGAGTCCCGTCCGTTCCGCCACTATTCAGAAGGCCTGAATCAGAAATGATTCAGGCCTTCGTCGTTTCAGCGTTCGGTAATCCCATACTCTCACTTATCGTTAACAAAAAGTTAATATCAATCGTGCAATTAATTAACAATTGCACGATTGCAGTGCGTTATTTGCACTATTGTTGTGCATTTTGCCACCATGACTCTCTTCAGACCTCATTCAGAGTGTGTCTTTCTGTAAAAATAATTCACGCAGAATCATTTGGTTATCTCGCGTTTGCCAAAAAAATACCGAACCAATTACGTATTGGTTTGGTTATTGCTTAATCATTAGCACGATAAGCTTCATTCCATATCAATAACTTATCGTTAATAAAAATAAAGCAATGATGAAAGTGAGCGAACCAATATGGAAAAACCGTCACGGTTTCTGGCCAATTCCAGCACCGCGCTTGAGCAGTTGCGCGGGCTAATCAACCAGCATGAGTCAACACCAGGCATTCCGCTGCCCACGGAACGTGAGCTGTCGGACACTCTCGGCGTAGGGCGACGTGAAGTCCGTCGTGCGCTGGATGTGCTGGAAGAGGAGGGGCGTATCTGGCGTAAGCAGGGCAAAGGGACCTTTATCGGCCCGTCAGCACCTGTTGAACCGCTGGCCCTTCAGGGACTGGTGCAGCAAACCAACCTGCTGGAAGTGATGGAAGCTCGTCTTCAGCTTGAACCCGGCCTGGCCCGGCTTGCGGCACTGCGTGCCACCAGGGAAAACCTCGCGCTTATGCAGCGCATGCTGGAACGCATCGATAAGGTCAGCCCGGATGACCGCGATCTCAACGAACTGTGGGATAGCGCCTTTCACCGGGCGATTGCCGAGGCGGCGGGCAACCGTCTGATGCTCGGCCTGTTTGATGCCATTGATGCCGTCAGACGTGAACCGGGCTGGCAGCATCTGCGCGAATTAGCCCGCACGCCTGAACGTGTCGATAGCTATAACGACCACCACCACAAGATCATGGCGGCGATTATCCATCGCCAGCCTAATGAAGCTGCGGCCGCCATGCGCGAACACCTGCTCAGCCTGCAAACCGCCCTGATTCAGGCGATCCACCTTGAGGACGACTTCACGCCATGACGACAATCCCCTTTAAGGACGCCACGCCCGTACTGCAAGTCCAAAACCTCAACGTTACGTTCGCGGGCTCGCCGGTTAGCGTGCTTGACGGTATCTCATTGACCGTCAGGGCGGGCGAAACGCTGGCGCTGGTGGGAGAGTCCGGCTGCGGGAAAAGTATCACCTCACTGGCGCTGATGGGGTTACTGCCCGCCAGCGCACGGATCGTCAGCGGGGAGATGCAGTTTCGCCGCCACGATCTGCGCAAGCTCTCGCCGCGGGAATATGCCGATCTGCGCGGCAGCGAGCTGGCGATGATTTTCCAGGAGCCGATGACCTCGCTCAATCCGGCGTTTACGCTGGGTGATCAACTGAGTGAAGCGGTCATGCGACACCAGGACGTCTCGCGCGCAGAGGCGATGAAGGTCGCGCTGCAGATCCTCGAGAAAGTGCAGATCCCGGCGGCAGAGATGCGTCTCAAGGCTTATCCTCATCAGCTTTCCGGCGGCATGCGCCAGCGCGTGATGATTGCCATGGCGCTGATTAACCATCCCAAATTGCTGATTGCCGACGAACCGACCACCGCGCTTGACGTCACCATCCAGGCGCAAATCCTCGCCTTGCTCAATACATTGAAAGAGGAAACCGGCACGGCGGTGCTGATGATCACCCACGATTTAGGCGTGGTGGCCGAAGTGGCGCAGCAGGTGGCGGTGATGTATGCCGGACAGGTGGTAGAGCAGGGAAGCGTTGAGGCGATATTTGCCGATCCGCAGCACCCGTACACCATCGGCCTGATGGGGTCGATTCCCTCCCTTGGCGCACGTAAAGGCCCGCTTTCCACCATTCCCGGTTCGGTACCTCTGCCGGAATCCATGCCGAAGGGCTGTCGTTTTGCCACCCGCTGTCCGTTTGCGCAGGCGCGCTGCCATGATGAAAAACCGCAGCTCGCCACGCTCGGCGCGGGCCCTCAGGTTGCCTGCTTCCGCGTGCCGCTCGAACACCACATCGCCCTGGGAGAGACCGCATGACCACACCCATTCTTGAAGCACGGGACCTCAGCAAGCTGTTCCCCGGTCCGAAAAAACTCTTTACCCCGGCCCGGTTCGTCACGGCGGTCGATCGCGTGTCGCTTGCGGTCATGCCGGGCGAAACGCTGGCGATTGTTGGCGAGTCCGGTTCCGGAAAATCCACGCTTGGCCGCCTGCTGCTGCGCCTGCTGGCCGCCAGCGAAGGGCGCGTGTTTTATCAGGGGGAAGAGATCACCCACGCCTCGGGCGCGCGGCTCAATCAGCTCCGCCGCGAGCTGCAGATCATCTTCCAGGATCCCTTCGCCTCCCTGAACCCGCGCATGACGGTGGAGCAGATCGTCGGCGAGCCGCTGTGGCTGCACCAGAACATGAAGAAAGCGGACCGTCAGTACCGCGTTGCCGAGTTACTTAAAACCGTAGGCCTGCCCGCCGCCTGGGCCGGGCGCTACCCGCACGAGTTTTCCGGCGGGCAGCGCCAGCGTATCGGCATTGCGCGCGCGCTGGCCTCGGGACCGAAGCTGCTGCTGGGCGATGAGCCGGTATCCGCGCTGGACGTCTCCGTTCAGGCGCAGGTGGTCAATTTGCTGGAAAGCCTGAAGCACCAGTTGGGGCTGACAATGGTGATTGTCGCCCATGGTCTGGCGGTGATCCGCCACATGAGCGACCGCGTGGCGGTCATGTACCTCGGGCAAATCGTCGAGCTCGCCACCGTGGATGAGATATTTGACGCGCCGCTGCATCCTTATACGCAGGCGCTGATCGCCTCGGCGCCGCAGATGCAGCCGGGCGCTGAACGCGCCGCGCCGCTGCTGCAGGGGGACTTACCGAACCCTGCCAGCCCGCCGTCCGGCTGTCGTTTCCACACCCGTTGCCCGTACGTCACCGACGAATGCCGCCAGGTCGAGCCGATTAATCAGGTGCTCGATGGCGGGCGTCAGGTTGCCTGCCACCGCTGGCAGGAGATCAACCGCGATCGCAGCGTTATCCAGATCGCACCGCCATCCGCCGCTTTTCTGCGCCGCCGCGCGCTGTTTGAACACGCGGCCACCCACTCATCCCTTCCTTCAAGGAACTCATGATAATGACAATGCGTAATTCTCTTTTGACCGTACTGGGAAGTGTTATGTTGCTTGGCGCGGCGCTGCCCGCCCATTCTGAAAGCGTGCTGCGTATTGGCCTGGGGGCAGATCCGGACATGCTCGACCCACATCTGGCGCGCACCTACTATGGCCGCTTCGTCTTCGCCTCCCTGTGCGACAGGCTGGTGGATGTGGATGAAAATCTGAAGGTCGTCCCCGGTCTGGCTAAAGACTGGGCGTGGAGTGAGGACGGTAAAACCCTGACGCTCAATCTGCGCGAAGGCGTCACCTTCCACGACGGTGAGAAATTCGATGCCGCTGCGGCAAAATACAACCTCGACCGCGCCCTGACCCTGAAAGGCTCCCTGCGTAAAAGCGAGATCTCCTCCGTTGAATCGGTCGAGGTCACCGGCCCGATGCAGATTGCGCTGCACCTGAAGACCCCCGATGCCGCGCTGCTGATGCAGCTCACCGACCGCGCGGGCGCGATGATGGCCCCTGAAGCGGCGAAAAAGCCTGATTTTGCCGCCCATCCCGTCTGTTCCGGCCCGTATAAATTCGACAGCCGCGTATCCCAGGACCGCATCGTGCTGACCCGCTTCGACAACTACTGGAACAAAGACGCCTACCACTTCGACAAAATTATTTATCTGCCGATCCCGGATGCCTCCGTGCGCCTTGCGAACCTGCGCGCGGGCGATCTCGATCTGACCGAAGGCATCGCCGCCAGCGACGTGAAAACCGTCGAGGCCGACAGCAAGCTGGCGCTGGCGAAGGTAACGGGCCTGGGCTATCAGGGCATCACCTTCAACATCAACAACGGCAAGGTGCCAGCCAACGACCCGTTCAAAGATGCCCGCGTGCGCGAGGCCTTCTCGCAGGCTATCGACCGCGATGCGCTAAACCAGGTGGTCTTTGAAGGACTGTATACGCCAGCTAACCAGGCGTTTTCGACGGTCAGCCCGTATCACGTCAACCTGCCGGTCCCGCCGCGTGACGTCGACAAGGCCAAAGCGCTGCTCAAAGCGGCTGGCGTCAGCGCGCCGCTGACCGTCAACCTGCTGGTGCCGAACAACCCCACCTCACAGCAGGTGGGGCAGGTGCTGCAGGCGATGGTCGCCGAGGCGGGCTTTAACCTGAACCTGCAAATGACCGAATTCGCCACGCTGCTGGACCGCCAGCAGAGCGGGGACTATCAGCTGAGCTTCTCCGGCTGGTCGGGGCGCCCGGATCCGGACGGCAGCATCTACGGCTTTATCAACAGCAAAGGCACCCTGAACGACGGCCGCTACAGCAATGCGCAGGTCGATGAGTGGCTGACCCAGGCGCGCCAGAGCACCGACCAGGCTGCGCGCCAGCCGCTGTACGACAAGGTGGTGAAGCAGCTGCAAACGGATATGCCGATTGCCTACCTCTACTTCGAGCCGCGTATTTTTGGCCTGAACAAAAGCGTGCAGGGCTTTAAGCCGTACCCGGACGGCATCGTGCGTCTGGCTGGCTTAACGCTGGCGAAATAACCGTCCTGAGGAGAGCCCATGCTGGAACTGATTTGCAAACGTCTGCTGCTGGCCGTCCCGACGCTACTGCTGGTGAGCATGATGGTGTTTGGGCTGCAAAAGCTGCTGCCCGGCGACCCGCTGATCGCCATGGCCGGCGAGGAGCGCGACCCGGCAGTTATCGCTCAGCTGCGCGCGGAGCTGAACCTCGATGCGCCCATTCCCGTGCAGTATTTCCATTGGCTGACGCGGGCGCTGCAGGGCGATCTGGGCGTCTCCTTACGCACGCACGAGCCGGTGACGCAGCTGATTGCCAGCAAACTGCCGGTGACGCTGGAGCTGTCGCTGCTGGCGATGATTATCGCGCTGGTGTTTGGCATCAGCATGGGGATCCTAGCGGCGGTGAACAAAAACAGCTGGGTCGATCACGGGGCGAACTTTGTGGCGATCTCGGGGATCTCGATCCCGCACTTCTGGCTGGGGATCCTGCTGATTCTGGTCTTCTCGGTGAACCTGCAGTGGCTCCCCGCGTCCGGCTATGTGCCGTTCAGCGAAGATCCGCTCCAGAACCTGCGCACGCTGCTGCTGCCCGCGTCCGTGCTCGGAACGGGGCTCGCGGCAACGCTGATGCGCCATACCCGCGCCTCGATGATTGCCGTGCTGAAAGCGGATTACATCCGCACCGCGCGGGCGAAAGGGCTACTGCCGAAAGCGGTGATCCTGAAGCACGCGTTTCGCAACGCGCTGGTGCCGGTGATTACCCTCACCACGCTGCTGTTTGGCGAGCTGCTGGGCGGCGCGGTGCTGACCGAGCAGGTTTTCACCATTCCGGGCTTTGGCAAGATGATCGTTGACTCGGTTTTCAACCGTGACTATGCGGTGGTGCAGGGCGTGGTGCTGATCGTGGCGATTGGCTTCCTGATGCTGAACCTGCTTGCCGACGTGCTCTACGTCCTCATCAACCCGAAAATGCGAGGTTAACCATGGCAGAACTGACGACGCAAACCGTTGTGCCTGCGCTGCCGGGGGCGCAAAACCGGGTGCTGAAGAAATTCCTCGGCAATAAAAGCGCGGTCATTGGCGCGGCGGTGGTGGGTTTCTTTGTGCTGGTGGCGCTGCTGGCGCCGTGGATCGCCCCGTTCGATCCGGTCAAGGCCAACTTCCTGGCGGTGCGCAAAGCGCCGTCGGCGATGTACTGGTTCGGCACCGACGAGCTGGGGCGCGATATCCTGTCCCGCATTATCTGGGGGGCGCGCACCTCGCTGATGGCGGGCTGTTTGTCTGTGGTAATTGCCGTGGTTATCGGCGTACCGCTGGGGCTGGTGGCGGGCTACTTCCAGAAGATGTGGGACGGTGTCATCTCGCGCGTGATCGAGGCGCTGCTGGCCTGCCCGTTCCTGATCATGGCGATCGCGCTGGGGGCATTTTTGGGCCCTAGCCTGACCAACGCGATGATCGCCATCGGTCTTTCGGCGATGCCGATCTTCGCCCGCCTGACGCGCGGGCAGGTGATCGCCATTCGCAACGAAGAGTATATCGACGGCGCGAGGGCGATTGGCCTGCCGGATCGCTGGATCATCATCAAGTATGTCCTGCCCAACGTGATGTCGCCGATCCTGGTACAGGCCACGCTGGCGATTGCCTCGGCGATAATCGCTGAAGCCAGCCTGTCGTTCTTGGGGCTGGGACAGCAGCCGCCCAATCCGTCCTGGGGCTCTATGCTCAACACCGCCAAAGGTTTTCTTGAGCAGGCCCCGTGGATGTCCATTTTCCCCGGCGTGGCGATTTTCCTTGCCGTGCAGGGCTTTAATTTACTCGGCGACGGGCTGCGCGATGCGCTCGATCCGCGCCATGACTAAGGAGTCATGATGACCAAAGCGCTTGATTTTACGTCCGGTTACGATTCACGACGCCCGCCGATGCTGGGCCATAACGCCGTTGCGACGTCTCAGCCGCTGGCGGCGCAGGCGGGAATGAAGATGCTGCAGCTAGGCGGGAATGCCGTGGATGCGGCCATTGCCACCGCGATGGCGCTGACGGTGGTTGAGCCGACCGGCAACGGGATCGGCAGCGACGCCTTTGCCATCGTCTGGGACGGTGAAAAGCTGCACGGCCTGAACGCGTCCGGTCGTTCGCCTGCGAGCTGGCATGCGGATCTGTTTGCCGGAAAAACCGCAGTGCCGGAAATCGGCTGGGACGCGGTGACCGTGCCGGGCGCGGTATCCGGCTGGGTCGCGCTGGCGGAACGCTTCGGCACGCTGCCGCTGATCACGCTGGCGCAGCCCGCCATTGACTATGCGCGTAACGGTTTTCCGGTCTCCCCGCTGATTGGGCATCTCTGGCAGCGCGGCTATAGCAAGCTGAAAGATCAGCCGGGCTTCAGCGCCTGCTTCGCGCCGGAAGGCCGCGCCCCGCGCGTGGGGGAGATCTTCCGTAACCCGGCGCAGGCGAACTCGCTGGAGCTGATTGCGAAAACTAACGGCGACACCTTTTACCGCGGCGAGCTGGCGCAGAAAATTGCCGCTTTCGCCAAAGAACATGGCGCGCACCTGACGGCTGAGGATCTGGCCAACCATCGCGTGGACTGGGTAGAGCTGCTGTCGCGCGACTTCGCGGGCGGTTCGGTGCAGGAGCTCCCGCCTAACGGTCAGGGGATCGCCACGCTGATTGCGCTCGGCATCCTTGAGCAGTGCGGCATTGAGAAGCATCATCCGGATTCCGTGCAGTCTCTGCATCTCTCCATCGAGGCGATGAAGCTGGCGCTGGCGGATCTCGACCGTTACGTGGCGGACGAAGAACACATGGCCTTCGCGGCAAAAGAGCTGCTGAGCGACCATTATCTGAAGTCGCGCGCGGCGCTTATCGACCACGATAAAGCCTCTGATTTTGTCTACGGCTCCCCGACGCAGAGCGGCACGGTCTACATCAGCACCGCGGACGCCAGCGGGATGATGGTCTCGTTTATTCAGTCCAACTATATGGGCTTCGGTTCAGGCATTGTGGTGCCGGATACGGGGATCAGCCTGCAAAACCGGGGCTGCGGATTTGTGCTGGATCCTGAGCACCCGAACGCGCTGGCGGGCAGCAAGCGCCCGTTCCATACCATCATTCCGGGCTTTGCGATGGACGGCAACGGCCAGCCGCTGATGTCCTTTGGTGTGATGGGCGGCCCGATGCAGGCGCAGGGGCACATGCAGATGGCGCTGCGCATCATGCTGCACGGGCAAAACCCGCAGGCCGCAATCGATGCGCCGCGCTGGCGCGTGGTGCAGGGCAGGGAGGTGATCGTTGAATCGACGTTCGATCGCAACACGATTGCCGCTCTGCGCGAGCGCGGACATCAGATCGTGGTGGAAGATCCGCTTCAGGATTACAACTTCGGTGGCGCGCAGGTGATTTACCGCCTGCCGGAAGGACACTACGTGGCCGCGACGGAAAGCCGCAAGGACGGGCAGGCGCTGGTGAGTTAAAAGAAGCGAGCAACATTGGTAGGCCGGGTAAGGCGTAGCCGCCACCCGGCTTTTTTTTCACTCAATGCTAAAAGGATCCGCATCCTGCCACGCCGGAAACTTCTCCCGGTACTCCTTCAGCGCCGTTAACGATAATTCGGCATCAATACGCGTCGCCTGATGCGGCTCGGCGGTGGCGATGATCTCGCCCTGCGGATTCACCACCCGGCTGTCGCCGCGATAGTGATGCCCGTTGCCGTCCGTCCCCACGCGGTTGCAGCCCACCACGTACGCCTGGTTCTCAATCGCGCGCGCCACCAGCAGCGATTGCCAGTGCAGGGAGCGCGGTGCAGGCCAGTTGGCAACATACAGCGCCAGGTCGTAATCGTTGCGGTTACGCGACCACACCGGGAAACGCAGGTCGTAGCAGACCAGCGGCAGAATACGCCAGCCGCGCCATTCGAACACCACGCGCTCGTTACCGGCCTCATAGTGATGATGTTCATCCGCCATGCGGAACAGGTGGCGTTTATCATAAAAATGCACGTTCCCTTCCGGCTCCACCAGCAGGAAGCGGTTCACCGGCCCGCGTTCGGTCTGTAGGGCGGCGCTGCCGGCGATCAGCGCATTAGTCTGCTGCGCTTTGGCGTGCATCCAGGCGACCACCTCATCCTGAGGCATTGACTGTTTTGCCGCTTCCATGGCGAAGCCGGTGGTGAACATTTCCGGCAGGACAATCACATCACGCCCGGTAATGTCTTCCAGTTGGCGATCAAAGTGGCGCAGGTTGGCGGGGCCATCCATCCACACTAAAGGTTGTTGCAAAATAGAAATCTTCAGACCAGGCACAATTCAGACTCCTCAAACGACCACTTTTTGACACTGTAGCACGACATAACGAGAAAATGTGGCAATAAAAAACCCCGCGCGAGGCGGGGTTTGTATAAGCGAAACGCGTTATGCCGCTTCAGGTTTGCGGTGCTTCTCCGGCAGCTTTACCGGCTGCGTCGCCAGCTCATCCGGTTCGAAATCATCCACGTTAATGCTGCGCAGACGGCTCTCTTCGGCTTTCACCAGCAGAGCAGCCTCATCTTTGCTGATAATGCCCCCGGCCAGCGCCTGTTTTGCCAGTTCGTCCAGACGGGTAAACGGCAGGTTTTTGCCCAGCTGTTTACAGATCTTCTGGTGAATCGGATCGGCGGCCATCACGTCCAGCAGCGCTTCTTCCAGCAGACCCACCGGGTTATGCGGCGTCGGCGCCAGATACTGACCGCGACCGATGCGGGAGCGGGTTGCACTCGGAACCTGCAGGATCTTCGCCACTTTGTGGTCCAGCTTGTCGGACGGCGCCAGATGGTGACGACCGGTCGGGAAGATCACTGCGCGCAGGGCGCCTGCCACGAAGCGGTTCGGGAAGTTTGCCAGCAGATCGTCAATCGCCTGTTCAGCCTGATACAACGCATCCTGCACGCCCCAGTGCACCAGCGGCAGATCCGCTTCCTGACGGCCTTCATCGTCGTAACGTTTCAGGACCGCAGAGGCCAGGAAGATCTGGCTCAGCACATCGCCCAGACGGGCAGAGATACGTTCGCGACGCTTCAGGCTGCCGCCCAGTACCGCCATGGAAACGTCAGACAGCAGTGCCAGGTTGGCGCTCAGACGGTTCAGATGCTGATAATAACGTTTAGTTGCATCGCCGGTCGGCGTGGCGCTGGTAAGGCCGCGCGTCAGGCCCAGCCAGAAGCTGCGCACCTTGTTGCTGCCCACGTGACCGATATGTTTGAACAGCAGCTTATCGAAGGCATCCACGTCGTTGTTCTGCGCAGCGGCCATCTCTTCCAGCACGTATGGATGGCAGCGAATTGCGCCCTGACCGAAGATCATCATGCTGCGGGTCAGGATGTTTGCCCCTTCCACGGTGATAGCAATCGGTGCGCCCTGATAGCCCCGCGCCAGGAAGTTGCCTTCGCCGAGCATAATGCCTTTACCGCCTGCAATATCCATCGCGTCAATGATTGACTGCTGCGCGCGGTGGGTACAGTGGTACTTCACAATGGCGGACAGTACGGCCGGTTTTTCGCCCAGCATAATACCGTAGGTAATCAGCGTGGCGGCGGCGTCCATCACGTAGGCGTTGCCCGCGATACGCGCCAGCGGCTCTTCGATACCTTCCATCTTGCCGATGGAGATTTTGAACTGACGGCGGATGTGCGCGTAGGCACCAATCCCCATCGCCACCGACTTCAGACCGCCGGTTGAGTTCGACGGCAGGGTAATGCCGCGGCCCACCGACAGACATTCCACCAGCATACGCCAGCCCTGACCGGCCATTTTCGGACCACCGATGATGTAGTCAATCGGCACAAAGATATCCTGGCCGCGGGTCGGACCGTTCTGGAACGGCACGTTCAGCGGGAAGTGACGACGACCAATCTCGACGCCTGGGGTAGAGGTTGGGATCAGCGCACAGGTAATGCCCAGATCTTCTTCGCCGCCCAGCAGTTTTTCCGGGTCAGAGAGCTTAAAGGCCAGACCCAGTACGGTGGCGATAGGTGCCAGCGTGATATAACGCTTGTTCCAGGTCAGGCGCATGCCCAGCACCTGCTCGCCCTGCCACTCGCCCATGCAGACCACGCCGGTATCCGGAATCGCGCCCGCATCGGAGCCTGCTTCCGGGCTGGTCAGCGCGAAGCAAGGGATTTCCTGACCGCGTGCCAGACGCGGCAGGTAGTGATCTTTTTGCTCTTCCGTACCGTAATGCTGCAGCAGTTCGCCCGGGCCTAAGGAGTTAGGCACGCCAACGGTAATCGCCAGGATCCCGGAAACGCCTGCCAGCTTTTGCAGCACGCGAGCCTGAGCGTAAGCGGAGAACTCCAGACCGCCGTACTCTTTCTTAATGATCATCGCGAAGAAGCGATGCTCTTTCAGGTACGCCCACAGTTCTGGCGGTAGATCGGCCATTTCATGGGTGATAGCAAAGTCGTTCGCCATACGGCAGGCTTCTTCTACCGGGCCGTCAATAAACGCCTGTTCTTCCGCGGTCAGACGCGGCTGCGGGTAGTTATGCAGCTTTTTCCAGTCCGGATTGCCCTGGAACAGGTCACCTTCCCACCAGGTGGTGCCCGCATCAATCGCCTCTTTTTCAGTGCGCGACATTGGCGGCATCACTTTGCGGAAGCCTTTGAACACCGGTGCAGAGATCATTGATTTACGCATCGGGGCAAAGTTAAACGGCAGAAGGATGATGGCAAGAGGGACTAAAAGCCAGATATTCCAGAGACCTGCGACGCCAAGCGCAGCCGTCCAGGCCAGAAGAATCAGGCTGCTCAGGAATAAACTTACGCGGTGATAGAACAACACACCGAGCAGAACAACGGTTGCGAGAATGCTCAAAATCATCATAAAGAAAAGCTCCCTTGCTTGTAGGAGGTCTGACCACTTGTGATGATATGGTTGTAGTTGATGTTATTTCCTTTAGCAATGTGTTTACAAAATAATTACAACCTGGTTCACATTGTTCGCGTTTTACTCGGCACGAAAAAGCAAAACGCCGGACGTTTCGCATGGCTTTAGCTTCTCGCTTTTCCCGCTATCCGGTACACTCCACTGTGTTATTTCATCAATACTGAAGGATTATCCTCATGTACCAGGATCTTATTCGTAACGAACTGAACGAAGCGGCGGAAACGCTGGCTAACTTTCTGAAAGATGATGCCAATATTCACGCTATTCAGCGCGCAGCGGTCCTGCTGGCCGACAGCTTCAAAGCGGGTGGCAAAGTGCTCTCCTGCGGTAACGGTGGCTCTCACTGTGACGCGATGCACTTCGCAGAAGAGCTGACCGGTCGCTATCGCGAAAACCGCCCGGGCTACCCGGCGATTGCGATTTCCGACGTGAGCCACATCTCCTGCGTAGGCAACGACTTCGGTTACGACCACATCTTCTCTCGCTACGTTGAAGCGGTAGGCCGTGAAGGCGACGTGCTGCTGGGGATTTCTACCTCCGGCAACTCCGGTAACGTGATCAAAGCGATCGCCGCCGCGCGTGAAAAAGGGATGAAAGTCATCACCCTGACGGGTAAAGATGGCGGTAAGATGGACGGTACGGCGGATGTTGAAATTCGCGTTCCGCACTTCGGTTATGCTGACCGCATTCAGGAAATTCACATCAAAGTGATCCACATCCTGATCCAGCTGATCGAAAAAGAGATGGCTAAGTAAGACTTCGCGGGGGGCATATCCATTGGGGCGCTGCCCCCGCTGTTGTGGAGGTGATGTATGTGCGAACTGCTCGGGATGAGCGCGAATGTGCCAACCGATATCTGCTTTAGTTTCACCGGGCTGGTGCAGCGCGGTGGAGGAACCGGGCCGCATAAAGACGGCTGGGGCATCACCTTCTACGAAGGTAAAGGGTGTCGCACGTTCAAAGATCCACAGCCCAGCTTTAACTCACCGATTGCCAAACTGGTGCAGGACTATCCCATCAAGTCCCGTTCGGTGATCGCCCACATTCGCCAGGCTAACCGCGGCGAAGTGGCGCTGGAAAATACCCATCCGTTTACCCGCGAGCTGTGGGGCCGTAACTGGACCTACGCGCACAATGGGCAACTCACGGGCTATAAGTCGCTGGAGACGGGCAATTTCCGCCCGGTTGGCGAAACCGACAGCGAAAAAGCCTTCTGCTGGCTGCTGCACAAGCTGACGGAGCGCTATCCCCGTACGCCAGGCAACATGGCTGCCGTGTTTAAATACATCGCGACGCTGGCGACCGAGCTACGTGAAAAAGGCGTGTTCAACATGCTGCTCTCTGACGGCCGCTATGTGATGGCGTTCTGCTCGACGAATCTGTTCTGGATCACCCGCCGTGCGCCGTTTGGCGTGGCGACGCTGCTGGATCAGGATGTGGAGATAGACTTTCAGAAGGAGACCACACCGAACGATGTGGTCACTGTTATTGCAACGCAGCCGCTGACGGGCAACGAAACCTGGCAAAAGATTATGCCAGGCGAGTGGGTGCTATTTTGTCTCGGGGACCGTGTAATTTGACGCCAGCTGTGGATGGACGACTTCGTGGCTCAGTGGTTTGCTGACCACGTAACGGCCATCTACGATAGAGACCACCGGTGGCTTGTGGGTCTGCTCAAAGTAGTCATAACCCGGCTTCAGCTGTTGCCAGAAATCCGCGTAGTATGAGTACTTGTGACGTGCCATGTTGGCGTCCGTCATGCGGAACGGATAGATGCTGACCTGTACGCTAGGCTGCCCAAAGACCAGCGCGCCGGTCACGAACTGGAAGATCTCATCAATGCCGGAATCGGTCATCGCATAACAGCCGATAGACACGCAGGCACCGTGGATCATCAGGTATTTACCTTCATAACCGTGTGCACGGTCATAGGCATTCGGGAAGCCGATGTTAATGGCTTTATAGAAGCGGCTGTCAGGCTTGAGCTGGCTGCGCTGAACGTTGTAGAACCCTTCCGGACTTTTGAAGTCGCCCTGACGTTGTTTTGGCCCCAGTCCGCCGGAGTAGTTACAAATTTTGTAACTATCAAGCAGCTGATATGTCTCGCCCATCTTCACATACAGATCGAGAGTGCGTTCTTCCTTGAAGATTTGAATATAAACCGGCGATCCCATTAACTGCTGTTTATATTCCTTACTGACCGGCGTCGTTGAGCTATTACTGCTGAGCAGTCCGGCAAACGACATGCACGGAATCAGAAGCATCGCAATGAACAATGCGATTTTACGCATACTACTAGTTCCTTGATAAAACCATGACCAACTTGCCAGGACGGCAAAAGAGACCCGAAATCAGATTATTCTGTTAGGAGCGCTCACATTAGCACCGCTATAGATTTTCGCAAGAGCCGGGCGGTGAGTTTACAAATTAGTTTTACTTTATAAACCATCAAAATCGCGATGGCTCCAGGAACTTTGCGCATTAGCTCGCAATTTGGCGCGCGCGACGGCGGTTTCCCTGCCCGCGAGAAGGGGAAAATGTTACACTTCGCGGCCACTGGATTGTTGTTCATGGAAACCTGCTAACCACATGTTTAAAATAAAAAAAGGACTTGATCTGCCGATTGCAGGCGTGCCCGCGCAGCACGTTTCGACAGGCGCACGTGTCCGTCATGTCGCCATTGTGGGCGACGACTACCTGGGAATGCGACCTTCTATGCTGGTACAGGAAGGCGATCGCGTGATCACAGGCCAGGCGCTCTTTGAGGACAAAAAAAATCCCGGCGTGATGTTCACGGCCCCCGCAAGTGGCACCGTTGTGGCGATTAACCGTGGCGAACGACGCGTTCTGCAGTCGGTGGTTATCCGCATTGAAGGCAACGAACAGCGTGAATTCGCCCATTACGATGCCGCAGACCTCGTGTCGCTGAGCCGTGACGCTGTACAGGCTCAGCTTCTGGCGTCCGGTTTATGGACCGCGCTTCGTACCCGTCCCTTCAGCAAATCCCCTGTGCCGGGCACGGAACCGGCCGCGATTTTCGTCACGGCAATGGACACCAACCCACTCAGCGTGGACCCGCAGCCGGTTATCCTGGCGCAGCGCAAAGCCTTTGATGCCGGGCTGACCGTGTTAACCCGCCTGACGTCGGGGAAAGTCCACGTATGCCAGGCCGGCGGCGGCAAGCTCGGCGGACATCCGCAGGGGCAGGTCACGTTTAATGCGTTTGCGGGCCCGCATCCGGCGGGTCTGGTTGGAACGCACATCCACTTTCTTGAGCCGGTAAGCCTGGCGAAACA
This sequence comes from Enterobacter sp. HK-058-C-ECC, assembly GCF_047531125.1. Classification (NCBI taxonomy): domain Bacteria; kingdom Pseudomonadati; phylum Pseudomonadota; class Gammaproteobacteria; order Enterobacterales; family Enterobacteriaceae; genus Enterobacter; species Enterobacter sp. HK-058-C-ECC. The sequence goes on from NZ_JBLKCH010000016.1 coordinate 24,400, forward strand.
GGTCTGGCACCTTAATTATCAGGACGTCATCGCCATCGGGAAGCTCTTCACCACCGGAGAGCTGTGCGCAGAACGTGTCATCGCCATCGGCGGGCCGCAGGCGGTAAACCCGCGTCTGGTGAAAACGCTGATTGGCGCGGATATTAATGAACTACTGACCGACGAAACCAAAGCGGGCGAAAACCGGCTGATTTCCGGTTCGGTCCTCAGTGGCCGCCATGCTGTGCAGGCGCACGCCTATCTGGGGCGTTTCCATTTGCAGGTCAGCATTGTGCAGGAAGGGCGCGACAAAGAGCTGTTCGGCTGGGTGCTGCCCGGTGCGGAAAAATACTCCGTCACCCGGACCACGCTGGGCCACTTCCTGCGTAACAGGCTGTTTAACTTCTCGACCACTACGCACGGTGGCGAGCGCGCCATGGTCCCGATTGGCAACTACGAGCGCGTTATGCCGCTGGATATTCTGCCGACCATGCTGTTGCGTGATCTGCTCGCCGGTGACACCGACAGCGCGCAGGCGCTGGGCTGCCTGGAACTGGACGAAGAAGATCTGGCGCTCTGTACCTATGTCTGTCCGGGAAAATACGAATATGGACCGGTATTGCGCGAGGTGTTAACCCGCATTGAGCAGGAAGGATAACCGATGGGCTTAAAACACCTCTTTGAAAAAATGGAGCCGCACTTTACCGAAGGGAAGCTCAAAAAGTACTACCCGCTGTATGAAGCAACGGCAACCATTTTCTATACGCCGGGTCTGGTGACGAAGGGGGCGGCGCACGTTCGTGACGCCATCGACCTTAAGCGGATGATGATTCTGGTGTGGTTTGCAGTCTTCCCGGCGATGTTCTGGGGGATGTACAACGTCGGTTTGCAGACCCTTCCGGCGCTGCACCACATGTACGATGCGCAGCAGCTGGCGCAGGTGCTTCAGTCTGACTGGCACTACCGCCTGGCCCAGTCGTTAGGGGTGAACTTTGCGCCAGACGCGGGCTGGATCAGCATGATGACGCTGGGCGCGGTGTTCTTCCTGCCGATTTACATCACGGTATTTATCGTGGGTGGCTTCTGGGAAGTGCTGTTCGCCATCATCCGTAAACATGAGATCAACGAAGGTTTCTTCGTGACCTCGATTCTGTTTGCCCTGATTGTCCCGCCAACCTTACCGCTCTGGCAGGCGGCGCTGGGCATCAGTTTTGGCGTGGTCATTGCTAAAGAAATTTTCGGCGGCACCGGGCGGAACTTCCTCAACCCGGCGCTGGCGGGACGTGCGTTCCTCTTCTTTGCCTATCCGGCGCAAATCTCAGGCGATCTGGTCTGGACGGCGGCAGACGGTTTTTCCGGTGCGACGCCGCTTTCACAGTGGGCGGCACACGGCGGCGAAACGCTGGTGAACAACGCGACGGGTCAGCCCGTGACCTGGTTTGATGCCTTTATTGGCAACATTCCCGGCTCTATCGGTGAAGTCTCGACGCTGATGATTTTGCTTGGCGGGGGGATCATTCTGTTTGGGCGCGTGGCCTCCTGGCGGATTGTTGCAGGCGTGATGATCGGCATGGTGCTGACCGCCACGATGTTCAACCTTATCGGTTCGTCCACTAACCCGATGTTTTCCATGCCCTGGTACTGGCATCTGGTGCTGGGGGGCTTCGCGTTCGGCATGATGTTCATGGCGACGGACCCCGTCTCGGCCTCGTTTACCGATAAAGGTAAATGGAGCTATGGCGTGCTCATTGGCGCGATGTGTGTCCTGATCCGCGTGGTCAACCCGGCGTATCCGGAAGGGATGATGCTGGCGATTCTGTTTGCCAATCTGTTTGCGCCACTCTTCGATTACCTGGTGGTGCGGGCCAACATCAAGCGGAGGAAGGCGCGTGGCTGAAGTCAAAAATAACGACAGCATCAGCAAAACGCTGCTGGTGGTGCTGGTGCTCTGTCTGGTCTGCTCCATTGTCGTGGCCGGTTCTGCCGTTGGGTTAAAACCCCTGCAGCAGGAGCAACGTGCCCTGGATAAACAGCGCAACATTCTGGCCGTGGCCGGACTGATGCAGGAGGGGATGAGCGCAGATGAGGTTTCGGCCGTCTTTGCCGAACGAATTTCCGCGCGTCTGGTGGATTTAAAAACCGGCCAGCTGCTGGATAAAGACCCGGCAACCTTCAACCAGGCGCTGGCGCTAAAAGATCCGCAGATGAGCCTGACGCTCGAGGCATCGCAAGACCCCGCCGGGATTAAGCGCCGCAGTAATCTCGCCGAAATTTACCTGGTGCGTGACCCCCAAAAACGCATTCAGGAAGTGGTGCTTCCTGTCTACGGCAACGGTCTGTGGTCAATGATGTATGCCTTTGTGGCCCTTGATACGGATGGCCGCACCGTTAAAGGCATTACGTATTATGACCAGGGCGAAACGCCGGGGCTGGGCGGCGAAGTGGAAAACCCGAACTGGCGGGCACAGTTTGTCGGCAAGAAAGTGCTCGACGATAACGGTCTGCCTGCGCTGAAGGTGATGAAAGGAGCGGCACGTCCGGGTGACGACTACGCGGTCGACGGGCTTTCCGGCGCCACGCTCACCTCAAACGGCGTGCAGCACAGTTTTGATTTCTGGATGGGCGAGCTGGGCTTTGGTCCTTTCCTGAAAAACGTACGTGAAGGAGCGCTGAACAATGGCTGATACCGGTGAACTGAAAGAAGTGAAAAAGGTGCTCATTGGCCCACTGCTCGCCAATAACCCGATCACGCTGCAGGTGCTGGGCGTCTGTTCAGCCCTGGCGGTGACGACCAAGCTGGAAACGGCGGTGGTAATGACGCTGGCCGTCACGCTGGTTACGGCGTTTTCGAGCATGTTTATCTCGATGATCCGCCACCACATTCCCAACAGCGTGAGGATCATCGTGCAGATGGCGATCATCGCCTCGCTGGTGATCGTGGTCGATCAGCTGCTGCGCGCCTTCGCCTATGAAACCTCCAAACAGCTCTCGGTGTTTGTCGGGCTGATTATCACCAACTGTATCGTCATGGGGCGTGCGGAAGCCTACGCCATGAAAATGCCGCCTCTGGCGAGCTTTATGGACGGTATCGGCAACGGTCTGGGCTACGGCGCGATCCTGCTGACCGTGGGGTTCCTGCGCGAGCTGATTGGCAGCGGCAAGCTGTTTGGCATTACGGTGCTGGACACGGTGCAAAACGGCGGCTGGTATCTGCCAAACGGCCTGTTCCTGCTGGCCCCTAGCGCATTTTTCATTATCGGTTTGCTGATCTGGCTGATTCGTACGTTGAGACCAGAGCAGCAGGAAAAGGAGTAACCGACAATGGCTCATTACCTGAGTTTGTTTGTGCGCGCGGTGTTTGTTGAAAACATGGCGCTCGCGTTTTTCCTCGGCATGTGCACGTTCCTTGCGGTTTCCAAAAAGGTGTCGACGGCATTTGGTCTCGGTATCGCGGTCACCGTGGTGTTGGGGCTTTCGGTTCCGATTAACAATCTGGTGTACAACTTCGTGCTGCGGGATGGCGCGCTGGTGGAAGGGGTTGATCTCAGCTTCCTGAACTTCATTACCTTTATCGGGGTGATCGCGGCGCTGGTGCAAATCCTGGAGATGATCCTCGATAAGTACTTCCCGTCGCTGTACAACGCGCTGGGGATCTTCCTCCCGCTGATCGCGGTGAACTGCGCCATCTTTGGCGGCGTCTCGTTTATGGTTCAGCGTGATTACAACTTCAGTGAATCCGTGGTGTACGGTTTCGGCTCCGGTATCGGCTGGATGCTGGCGATTGTCACCATGGCGGGGATCCGCGAGAAAATGAAATATGCCAACGTGCCTGCGGGTCTGCGTGGCTTAGGGATCACCTTTATCACCACCGGTCTGATGGCGCTGGGCTTTATGTCCTTCTCCGGTGTGCAGCTATAAGGGCTAACAGATGGAAATTATTCTTGGCGTGGTGATGTTCACGCTGATCGTACTGGTGCTGTCAGGACTCATTCTGGCGGCGCGGGCGAAGCTGGTGAATTCCGGCGACGTGGTGATTGATATTAATGACGATCCGCAGAATCAGATCCGCACGCCGGCGGGAGATAAACTGCTCAATACGCTCTCCGGTAACGGTATTTTTGTCTCCTCAGCCTGCGGCGGCGGCGGCTCCTGCGGGCAGTGCCGCGTGACGGTAAAAGAGGGCGGTGGCGATATTCTGCCCACCGAGCTGGCGCATATCACTAAGCGTGAGGCAAAAGAGGGCTGCCGTCTGGCCTGCCAGGTCGCGGTGCGTCAGAACATGAAGATTGAACTGCCGGAAGAAATTTTCGGCGTCAAAAAATGGGAATGTGAAGTTATCTCTAATGATAACAAAGCCACCTTTATCAAAGAGCTGAAGCTGCGCGTACCGGAAGGGGAAGATGTCCCGTTCCGCGCCGGCGGATACATTCAGATTGAGTGTCCTGAGCATACCGTGGCATATGCGGACTTCGACGTTCCGCAGGCGTACCGCGCCGACTGGGACAAATTCAATCTCTTCCGCTTTGTATCAGAGGTAAAAGAGCCGACGCTGCGCGCCTACTCGATGGCCAACTACCCGGAGGAGAAGGGCATTATCATGCTCAACGTGCGTATCGCCACGCCGCCACCGAATGTGCCGGATGCGCCGCCGGGCGTGATGTCGTCATACATCTGGTCCCTGAAGCCGGGCGATAAGGTGACCATCTCCGGTCCGTTCGGGGAGTTCTTCGCGAAAGATACCGACGCGGAGATGGTCTTTATCGGCGGCGGTGCCGGTATGGCCCCGATGCGCTCGCACATTTTTGACCAGCTCAAGCGGCTCGGCAGCAAGCGTAAAATCAGCTTCTGGTACGGGGCGCGCTCGCTGCGCGAAATGTTCTACGACGACGAGTTTGAACAGCTGGCGCGTGAAAACCCGAACTTTACCTTCCACGTGGCGCTTTCCGATCCGCAGCCGGAAGATAACTGGACGGGCTATACGGGGTTCATTCACAACGTGCTGTATGAAAACTACCTCAAACAGCACCCGGCGCCCGAGGACTGCGAGTTCTATATGTGTGGTCCGCCGATGATGAACGCCGCCGTGATTAAGATGCTGAAAGATCTCGGCGTCGAAGATGAGAACATCATGCTTGATGACTTTGGAGGCTGATGATGCTGACGTTTCTGGCAACCTTTGTGGTTTTTGTGCTTGTCATCTTCGGCATGTCGTTAGGCTGGATCGTTAAGCGGAAAAGCATTCAGGGCAGCTGCGGCGGTATTTCCTCCATTGGTATGGAGAAGGTCTGCGACTGCCCGGAACCGTGCGACGCCCGCAAAAAACGCATGGCGCGCGAGCAGCAGCGCATTATTTAAGTTTTTGTAGGCCGGGTAAGGCAACGCCGCCACCCGGCATTCTTACATCTGCTTCTCAATCCTCATTTGTTTACTGTATACTTATCCAGTGATGAGTGAGGGCTTACTATGCGCAAAATAATCCATGTTGATATGGACTGCTTTTTTGCCGCAGTGGAGATGCGAGACAACCCGGCGCTGCGGGATATTCCCATCGCCATTGGCGGCAGCCGCGTTCAGCGTGGTGTCATCAGCACCGCCAACTATCCTGCGCGCAAATTTGGCGTGCGAAGCGCAATGCCGACGGCGATGGCCTTAAAGCTTTGCCCTCATCTCACGCTTCTGCCCGGGCGGTTTGACGCCTATAAAGAGGCTTCCCTTCATATTCGGGAAATTTTCTCCCGCTATACCTCTCTGATAGAGCCGCTGTCGCTGGACGAAGCCTATCTGGATGTGACCGACAGCGTGCACTGCCACGGCTCCGCCACGCTGATGGCGCAGGAGATCCGCCAGACGATTTTCAACGAGCTGAATCTGACGGCATCGGCGGGTGTGGCGCCCGTTAAATTCCTTGCCAAAATCGCCTCGGATTTAAATAAGCCCAACGGCCAGTACGTCATTACGCCGGAAGAGGTGCCTGCATTTTTAAAAACGCTGCCGCTTGGCAAAATCCCCGGCGTCGGTAAAGTCTCCGCCGCAAAGCTGGAAAGCATGGGGTTACGCACCTGCGAAGACGTGCAGCGAAGCGATCTCGCGATGCTGCTTAAGCGCTTCGGGAAGTTTGGCCGCGTGCTGTGGGAGCGCAGCCAGGGGATTGACGATCGCGATGTGAACAGCGAACGGCTACGGAAATCCGTCGGCGTTGAGCGTACCCTCATTGAAGATATTCATGACTGGTCCGAGTGCGAATCTATTATCACGGAACAGCTCTACCCGGAGCTGGAACGACGCTTAAGCAAGGTGAAGCCGGACCTGCTCATCGCCCGTCAGGGCATCAAGCTCAAATTCAACGATTTCCAGCTGACCACGCAGGAACACGTTTGGCCGCGTCTGAATAAAGACGATCTTATCGCGACGGCAAAAAAGGCATGGGAAGAACGCCGGGGTGGGCGAGGGGTGAGGCTGGTGGGATTGCACGTCACGCTGCTGGATCCGCAGTTAGAGCGACAGCTGGTATTGGGATTGTAAAAAAGCACGGAGCGCTACGCTTACCGGGCCTGGGTTTTTCACCCTCTTCCACAGGAAGAGGGTTGGGATGAAGATGTTACTTCGCAGGGATCGCTTTCAGCAGTTCAGTCAGCAGCGTCCAGTAGTGACCGACGCTTTCGATATGAACCTGCTCATCCGGCGAGTGCGGACCGGTAATGGTTGGCCCGATAGATACCATGTCCATGTCCGGGTACGGTTTCTTGAACAGACCGCATTCCAGACCCGCGTGGATCACCTGAATGTTCGGCGTGCTGTTGAACAGACGCTGATAGGTTTCACGCACCAGCGCCATCACCGGAGAGCTTGCATCCGGCTGCCAGCCCGGGTAGCTGCCTTTGGCTGAGGTTTTTGCTCCCGCCAGCGTGCCCAGAGATTCCAGCATGCTCACCACATACTCTTTACCGCTGTCGATAAGGGAACGGATCAGGCAGATGATCTCCGCGCTGTCGTCGCTCATGGTTACCACGCCCACGTTCAGTGAGGTCTCCACCACGCCTTTCGCCACGTCAGAGTTGCGGATCACGCCGTTTGGCGTCGCGTTCAGCAGCTGAACGAAGGTGTCACGAGACTTCGCGGTCAGCGCGGCTTTATCCGTGGAGACGGATTCCAGCACCACGGTCAGGTTCTTCTCTTTCGCCGACAGTTCGTTTTTCAGGATATCCAGGTATACGGTGGAGAGTTTTTTCAGCTCGTCCGCTTTTGCCGCTGGCACTGCCACGGTGGCGAAGGCTTCGCGTGGGATCGCGTTGCGCAGGGTACCGCCGTTGAAGTCTACCAGACGCAGATCCAACTCGGCCGCATGGCCTGCCAGGAAGCGGGCCAGCAGCTTGTTGGCGTTGCCCAGACCCAGATGAATATCACCGCCGGAGTGGCCGCCTTTCAGACCTTTCAGCGTCAGCTTGAAGGTCTGGAAACCGGCAGGGATCGCTTCGCGTGACAGCGGCAGGGTAGAGATGAAATCAATCCCGCCCGCGCAGCCCATGTAGATCTCGCCTTCTTCTTCGGAGTCGGTGTTGATCAGGATATCCGCCTGCAGCCAGTTCGCCTGCAGACCGAACGCCCCGTCCATGCCCGCTTCTTCGGTCATGGTCAGCAGCACTTCCAGTGGACCATGCTCAACGCTGTCGTCAGCCAGCACGGCCAGCGCAGAGGCCATACCGATGCCGTTATCCGCGCCCAGGGTGGTGCCGCGCGCTTTCACCCAGTCACCGTCGATGTACGGCTGGATCGGGTCTTTGGTGAAGTCGTGAACGGTGTCGTTGTTCTTCTGTGGCACCATGTCCAGGTGCGCCTGCAGCACAACCGGTTTACGGTTTTCCATGCCTGCGGTGGCGGGTTTGCGGATCAGAATGTTGCCAACCTGGTCACGTTCCGCATGCAGACCTTTTTCCTTCGCCCAGCCCATAATATGTTCGGCAAGCTGTTCTTCATGGTAGGAAGGGTGTGGAATGGAGCAGATTTTGGCAAAAATATCCCACAGCGGCTGCGGAGATAGTTGAGACAGTTCAGACACGATAAGTCTCCTTGTCGAGGCGCTGCAAACAGGGTTGCAGGTCACAGGGTTAGCAGGTTAATAGTTACCACAAGTCAGGCTTGCGAGATGAAACTGAGAATACCACTTTCTCTGCTGGCTGGTAGCATAAAGCATGTAAAAACTCAGGCTGAGGGCGCTAAACACTGGTTTTTAGTGCGTCAGATCTCTATAATCTCGCGCAACCTATTTCCCCCTCGAACACTTTTTAAGCCGTATAAAAACAGGCTGGGACACTTCACATGAGCGAAAAATACGTCGTCACCTGGGACATGTTGCAGATTCACGCACGCAAACTGGCTGCGCGTCTGATGCCTTCCGAACAGTGGAAAGGCATTATTGCCGTCAGCCGTGGCGGTCTGGTACCGGGGGCGCTGCTGGCACGTGAGCTGGGTATTCGTCATGTCGATACCGTCTGCATCTCCAGCTATGACCATGATAACCAGCGTGAGCTGAAAGTGCTGAAACGCGCGGAAGGCGACGGTGAAGGCTTCATCGTTATTGATGACCTGGTGGATACCGGCGGTACCGCGGTGGCTATCCGTGAAATGTATCCGAAAGCCCATTTCGTCACTATCTTCGCGAAACCTGCTGGTCGCCCGCTGGTTGACGATTACGTGATTGATATCCCGCAGGATACCTGGATTGAACAGCCATGGGATATGGGCGTGGTCTTCGTACCGCCGATTTCAGGCCGTTAATACCAGTACGTAACTTTACACGCCCGCCTATGCCGGGCGTTGTTCTTTTTGGCCTGCCACGCGTTACAATAGTCTTCATATGACGTATTCATGGAGGCAACGCAATGACGCAGGCGAATCTCACCGAGACACTTTTCAAACCCCGTTTCAAACACCCTGAAACGTCGACGCTGGTGCGTCGCTTTAATCCGGGGACCCAGCCTGCCGTCCAGTCCGCGTTAGACGGTAAAAACGTGCCCCACTGGTATCGTATGATTAACCGCCTGATGTGGGTCTGGCGCGGTATCGATCCTCGTGAAATCCTTGATGTGCAGGCGCGTATCGTGATGAGTGAAGCCGAGCGCACCGACAGCGAACTCTATGATACGGTGGTGGGTTATCGGGGGGGAAACTGGATCTACGAGTGGTCTAAACAGGCGATGCTCTGGCAGCAAAAAGCCACCCAGGAAGAGGATGCCACGCGCAGCGGCAAGCACTGGCTGCATGCGGCCAATCTCTACGCCATTGCCGCGTATCCACATCTGAAAGGTGATGAGCTGGCTGAGCAGGCACAGGCGCTGGCGAATCGCGCTTACGAAGAGGCGGCACAACGCCTGCCGGGCCAGATGCGCGAACTCGAGTTTACCATTCCGGGTGGGTCATCCATTACCGGGTTCCTGCATATGCCTGAAGGTGAAGGTCCGTTCCCGACCGTCCTCATGTGCGGGGGGCTGGATTCGTTGCAGATCGATTATTACAGCCTGTATGAGCGTTACTTCGCACCAAAAGGGATCGCGATGCTGACGCTGGATATGCCCTCAATCGGCTTCTCATCCAAATGGAAACTGACGCAGGATTCCAGCCTGCTGCATCAGCATGCGCTAAAAGCACTGGAAAACATTCCGTGGGTTGACCACACCCGCGTGGCGGCATTTGGCTTCCGCTTTGGCGCAAACGTCGCGGTGCGTCTGGCTTACCTTGAGTCCTCCCGCCTGAAAGCCGTCGCTTGTCTTGGTCCGGTCGTTCACGCCCTGCTCAGCGATCCCGCCCGCCAGGGGAGCGTGCCTGAAATGTACCTTGATGTGCTGGCCAGCCGTCTTGGCATGCATGATGCATCAGACGAAGCGCTGCGCGTGGAGCTCAATCGCTACTCGTTAAAAACGCAAGGGCTGCTGGGACGTCGCTGCCCGACGCCGATGCTGTCGGGTTTCTGGAAAAACGATCCGTTCAGTCCGGAAGAAGAGTCGCGCTTAATCACGTCGTCATCTGCGGATGGCAAACTGCTTGAGGTGCCGTTCAGCCCGGTCTATCAGAATTTCGATAAAGCACTGAAAGAGATTACGCGCTGGATCGCTCAGAGATTGTGTTAATAGATTGCTAAATTTCGCTGGTTTGGTAAAACAGTGGCTTCACAAAAGGAGATCGCAATGACGTTACCGAGTGGACACCCGAAAAGTAGATTGATTAAGAAGTTCATGGCTCTTGGCCCGTATATTCGAGAAGAGCAGTGTGAAGAGAATCGCTTTTTTTTCGACTGCCTGGCTGTATGCGTCAACGTGAAGCCTGCACCCGAAAAACGTGAATTCTGGGGCTGGTGGATGGAAATGGAAGCAGAGGAAAAACGCTTTACGTATAGCTACCAGTTTGGTCTGTTTAATAAAGACGGCAATTGGCAGGCGACCACCATTAAAGATCAGGAAGTGATTGACCGCCTGGAATACACGCTGAAAGAGTTCCACGATAAGGCACGCGCACTGCTGGCGACTCTGGATCTCAGGTTCGAGCCAGCGGATGACTTTTCCAGCGAAGCGGTGAAGCTGACTGCCTGATCGCGTCACAGTGCCGGGTGGCGGCTTCGCCTTACCCGGCCTACAGAATGCACTATCCCGTAGGCCCGGTAAGCGCAGCGCCACCGGGCAAAAAAAATCCCGGCTTGTCTGCCGGGATTTTCTTATTCGGATAATCTTAGAACTGGTAGGTCATACCCAGGGCAACAATGTCATCGCTGCTCACGCCCAGTTTATTTTTGTCGTCAATCTGGTTGATTTTATAATCAACAAACGCGGACATATTTTTGTTGAAGTAATAGGTCGCGCCAACGTCAATATATTTCACCAGATCTTCGTCACCAATACCTTCGATATCTTTGCCTTTAGACTGGACATAACCCAGGGAAGGACGCAGACCGAAATCGAACTGATATTGTGCGACGACTTCAAAGTTCTGCGCTTTATTGGCAAACCCGCCAGAAATTGGCGTCATATTACGGGTTTCTGAATACATCGCTGCCAGATAAATATCGTTCGCGTCATATTTCAGACCGGTAGCCCAGGCTTCGGCTTTCTGACCCTGGCCACGCGCCAGCAGGTTCTGCGCATTGGTGCGGTCAGAGCTGGTGTAAGCGCCGCTGACGGCGAAATCGCTGCCGCCAAAGTCATAGCTCAGAGAGGTACCAAAACCGTCACCGTTCTGTTTCTTGGCGTCACGGTTTTCGTTTTTGCCCTGGTACTGCAGGGTCATGTCCAGGCCGTCAACCGCGCCGAAGAAGTCGGTGTTACGGTAGGTAGCAAGACCGGTCGCACGCTTGGTCATGAAGTTATCGGTCTGCGCGGAAGAGTCGCCGCCGAACTCAGGGAACATGTCGGTCCATGCTTCGACGTCATACAGGGCACCCAGGTTACGACCGTAATCCAGAGAACCAAAGTTTTTCAGCTTCAGGCCCGCGAACGCCAGACGGGTTTTCTGAGAGGAGTCGCTTTCGGCTTTGTTTCCTGCAAATTCAGATTCCCAACGGCCATAGCCCGTCAGCTGATCGTTAATCTGAGTTTCGCCTTTAAAACCGAAACGAACGTAAGTCTGATCGCCATCTTTGGTGGCATCATCGCTGATGTAGTGCATGGCTTTCACTTTGCCGTACACGTCCAGCTTATTACCATCTTTATTATAAACTTCAGCTGCGTGAACGGATGCAGAAGCCACTACGCCCATAACCATTAATGCCAGAGTGCTCTTTTTCATTTTCGATCCTGTCTTATAAACGCGCTAAAAAATTCGCTGGACGATAAGCTCATGCTTAAGTCCCGTGAAAAAACAGGAAGGGTTTTATCGTTCTGGAATGAAACTTTTATGACAAACTAAGAATAATTTTAAAAAACTGTGATTTATTATTTCGGTAATAAAAGTGTCAAATTCTCCCGCTACGCTTCCTGATCCCGCGCAACAAAGTGTTTCGCGATGTGCTAAGGCAGTTGGCAACGGGGCTGACTCCTGCTAAAACGTTCGTTCGACATTACTTTCCCTTATCGTTGAACGGCAGAGAATCATGAGTGACAGCCAGACGCTGGTGGTAAAACTCGGTACCAGTGTTTTAACAGGCGGATCGCGCCGCCTAAATCGCGCCCACATTGTTGAGCTTGTACGTCAGTGCGCTCAGTTACATGCCGCAGGGCATCGTATTGTGATTGTGACCTCCGGGGCGATTGCCGCCGGGCGTGAACACCTGGGTTACCCCGAACTCCCCGCGACGATCGCCTCCAAACAGCTGCTGGCCGCCGTGGGACAAAGCCGACTCATTCAACTCTGGGAACAGCTGTTCTCTATCTATGGCATCCACGTCGGACAGATGCTGCTGACGCGTGCGGATATGGAAGACCGAGAGCGCTTCCTGAACGCCCGCGATACCCTGCGCGCGCTGCTGGACAACAATATCGTTCCGGTCATTAATGAGAACGATGCCGTTGCTACCGCTGAAATCAAAGTGGGTGATAACGATAACCTCTCTGCGCTGGCCGCCATTCTGGCCGGCGCCGATAAATTACTGCTTCTGACCGATCAGCAGGGGTTGTTCACTGCCGATCCGCGCTCCAACCCGGAAGCCGAGCTGATTACCGACGTTCACGGTATCGACGATGCGCTGCGCGCCATCGCCGGTGACAGCGTGTCCGGCCTCGGAACGGGCGGCATGGGGACCAAGCTGCAGGCCGCCGACGTGGCGTGCCGCGCCGGTATCGACACCATCATTGCCGCGGGCAGCCGCCCTGGCGTGATTGGCGACGTGATGGAAGGCATCTCCGTTGGCACCCGCTTCCACGCCCAGGAATCTCCGCTGGAAAACCGTAAGCGCTGGATCTTTGGCGCGCCGCCTGCGGGCGAACTTGTCGTCGATGAAGGGGCGACTGCCGCGATTCTGGAACGAGGAAGTTCATTACTTCCTAAAGGAATTAAAAGCGTGACAGGCAACTTCTCCCGTGGTGAAGTGATCCGTATCCGTAACCTCGAAGGCCGCGACATCGCCCACGGCGTAAGCCGCTATAACAGCGATGCCCTGCGCCGCATCGCGGGTCACCATTCGCAGCAGATCGACGCCATTCTGGGCTATGAATATGGCCCGGTTGCCGTGCATCGCGATGACATGATTATTCGTTAAGGAGCCAGAACATGCTGGAACAAATGGGCGCCGCCGCGAAGGCCGCCTCTTATAAACTGGCGCTCCTTTCCAGCCGCGAGAAAAACCGCGTGCTGGAAAAAATCGCTGATTATCTGGAATCTCAGTCCCAGGAAATTTTGCTCGCCAACGAGCAGGATTTACTGGAAGCGCGCCGCAACGGTCTGAGCGAAGCCATGCTCGACCGCCTGGCGTTGACCCCGGCCCGTCTGAAAGGCATCGCCGACGATGTTCGTCAGGTCTGCAATCTGGCCGACCCGGTAGGGCAGGTGATTGACGGTGGGCTGCTGGACAGCGGTTTACGCCTGGAGCGCCGTCGCGTGCCGCTCGGCGTTATCGGCGTTATTTATGAAGCCCGTCCAAACGTGACGGTGGATGTCGCTTCCCTGTGCCTGAAAACCGGTAACGCCGCGATTCTGCGCGGTGGGAAAGAGACCTGGCGCACCAACGCCGCGACGGTGAAAGTCATTCAGCAGGCGCTGGAAGAGTGTGGCTTACCGGCGGGTGCCGTACAGGCAATCGAGAGCCCAGACCGCGCGCTGGTCAACGAAATGCTGCGCATGGACAAATACATCGACATGCTGATCCCACGCGGCGGCGCGGGCCTGCACAAGCTGTGCCGCGAGCAGTCGACGATTCCGGTGATCACCGGCGGTATTGGCGTGTGTCATATCGTGGTAGACGACAGCGCTGAGATTGCTCCTGCGCTGAAGATTATCGTGAACGCGAAGACCCAGCGTCCAAGCACCTGTAACACCGTGGAAACGCTGCTAGTGCATCAGGACATAGCGAACACCTTCCTGCCAGCCCTGAGCAAACAGATGGCAGAGAGCGGCGTGACGCTGCATGCTGACGCCAGTGCGCTCGCGCTGCTGCAGGATGGCCCGGCTAACGTCGTTCCCGTCAACGCGGAGCAGTACGACGACGAGTTCCTGTCACTGGATCTGAACGTGAAAATCGTGAGCGATCTTGACGACGCGATTGCGCACATCCGTGAGCATGGCACGCAGCATTCTGACGCCATCCTGACGCGTACGCTGCGCAATGCCGATCGCTTCGTGAACGAAGTGGATTCCTCTGCGGTGTATGTGAATGCCTCCACCCGCTTCACCGACGGCGGCCAGTTCGGCCTCGGCGCTGAGGTAGCGGTCAGCACGCAGAAACTGCACGCGCGCGGTCCGATGGGACTGGAAGCGCTGACCACGTACAAGTGGATCGGCTTCGGCGACGATACGATTCGTGCGTAAATAATCACGGGTGATGCAAAAATAGCCGTTTGATTCAAAAGGGCATTGACGCATCACCCGGATAGATCTAACCTTTTGCCCCGTGGTTACACTCGTAACCGGCCTCTCAGGGCCGATATAGCTCAGTTGGTAGAGCAGCGCATTCGTAATGCGAAGGTCGTAGGTTCGACTCCTATTATCGGCACCATCCAAGCATCTCTCAAAGTCTACTCAAGTCCTTTAGAACCCTATATACTCTAGCTTCACGCCTTTTCTCATTATTTTGAGGTCTAGCGAAGTACCCCTTAATCTACATCATTTTGGGGGTATATCCGGGGGTATATGCTGTTCGGTCTAAAGGAGCTACCCCCAATGAAGCTAAACGCTCGACAGGTAGAGACCGCTAAGCCAAAGGATAAGCCATACAAGATGGCTGATGGCGGTGGGCTTTATGTGCTTGTAAACCCCAATGGTGCTCGCTACTTGCGCTTAAAATACCGTATGGATGGCAAAGAGAAACTCTTAGCTCTGGGCGTTTATCCTGCCGTTACTGTTTTATGTCCTGCCGACACCTTTTAAAAATGAGGTGGCCAAGGGCTTCAATAAGGATACGGTCGCGAGAATTCTCAGTGAGTCGGGGATGCTGAAAAAGCCAGGGCACGGCAAAGGCTGGCAGGTTAAAACGCCGCGGTTAAAGCATCTGAATAATGCTCAGCCATGGACTTATGTTTTGCTGTTTGCCCCTGAACTGACAGAAGAAAAAACGCAGTAGCGATGTGACTTTTAGTTGCCTCAGTTGCCTCATAGCTAGTTAGATTGTCTATCTAATTAATATATATGGTTTTTTACAAAGATTATTGAGGCAACTCTGAGGCAATTACTACCTTGTTTGAGGCAAATACTGCGTGTTTTGAGGCAACTTACAAACTGAGGCAACCGGATTTCAGCGCGAGTTGCCTCAAATCACCCCTGAGTTGCCTCACATTTTGAAATTAAAACCTTAAAATACATATGGTTGTAATTTCTGAGGCAATGAGGCAACTGAGACAACCACTTTTTGTATCTCTATAATGATTTTTATCCAGCGGTAACCAACAACCACTGCAGGAGCAGAAGTGTCAAATAGACCGCTGAGGTAAAGCCAAGCAAAAGCAAAAAAGCCAATGTTCGCTTCACCAAAGGACTGAAATCGCGATAGTGAACGAGGTTAATTTCACGGGCTATCGATTCCTTGGATCTTATTGCAAGGATGTCAGGCAAATCTCCGTTGATAGAAAGAGCTTCGAACATTACAGAGTCCTTTGGAGCAAGGCTTTCAAATTCAATGATGTACCTTCCATCAGCCTCTTTGAATTCTGTAAATTTCCGAACCGGCCATATATTCAGATATCTCGGTTGATAGTTGAAAATCACCTCAATTTTTGTTGCGACTTCTCGACCTTCATTTAACAACGTGACCGAACGTGTGTGTACAAGTTGCTGGTGGCGAATAACTTCACCTTCTGGATTCCTTAAAGGTTCAGGAACGAGAAAAGTAAAGTTGTGCAACTCGCCGTATGCAAGCCTGACGCGAGCCTTGAAGTAAGTATTTAAGGTCCACGTGAGTAACGCCGCTACTACTGAAAATATCTCTTTGCCATAGAGTTTCAAAAATTCCATTTGACGCCTTCGCTATATCAGTCATGAACACCTGACAGATAAGTCGGCACTTCAACAATGCCAATCGACTTAAATTCCTGCCCTTCAAGGCTATGAGGTTAGCACGAAACTTTCCTGCTTAGTGTTGTGATGTTTTTTCCGTTCTTCTTCTGATCGGTAGCTTAGCTACACATCTCATTTAAGGGATTATCGATCACGAGAACGGCGGCAATTAACTTCCGGAAAGTGACATGTCACGGGCCATAAATGGCGGGATGAATTACAACCCCGTGCAGTACCTCAGTGGCTATGGCGCTCCTGTTGTTTCATCCACCAGCAACCATTCAGGGGGGACCATCAACCAGACCAATCATTACAACATAATCGCTGGTGGCGTGGATGCAAACGGGCTGGTGAGGCGTATCAAGCAGGAACAGTCGGAAGACATTCATCAGCCATTGAATTTGACCAAGACTGATAAATTCTAATACGTCTAACTTCCTGATAGGATTAATCCGAATACGTTCAACTGAGATAGGGATATGAAGAAAACTTTGATTGCAACATTAGTGGGCATAACGATGTTAACCGGGTGTGGGCCACAAGAGTTAACCCCCGAACAAAAACAGGAAGTTTCTGCACTTAAGGCTGAGTTGTCCCAAACTGAGGGAGAAATCTCAGCAGCGAAAGAAGTTGATCAACAATTTTCTGGTGGGTTAATCAAGAATTTAACGACAGCAAGATTGGAGGTTTTAGGAACTAATAAGGCTCTTTTAGAACAGCGTATCAATGCTATTGAGTCCGGTGCCAAAATTGATGTAGTTGTCTCTGGTACCAAGCCAGACCCTGAACTTGCTGCCTCTATTAAAACAGAGATCGATAATCTGACTGTTAAAATTAACGAAGCTAAAGCAGATGCCAGCCAGTACACTGGTGGTTTGATTCAGGTACTGAAACTATCAGCAGTTGCCACTGAAGAGCAAAGCATGGCTATGCTTCAGCAAAAATACCTTACCGCTAAGTATGGGCTCGCTGAAGTTAAGTTAGCACCTGTTCAAGATAATGCAGCAACCGCCAGCGGCAAGAAGGAAGCAACTTCTAAAACTACCCAAGAACAACCCCCTCTGTTGCCACCCGCTGAAGGCCCGTTCGGTCTTGAAGCTGGTCTGACCCAGAAAAATATCGAAGATATGATCGGGGCAAAGTTAAAACCACTACCGGATAGCGTGAATCTGTATACTTCCGATACACTACCGAAGCAAAACGCAGATTTTGAAATGTATGGCTTGTTGATCTCGCCTAAAGCTGGCTTATGTCAGATCAGAGCTGTTGGTAAAAACATTGATACCGATAGTTATGGGCTCGCTTTAAAATCCCGGTTTGAAGATTTGAGTAGTTCGTTAAGTTCACTTTATGGAAAAGCTGAAACCACCGACCTTGTACTGGAGGGGTCGATCTGGAAAGAACCTCAGGACTGGATGATGGGGCTAAACAAAAAAGAACGCTTCTTATCTGCCACCTGGAAAGGCACAAAAGAAACGCCGCTAAAAAATAATATAGATACTATATCTATTGAAGCTAGGGCTAACAGCTCTTCAAAAGGCTATGTCTACCTCCAATACTCATTTACAAATAATGATGTGTGTCAGGCAGAGATTGAGGGGGCGAAAAAAAGCTCTCTTTAATCAACAACAATTAAGCCCCTTAACAAGGGGCTTTTAGCGTAAGATCCAACTTAACTACATACTATGAAAGAAAAATTAGATAAATTAATTGAAAATACATTAAAAGATATACTATTGAGTAACGCTGCCCTAACTTTTATTTTTGCTATACCTTTAGCTATTATCAGTAAGCAAGGGTTAAGCACAACAATATGGCTTATGACCATTTTCATAGCCCCAGCGCTTTGTGCAGTAGGCGCATGGATGGTGGCTCGAATAACCCACCACGCAGAGGTATACTTCAACCATATGTGGGTTAAGAAAATTTATGTTTTTTATGCATTATGTTCGGCGGAATTTTTATTGATCTATTCTATCTCACAAATTTTGAAAAATATCATCAAATAAAGTAGGTGGCTTATGTGGAGAACAACTTTTTTAAAGACAATGGCTGAGTTTAGTGATAAGAGATCCAAAACTGGCCGAATATCCTTAAGTTCTGATGAGTATCAACATTATGATATTTTCTCAGTTTATATGGCAGACCCTGAGAATGAAAAGGAGTATCTATTTGATAGTTATAAAGATGGAAAAATTTACGCGCTTTCATGGAATGAAGATGCAAAGCGCTTCGATACCCCTGTAGAGTTCCAAGCTCTTAAATGCATTCATTTTAATTTCACAGGAACTCATTTTTATAAAGGTCATCGTATCGAGTTCAAGAGTCTTGACGAACTCTTACAGCTTAAAAGAAGGCTTTATAAAGTAAGGGTTAGGTATTATAATTTTGTCCATACAGCAAATCAAAAAGCATATAATCTAAAGCGCCACGATATCAAAAACAGAATGGATGTCCTTGATAGGGTTATTGCGTTATTTTTGGCTTCTGATAGAGATGATGGAATAGATTTCTGGAATATAATGACAGAAATGCACACAAAATATTGGTTCCGCCATCCTGAAAGCTCACAAATGAAAAGAAAAATGAACTTAATTTTAAGTTCTTTCGTTGATGGTGGAGAGTTAATTAAAGTTGAACACAGTATGTATAAACCAACAGGGAAAGCATATATCACTCAATCATCATATGTCGATTCTCTTCAAAAACATGAACAGGGGATGAAACTGCAAAAAAGAATGTTCTGGACAGCCTTTTTCTCGTTTTTGGCTGCCGCCATTAGTGCTGGAGCTGCTGTTTATCAGGTAATGCCAAAAGGATAGATTCTATGTTGATGTCAAAAGCCGCTTATGCCCGCCACTGTAATCTCCACGGGGAGTCATTAACCACTACAACATAACCGCTGGTGGCATGGATGCGGATGGGCTGATAAGGCGCATCCAGCAGGAACAGTCTGATGATATGCATCAGGCGTTGGGCATAACCATGAACGATAAATTTTAAATTTATTAGTTTAATGGGAGCTATGCAGCTCCCTTTATGTAATCTAAAAATTAGATATGCGCATATTATTTAATGAGTCATATATATTTTGAATATATTCAATTCGTTCGTTTCGATTACCTTCTATCTCTTGAAGTAATAAATCTTTAGGTTGTGAGTTTTCTCTCCTGTTTCTCATTTCAGAATCACTCAAAAGATGGTAGTTAATTATAGAGTTTAGTTTGGAAAGGTTTGCATCTGTACCGATTTCATGCGGTTTAATGTGTAGGTTTTTCAGCATGTTGTCAGCCGTAATTCTTTTGAAGATTAAATCCTCTAAAAGCTTCGAATTGCATACCTTTAAATAACAAATCAGTGCTAGTGAAACCTGGAAATTTTTACCGCTCAAATCGCGTATCATATGTTTGTTATCAATGACTGATAGTACTGAATAGCATCTTTCAGCTTCTCTGAGAGAACAGCCGTTATTTTCTAACAACATGGAAAGTATTTTTACTAGAGCTCCCCCTCGTGTCAGTAACTTTTGCTTTGTATCAATTGATAGTAAATATTTTTCCAGTGTGGATTGATAAAAGCCATTCCTTACATCTTCGCTAGCGAGAGTAAATTTTGGCAAAGTAAACCAGTAATGTATGAATTTATTTAGATAAAGACGTGAATCAATTTGTCCGTAACGGCATTCAATACTTTTTTCGAACTGCTCACGATTAACAACAAGAAGAAAAACAAAACCTTTCACAGAAAATAAGTGTTTAATTTTCTCGAGTAAATCTAATGCATAATCAGGCCTTGCTCTATCTAGTTCGTCAATAATTATGAGAGTTTTCTTCTGGGTTCTGGCGTGAATTTCTTCTAGGGTTTCTTTAAAGTGAACAATGTTATTTCTTTCATTTTTTGCTGATTTTATTTTGTCAGCTATATATTCCTCTAAAGGGTTAGTTAATGACTCAGCAATGGCATCAGATGCTTTTTCAATAGCGGTAGTGGTTAAAAGGTTTGCTGTTGCTGTAGAAATGGCAAATTTTGCAGTATGAGAAAGTACAGAGAGACCGATTTTTTTACTTGCACTTAAAAGCTTTTCACCAAACATCGATGTGAGTTTTTTATCATTTTCCACCATTTCATATATTACTGAGGATAATGATATAAAGGGGTCTGATTGATAGTCATTTTCGTAAGCGTCAAAATAGATAACATTAAGATTGTCATGGTTTGATTTTATTTCTGATGTCATCATTTTTACAAAGGTTGATTTTCCGTTCCCCCACTTATCCTCAAGTGCTAATACCAAATTTTCATCTGGTGCCTGGAGAGCAACCCTCATTATTTGCTCAAATAATGGTTTTCTTCCAAATAAATCTAAGTCATCAGTAAAACCATCGCTGAAGTTATTATCTGGGGTTGTCAGTATCATAAATAATCCTTTTTGTTTATAATGTTTAAGCTAGACAATAGCGAAATTAAAGGGTTAGGCAGTAATGTTCAACTTTTTTATCCATTCTGCGTGATTGTATCAATATACTGACGTGAGGTTTACATGGCTGTAATGAGTAAATCGGCTTATGCCCGTCATTGTGGGGTGAGTCGCCAGACAGCTTATGACTGGGTAGCTAAGGGTGAAGTAGTGATGTCCGGTAACAAGATTGACGTTGAAGCTACTGAACAAATGCAGCATGGCAATGAGGATTCTGAGGGCAAGGACTACCTGGTCCTGTCTGCCTCACAGGTAATTGAATGGATTCATACCAATCAGGACAAGTTCCCTGCTGCGCAAAGCCAGGAAGAAGCGAAACAGTTGCTGGAAGCCGCCCAGTTAATTACATACGATATTGAGTACCTGTCTGCTGAAGACGGAGAAGAGGTTGTCAGGCTTTATCACGAACCCGACGATTGCGAGCACTATTTCCACGGCTTCCACCATCTGGGCAATGCCATAGGTTTCATACAAGATTTTATCTTGGCAGATTGCCTGAGGATGAAATTACGCGGGAAAGGAGACCATATAGATCCGGAATGGGGCCGATGGTCTCTGAAGGGGCTTAAGGCATTGTGTACGCCGACTTAAACAGATGAAGCTCGTTTAAAGCGCTTCCACTGATACATGGGTGAGGATGAAGGTTAGTGTTGAAGTGCGCACTGTAAACTAAATCCCCTGGGGCAGTATCATCTCAGAGCCGCCTCAATCAAAACGCCTCATCCAGAAATCCTACCTTCTGACTTTTACTATCGCGGCCTCTAGGCAAAATACGAGCCGAAGATGTACAGAATTATTAAGCTCAAGGACGGCGCTCATGAGAAAAGTGTCAAGTTGGTATGCAAAGAAATGCTAAGGTTTTATACGAAAATATGGAAAGCATAAAATGACCTGAAAATCATGGAGATACAGTGTTTAAGCACTTCAGGGGCAATTCTTTCATCATAAAATCCCATGATTTTTTCGCAAAAGTGTCAACCCGTAATGTTAAGAAATGTTAAGTTTTTTTTCGCGCGATAATGGAAAGTGTAAACCTCTTTACTTGCGGTACTAAAACTGGCTAGGGTTAGTTTTATTCGTTTAGAAAGTACCGAGGGGATCATTGTCAAACAGAGTAACTAGGGAGGTATAAAACAGTCATGTTCAGATTTGCTAATATTCAAACGAGATCATCAACTGTTACAGGGAAGTATAAGCCACCCTTATGAACTTTTGTTCTGAGCGTCTTGCGCTAGGTAAGTCAAGATGCTAGTGATCTCACCAATATATACTTTTCCTTTCTTAAACGATTGAACTTGTGAATAAAAGCTCCTGTCGCGCCTAGAAATACTAATCTATGAGGTAACCATGACTCCGCTACATCCTTGCCTATTCACTGTTTTTGCTTTGTCGTTGCCGAAGGGGTTGGGATTTGGTACAACCCCGCCAGTGAGGGCATGGATAAGTAGTAATGAGCTGACTATCGGTGTGCTTACACTGGATTCAATTAGTAGGAAATATGGTGTTCTTATAATGCGCCGTCGCGAGGATGATGTTTGGGCAGTATTGCGGAGGGATACAGATTCTTTTAGCGAAGAAGACATGTTAGAGATCATTCGAATATATTGCACGGAGCATGCTCATCGTGTTCCTTTGCCTTCAGGAGTCCGTAGACGACCGCCACTTTGGGATGTAAAAGGGCGCGAGCAAAGCGGTATTTTCAAGATGCTAGGACAGGACTTTAATTCGCGCGGTGCATGGATGCTAAACCAATTGTATCTTGCAATGCCTAACCCTGATCCTAACTGGGCAAGGGACTGTCAGACTGAGAATTTTCACACACGATTGTGGGAGGCTCAACTTCTAGGTAGTTTTCGTGAGCAGGGATTATTGGTGACTCAGGATTTCCCTTCACCAGATTTTCACGTTATGAATAAATTGGGAGGAGAGGCTTGGGTTGAAGCTGTAACAGTTAATCCAACCGTACGCTATGACCATGCAACTGCAGGGAAGCCTTCATTTCCTGAAGAGCGACGTGAAAGAGTTCTTGGAACAGCGATGGAACGTTTCGCTCGCACCTTGCGTAACAAATTAAGCAAGAACTATCCCGCGATGCCTAATGTCATTGGGAAACCTTTTGCCATTGCAATTGCGGACTTTCATGCGCCAGGGTCAATGATGTGGAGTCGTGAGGCTCTCATTTCCTACCTTTATGGGTTTTATGTTAAGGAATTGAAAAACGAAGGAAAAACTATCGCTGTGGCTGAACCTCTAGATAGTTTACTTTGCGATCATAAGATTCCAGGAGGTTTATTCTGCTCTGCCGAAAATAAATCTCTTTCAGCTATTATTTTTTCAAACGCAGCTACGATTGCCAAATTGAGCCGAGTTCCTATGTCTTTTGGCGGTAAAAGTGAAGAGTACCGCTATGTAAGGATAGGTGAATTTGCAGATGATAGCCCTGGTGCGCTGCGCGGTATTCCCTTTTGTTTGGATGTGAGCAGCGATGAATACCGAAGTTTATGGAAGCCATATAACTATGAACCATGGACTGCTGAAATAGAAGTATTCCATAATCCTAATGCGCAGCATCCTATTGATCCTGCTTTGTTTCCTGAAGCAACTCACTGGCTTCCAACCGAAAGTGGGATAGTCTGTAAGCGCTTCTTCAGCCACCAGATTCTCAAGAGCCGAACTTTGGTTCAAGCCACATCTAGGCCACTTCCAAACGTGGATTGTCTGGATTTCCGGGATACTTTTGACGCTGACGCAACAATGGAAAAGGGAAATATTTAAGCAAAATGGTAGTGTTGGAGTGATAATGACTCTTTTTACAATTGGTTTACAAGCCAAAGAAGATTCCATCTCTCTGTGTAAAAGTCTTTTTCGCCCTAACAAGGACTAATGCTACATCATCGGAACATTCGTCATACACCTATGAGAGATAAATTTTTTTGTAACTTATTGTTTATTAATTGTTTTTTTCTCATTCTGTACTGGGCTTCCTATGTGTTATGTCCTATGGAATATCAGCGATTACGCAAAATGAAGAATTAGCATTTTACGATAGGCAATCACCATGGTTATATGCGATTATTGATGCTAGTAGATGTTTATAGACTGTAAAGTAAAGAGGGTTTTCTATGGCAAGCGTAATAGACGCCGCAAAGTATATACTTGAAAAAACTGGCGAAATTACAGCAATGAAGCTGCAGAAACTCGCATACTATAGCCAAGCATGGGCTTTAGTGTGGGATGAGGAAGAGATTTTCCCAGAAGACTTTGAAGCTTGGGCAAATGGGCCTGTAAACAAGTGCCTATACGCTAGGCATCGTGGCTTGTTTAAAGTTGATCAATCAGTTTTTAGCGATGGTGATACGTCGAAATTAAGCGAAAATCAACGAGACACGATAGACAAAGTTTTGGAGTTTTATGGGGATAAAACCGCACAGTGGCTTAGTAATTTAACGCATAAAGAAGCTCCCTGGCTTGAAGCCAGAGGCGAATTAAAGCCAATGGCTTCTTGTTCTACAGCCATAACCAAAGCATCCATGGCTGAGTATTATTCATCTCTGTAAATGACCAAAAAACTAACACGTGAAGAAAGAAAGCAAGCTAGGGCTGATAAAAAGAAGATAAAATCAGTAAGGCTTGCTGCTGCCCATCAAGAATCATTTATTTCCACTACGCCCAAAATTGCTTTCCTTCCTGATTTACAAAAAACGCCGATTATTGGCTCTGCTATCGGTTCGCTTGAAGTCCCCAAACAACCAGTAACAAATCATACCGGTTCTCGCTATGGTTTAAAGATGACTTGGTGCGCAAGGCATGCTGATTGCATTGGTCATTGGAGCTGGCGCTCGGGTGATGAGTTGCACGAGCCCAGAGCATGGGGAGGTGATGAATGGTTGGATCCAATTACTCATAACATGAATCACCTTGAAGGAATGGACTGGTCAGAGATTGAAAACATGATTTCTGACTCAGGTCTCCGCATGCATCACGGGCATGATATAACTGATTTATGTAATGATGCCATTGATAGATGGCTTAGCCTAGGATATGAACAATTTGAAACGATATTCCGATTTAGATTAGGTAATACTAAAAGGGCTTGGGGTATTGAGCTACAAGGCCACTTTTATCTAATTTGGTACGAAAGAGAGCATAACATCTTCCCTGTATAGCTCTGCTTCGAATGTCTCTCACAGTCGTTTCCACACAATAAATATATCTCATGCTTTTCATGCCTTTGTCTAAAAACCAAGCTGCGTTAAAACTTCTACTATGATTCGGGCATTTCCGAAGCCGTCATTTAACGTCATGGACCATGAACGCCACCACATCCGTTTCATTGTAGGTGGGGGAAGGTCGATTCATGCTGGTGGCGTTTATCGAATGATCCCTTGCCGTGAAGCGGATAAGCTATCAGGACGCATCGAACTGTGGCACATCAATTTTACCTGTTACCCATTCGCCTCTATCCGGTTCAAAGTTGCTTAGTATATCTTTCTTGCTGCGGAACATTCTCGCGCTGATTACCTGTTGTGGGGAAGATCTAGCATACAACGAGCGGGTTGAAGAGAAAGCCCTAACAATCTGATATGCTGTATGAATTACATACAGATTTCTGATGCGGAAAATCATATGGGGGTATTTTTGGGGGTGCCCGTAAAGATGTTGTAATAAAAATACTAATTAAAACATGATGTTATTTATCATGTATCGTTCCTGTTATCGCACCATCTTTAAACGTAGTCTTCCGACTATCTAATAAACAACATTTGTCCCTTGTGCATCAGCCATTTTGTTCCTCTGACAGCCCCGACAAACCATCACACATCTCCTGCAACTCATTAAACATCCTTGCCACATGGAAGCCATCGCACACCGAATGATGGACCTGCACCGCGAGCGGTAACAACACTTTTCCATCCTGTTCGTAGTATTTTCCAAACGTGAACATAGGCGAAAAGAAGTTCTTCATATGCGCAATGTTCATCGTAAAGTTCGTAAACGTTACCCACGGAATAGACGACACGAAAAAGACATTTTCCCGGGACTCTTCCTTAGGCCAGTAAGAAAGGCTATTACCATAGCGGGCCGTATCTTCAGCATACGTGTTCTGGAAGTGATGAATATTGCCGTCATAGTGGCTCCACAATGACGAAAACGTCTCCGTTTCGGGGTGGAAAATGGTGTAGCTGGGATGAACTTCATTCCATATGACAAGCTCATTGTCCTTCATGGCCATACGGAACTCAGGATGCCGGTTCATAATGTTAGACAGGAGAAAAATGATCGTCGGGTAAAACTTCCAGCCCACCGCTTTGATATGTTTTCGCAGCGCGGTAATGTCGATGAGAACGGTTTGGTTAATTGTGCATTCAGCAAATGACTGGAAGACTTCAAAATGCTCCTTCCTTGGCCAACGAGATAAATCAACAGGCGTATACTCCGGGGTTGTTTTTTTCATTGTTTAACCTTTGATTATCAACCGTCTACATGATTTTGGGCCAGAAAAAACCGCACAACCATTTCAACCGTATCTAATCTTTCTGTCAATCTCAGCCTGTGGTTTTCCGAACAGGTATCCCTGCACGAGATCGCAGCCAAGCGCCTGAAGACGTTCAAGCTGTGCTTCGGTTTCAACACCCTCTGCAATGACCCGCATATTGAGGCTCTTCGCCATGCCGGTAATCAATTTAACGATATTAAGGGCATCATCCTGCGTGGATATCGGATTCACAAAGGATTTATCTATCTTAATTTTATCAAAATTAAGTTCACTCAGTCGTGAGAGCGAGGAATATCCCGTTCCGAAATCATCGATGGAAATTTTGACACCCAGTGCCCGGAGCTTTTTGAGAATAGTGATCGGCATGTTGCTGTCACTGAAGAGCGAAGACTCTGTTACCTCTAACTCGAGTCGGTTGGCCGGTAGCCCCGTCTCTTTCAGGATGGACTGCACCATCGTAGTAAACGATTTTGTGCCTAACTGAACGGGTGAGACGTTCACCGAGATCCTGGCCGGCACCGCCCAGGACACCGCTTCCCGGCAGGCCATCTCAAGCACCGACTTGCCGATCTCATTGATCATTCCCGTTTTTTCAGCGACGGAAATAAAATAATCTGGCGCAAGTATCCCTTTCACCGGGTGTATCCAGCGAATAAGCGCTTCATAGCCGTAAATTTCATTGCTGAATGAATCGACAATAGGCTGGTAATACACAACGAATTCATTGTGATCGATCGCCAGAGCCATATCATGTTCAAGGGTCCTGCTTTCCTGCAGTCTTTGCAGCATCCACTGCCGGAAGACTTTGATCTGCTGCGAACCTTCTTTTTTCGCCTCGTAGAGCGCCAGATCGGCAAATTTATAAAGATAATCAGAGCGTCGTTCATTATCAGATAAAACAATGCCCACGCAGGTGGCAATTTTTATCAGCTGGTTATTAATCGTATAGGGCTGGCTGATATGATCGCTGATTTCTTTGGCGCGCGAAACGGCGGCGGTTTCCGTGAGTCCGCTGGAGAGAAGGGCGAATTCATCGCCGCCCAAGCGGTAAAACGTATCCGTTGCGCTGCTCATTGAGGTCAGCCGTCGGGATACCTGATTCAGCAGCAAATCTCCCGTATCATGGCCATAGGTATCGTTGACCTCTTTGAAGCGGTCTAAATCAAATAACATTACGGTGACGGGGACGTGGTTTTTATCTGCCTGAAGATTAATTTTGTTGAGATCGTCCCAGAAGAAAAGGCGGTTTTTCATGCCGGTGAGGGAGTCATGATAAACATCATACTCCAGCTTCGAGTTCTGAATTTGCAGTTTTTCTTTTGATATTTGAAGTTCATCAGCCAGGCTTTTAACCTGCATGTGTGCTTTCAGAATGTTTTTATTCTGGTAGATCATTAAGAAGCCAAGAATAAAGCTTAAAATCACCAGAAGCAAAGAAAGTGCGGAATAAATATAATACAGGATTTGTATTTTGTTGTTGGATTCATTAACAGTATTAATATCTTTCGTTAATGCCGTTGCAGACAGCTGGCTGAGCGGTGCGTCGAGCTCATGCATATTTGTCAGGTACGCCTGTAACTCCGGATGGCTCATTTTTTCAAGATGACTATCCAGATAGGCCAGTATTTTTTCTAAGCGTAAAGCGAGCTCCTGATGCGTTTTATCGCTATCAATGTAGCGACCTAAATCGCCCCCCTTCATTAAATCGCCCTGACTGAGCATAATTTCGAGGCGCATGCGGACCTGGTCTATCGTAACGTCATCAGTATCGGTTGCGTATAGACCAAGCCATGATTCAAAACGGTAATACTCTGATACCAGTTGTGCCACGGACCAGGACTCAGTGTATTGAGTCAGTTTTTGCAATTCCTGCTGTCGATCATAAACAAGGTATGCAATATATCCTGTCGTGATAAAAAGAGAAAAAATGATACCAACCAGTATCCTGTTCATTATGTTCTCCTGAACGGCTACTCAATCTTCATTTTGCTTACCTGCCATGCTGATCGTGAGTAATAAATCTGATTATTCAACTCAGGAAGACTGTCATAGGGGTATACAATGAACGATGGGCCTTTATCGCGGATGCGCATATATTCGCCATTGACCTTTAAGGCAAGGATGGCGTTGTATTTTTTAAAGTCGCTGAGAGGGATGACGGTTGAGTAATCATTGAGCGCAATAACATTCACGTTCGTACCTTTTGCACCCACATAATCCATGAGCTTGCTCATGGGGACACCCTCAAACTTCGTACGACCGTTATACCAGGGAGAGGTCGTCTCGAAACTCACTACTCCGAGTTTTTCAAGGCTGGCGAGATCAAACACTGCTTTTCCATTTTCGTTGGTATTTTCTATATTACCGTAAATCGTTAAAATGGGTTTACCAACTGGTTTTGGCAGGTCGCCAGCCCAGGTTACACTTTGTACCAGACAGCATAACAGCAGTAGGGTTAATCGCATTTTGACCTCCACCTTTTTAACAGAAGTATAAGAATTATAATTTAGATATCACACGAGTTGATATATTTTGTTGGGGAGTAGGGGGTTTTATCGTTTTTATTGATGTAAAGCTATTTTAATCAATGAGTTATGTGTTACGGGTGTCAGGATGTTTGATACGCGAGCGACGCTTAACTTTTTGATAAAAGCTAAAATTGCGGGCATAAATGCTCTTCTGTTTAAAAAATAATCGTTTTAATTGAGAGATATTATCTTCCACGATAATTGTGGGGTGTCCATGGCTTTTTGGCGCGCGGAATTTAGCGGCTAAATACGCGCCCCGGTTGTGTGGCTGTTTCAGGATGGCGATGATAAGCGAGGACACGAACATTCTGATTGTGCGTGTCCCCTGGCGCTTGCCTTACTTCAGGTCATCCCGGATGGCTGACGCCGGCTTACCCCCTTTCGCCATGCTGGCAAACACTGCGTCCCGGTAGATCCACGCATGAACGAGTGCGGCGGAGAGATGGACCAGCACCACGGCAAAAAGCAATTTTGCCAGAAGGCTATGGGCGTCGTGACACCAGGCAAAGAGTGCCGGACTGGTCGGGACAATTGCCGGCAGGTTGACACCATCAAACATGACAATTGGCAGGCCCGCTGCCGACAGTTGCGCCCAGCCCAGCAGCGGCATTGCCAGCATTAACCCATACAGCATCCAGTGTGATGCCTTTGCGGCAAGCACCTGCCAGACGGGCAAATCGGCAGGAAGTGGGGGCGTGCGGCTCAGGAGCCGGTTGACCAGACGAACCAGTGCCAGCAGTAAAATGGCGATCCCCAGCGGCCGGTGGAGGTCGATTAGCCAAATCCGGTGATGTAACGACGTCATCATCGCGGCACCGATGAACAGCATGGCAAGGATCATCACCGCCATCAGCCAGTGCAGGCTTCGCGCCAGGGTATTGAAATGCTGCGGCGCGTGCTCTCGCCTGTCTTTATTTGAGCTCATTTTACCTCCTGCTTTTGCACGGCTTCGGTGGCCTTGCCGTAGCCGATTTCCCGTTCACGGCGGCTGAAAGAGTGGGAGTAGGCCGCGGAGCGGGCGTTTAAGATGGGATCATCAGACACCGCAACGCCTGCAGGAACGACAGAAGGGTCAAAGTTAACGTCGCGGCACGCGCCTGTGGATTGTGCTTCGACGCGCGTCACTTCCAGCGTACCGGCCACCATCTTTTTGCGATCGTCTGGCCATGGCTGGGAAGGGTCATCCACCGGATCGCCCGGCTGTGCGAGCTGCAAAACGTAATCCCAGTAGAGTGGCTTCTGCGCCAGGCGCTGACGCAGGTTTTCGAACAGGAAGTTGTCATCGGCTTTCTGTCGTTGCTCATTGCTTATCGACAGGAAAGGCTCGTGTGGACGCATCATCCAGCGAACGGCTTGACGTTCCCCCTGCGCGTTCACAAGGTAAAAGGCGTTAATGCTGTAAAAGGTTGCGCCCGCGAAGCTGCCGGGGGCGGGTTTTTGTGCCGCCCATTTAAGGTATTTCTCCGCCTCCGGGTACGCTTTTAAAAAGTCTTTGAGACGCTGCGGATCCGGTTTCCCGGTGGCCGCATCAACGGCCGTGGCTTTTCGCAAGGCCAGAAAACCTTCCGGGCTGTGCGTGGCGAAGAAAGGCTCGTTGTTCATCGCCATTCGCCATTGTTGCCTGTCATCTGTCTTTAGCAGTAGCGCCATGCTCAGGGTTTTGGTCGTACTATCCGGTGCATGCGGATCGCCGGTACCAATAGAGAATCTACCCACTACGGGCACTTCCTGCTGTGAGAAGAGGCGGGAGATTGAAAGGGAATCCGCCGAGCCGTTTGGCGTAAAGGTGCCGGCAAAGCAGATGCCTTTTCCATGCGCGCGGCGAAAACCCGGCGGGAAGGGTTTCGGTGTTTCACCCACCAGTGCCTGGCTGACCGTGCGTGACCCAAGCCAGCCCGCCGTCCATGCAAAAGCAGATGCCAGCGTACCGGCGACAACGGCGATCGCTGCCAGCGCGCCCCAGGTTTTTTTGGACCTCAAATCCAGTTTCGACATAGACGTTTTTCCAGAACAAAATATCTTCACCTGTCATGCGCAACGTATTGTGCGTGACAGGTGTTAATACAGTGGCGAATATGGCTCGAGTATAGGAACTAAGGGGCGTAAAGAAAGAATATCACGAAAAGTTTAAACCTTTCCGCTGTCAAAAAGACCGGGTTACTCATCGTGTCGGAAGTTGTGACCGAGTCGGTGACCCAGCGAGAAATAGTGGCGAAACAGATAATAGAGGGGGTTCCATTTCTCCACATTAAATTTTACTCCTCTCTGAGTATGAATTAATAATGCCTCAGATATGTGGACGCAGGTTATTGTGGCATCAACGGACACCAGGTTCCCCTGCGAACCGGTCAGGGGCGCTATCCCGCCAACCTTAGCCTCTATTTGTACAGGACACTCTTTAATTCTCAACGAGTTAATCGTCACCGCCTTTTCCTTATGGAAATTCCCGCAGCTAAATTTGTCCTGTTCAAAAACATATCCCATCTTTTTCTTCCATTCCGGTGGCGATGCTTTTCCCGTTTTATTTGCGATAGCTTCAATATTCTGCCAGAGCCTGCTGTCCGGGATGTTCAGAACAATATCGGGGTTACCTGTGATATTTTCATAACATTTTCCAGAGGTGCCAAGCCCGAACACGATATTCCGGTCAAGGATCCACCACGACGAGACCGGGCTTAGGTTGGTTGAACCGTCAGGATTTTGGCTGGAGATAATGGCGACCGGTGTACCAAAATATAAAGAAGCAAAATCGACCTGCTGGGTTTTCATTTTATCATCCTCTGATTAACGAAGGCCCAGTCTACGTTGTGCAAACGTGCGTTACTTCGGTGAAGCGCGAAGTAAAACGCGCCTCACGGAATTTCCAGGAGCGCAATGTTAACCACTTCTTTCTGAGCAGGGGGAAGACATCACGTTCAGCCTTTAAGGAAATAAGAACGTGTGAAATTATGAGCCCATATATGCAGGTCTCCTGGTTTACTTGCCCTTATTTTTGTAAAGCATCGAGACGCAAGCGCCACAAATCATAGCGTTCTTCTCCGGGTTTAACGGCTCCCGCGAAGTGGTCATTGAGGCGACTCGAGGTAAATACCAGGTCTCCGTTCGGACGGATTGCCGGCGTGTCTGGCCAGCGCACCTCTTCGCTTGCCGCAATCAGCGACATGGAATGGGTTTCAGGATCGTATCTGACGATACCATTGCGTGTGACATCGGTAATGTAGAGGTTACCTTTTACATCTGTCACCATTCCGTCGGTGTTGCCCCCCACGCGACCCAGATCGCGGATCTGCCCGGCAATTTGCGCATTGGTTGACGCAGGCTGCCTCAGTATCGCAGTTGGTACCGCATAGGCGTGCGTGCCGGTTGTCACCGTCCAGTACAGCGTGCCCGCATCGGGTGAAAGCGCAATACCATTGATACCAATCAGTAATGGTTTACCAGGCCAGACTTCAACCCCGTGCGAGACGACGTTTACGCCTGGCTCAATCTGCAGCGCAGGATGACGATCGAGCACGCGCCGGGCTGTACCGGTAGCGAAATCGACGATAATTAGTCCCACCTGGTTTTCAGGCGCACTCCGCGAGCCGCTGTCGGAGATATAGGCGACACGGCGGTTCTCATCGACCACCACATCATTAAGAAAGCTGGCCTTGCGGTCCGCTACGTCGTCCAGGGCGATACGTTTGATGGTGCGGCCAGAGCGGAGATCCAGTACGACCAGTTTCTGCGCCCCCACGGGGGACTCTGTTTCGCCTGCAACAAACCCCATGTCCAGCGCCCATAGCCAGCCGTTTTTACGGTCAATATAAAAACCGAGCACGTTGCGCAGGCTCTGAGCCGGATCGGTGTTCACCGCATTCCCCTCGCGGGAGGGAAACGCCGTCAGGCGGGCAGGGCCAGACTGCGCCGTCGTATCCAGAGTGCTTAACGTGGCGGGTGCTGCGGCGGAAACCAGCCGGGGCGTGCTGACAAAGGCCCGGTCCATTGCATCAAAGTGGATACCTGCAATAGGGGCATTGACCGAACCGGAAAACGTCGCAGGTATCTTTCCGTCTTGAGCGGTATCCCAGCTCACACCGGCGTAGCTTCGCCAGCGCTCCAGAGGCGGGTGGTTCGCCGCGTTGACAATACTCGAGAAAGGGAACAACGCCGCCATTGCGATGGCGGGCAGAATATGGGGACGGTTGAACATTGACAGGCTCCAGTGGAACGTTCAGGTGATGAATGCTGGCCACTTTACTCATTGCCCAACGGGAGATAAATTAGCCAAATTGAAAAACATTTGTTCCTGAGAGAGCAAAATGAGCCGGAAATTCGATTACCTTGGCGACGTTGAAGTCTTCATTGCTGTGGTTGAGCACGGATCATTTACTGCCGCAGCGGTTGCCCTTTCAACCACCCCTTCGGTACTGAGCCGCGCGGTCACCCGTCTGGAAGCGCGTCTTGGACGGCAGCTATTACAGCGCACGACCCGCCGGGTGGGGCTGACTGAAGCCGGACGCGTCTATCTTGAGCAGGCTCGCTCAGCGTTTTCTCTGCTCGATGACGCCGAACGCGTTGGCCGGGGTCAGGAGGGCGATCTGACCGGTCGCGTGAGAATGAGTGTCCCGACCACCTATGCCCATTACCGCCTGCCGCCGCTGCTGGCGCACTATAATCAACGCTACCCACGCGTACAGGTGGAGCTGAACATTACCAATCGCAACGTTGACCTGATCGCTGAGGGGTTCGATCTGGCGATCCGTCTGGGACAGTTGCCTGACAGTGGACTTGTGGCGCGTAAGCTGGAAGACGCGGCATTGCTTCTGGTCGCCTCTCCGGACTACCTGCATCGGAGAGGAAAGCCTCAGACGCTGGAAGAGCTGCAGCGCCATCAGTGCCTGCCGTTTATCATGCCGCGCACCGGGCGTATCGCCCCCTGGGTATTTCATGACGAAGGGCGCGATATTGACTGGATGCCGGGCTCAACTATCGAAATATCAGACGATGTACTCGGCGTGGTTTCGCTGGCGGAGCAGGGGATGGGGATCTGCCAGAGCTATGAATTTATCGTTCGCGATAGAATACAGGGCGGCCAGTTAGTTGAGGTGCTGCCGCACCTTCGGGGACGATCGCGACCTTTCTCCGTGCTGTTTGCCCCACACCGACGTCAGTCAGCAGCCACCCGGGCAATGATTGACCTTCTGACCCGACAAGAATGACAAGGATGTGTCCACCATGAAAAAAGCGCGTTTTTCCTTTTGGATCCCTCTCATCGCGGGCGGGATAGCACTGATATCGGCTTTTGTGGTCTGGTCAGTCAACATTTACCGCGTGACATACCTTTCGATCCGCGGGGAACAGTACCTTGCCTGTGGGGCGTTGCTGCTGGCGCTGGTGCCGATGGTCTCTTTCATCAGAAAGGGGAGACTGAAAGTTAAGCGCCTTGCTGACGCGGTAAAAATCTACCTCGGCTTCTTTATCTGCAGCCTGCCGGTTGCCATGTTCGTGGTCTTTACAACGGCCTGGCTGCTGGAGGGGAACTATTCGGCCTGGAGCAAACCTTACCGGTATGAATCCAGTACCCGCCACACCTGCTCGGGTGCGGAAGTCTACGAGCCGGAATTAAAGAAAGAGATCCGCATCTGTAACCCGCAGGGTAACGTTTATTCCGATACCACCCTGTATGTGGAAAAGCGGAGCAATGCCTTGGGGATTGTCGTGCTCTGGGCTATCACGCGCGCCTGAACCGGGGAAAGTCAGGGCGCGAGAATAAGCGTCAGCCCGCCTCAAGCATCCCAAAACTCACAATCCGCGCGCGTCCCAGCTCTTTTGCCCGGTACAAGGCCACATCCGCGGCGCGCAGCAGGTTGTCGGTCTGGGCATGTTGTGGGTAGCTGGCAATGCCAATCGACACGTCCACCGGCCCAATCTCGGTGAGCCCGTAGCGAATCGAAAGCTCATGCACGCCGGTGTAAATCTTCTGCGCGCAGGCGTACGCTTCTGCTTCATCGGCACCGGAAAGCAGCACCAGAAACTCCTCGCCGCCGTAGCGGAATGCCAGCCCGTTGTCATGTGCGGCCCGCTGAACAATTGACGCCACGCTTTTGATCACCAGATCGCCCGCTTCATGGCCGAACCGATCGTTAATGCTCTTGAAGTGGTCGATATCAATCATCATGCAGCTTAACGGTACGCCAGTGCGTATCGCCTGTGCCGTTTGGGTTTGCAGGGTATCTTCCAGATGATGACGGTTACGCAGGCCGGTGAGCGGGTCAAACAACGCTTTTTCCAGCAACGCGTCGCGCAGACGCTGGTTGGCCAACGCCAGCCCAAGCGCCTCGGCCATCAGCTCCAGATACGCGCGGGAAGGGGCATTATCCGCCGTGATATTCTGGAAGGAGAGCAGGCCAATGGCCTCACCCTGAGCGATAAGCGGCACGCAAAGCGCGCTTTCCGCCTGGGATGCCGGAAGATGATAACAGGCAATATCCGGCTCGCCGTTCACCGGCGGGTGACTCTGCCCGCGACGCACGGCCCAGCACTCGTCCGGGTGGAACGTCGTCTCTTCACCAATCGGCGAAAGCCATTGCGCGACGCAGCGCATCTGCCACGGCTCGCGGTCAAGGACGTAGAGCCGGCCCGCGATCCCCGGCGCGATATTGGGGGCAAACAGCTCCGCCACGTTAATCACATCGTTAAAGTTCTCACACCCCTGCAGCCGCTGGGTCATGCGCGCCAGCAGTTCGCGGATAGCCCAGTCGGCATCGCGCTCTTTTTCCAGACGCTGCCGCGCCAGGCCGTTTTCACGGAAGATGCTAATGGCCTGAGCCATATCGCCTATCTCATCGATCTGGTTGAAATTGGGCGTTTCAACCGCGTAATCCTGGGATGCCAGGCGGTGCACCACGTCGCTCAGGCGCACCACGGGGCGCAGCACGCGGCGCTTTAATATAAAGCCGAGCACAAACAGGAACAGCAGGGCGGTCAGGCCGACCGTCAGCTCAGAGGCGGTACGCAGCGCTTTCGATTTTTTTGTCGCATCTTTTACGGAGCCGATAACGCGCTTGTCGAGTATCTGGCGAAAGTGATCGATCTGATTCTGCGCGCGATCCAGCTCCTGCTCATAGGGCTGACCATAGAGCAAGGCAACGGCCTGGGCGTCTTCACCGCGTTCCAGGCTGGCGAGGGCGGTTTGCTGTTCGTCCTGCAGCTCATCGATGATTTTTATGCCTTCGCGCAGCAGGGAGAGCTCATCATCCGATGCGCCGTTGTCCCGCAGTTTTTCCAGCCGTATCTCAATGTTCTTAAGGTTATTCTCTGACTGATTGTATTCCTTTAACGTCTGCGGATCTTTTTTGATTACATAGAGGCGTGCTAAATCGGACTGTGCCCAGGCGTCTGTCTCAACATCCTCTGTGAGCTGATCAAATCGCTGTCGTTGTTCAACGGCTTGACGCTCTGCCATGTCAGCATTGGATGCCAACAGCATGATAATGCCGGAGGCGATGGTCAGGCAGACCGTGGCACCATAGGCCCAGTTTGTTATCGTCGCGATTCGCACCAGATGATCCTTTTACGACATGAGTAGGATGGCGTTCTTCAAATTATAGAAAACGTTTGATTTAAGGCGTAAAAAAAAGGCGGCACAGTGCCGCCTGGTGTGGTCTTTATCGTCACGTCCTTACAAATCTGGAGGATTTTTTCCTTCTTCGATGAAATCCGCGTCCAGCTCTTCGGCGTTGCCTTCGTGATCGCGCCCTGAAAAGAGGTTCCAGCAGGCGATAAACAGCGCGGCGATGAGCGGCCCGATCACAAAGCCGTTAATGCCGTACAGCTCCATGCCGCCGAGGGTGGAGATCAGAATCAGGTAGTCCGGCATTTTGGTGTCTTTCCCCACCAGCAGCGGGCGCAGGATGTTGTCCACCAGCCCGACGATAATCACGAAGAAGCCGACAATAAACAGCCCCTGCCAGATCTGGTGCGTGGCGAACAAGAAGATAGCGGCGGGCACCCAGACAATCGCTGAGCCGATGGCGGGCACTAGGGAAAGGAACGCCATCAGTGCGCCCCAGAGCACGCTGCCGTCGATACCGGCAATTGCAAAGGCAATCCCGCCGAGGATGCCCTGAACCACGGCCACCGCCGCCGTCCCTTTTACCGTGGCGCGTGACACGCCGACGAATTTGGCGAACAGATGCTGCTTGGCAAAATCGGACAGGGGCAGGGAATCGAGGATCTGGCGTACCAGATACGGGCCGTCTTTCAGCAGGAAGAACAGCAGATACAGCATGATGCCGAAGCTAATCGCAAAGCCAAACGTCCCCTTGCCGATCAGGAACGCGCTGCCCGCCAGATACTGTCCGCCCTGCAGGGCGACATCGGAGAGTTTTTTCTGGATCTGCGCCGCATTGGTCAGGTTGTGATCCGCCAGGAAGCCGCTGGCCCAGTCAGGCAGGTGGTTGAAGATGCTCGCCACCACTTCCGGGAACTGGGTGTTGTTCTCCTGCAGTTTGGTGTAAACCACATTCAGCTCAATGGCGAGCGAGGAGAGGATCACCATCAGCGGAATAAAGACGATCAGGCAGATAATACCGATGGTCAACAGCGAGGCCAGCCCGTTGCGCTCCCCCAGCGCGGTGCGCAGCTTGTTTTTTACCGGGTTGAAGATGACGGTCAGAATGGCGGCCCACAGTATCGCGGAGAAGTAGGGCGACAGCACGTCGAAGAAGGCCCAGGTCACAAGGGCGAGAATGAAAATAAAGAAACCTTTAGTCAGTCCGTTAAAGCGCATCAGTCAGTCCTGGTTACTAAGAAACTGTGACGACTATAGAACCGATTGTGAGAATTACCAACCTTGCACCGGGTGGCGGCTGCGCCTTACCCGTCCTGCGGGCAGTGTTACGGTATGACTTCGCGCTTTACGGATACCACTTTCGACTGACCGAAGATCGCCTTTTCCCGCACCATGCTGTAAGTATCTGCTTGCGGAGGTGCTTATGGCCTGGCGTCCGATTCTCTATGTCATCCTCACAACCCATCCCAGACTCAGTGCGCGGCGCGCCCGTTTGCGTCTGGTCATCTAGCTTTTTATTAACAATCGCGGTATAACACACCTTCTTTGGATGTTTAGATGTCCATACGTATAGAAGGTAATATGCAAACACAACAAGAAAATGGGCAGCTTAAGCGCACCATGAAAACACGCCACCTGATCATGCTCTCGCTGGGTGGCGTGATTGGGACAGGGTTATTCTTTAATACCGGCTACATCATTTCCACAACCGGGGCGGCGGGCACGCTGCTGGCCTACCTGATCGGCGCGCTGGTGGTCTGGCTGGTGATGCAGTGTCTGGGGGAGCTCTCCGTGGCGATGCCGGAAACCGGCGCGTTCCACGTCTATGCTGCCCGCTATCTTGGCCCGGCGACGGGCTACACCGTGGCGTGGCTTTACTGGCTCACCTGGACGGTGGCGCTCGGGTCGAGCTTTACCGCCGCGGGCTTCTGCATGCAGTACTGGTTCCCGCAGGTGCCCGTCTGGGCGTGGTGCGTGGTCTTCTGCGTGGTGATTTTTGGCCTGAACGTCATCTCAACGCGCTTCTTTGCGGAGGGTGAGTTCTGGTTCTCCCTGGTGAAAGTCATCACCATCATCGCCTTCATTATTCTTGGCGGCGCGGCGGTCTTTGGCTTTATCCCGATGCAGGATGGTTCACCCGCGCCGGGCTTAAGCAACATCACCGCCGAGGGCTGGTTCCCGCACGGCGGCCTGCCGATCCTGATGACCATGGTGGCGGTGAACTTTGCCTTCTCCGGGACCGAACTCATCGGTATCGCCGCAGGAGAAACGGAAAATCCGCACAAGGTGATTCCGGTCGCGATCCGTACCACCATTGCGCGCCTGATTATCTGCTTTATCGGCACCGTGTTTGTGCTGGCGGCGCTGATCCCGATGCAGCAGGCGGGCGTGGAAAAGAGCCCGTTCGTGCTGGTGTTTGAAAAGGTCGGTATTCCTTACGCAGCGGATATCTTTAACTTTGTGATCCTGACGGCGATCCTCTCAGCGGCGAACTCGGGGCTGTACGCCTCCGGGCGCATGCTGTGGTCGCTTTCTAATGAGAAAACGCTCCCGCGCTGTTTTGCCCGCGTAAATAAAAACGGCGTGCCGCTGACGGCGCTGTCGGTTTCTATGCTCGGCGGCGTGCTGGCGCTGTTCTCAAGCGTCGTGGCGCCTGACACGGTGTTTGTCGCGCTCTCGGCGATTTCTGGCTTTGCGGTGGTGGCCGTCTGGATCAGCATCTGCGCGTCGCACTTCGTTTTCCGTCGTCGCCATCTGAAGTCCGGGCAGCCGCTCTCTGCGCTGCAGTACCGCGCGCCGTGGTATCCGCTGGTACCGGTGCTCGGTTTTATCCTCTGCGTGGTGGCTTGTGTCGGCCTGTGGTTTGACCCAAGCCAGCGCATTGCCCTTTATTGCGGGATTCCGTTTGTCGCCCTGTGTTATGGTGCCTACTATCTGACCCGAAATATGACATCGCAGGAGCCCGAACATGTCGCAGAATAATCCGCTTACCGCCCTCCTTGAAAAGCAGCCGTTTGTGGTGCTGGATGGCGCGATGGCGACGGAGCTGGAAGCGCGCGGCTGCAACCTGGCAGACAGCCTCTGGTCTGCCAAAGTGCTGATGGAAAACCCGGAGCTTATCCGCGAAGTGCATCTTGATTATTACCGCGCAGGTGCGCAGGTGGCGATCACCGCCAGCTATCAGGCCACGCCTGCGGGTTTTGCGGCGCGCGGCCTGGACGAGGCGCAGTCCCGGGCGCTGATTGGCAAAAGCGTGGAGCTGGCGCGTAAGGCGCGTGAAGCGTATCTGGCTGAAAATCCGCATGCGGGCACGCTGCTGGTGGCGGGATCCGTTGGACCGTATGGAGCCTATCTGGCGGATGGCTCAGAGTATCGCGGCGACTACGTGCGCAGTGCGGAAGCCTTCACCGACTTCCACCGTCCGCGCGTGGAAGCGCTGCTGGATGCGGGCGCTGACCTGCTGGCCTGCGAAACGCTGCCGTCTTTTGCCGAGATTAAGGCGCTGGCGGCCCTTCTGGCCGAGTATCCCCGCGCCCGGGCGTGGTTCTCCTTTACCCTGCGTGACAGCGAACACCTGAGCGACGGCACGCCGCTGCATGACGTGGTCAGCGTGCTGGCCAACTCTCCGCATATCGTCGCGCTGGGCATTAACTGTATCGCGCTGGAAAACACCACGGCGGCACTGAAGCACCTGCAAAGCCTGACGCCGCTACCGCTGGTGGTCTACCCGAACTCGGGCGAGCATTATGATGCGGTGACCAAAACCTGGCACCACCACGGCGAAGCGTGCGAGACGCTGGCGGGGTATCTGCCCCAGTGGCTGGACGCCGGCGCGAAGCTGATTGGCGGCTGCTGTCGCACTACGCCGAAGGATATTGCTGAGCTTAACGCGAAGCGCTGAGTTTTTTGCCGGGTGGCGGCTGCGCCTTACCCGGCCTACGGATCGCACAGCGCAGCGCCACCCGGCATAAACAAACGCACAAAACCAACTATCCTTTCCCGCTTTTTATCTAAAAACGAATCGTTATGAGCGATTCATTTTTATTCCTTTATCAAAATTCTCGCGTTGGAAATACTGCCCTCATAACAACAAGGGGAGCAGGTACTATGGCAATTTCATCGCGAATCACACTACTCGGCGCACTGGCGCTGTGGGCATTTCAGGCGCAGGCGGTGGACGTCACCGTCGCGTATCAAACTTCTGCGGAACCGGCGAAAGTCGCGCAGGCGGATAACACCCTTGCCAAAGAGAGCGGCGCGAAAGTTGACTGGCGCAAGTTCGACAGCGGCGCGTCCGTGGTGCGTGCGTTAGCCTCCGGCGACGTGCAGATCGGCAATATTGGCTCCAGCCCGCTGGCGGTCGCGGCCAGCCAGCAGGTGCCGATTGAGGTGTTCCTGCTCGCCTCGCAGCTCG
Source organism: Enterobacter sp. HK-058-C-ECC (assembly GCF_047531125.1). Lineage (NCBI taxonomy): Bacteria > Pseudomonadati > Pseudomonadota > Gammaproteobacteria > Enterobacterales > Enterobacteriaceae > Enterobacter > Enterobacter sp. HK-058-C-ECC. Next base: position 64,975 of record NZ_JBLKCH010000016.1, read on the forward strand.
GTAACTCTGAAGCGCTGGTGGTGAAGAAAAACATCACCAAACCGGAAGACCTGATCGGCAAACGCATCGCCGTGCCGTTTATCTCCACCACCCACTACAGCCTGCTGGCGGCGCTCAAACACTGGGGCATCAAGCCGGGGCAGGTACAAATTATTAACCTCCAGCCGCCGGCGATTATCGCGGCCTGGCAGCGCGGCGACATTGACGGGGCCTATGTGTGGGCACCGGCCGTGAACGAACTGGAAAAAGACGGCACCGTGCTGACCGACTCCGAAAAAGTGGGCCAGTGGGGCGCGCCAACGCTCGACGTGTGGGTCGTGCGTAAAGACTTCGCCGAGAAACATCCTGAGGTGGTGAAAGCCTTCGCGAAAAGCGCGATTGACGCCCAGCAGCCGTACATCAGTAACCCGGATGAATGGCTGAAGCAGCCCGCCAACCTGGAAAAACTCTCCCGCCTGAGCGGCGTACCGGAAGCGGACGTACCGGGGCTGGTGAAGGGCAATACCTATCTGACCCCCGCGCAGCAGGTGCAGCAGCTGACCGGGCCGGTAAACAAAGCGATTGTTGATACCGCCACCTTCCTGAAAGAGCAGGGCAAAGTGCCCGCGGTAGCGACGGATTACAGTCAGTACGTGACCGATCGTTTTGTGAAATAAGGAGTCCGCCATGCTGAATATTACAAATCTGTCTGCTGATTACGGTGGCAAACCCGCGCTGGAGGAGATCAACCTGACGCTGGACAGCGGTGAACTGCTGGTGGTGCTGGGTCCGTCCGGATGCGGAAAAACCACGCTGCTGAATCTGATCGCCGGGTTTGTCCCTTATCAGCATGGCTCCATTCAACTGGAAGGCAAAAAGGTGGAAGGCCCCGGCGCCGAGCGCGGCGTGGTCTTCCAGAATGAAGGCCTGCTCCCATGGCGCAACGTGCAGGAAAACGTGGCGTTTGGGCTGCAGCTTGCGGGCATCAATCGTGAACAGCGGCTGGAAACGGCGCGGGCGATGCTGAAAAAAGTGGGGCTGGAAGGCGCGGAAAAACGCTATATCTGGCAGCTTTCCGGCGGCCAGCGACAGCGTGTCGGGATTGCCCGCGCGCTGGCAGCGAATCCGCAGCTGTTGCTGTTGGACGAGCCGTTCGGGGCGCTCGACGCCTTCACCCGCGAGCAGATGCAAACCCTGCTGTTGCGCCTCTGGCATGAGACGGGCAAGCAGGTGTTGTTGATTACCCACGATATCGAAGAGGCGGTGTTTATGGCCACCGAGCTGGTGCTGCTCTCGCCGGGGCCGGGCCGCGTGCTGGAGCGCTTGCCGCTGGAATTCGCCCGCCGCTACGTCGCGGGGGAACCCGTGCGCAGCATCAAATCCGATCCGCTGTTTATCGAACAGCGTGAGTACGTTTTAAGCCGCGTGTTTGAACAGCGGGAGGCCTTCTCATGAGCATCGTCTTCAGTGAAAAAACGCGCCGCACGCGTCTGGCGCTGCGCTGGCCTTTCTCACGTCAAATCACGTTGAGCGTCGGCACGCTGCTGGTACTGCTGGCGGTGTGGTGGGCAGTTGCTGCCCTGCAGTGGGTCAGCCCGCTGTTTCTGCCGCCGCCGGGACAGGTGCTAGCCAAACTCATTACCATCGCCGGGCCGCAGGGCTTTATGGATGCCACGCTCTGGCAGCACTTAGGTGCCAGCCTGGCGCGTATTCTGGTGGCGCTGCTGGCGGCGGTGATTATCGGCATTCCCGTGGGGATTGCGATGGGGCTGAGCCCGACGGTGCGTGGCATCCTCGACCCGCTGATTGAGCTTTACCGCCCGGTCCCGCCGCTGGCCTATCTGCCGCTGATGGTGATTTGGTTCGGCATCGGTGAAACGTCAAAAATCCTGCTGATCTATCTGGCGATTTTTGCCCCGGTTGCCATGTCTGCGCTGGCGGGCGTGAAGAGCGCCCAGCAGGTGCGGATCTGCGCGGCGCAGTCGCTGGGAGCCAGCCGTACGCAGGTGCTGCTGTTCGTGATTTTACCGGGCGCACTGCCGGAGATTTTAACCGGGCTGCGCATCGGCCTTGGCGTGGGCTGGTCCACGCTGGTGGCGGCGGAGCTGATTGCGGCCACGCGCGGCCTTGGGTTTATGGTGCAGTCGGCGGGAGAGTTCCTGGCGACTGACGTGGTGCTGGCAGGGATCGCGGTGATCGCCGCGATCGCCTTCGGATTAGAACTGGGGCTGCGCGCGTTACAGCGCCGTCTGACGCCCTGGCATGGAGAAATACAATGAGTGAACGTCTGACTATCACCCCGCTGGGGCCGTACATTGGTGCACAGGTGTCGGGCCTGGATGTGACCCGTCCGCTGAGCGATAACCAGTTTGAGCAACTGTACCACGCGGTGCTGCGCCATCAGGTGGTGTTCCTGCGCGAGCAGGCGATCACCCCGCAGCAGCAGCGCGCGCTGGCCCTGCGCTTTGGCGATCTGCATATCCACCCGGTCTATCCGCATGCGGAAGGGGTGGAGGAGATTATCGTCCTCGACACCCACAACGATAACCCGCCGGATAACGATAACTGGCATACCGATGTGACCTTTATCGACACGCCGCCTGCGGGGGCGATTCTGGCGGCGAAACGGCTGCCGGAGACGGGGGGCGATACGCTGTGGGCCAGCGGGATTGCGGCGTATGAGGCGCTCTCCGCGCCGCTTCGGACGCTGCTGAGCGGGTTGCGGGCGGAGCACGACTTCAAAAAATCGTTCCCGGAGTACAAGTACCGTAAAACGGAAGAGGAACATCAGCGCTGGCAGGAGGCTGTGGCGAAACATCCTCCGCTGCTGCACCCGGTGGTGCGGACCCATCCGGTGACGGGCAAACAGGCGCTGTTTGTGAACGAAGGGTTCACCACGCGCATCGTTGACGTGACGGAAAAAGAGAGTGAGGCGCTGTTAGGTTTCCTGTTTGCGCATATCACCAAACCGGAGTTCCAGGTGCGCTGGCGCTGGCAGGAGAACGATCTGGCGATCTGGGATAACCGCGTAACGCAGCATTATGCCAATGCGGACTATCTGCCGCAGCGCCGGATTATGCAGCGGGCGACGATTTTGGGCGATAAGCCGTTTTATCGTCCTTAACCCGTCGCTCCCGTAGGCCGGGTAAGCGCAGCGCCACCC
>NZ_JBLKCH010000017.1:0-58117 GCF_047531125.1 Enterobacter sp. HK-058-C-ECC
GGGGCGGTCTCGCTTTTCAGTGGTGGGTCCCGGCTCAGGTGTCGCCGTTGTGCACGGTCTGCCGTTCTGATTGTTTTGTATGTTGTAACTATATTCTCGCGACAGCGCCCGTTGCGAAGCGACGGGACCAACCTATGCAGTCTCCGAACCGGCGCGGACGTGAGTCCGCTGCAAGGGCGGGCATTTTCAGGAGCCTGTTCACAGGTCAGGCGACGAACAGGTTATATATTTATATGAATTAAATAAAAGATATTTAAAAGAAGTACAGAGCAGGTTTTTAAAGGAAACCACGCACTTTGAAATCTGGTCGGCTGGCGCTCTGTAAGCATAACGGTTGTAACCTTATGGAAAGGTCCCTTGCAGTTATTTGTGGGTAACTGAATTCAGCGACCGGAAATGATGCTGGCGAGGCAATTTCTGGCCATTCTGATGGCGGAATGGGATGAATGGCAGGAAGGACGGGCGTCATTTCGTGCAGAAAACAGTCAACGGGGGACTGCAGACGAGCGAAACCCTCCGGCGCCAGCCGGATTTTTCACACAGGAAGGGTTATATGGGGACGGTGGCCAGCCGCGTGTAGTTGTTACCACGCGACATCAGCATGCGCTCTTTCACGCGCCGCTCCAGCTCACGCTGGAGAGCATCCCTGTCGCCGACGAAACGCCCTTTGGCGTAGTCACGCGTCAGCTGCTGTTTCACCAGCGTCACAATGTCCTTACGGGCTCTGTCCGCGTCACGTCGGGCGCGGGCGCGCTTCAGGCCATGCTGTTTACGTTCGGACTGGTAGCTGCGGAACCGTTCGCGCACAAACCGCCAGGCCTTCGCTATCAGCTCGTCCATCTCCAGCGGCTTCAGGTTCTGCTTCTTACGCTGCTGATTCTCCCATTCCACACGGCTGCGCCTCGCGGCCACAACGGCCACGTCAGAGACGTCGAGCGCGGAGAACAGTGCCGGCGTGAAGGTGATATCGGTCGGGATATTGCAGCCAATCTGCGGGTCATACTCGGTCTGATAGGTAATCAGCCCCAGCTCCGCCATAAACGTCAGCGCCCGCGTGGCACGGGTGATGGACAGATTACCGCTTTTCGACTCGGTGGCGAGACCGCACTCGATGGCCAGATTGGTGATGGAGCGCTGAACGCGGTTGGCCAGCGGGTCATAGTGGAAACACAGCCCCTGGAGCAGGGCATCGATGGCCCGGCGGCGCAACAGTGGCGGCATCCGGTGACGTTTACCCAGCGAGCGTAAGAACGCCACATGGATGGAAAAGTCAAAACGGGACGTGAAGCCTTCGGCTTTCGCCATCAGCTTACGACAGAACGGCAGGGTCTTTTTGCCTTCACGCGGCGTGAATGCCGGGTTCGGGTTTTTGACCTGACGGTAATGGGAGAACAGGGTCTGGGCGTCAGTCACACCTTCCCGCACTTATGTTGCACGGAAGGAGTAAATGGCACAGAAACGGGTATTGCAGTTTTCTGAGCATAAAACTATACTCCCTGCATAGAGCAACAGCTTCTATACAGTTTAAGTAGGCCCCGTTAATCTTCTCTTAGTCGCCAAACCTGGTGAAGATTATCGGGGTTTTTGCTTTTCTGGTCCCGGGTAGACACCTCATCAGAACCAGTTCCCTGCCACCTTATGGCGTGGCCAACCAAGAATTCACTAAAACGATCAGTAATCTAGCATCCAATGAGAAAACGTTCAAGAATGTGAAGTCTTTACATCGAGAACGCCGCGTTCAGAAAGTTCACGTTCGAGTAAGGTCTCAATAAACTGAGCTTGAGTGAGCCCTTCCTCTTCACAGATCGTAATCATCCAATCTTTAAGAGGATTTTTAACAAAAACCTTCACTTCTTTATGTGTTTCACGTTTACGCGCAATCGCGGCAAGCTGTCTTTCACTCGCCGACATCGGCTTACCTTTTCGGTAAGAACGCTTTTCTTTCGATGAGGAAGTTACTGCATTTTCGATCTGCGACATCTCTGCCTCCTCAAGGATCAAACTTGGATCGTTTGCAGAGAATACTACAGATATCTGAAATCAGCGACTTAACTTTACGCGTAAGTGTGAGCCATGTTGGCGCATGACTCACCTGGATGGATGTAGATTGCGGATCAAATGACGATGCGACTTAGTATGAAGAATGCCAGTCCGTTCCTCCGTCCCAGCGCGACTGCCAGTGCTGAAGGTAGGTTTGTGCCACTTCCGGCACCTCATTAATAACCAGCACATTCTCGCTATTCCGCGATGCAGCAGAGCGAGTGTAGTTAAAGCTACCAGCCTCAACTGTATGATTATCAACAATAATGACTTTGTCATGCATGATGGCGTAGCGACCGTTGGTGCGCAGCGGAATTCCCGCGTTCACCACGACGTTCATCGCCGCCTGGCTGGCTTTGCTCCGGTTGCCCTTTTCATCAAGCACTATCTTCACATCCACACCACGACGTTTTGCCCTGACAAGCGCACTAACCACCTCCGGAGACGTAAATGAGTAGCCCATCAGCCGAATTTCCTGCTGTGCTGACTCAATCGTCTTAAGGACCAGCTGCAACGCGCTGCCTTCAGGTGAAAAGCCGACCTGAACGGAGGATGCCGCTGCTGCGGGCTGAATACAGCTCAGCGAAAGGCATACCAGACCGGACACGGCCAGCTGGCGAAAGGTGAACTTACGCATTAAATAACCTCAGAAATACTGTTCGGATGTGTTAACCAGAAACGCCGGAGACGGGGAAAACTTGCTTTTACCCTTCTCCGGGGTTGGACAACTGAGCACGGCGAAGGCGTCAGTCTCTTTTAGCGGTATCAGTTGGCGGACGCCTGATTATTTTTTGGTATCACCGGCAGCATGACTGATGGCCTGCTGCAGGGCCTCCGCGCTGGTGTATCCCGGAATAACCGTCACGTTATCAGCACTGACGCCGGCTGACGGGAGAACCACCAGGGCCGGGGTACCGCTGAAGCCCAGCTGCTGCGCAAGTGTGTTTATGCCATTCAGGGTCCCCTGAACATCTGGGGCTGTTTTCGCATCGAACTTCACGGCTTTTGCGGCCGCGCTGATATCAGCATCGGTCAGCTTACCCTCGTTGTGGGCGGTAGCGTAAATCGCGTTGTGATAGTTAAGGTAAGCATCGGCCCCCTTCTGCTTCCAGATCTGAAGCCCGGTTTTCGCCGCACTGAGCGACGCCGGCCAGCGCTGGCCAAATATCGGGAATTCCTTGAACACAAAGCGCACGTCCGGGTTAGCTTTTATTACCTTCTCCAGCTCCGGCGCCAGGCGGGCACAGTAGATGCACTGGTAATCAAAGAATTCAACGACCGTCACTTTCGCATCAGCAGGACCATATGATGGTGTGCCTTTATCGTTCAGCAGCGCTGCCTGATTCTGAACCACGGCGGCCGTCATCGCCTGCTGCTGCTTCTGCTGCTGTTGGGCCTGCAGCTTCTGGCTGACCTCAACCAGCACTTCCGGATGAGCCAGCAGGTAGTCTTTCGCGATTTCACCAATGCGGGCTTCCTGCTCCGGGGTAAAGGCAGCGGCAGGTTTCTCTGCTGCCCCCGCCACGCCGGAGACCAGAAGGCCTGCGGCAAGCATGACTGAAAGGGTTTTATTCATGTTCATCCTGTGCTTTTCTCTTCTCGGTTGTTATCAGTTCGTTCCGCGCTCGGGTGGCGACGCTTCTGACCGCCCTGCGCTGTCGTTTAGCGTGCTCCTGAGCCCTGCGCTCCACGGCATACGCCGCCTCCTCCGCACTCACCGGTGCGACCGGTTCACCGGCAAGGTTTTTACGCCACGCGCCCACCGTCATGGCGCCCAGATACGCATCCGAGCGGGTCACTGCGGCAAGGCAGCGCTTCAGCGTCTTCACGGAAACCTCCAGCCCGCGCCGGCGAATGTCATTGACCATCGCCTCCCGGATGTTGACCGCCAGGAGCTGCGGCTGGCCGTCCGTCACCAGGGCTGGCCAGCAATGCTCCAGGAGCGCGAGCGCGTCCGCAAGCGGCATGACCTTCCGGTACACCGGCTCCGGGGCAGGCTTGCGCCTGGTCGCCCGCATGGCCTCCCGCTCCCGCTCCTGCGCCTGTCGCTCTGCCCACTGCCTGGCTTTCTCTGCTTTTCGCGCGGCCTTCTCGTCCGCCTGCGCCTTTTTCGCGCTCTCATCCACCGCCTGCTTCCTGACCTTCCAGGCAGGCGTCGTGTTCACCACCACGGTCTTTTTACGCGTGACCCGGCCCGGTCCCGCACTGTCCGGTTCACTGCTGTTTACGGCACGCTGACCTTCTGGCTCCGCTTTGCGGCGCAGCGTCAGCGTGGGGCGCCCCTGCTCTTTCATCCTGCCTCCGGATAAATCTGTTTCACGTGTATTCCCCTGACTGACCTTATTCTGACACGGCAGATATCACATCACCATCAGTCCGATGACGGCGAGGTGCACCGCGTAGAACAGCGGGAAAAATTCGCGGGGCCAGAAGCGCGGCACGCGGCAGCAGGTCCGGCTCAGCACCGTCAGGGTAACGCCGGGTATCACCAGACCCGCGATGGCAAAAGCAGGGCTGTCAGCGGCATTCAGCGCGAGTATGGCCAGCGCCAGACACAGCGCCAGCCCCGTGCGCGTGGTGCGCCGACCCGTCATACAGACGCCGCAGGCCAGCATCAGCATGACTACCCCCGCCAGCCCGTAGCTTCCCGCCGAAAACGGCAGCCAGGCCAGAACCAGCATCAGGGACAGCGGCCACGCGCGCGGCCCGTGCTGCTGCATCAGCGCCAGCGCCTGTCCGCTGACCACAAAGACAAACAGGATATTGCCCAGGTCCGGGCGAAGCCCGGCCAGTATCCAACCACCCTGCGCCACACCCGCCCATATCCAGAGCCGGTTCAGGGAGCGCTGCTGAATCTGCGGATGGCGGGCGAGGTTCATGGCCCAGACCAGGCCAAAGAGCGGAAACGCTCCCCTACCGGCAAGACGCAGCAAGTCATTATCCAGTCCGCACAGCATGCTGATGTGGTCGGCCACCATCAGGAGCAGCGCCACGGTTTTGATAAGGTCAGTCTGGCCCGGCGTCCACACAAGCAGACGCTGCAGCCAGCAGTCGGCCACCACCACAAGAGGGAACAGCGGATGGTTTTCAGCGCGCATATCAGTCGCCTCCCAGGGTCTTTTCACGCTCAAGGTCTCGCACCGTTTCGCGCTCCATCTGCTGCAGGCGGTCCCGCTGCACGTTCTCACGCACCACCTGAGACACCGCCTCATCCCGGCGGCGTTCTTCCGGCGCATCCGGCAGCGTGAGGGGAGATGCCGGCGTTTCTTTTATCCGCGCCATATCCCGCACCACATCCCGGACGGCAACGTCAGCCCCACCGGCCGGCCCGTCGCCGCTGCGGGCCATCTCGCGGACCGCCTCTTCAGCACGCTTATCCAGCTCCCGCTGCACCTCAGCCTCCCGGGCCTGCTGCGCCAGCACCTCCGGCGGAACCGTCTCTCCGGGCTGCGTACCGGTGCTGTCGGGCAGGCTGTCGGCCCAGACCCGACCGCCGGTAATGGCGCCGGGGTTCCACGGTCGCGCCTCGCCTTCGAGCCGCACCACCACGCCGCTCTGCGGATTCTCCCTCGCGAGCCGCACACCCTCTTCCATATCCCGCGCCAGCAGCGACTCGCCGTTACGGCTGGCCTGCAGACCCGCAAACGCCGCGTCCCCGCAGCCCATCACCCGGCCTTCACCAGCGAGCCCCTTAAGCCGCCCGTCTCCGGAGGTCAGGGCGCTCAGCCAGACGCCCGCCTGCCTGCCGTTGCGGTCAAAAGCGGGCAGCGCCACGTGCGGCTGCGGGTATTTACGCCCCGGCGAGATAAATTTCGCCATCGAGCCCTCGGGCTGCAGCCCGGCCTGGCGCAGCGCGGCGCGACCGGCAGGCACCTCACCCAGCGCTTTAGCCGTCGCCGTCAGGCGGGCGGCATTCGCGACGGCGCGGTCGCCACGCGGCTCGAGAATGTCATGCGCCGTACTTTTCGCCTGCGATTTTTCCATCGCGGCCACCCACTTATCCCGGTTGTCGGTATAAACCTGCGCGTGCTGCTTCATGCGGCTCAGCGCCACGTAGGCCGACTCGAAGCTCACCATCCGCTTACGTCCGCCGTCCGTGCCCTGCAGGGAGATGGAGAAGGGCTCGCTCGCACCCTGTGAGCCTTCAACGGTAACGGCATAGGCCAGGTCGATGTGCTGCTCTGCCTGTTCCGCTGACGGCGTGAGCGTGCGGGTCTGTTTTCCATCCGACAGCGTGACGCTGTCACCTTTTATCTCACTGACCGACCAGACGCTGTTGGCCACGAAGCCCCGCTCGTTGTCGCTTTTCGAAAAGCGCATCCGGTCGCCTTCCGACACGGTGATGGTGTCCTGACGGTAGAGCGTGACGCCCTCTGTCGCCGCCTGCGCGGGCGACAGGCTGCGGGTGTTGCCCTGCGTATCCTTCAGCGTCACCAGGTGCGCCTCCCCGTCCAGCGCCTCAATGCTGTAATACGTGCTGTCCAGCAGAACCAGGCTGTCGCGGGACGCCTCCCACGTAGCCATGCGCCTCAGCTCCCCGTCGCGGATATTGGCTGGCGTAAGGACCGGCAGCGTGACCTCTTTTTCGCCCACCTCGCCGGCATCCTGACGGGCGTCATGAATCATGGCGTTCACCTGGCGGCGGTCGGCGTTCAGGGCGGTGATAACGATGGTCTGCGCCTGCGCCTCCGGCGTACGCCCCGTGTAGTCCTTCACGATGGCCTCCAGCAGCGTCGCGGGCTCCCCGCCGGGCAGCAGGTCACCGGCCGCCATGGCTTTTGCGATGGCCTCCTCCCGTTCGCGGCTGAACTCCATGACCGAGCTGTCCGGCTGCCAGGCATCCGCCCTGCGCGGCACCTGTGCCGGCGCCACGCGCTCAATGGTCGTCAGGGCGCTGCCGATATCGCGGTTAATCAGGCTGTAGACGGCAGGTTTAAGCTCCGGCGTCTGGCGGACAATCTCCTGCATCACCGCCACGTCAATGGCGCTGCGCTTCTGCAGCAGGCGGAAGGGCTGGCCCGGGGCAATGGACTGCAGCTGGTCGGTATCGCCGCTGGAGACCGCGCGTCCCCCGCCCCCGGCAATCAGGCTGTACGCCTTCGCCATGTCGGCGTTACCGACCATCGAGCTTTCATCCACGAGAAACAGGACGTTGCTGAAGTCCGGTCGTTCGCCGCCGCGCAGCTGCTGCTGCGTGTCGTGAATAAAGGCCGCCAGCGTCTGCGTTTCGGGTACGCCCGCATCTCGCATCTCGCTCACCGCCCGGTGGGTGGGGGCCACGCCGATAACCCGCGGCTGCTCCCGTTCCGGCAGCGTGCCGATGGCCGACATGACCGCCCGGAACTGCGTCGTCTTGCCCACGCCCGCGTAGCCCTGGACCAGGGTAAAACGGTCGGGGGACTCCAGTATCATGCGCGTGGCGTTTTGCTGACCGTCGGTCAGGCCCGCCAGCTGCGCGTCCGGAACCTTATCCATCAGCGGGGTGACGGCCTCCTTTCCCTCAAGGACGTGGCGGATAATGCTTTTTTCAGCGTTGTACGACTGGCGTGAGACCAGCAGCTGCAGGCCGTTTCCCGGCGATACCGGCACCGACAGCAGGTCGCCGCTGCGCACCTGACGGTCCGCTTCCTTTTCGATGGCCTGCAGGCTGAGGCAGTCCTGCTCAAATTCTTTCGCGGCGGCCATCAACTGCGGCTTCGTGAACGCCAGGCCGTTCCCCTCCAGCACCGGAATGGCCAGATGGATAGCCTGCTGCTCCGGCGTGTGCAGACCGGCCTTCTGGTGCGCCAGCGCATCGCCAAGAGCATCCTTCCCGGCGGCCTCCTTCACCTGCGACGTGACAACGTTCCAGGCCGACTGACGCGACAGCTTCTCCGTCGTTTTCTGCGCCGTCTGCGCGGAATAGAGCTGCACCGCCCGGCCGCTGAGCGCCAGTTTGTTCAGCGTGGTGTTATCCAGCTCGCGCTGCGACAGCGAGGCAAAGACCGTGGCGCTGTCGCTCACCGAGCGGCCCGGCGACTCCACCCAGCCCTGACCCACCTTCGCGGCGGTAAACGGACTGTCACCGGCGGGCAGGACCACGTCCGCCTTACGCCCCGGCAGGCTGACGACGAGCCCCGCCTCCCCGAGGGCCTTAACGGTCACCGTATCGCCTCCCTTGAGCCGCACCCCCTGCGCCTGACCCAGCACCGCCAGACGGTCGCCTTCGGCCACCTGCAGCGTGCCGGTGCGGTACAGCGACCAGCTGCTGTTGAGTTCAGACAGGCGGGTCACCCGCGTCTCCCCTTGCGCGTTGCGCAGCGTCAGGCTGTTGTTGCGGCCCGTCACGCGGTCAATGACAAAGCGCTCCCGGCTACGCTCTTCGGCATCCCAGCGCTCCATGACCATCCCCTCCCGGTAGTGGTCGCGCACCTGCTGATGGCGGCTGTCGAGCCAGACCGGCTCCAGCGTGGTGATACTGACCTCCCGCTCGCCCAGCACCTTTTCCGCCTTAAGCGCCTCGCGGACAGCGCCTGCCAGTACGGCCTGCTCGCGCGGGCCGGAGACCTGCGCCACGCTGTGTTCACCTGCGCGGACGCTTCGGGCAAAGTCAGCGGCCAGGCGGCCATACCGCTGCCGCCGGTCAGGCTCGCTGATAACCGAGACCTGCGTCTTCTCACCACCCTGCCACGCGAGCGTGCTCACTCCCGTCTCCTTCATGACGGTCAGGGCGCTGCCGGTCCCGGTGCGCTGGCCGCTGTCGGCTATCAGCAGCTGGACGTTATGGCGCAGCGCGCCGTCGAGCAGCGTCAGCGTTTCTTTCAGGGTCAGCTTCTCCCCCTGGTCAACAATCAGCGTGCTGCCGGGCGTAAAGGCCATACCCTCCGTCAGCCCCCGCCTGTCGGTGATATGCTCGCCGCTGAGGCGCTCATCCTGCATAAGGGCGCTGCGCGAACGCCTGTCGGCGGCGATAATCTGCACGTCACGCCCCTGTTCGCGCGCCATCATCGTCAGTTCCGCCACGCGCTCACGCTGGCCGGCCGCGCCGCCCTGACCCGAAATGATCGCCACCGGCGGACGGTCCTGGGCCAGGACACTCACGGCATCGCTGTATGACCGGCTGCGGGGCACGCTTTTATCCGGAAAAATGTCGGCCTGCCCCGCCCGCTGTAAATCCCGGGTCATCGCCGACACCGACAGCTCGTCCAGCACGTGGATGTTCGAGGTAAACAGCCCCTTCTCTTTATCCAGCGGGATGAGTTGCTCATTTTTTATCGCCGCATCGATGCCGTCACGCGCCATCTCCACCATGCCCGGCCGCGCGGGCAGCTGCCCGAGGGTGGTGGCCAGCAGTTCGGAATACGTGAACCGCGCCCGCCGGTCACTCAGCATCGCAATGGACTGTCCGACACTGCTGTTAATATCAATGGCTTCAGGCGCCGTGACGGGAATATTCCCCTGCACAACCCGCAGGTCTGCCGCCTCGCGGTAGGCTTTAATGTCAAACCCCGTCGCTTTCAGGGTCTGCATCCACTCGGCCATGCGCTGTTCGGGGTCAACCCTCTGCTTCGACTGGCGGGTATCGAGCGCCGCCACGTCGCGGGACTTCAGGGACGCGTCATCACCGACCGCCTCGCTGATGGTCCTGCTGCGGCTGGAATACGGCTCCGTCGGTACGCCCTTCAGCTCCCACATGCCGTGTTTGCCGACCGTCTCAGTCTCATAGCCCATCGCCGCGACGTCATCCTTCAGCGCGGCACGATACAGGCGGCCAAAGGCAATCTGGTTGGCGTAGATATTCTCAATAAACCCGGTTTTGCCCACTTTGTCGCTGCTGAGCGTTCGCCACTCATCGCCATGCTGAGTGGCATTGGCCACCACCGCGTGGGTGTGCAGCTGCGGCTCCTGGTCGCGGCTGGTATCGTGGTTAAACAGCGCCATCACCAGGTTGCCGGTCAGCTGCGTCTCGCTCCTGCCCTCCGTCATAACCCGCGTGGAGGCCATCGCCTCTATCTGCTTAATGGCGGTCTCCACCGCGCGGTTGTGGGCCTCAATAAGACGCTTGTCGCCACCGAGCATGGCCATCACGGAGACACTTTTGGGCGCAGAGAAGGTGAAGTCGTAGCCCGGACGGTGTTTGTTCGCCCCGTCCTGAGTCCGGCTGAGGTCGCTGCCGTCCGGCAGGCGTCCCTCCAGAACCTTCGTAAAGACCTTCTGGTCCACCCCGCCGCTGAGCCCCAGCGCTTCAGCCCCTTTTCCGGCCCAGCGCTCGCCCATACTGCCGATAACGTAATAGTTGTCCTTGTCGGTGTAATAATTGCCCGCGCTGCCGGCGGATTTTACCGATCCGATGCTCATCATCAGATGTATCCTCCCGGCTCAAGATCCTTTTCAGGCGCCCGGTGAACGTTGATGTTCACTTCTTCACGACGCTGCCTCTCCTGAGGAGACAGTTCGTCCTGCTCCGCCTGCCACGCCTCCCATGCCGCCATATCCACTACTTCACCGCTTTCATCGATGCCGGGCGGCAGCTGCTCTGCCTCTTCCGCCTTTGTCTTCAGCTCAGGCTCCACGCCGCCGGCGCCTGCCGCACCTGCTACGGATGCCGCGTCTGCAGCGCGGGGCGCGGGCGTCAGTTGCTGTGGCTGCTGTGGCTGCTGGGGCTGCTGGGGCTGGCCAGCATTCTCCGCACTGCCCTCTGGCGCGATAATGTCTGCATCCGGTTCAAAGAGCATGGCGATGCTGCGGGATTCATGTTCACGTGCAGCCAGCGCGGCATTCAGGCGTTCCTCCGCTTTCCCGTCGATGGTGCGCGGAATGAATTCCGGTGCCACCTTTGGACGCTGCTGATACTTCAGCGCCATTTTCACGGCAGGATAAGGTCCGGGAAGCGTGACGTAGCAGGAGAGATCCGGCAACGTCTGGACGTCGGAGTAACTCACCAGGGTGACGCGCTCCATGTCCTTACCGACCGAGGTACCGTCGCGTACCGGGTCCACACCGTAGGAATACTGCTCGGACGCCTTGAGGATTTCTTTTTCACCGATTTCGCCGGCGGCGAACTCGGCGATATTGCGCGACGGCGAGCGGAAGAAGGCACGGGTGTTCAGCACGTCGAACAGCGTTTCCGCCGGCTTCTGCCCGTAAATATCTTCCAGCTGGGCGTAGGACTGAATGCCAATGACGTAGCAGCCGCCAAACTTACGCGCCTCCGGCAGGATCTCAACCAGGTCCGGCAGCTTGTGCAGGGTCGGCAGCTCGTCGGCGAAGATCCACACGCGGCGGTTACGGTTTTCCCCCATCGCCAGCAGCCCGCGAATGGCGATGGACAACCACATGGAGATAACCGGCTTGAGGGAAGCGTGGGTGTCAGCATTGGAGGAGATAAACAGCCAGCCGTTTTTACCATCCTCACGAACACCGCGCATCCAGTCGCGTATGGTGAATGACTCGCCGTTATTTTCGATGCCCTGCAGATAGCGGATGGCCTTGACGTAGTTGGTCAGCACGGCGCGGATGGAGATGGCTGTTTTCTCGATTTTCTCTTCCACCAGGTTCGCCGCCGGGGAGTTTTTCAGGTACGAGCGCAGCTTCTCAATCTTGATGGAAAGCAGCGTGTCGACCAGCTTGCTGTAGCTGCGGTCCTTGTCGTTGCGCATCAGATAAGCGGCTTCGGCAAAGATGGTACGTCCCGACCCCTGCCAGAAGGGGTCTTCCTTCGTGCCCATAGGAATAAGCGTGTTGGACACGTTGTCGAAGTCAGGCTGCGTCAGGCACTCCCGCCACAGGTCCCATGCAGCGCAGCGCGCATCCAGCGGGTTAAGGATTTTATCCGTAGCCGGATCATAGTAGCTTTTGACGAACTCACAGGAGCGGTCATACACGATGACCATATCGCCACGCTGGCGGGCGTAGTTCATCAGACGGCGGATAACTTCTGATTTACCGGCCCCGACGGTACCGTGCAGACAGAAGTTCTGGATCTCCGAGTCCTTAATAAGCGGCAGCTCACCGATTTTGATGTCGGATGCGAGACCGTCGCGCCTGAGCATTTTCGCCACCGCTTTCGGGTCATCAGTCAGCTGGCGCCCTCCCGTTATCTCGTCCTCACTCTGCTGCTTACCCTGATGGCCCAGAATCCAGGTGGTGACAAAGAAGGTAATAACGCACACCACGGCCGCGATGATGGCGGCAAGAATAAAGGCCGTCCAGACCTGGTCGGCGCACCACTGGATATATTTGTCCTGCAGTATTTGCTGCGCGTTGTACTTCAGCTCATGGCCGTAATAACGGATGGTATAGACAGGCTGGGATTTGAAAATATCGCGCATGGGGGCCAGCGTCTGACACCAGTAATAAACCATGCCGTTCACGAACGTCTGCCAGGTCAGTTTAACCGACAGCGTAATCGCGACAATGATGCCGAAGAGAATGACGAGACAGTACACGATGATATTGGCGATCTGACTGAACATACGGATGCGCATGCTCGCGATCTGACCGCCCTGGGTCATATCCTTTGCATTAAAACTCATGATGTATGGGTCCGGTATAAATGGGTTTTAGACGGTTATGATAAGGCTACATTCAGGAACGGCTACTTACTGGCCTGGCAAATAAGAGGTCACTTACGGAAAAAGAATATCCACAGCAGTATTAACAGAACTGAAAATGGAACAGCAAATAAAGCATTCGGATAATCACTTTCGATACTCACTACTAATGCAAATACCGACATATTAATTCCTTTATTCACCGGCCCTGCCGGCAACCCTTCACGGTAGCACAAAGGATTTGCGCCACCGCTCAGCGTTTTTCTTATATCAACAGAGAATGAGGAGAACAGATGCTATTCGGACTGAGTGATCCAGAGAAAAGGGCGGAAGAAACCGCCCCTGGTATTAATTAAAGAATGTTCGCGATAGATTTAGCCAGCTGATCTTCAAGCACAGGCTGGGCTTCGGGGAATTTCAGATTAACCTTGTTCGCATTTGATACCACACGAGTCTGATATTTATGCTGGTTCCCCTGCTCGGTGCTGGTCTGAATTTTGGCGCCAGAGGTTCCCTGGCGAAGGGCGGCGATGTTGTCCGTGGTCACGGTCGCTTTGGTACGCTCGGCAATCTGCACATCCGTGATCATGGTGTAGTTGATGTCTTCGACCATCGCATCAGCGGCCATGCCAACAAGGCCGGCAGCAAGTCCTACGCCCAGAGTGGCTCCGGCAGAGCTGGAATTATAGGCGGTAATACCGGCACCCAGCGCGGCCCCTGCCGCTGCACCTTCGTAGCCACGGCTGAGCCAGCTTTGTGACTCACGAAGGTCCATTTTGTCGGCCTTAAGTACGTTCGCCTGAATCCAGTAGTAGGCTTTATCCGGCGAGGTCACGACCTGGTAGCCTTTGGCTTTAACAGCTTCGGTAATTTTAGACTGGAGACCGCTCATGTCTTTATCAGACGTGTTTTTGATCTGCAGGAAAACGGTACGCTCGCTTGATGGTTCAAGCCAGACCGTTTCGCTCATCTGCGTTTTGACCTCAAGGTTACGTTTCTTAATTGCTGTGCTCATCGCACCACACCCTGAAAGGGCCAGCGTGGAACTGACCAGAGCCACCATCATCATCTTTTTCATTAACGTTATTTCCTTTGTTTATTATATCCATTCATAGCTTGGCGATTGCCTATAATCTAATATAAGTAAGGGTATCTAACTGTCCGAGCGTCTGTATGATTCAGATGAACACCCATAAAAATTACCAGAAGTATCAACTAGCCCGCACATTGGCAATCCTGTAGCTGGATTCAATCCAGCTCCCGCAGAATCGTGTAGTCCTGATTCATAAGGAAATGGATCACTTTGAAACGCACGGTCAAAATAAAACTGATCTTTTAGAGATTCATCTCCAACAGTTACACCACTTATTACACAGACCCTGTAGATCGAGAGCCCGAAAAATATAAATAGGGCCAACACAGGGAAACAGATCGCGGGGACAGAAAGAACCATGTATATTACTGGCGATACATCTTTCTGACTATACAAACACTTCTGCTTGCGAACTCGATAATTAATATATGCAAATATACCCTGCCACATAATCAACAACGCAAGTATCAAGAGCATGACGGATGTTGCCCACCCTGCAAGCGAGCAGGCGATATACTGTATAAGCAGAACCCACATAATTCGCATCAGCTCTTTCATATCCGAGAATCTCCCTGATCATTTCTTGTGATTATTCTCCAGTTTCTTTGCTTTTTCCAGAAGTTCTTCAGGACTGTCAGCTCCCGGAATAGCCTTTTGTGATGCTTTCTCGTTATTGTACTTAGCACCCTGATTATCCGCTTCGGACTGGTGATGGCGCTCCAGTGCTGAATACTGATTATCGACGGACGCTGAAGCTCCCTTTATTTCACTTTGTGTTCCTGAGATATTATTTCGCGTCTCAGTCATCATACCGTCTACCGAGCCTTTCACATTCCCTTTAATACCTGCGTCTGACGTTGCACTTTCAATGGAAGCCTTATGCGCTGCATGGTCAGATAACACCTCCTGACGCCCGCCCCCCGCAGACACATTGTCCATACTTTGACCCAGCCCATCTTTCGCATCCGAATATGCATTATCCACCGAAGGCTGAACCTGACTTTGTACAAATGACCAAGCCAGTTCTCTTCGTTTCGCTGCAACCTCTGGTGAACCGGTATCCGTTAGCAAAGAATCGGCATCATGCGGTGCCTGTTTACGAACGTATTGGGCAAACTGCTGGTTGAGATCTTCGTTAACCTGCCCGCTCATGGTTTCGGTTCGGGATGCCATTTCAGCATATTCCTTGCTGCGTGCCTGACTCGTCGAGTACTGTTCAAGGCTTTGTTTTGCAGAACTCAGTGATGCAGACAACTGGTCCGCACGTGATGCGGCGTTGTTATCCGTATGACTGCCTGATTCATTTATCTTGCGGCTGGTAAAGTAATCGCTGGCCTCCTTGAAGTCTTTGGTGGATTTTGCATCAATATCATGACGCGCATCCTGGCTCGCTCGCGTGCTGCTGCTTGCCTGATGAGAGTCTAAATCATCAAAGTCGACGCCGGCTTTAGCACCAGCCCTGAAACTAACACCACCACCTGTACCGAAAGCCTTAATCCCTATACCACCATGTGCACTTGCATCGCCATAAAGACCAGCGGAAGCACGAGAACTACGTGAAGCCAGTTCCTGAGTCGCCTGATCATTACTGATATTATGCGCCTTCGCGTAGCTCTCCACCGCAGTGCGCATCTTGCTGGCCATCATGGAGTCCTGCGCACTCATCGTGCTGTCGGCGCCTTGCGTCATCGAGTCGCTGCTCCCTCGGTTGGTGCCAAACTGGCTGAGGGTCTGCCACGTGCTTGACATACTGCTACTAAAGCTCTGCATCGCGCTCTGGGACTGCGTCTGGGCCTCGCGCGCCATCTCCTGCTGCGCTGAGGCCAGTTGACGGGCAAAATTAATACTCACGGGCAGCTTACTCGCGGCCTGAGTGGAGTCTGTCACCGTACTGCCGTCACGCATCTGTGTGGACGTCGCACCATTGCCCAGTTGCTGACTCATCTGTCCGAACATGGTCGAACTGTTGGTGTTCCAGCTGTTGCCGCTCACGTTCTCGGTCTGCATGTTGGCGTAGGAGTAGTTACCATCAACAGCACCAGAGGCAGCAGTGGCTGCAGGGCTGATAGCGGAAGAGGCCAAATGGCTGTAGAGATTTGAGAACCCCGCCCCCAGTCCCTTCAGCATTCCCCATGCAAGCGGTGGGATTAGCATGGACAGATAGCCTGCCGTGGTAGCGAGGTCTGAGTATTTTATCTGCACCTGTGACAACTCCGAGAGAACCACTGGTGAACCGTTGGCCTTCGCATAGAAGGTCATGCAGCTGTTGAGGATGGCGTAAAGCAGTGGCCAGCTCTGCACCCACATGATAGCCAGCACGTACCCCTTCAGCACATTAAGGGTGACGGCGTTAAACATCCCGCCCAGCACCATCAGGGGGAATATTCCGATGGTCAGACCGACAATCAACGTCTGAGACATAGGAAGTGAGCGTAATGCCACCTGGCCGACCGTCGCATGCGCCAGCCGCTGCTTCTCCATCGATGACGTAGTGGCGATATTCAGCAGGCTTGAGGTATCACCGTTGCGGGCGGCGTAGCTCATAATACCGTTTCGCAGCGCGTTCATCGTCACATTCTGACGGACAATCGACGCGGCGCTCTGACCGGCCCCATAGAAATAGTTATAGCTGTCCCCGATCATCTGGCTGAACAAAATGTCAGGATTCGGACGTCCGCCAAAAAGCTGACGCACGTAGTAACTCCATGTTTTTCCTCCGGTCTGAGTATCCAGGGCAAGCTTTGGCTTAATTACCGCAGCGGCTTCTTCACAGGTTAAAAACTGATTATTGTTGTTGAATATCCCTCTCAGCGGACTCGGCTTTGAGAAAATCAGCGTATACGGGTCTGCGCTGTTCATTAGATCTTCCATGGTATATTTTCCGTTCAGGAAAATATCGCCCATCACGCAGTTCTGCACATAGTCCGTGAATATCGTAGTTATCTCTGGGTTCTGTGATAAAAAGTCCGTACTGCGTGAAACCAGATTCGCCCCAAATATCATGCCGGTTTTGCTGTAGGTGATGCTGTCGGGCTGTGAAAAGACCATTTCATACCCCTGAACAAGGGCATATCCGATTTTGGTGGTCAGCGATGCAGGCAGAGCCAGCCCGACGGGCACGTTATCGACTTTATAGACCTTTGTCTGATTACTGATATCGATTATTTGTACGGAGGTGCGAACACTGACCAGCAGCGACATCAGCACAATGACGCCTGCCCAGCCCAGCATATCCATGATGTTGTGCCGTCGTATCCACGAAATGGCCACAACCAGCACAGAGAAAGCCGTCGCAATACGCCGAATAACAACCCAGTTCTCCGTCGACATGAACGTGACGATGGCATTCAGCGTCTGCGTCAGCCAGTCGCCGCCCGCGATGACATAGATTTCCTGCATCAGCGCGCCCCCCCGAAGTGATAGTTGTTCTGGTAGCGCTGCAGCATGCGTGCCGAGACCTGCTGGCGCATGTAGCTCATCTGGCGGTCAACAACCAGAAGCGCATCCTGCTGTACCTGCACCTGTGCCTGGAAGGAGGCTATCTGCCGCGTGGCTTCGTTGAGGTTATTATTGATGCTGTCGATAACCGCCTGGTCATAGTTTCCCGTTGCCACCATTGCACGGGCCTGCTGGACCAGCTCCTGGATGTACTGGAGCAGAATGTCGTAGCCGATGTAATCGGTTAGCTGATAAACGAGGCTGTTAGAAACCCCCAGCATCTGGGGATCAACCAGATACTTGAAGACCGGGATGGTAGTACTTGTGATAAATCCCTTCTCTTTCTCGGTTAACTTTAGATCGGCAACGGCTTTATTCTGAATGCTGGAAAGGATGTCTTTTATCTGATTTTTCAGTGCATTTTTTTGGCTGATCGTGACATTAGCATCGGCAACCACCTTCAGACATTTATCGCTGTCATTACAGTGATACACCCGTGCAGTCCCCCCCTCCATCATGGCCCGAATAAGGTCGCGATCGGTCGTTCTTGCCGGAAGCGGGGTTATATTACCCTTCTCATCAAAGACCATTGTTCCGGTCAGGGTCATGATGAACTCCTTAAGCTCTTTATTCCCGTCAAACATGCGGTTCTTTCCGAGCGCATTCCAGATGACATTGATATTCTTCGTTATGCGCTCTTTATCCTTATCACTGGCCTTATCACGGACCTTATCCATGCTTCCCCCCACCGTGCAGCCCTGGCGGGATGCCGCCCAGTCCGCAAACATGTTGCTCTCACCGGCAATGTCCTGGCAGACCTTCTGCTGGGAGACCTGAGTGCGCGGAAACAGACCGCCGACAATCCCCTGCGCCGCCTGGCAGGAGCTGAGGTTCATGCTGTTAATGTCGCTGGCCATCTTCTGCAGGAAGTCTTTAGCGGTCTTGATTTCCGGTACCGTGGTCTGCAGCGCCAGATCGAAGAAGTATCCGGCCGCATTGGACATAATCTGCTTGGCGAAACGCTGCAGCTGATCGCTGTTAATAAAGCTGAAGGAGCCCAGATAGGCATCGATGCCGCCGCAGCCGGCGTTGATGTCGGGCAGCGTCATGGAGATAAGCTGGACGGTTTTCACCTGCGTACGGGCATATAGTGAGCCACCCGTGGCGTAGCCAGCGGCCTGCCCCTGCCAGACCTGTGGCTGGCTGGTATTGGAGTCAAAGCCCAGCTTATTAAAGAAGGTGTTCATGTCGCTGTTCACGTCCGCACTAACGGTTGTTGAACAGACGAGAAGCATGCAGCCCAGAAGCCTGCGGTGTCTGAACAGGTTTATCATTATTTCACTCCGCGCATCTGAAGGACCGTATCCATGCGGGCCATAAAGCCCTGTTCGTCGGTCGCGCCCTGCAGCAGGGGCAGGGCTTCAAGGGTGTTTACGTTGACGAGAAAGGTGGTTGGCGTGGCCACGGGCAGGTTAGGGAAAAAGGTTTTCATCACCTCTGGCGGCGCGGGCAGCGCATCGGGAAAGGACGCATCCCCCTGACCGTCGATGGTGTAGGCCATCACCCCAAACCCCACCCGTGCCGACAGCGACTTCAGGACCGGATCAAACTGGTGGCAGTACGGGCAGTGTCCCTGCATAAAAAGCACGACCTTCCAGTCGGCCAGATTGACCTGGCGGCCGTTGCTGAGGCGGTACCAAACCGCCTGCTTCGCCGGAAGCGGCTTAACTTCAGTGTCTTCCGGGGATGTTGGCAGAGATCCCGACGCTCGCGCCCCCTGTGGATGCCATAACGATTTGATCTCGTCCATTGTGGAAGCCTGTGTGGCCAGACTGAGCGTCATGAGCGCCACGGTAAACACGGTATGTCTAAGGTTCATGTCGGCATCCTCCGGCATCACGGGCCTTTTCGGCCTCACGGGCGGCATCAATCCAGCGGTTGATGATGCGGTAGCCCCCCCAGAGCGCCATCGATACGCCGATTATCTGTGCCAGAAGAATGGCCATCTCCGGCTCGCGCCGGACCAGGCGGGAAACAATGTGAAACCATATCCCGAGGCTCAGCACCCATAATCCGGGCACGTCGAACTCGGGCAGGCGAAAACGGAATTTACGCATGCGAACTCTCCCTGTATTAAAAGTTGGGGGCAAAATCTGTGGAAACGTTGAGGAACTGCTTCGCCAGGTCATCCTGGCTGATAAAGCCATACGAGACGGGTTTGACCGTCCCGCTTTTAGGATCGGCCAGCATCAGCGCCGGGAAGTAACGGATACCCAGCCGGCTGGCCTGTCCACCGTCCATTCGGGTATCCGGCAGGAGTGGATTCACGATTCCGTCCACGGAGACCGGAATGACGCTGAGGTGATACGTCTCGCGGAAGTTTTTAATGACCTGAACCAGCTGGCCGTCGATCGGGTCCTGTCCGCGGTAGAAGAACATCACGCCATAGTGCTGAGCCAGCGTTTCAATGGCGCGGCGCTGGTCGGCAAAGTCCGCCGCCAGCTGGTTGCGCACGGTACCGTTGTAGTGGCTGTGCTGCAGGTTGTAGTCCAGTTCGGGGTGCTCGAGCATCGCCTTTTTAGCACTCATCGAGAACAGCCCGGCCTGCTGCGTCCAGTAGTTCTGCAGGCGGAAGTAGCGGGTAAAGTTCTCCACGCCCGGATACAGAATGGCCTCGTACATGGCGCGCTTCGTGGCCTGCTGAAGCGTGGCAAGCTTCTCCATGATGTCCGGCGAGGCCTGCTGAGGCTGTGCTGAAGAGGATTTGTCGTCCTCCGGCGTTCTGTGCGATTCGTTGTACCACTGCCAGCCGGCATCTTTTCCTGTGGCGGAAAAAACGCTGCCAAGAAGCAGCAGCGCTAACGCTGTCTTTCTCTTTTTCACTGGAACCTTCCTTATCCCGAAGCAGGTCGGTTATCGTTTGAAAAGCGGGTTTAACAGCCACGCCAGCAGAACTCCCGCCACGAAAAGCACAACCATCAGCGCCATAAAAAACACATCGATGCGCGATGTTTCATCAACGATATTCCCGCACCAGTAAAGCACCGGTGAGGCGACAATCAGGCTGATGATAAGGCGTCCAGTAAATCCTTTAATTTTCATGATGGAGAGTCCTGAGTGAGTGATGAGTGGCTTACTGTTTGTTCTTCAGCTGCGCGGCGATTTCCTCTCGGACGCGCTTCGTCAGGGTGTCGTTATCCGGGATTTTCTTGTTCTTTTGCAGATCGTCGAAAAAGTTCGAGAAGTCGAGCGCTTCAAAATTAATTTGCTGCAGCTCGGTCTGGGTAATGCCGCGACAGTCCGGGCTGCTGGCCTTGCCAAAGCCGACGTGAAGCTGACCGTTACGTCCCTGCTGCTGCACTATCTGAGCCAGCTTAGAGTCAAACTGACAGTAGCTGCGCTTCTTCTCCAGACAGACGCCGAGCACTTTTTTTGAACAGAACTCACCGATACTGACCGTGAGCTTATTCTCTTTGGCCTTGCCCAGCGCTTTCTCCTCGCTGCTGCACCTGGCAAGCCCGACGTCCTGGCCCCAGCCGCCGTCTTTACAGCAGTTGCTGAATCCTGCCGCAAACTTCTTGCAGAACTTCGCGCTGCCGGTAAAGGCGCGCACGTTAACGCTGTTAATGGCGGCCACGTCCTTGCCCGCAGCGGCTAGCGCGGCGAGTGCCGAAACGACAGGTGCAAAATCGTTGTTTTTACCGTTCTGCGCCCGCTCACAGTCACCATCGAGACAGAAGGTATCGCCGCCACATATCATCACCTGGCCGGAAGTACGCGTTTCACAGGAATACGTCGCGTATTCATGCAGGCAGCCGCTGCCGTCTTCTGCAGTGAAGGCGCAGGTGCGTGAGGCAAGCGTACAGGCCGGATTGTTCATATAGGTTTTGCAGGTGCCATTGTCAGCAGCCTGGGTCATATAGGTGTCTTTGTACTTCCAGCATGCCTGGGTAACCTGGTAGGGCTTGCCCTCAACCACGACAGTCTTAGTACTGCCCGGTTCAATACACTCTGTTTTCTTGAGCGTACCTTCGCTTTTGCTAAACGGACAGGATTCACCCCATTCCACTCTGGGTATCCAGACCCGGCTTTTAACCTGCATGATCAGAGTCAGAGTAAAACGCGTTTTTCCGCTGGCCATATCGTTATAAATAATATTGTCGACTGTCCCCGTACAACTGCCGTTTCCGCTGCAGCTACTACCCTGTACGGTTTGACCTTTAGTCAGAGTCAATCCCGTTGCTCCTGTGAGGCCAATAGTGGCATTCCAGCCAAGATTGAATATGGTATTCATAAAATTAGCGCGGGAATTCCAGAGATAATTTTGTGTGGTGACATTCAGGCTGGCACTGTTCACCATACCCGCCTCAGGAGAGATAAAACTGAAGACGATTTGCTTGCCGGATCGACTAAAATTAAATGAAGTGATGGTGTAGGTTTTAGTCTCAGTGGTTTCCTTCCAGTCACCTGTGATACTGGCTGTCCTGGTACAGGCCTGCTCAACCAGCAGGTCGCGCTCGCAGGTATAGTTGGTGAACTCGCTGCGGCTGATGTTCTGCGCTTCGCACTGCGTCTGCCCCGTTTTGCCGATGATGGTATCGGCGCGGGACTGGACATCCTGGCTGGCCTTAATAAACGGCGCGTCGGGTGAAATGGGCTCCTTCGGGTTGTTAACAAACGAGTCGGTGACGGCCTTTGTAGCCTCATTAGTAGTCCAGCCCGTGGTACCGTCCGCTTTCAGCGCACCATCACCGGTCGCCGTCACGCCGCCATAGTACTTCTTCTCACCGGGTGAGGCGGTATAGTTGGGGATAGACGCTGAGGGGTTAAAGTTTTTCAGGCTGCTCTCCCCCTGCCCCTGTACCTGACGGGCAAAATCAGCCCCCGCCCTGTACTGCGCGTCAGCATCGGCAAATGCATTCACGCCCGCCATCGTGGTGGCAATGGCCAGCACCGGCATCAGTATTGCTCTTTTCATCGGGCCTCTCCTTTATTAAGCAGCTCTTGCGCCTCATCCCTGCACTCGCCCTTCTCCACCACCTTTTCCAGCGCTTGCTTCAGATGAAGATTGCCGCGAATCACATCGTGGCCCGCCTCGCAGTACACCACCAGGGACGGCACGCTGGTGATCCCGTACTCACGAAAGCGGGTCGGGTCGATGGCGACGCCGCTGGCTGAGCCGTCCTGAACAAGCGCCATCACGGCGGTTGCCGTTGTTTTCATGTCGTTGTTGACCATGCCCCGCAGGGTGGCGGGAATGTCGTAGCGGCGCGCCTCGGTCAGCATGCGCTTAAGCCCCGCCTGCGGGATGGCAAAGGAGACGAAATACAGGGCGCCGTGCGTCGGTTTATCCTGATGGTCCTCGCGCTGGCGCTGTTTCAGCTCCCCGATAAAATGGGCGTCGTCTGCTGAAAGAGGGTTCTGGCGCACCTGCTGCTCCAGCATCTGGCGCAACGGCGCGTTATCCTGCCCCCTCAGCTGCTGGCTGAAAGATTCCTGCTGACGAATAAACTCGCGGTTCGCCTCATCAGCTCCTGACGCCAGCGCAGTGTAACAGTATGCTGACAGCAGCAGCGCCGCCGTCAGACCGGACAGAGTTTTCATGGAAGTTTCCTTTTTCTCAGAGGAAGACGCAGTTGCGCTTGCGCCAGAGCAGATAGCCGTAGTTTTTCTTCGTGTTCGGCGGGTTACGCCCCGTTTCCCAGCGCATGACGGTGCGGCCGAAAGGATGGCACTGCGCCGCATCCGGGAACATGTTCACCATCTGATAGCGCCAGCGCTCTTTCGGGATAATGGGAGACGGGTATTCGAAGCAGACCGCGCGGTCCGCCCCCACGCTCTCCAGTATCTGACCCTGTCGGTGCAGCTTGAACGCCATACGCTCGCTGACCAGAACGGAAGACTGCAGGGGGCTGGACTCATTGCTCACCCAGCCGTTGAAAGGGTACATCGAGCCCTGCGAGCCAGCGCACCAGAACAGCGGGTCGAGAGGCTTATTTACCGCACTGGCTATCGCGTCGGCCGCACATGCGCCCTGCGCGATGGGGTTGGCAAAAATGACCGCCTCCGGATTCAGAATGGAGGTCAGGGCGCTGTCCCCCCATGTTGGGTCAATTTCAGACAGGTATCCGATATCCAGATCGCCGCCCTGCAAACACCCGAGAGAGGTGATGATGTTGAGCCAGTACGTCAGCGGATATTTGTACCAGTGCACGTGGTAGAACGCGCCATTGACCTGTTTGTCATCTTTTTTGGCGGTGCCCATCCCCATTTTCCCGAGATTAACAGTGAATCCGCCGAGGTTCACCATGCAGCCCGGAGAACGCGCCACATCGGTCATAGCCATCGGCTCCCAGTACCCTATTGCCAGGCCGACGCGCTGAAATACCGGGGGTGGCATGGGACAAAACTGTATAGGGCTACCTGGATTGGACGTGTCCGGTAAATCCCCGCCCGTGACTTTTGTGCTGCCGAGCGACAGGGGAAACATGCAGCGCCAGCAGATATCGGTGATCGGATTGACGAAGCGCCCTTCGCAGGCGGCGTCCGCCGCCGCCATGTGGCTGTTACCCCACAGAAGCAGTCCGAACAGAGAGACGGTCAGCATTTTCACCGGACACCTCCTGCGTCATGCTGCGCCATATCGGGCGGAATGATTTCCACCTGCAGGCGCTTTCCGCTGGGTGCCGCCGTTACCCGTGCCGGTACCTGGCTTATGCCGAACCGGGTGGTCAGCACCCCGTTCTGGTCGAAGAAAATGCGGCTGTCGAGCTTCTCCGACGTCTGCGGAATATTGCCCTGCACCAGAATGATGCGGGTGATCAGGGTGTCAGGCTTCTGTCGCTGTACCCACGCGAGCTGATCCGCATCGTCGCCGTTGATAAACAGCAGCGTTTCGTTAAACGGCACCACATCAAGCGGATTAAAGACCTGCCCCGCCTGAGCAAACACGTTGCCCTTGTCGTCGGCAAGCGCCTTGTCCACCCGCACGCTCGGATCAAACCAGCGCCGCTCGTAGCGCACCGCGCGGGTTATTCCCTCAACGGCAGGCGGGCGCTGGCTGTTGCGCACCACGCGCGCCTTAAACTCCGCCATCTTTTTGTCCATCTCGCCGGACTGCGCCAGCGTCTGCAGCCGGCTTTCGATAACGGTCAGCATATCCGGCTCCGCCACCGGCCAGAGATCGCCCCACGTCCCGAGGTCAGCGGCCGTCACGCTGCCGGTCAGCAGCGTCAGGCCCAGGGCAAAGGCGCGCATCACGCCCCCTCCTTCATCCGGCGGGCCACGTCAGTCTGGATTTCACGCGTGATATCCGGCGCCCCCTGCACCACGGCAGGTGCGACAAGGATGAGGGCACGATGGCGGATCTGCCAGTCCCGGAGGCTGGCCTCCAGTGACGCGTTAAAGCGGTCTGAGAGTGCTTTTGTCTGCGCCTCGTCCAGCGAACGGCGACCGGCGCTGTCAAAGAAGGCATCCACCGTGGATTTCATGTTGAAGGCCACAACCACAGGACGGTTAAGCTGGCAGACCAGCCAGCTGACGCCTGCGCTCGCAGCCAGCGTGCCGGCAATCAGCGCGGCGTTAATGAGTACGTGTTTTTTCATGAGATGGTCTTCCCTTCATGCTCGTGAAGCCAGCGCTCCAGCGCGGCCATTTCCGGCCCGGATTTTTTCCACGCCAGCTCCCAGACGGCTTCGTGAATACTCAGCCCCTCCCGGCGTCGCTGCTGCAGAAACTCAAAGTCCGGACCGTCCGAGGAGTACATCGCCCGGCTGAGCGGATCGACGAACAGGCGGTGCCAGGACGTCAGGTGCTCAACCGACAGCATAAAGCTGCTGAACCAGTTGTCCTTCGCGCTGCCAAAACCCTTAATCATGTCGCGCTGCAGCTGCGAATACTGGTCCGGGTACAGCTGGTTGTACTTGGCGAACTCTTTGGCGGACTGCTTGAGGATAATTTTGTAGGACGAGTTACCCCATGCCGCGCGGGCGGCGCTGGAGGCCGTTTCCGAGTCAAAATCGACGATGTTCTGCGTAATGGTGATGTACGAACCTGTATGGCGGCGGGCGGTACGGTAGCCCTTCTCGATAAACGCCCCGACCTTGTTGTTCTTGAAGTCCAGCAGGCGCCAGCCTTCGTCTATCACGTTGAGCTTCTTCAGGCTGCGCGGCGTGCGGTACATGCGGTTCTCAATGTAGAGAATGAGTGAGAACATCACCGCCACCAGGAGGGACGGCCTGTCCTCCAGTCCGCCGAGCTCAAGCACCACCATCCGGGCTTCGTCCTTCAGGGACGGTTCGTCGGAGTTGAAGTAGCTGCCGTACACCCCGTTGCGGGTGTACTGGGTCAGCAGCACCACCATCTCATCGAGGCGGCTGCGGATGGTCGGTGATCCGCTGTACTCCTCGCTGTCGCGGGCCATCATCAGGTAGTCCACCACGTCGTCAATGCGCGCCTGGTTTTTCTTCGTAAGCCAGGTGGCCTTCACCGCCTTGAGCAGCAGACCTTCGTGCACCTCGTCCAGGTTGCCGTTGGGGCTGGCCATCACGGACAGCTGGTCCCGCAGGCGTTCGGCCATCTCATCGATGGTATCGTCGGTGACGTTAGCGAACGGGTTAAACTTCAGCGTCTCGCCGTCGAGGTAGACACCGCCCATGTTCTCGCACAGGGACTTGTAGCCGTCGCCCATGTCGAACACCACGGCGAAGCCGCCGGAGTCGATGACGCTGCGTATCAGGGGCTGGATAAGCCCGGTTTTCCCCGCGCCGGAGGTGCCACAGACCGCCATATTGAAGTTGGTGTTACCCATGCCGCGGCTGAACAGGTCGATAAACGCCAGCTGGTTGCGGTAGGTCGGCGCCAGCAGGCCGGAAGTGGCCAGCGGACTGTCCGCCACCACTGGCATCAGATTGGCGACATTAAAGCTTTCGGCGCGCTGCAGCACGCCGGACTCGCGCAGCTGCTTAAAGAGGCCGCCGCCCGCCATAAACGGCAGATTCACGAGAAAATTGCGCATATGGTTAAAGCGCGGGGAAATCAGCTCGAAGCCATTTTTGCGAAAGCTGTTCAGCACGTCCTGCTCGACCTTCAGCGCAGTTTCCTGGTCATCGCGGCAGAAGAGGGTCACGTTCAGAAAATAGCTCACCAGCGAGGACTGCCCGGACGACAGGCGCTGGCGCAGATCGCCCCACTCTTTTGCCTCCTGCGCCACGCCCGGGAAGAACTTGGCGTAGCTGGTCTTGGACTTCTTCTCAAGATCCATGAACTTCAGGTTGGCCTCGTTCTGCGCCTTTACCTGGTCTTCCACGCTGAGGACGAGCGTCAGGATAAACGGGCACGAAACGGACAGTTCCGGGTTGAGAAGGTTGCTATAGTTGTCGGCCATATTCCAGAGGAAGGCCAGCTCCGGATTTTTGGTCAGCTGAAAGTTCATGATGCGCGCGGTGCTGTTGCGACCGTTACCGCGCAGCCCCAGCGTCATGTAGTCGGCCTTCACCTTCAGATCAAAGGTATCGTCCACGCACTGGTAGTTCAGATCCTTGAGCGGGTCCAGTTCCCGTTCGGTGGGATACAGCGCATCCGGGTTATGGTTAATCATTTCGCCCGTAATGCGGATAAAGGCATCCGCGTCCACGCTGCGGGTGGCTATCTGCGCCCCCTGCAGTGAGGCGCGGATGATTTTGACCTGGTTTTCCATCTCCATCACGCTGGCCTTACTTCCGCGCTTGCGGGGGACGCAGCAGGAGATGTACACCCGGTAGTTACGCAGGGTTAGCGGCAGGTTGAGGTGATCGGGCAGCGGGAACCCTTCTTCTGCGGCCCTGAGATAGTAGGCGCGGGTGATGGCGTTGAACGTATCGGCCTTTTCCCCCGTCCAGGAGAGCTCGCGCAGGCCATACTCGATATCCTGACCCACCAGATGGCTGGACACCAGGTGAACGGCCACCGGCACCTCACGGGGCAGCTTGGTGCGCATCAGGTTTTCCAGTGACGACACGATAGTTTCGTTGGCGCCGTTGATGGGCTGCGCCTCCAGCATAAAGCCCATCGTCTTCTCGTTCATGAAGAGGCCGGTTTCCGCATCGTAGTCGCGGTACGGCAGCACACGGCTGAACTGCGGGAAGCGCATCTGCCCGAGGACATCGTTCGCCTCAGAGGACGCATCAGGCATCTTCAGCGCCGTCAGCAGCGAGTTGACCGTGCGGGTGACGGTATCCAGTGGATTACTCACGGTTATCCTCCTTTTTATTGTCGGCCGTTTTTACCGTTTCCGTCGCAGGGGCCGGGCGGCTGGCAGGGATACCGTAGCGAAAACGTGCTGAGCGCATCTGACCATACAGGCAGAAATACGGACGGCATCCCATAAGCAGCGCCGCCCCTGAAAACACAATGGCCATCACAATCCACAGCAACTTAAACGCACTCAGCGCTCCGTCAACATGACCGGCATATCCTTTAGCATCGGTGACGACGCTGCCCCGGTTATGGCAGACAGCTGAGGGAGCATCATGCAGCGTGAGGCCGGAGGACTTGCCCTGCGGGGCTGGAGGTATAAAGGGGTCTAAAGGTTCATCGCGGCAGGCCGCAATACGAAACTCGCCACTGCTGACGTTATGCGTGACGGCTATAATTTCCTGCGCCATCGCCTCTCCGGGCGTGGTGTTCTCCATCCACAAAAGCATGGCAACCAGCAGCATCAGCGTGGCGGCAGGCCAGATAATCAGATAGTGAAAAGCCCAGGCAAGCCATCTAAGGCAATACAGCAGGACGGACAGAAGCTTAAGCATCATTCCCGTTACCTCCGGGATTCAGCGGAAACCAGACGCTGCAGTTGTGTCTGATAGCCTCCGCCAGCCTCTCCCCGTCCTCTCCGCTGTACAGCGCTTTAATCCGGCTGACGTCAGACTTCGCCAGGAAAACCCGGGTCATCTGCTGTTTTGTTACGCTCATGCCTGAGCCTGCTTTACCCAGGAACAGACAGTGCCCACGCTGCCGTTGCATTATGTGTTGAGAAATCCCAGCCTTCCCGTCGAGGGCGGGAGCGCTCTGCTGAGACGCTGAAAGCCAGAAGTCGCGCTCTGCGGCATTAACACAGATGACACGCATCCCCTGCGCCTCGCAGCAGGCCGTAATATCGTTAAGGTGACGGGTTTTCCCCGGACCACCGTTATCCCTGGTTGTCATGATGTTCGTCTCCTGGTTTTTTGCCATCGTTCTGAATGTCTTTGCGCAATTCACGCCAGTCGCGGAGTTGTCGTTCTGATAAAAAGGTCCGCATAACATCAACGCTGATGGCTGTCTTACCGCTACCGGTTTTCCCCACGACCATCACATTGGTTTTTCTTCTTCCCATCGGTCACCTCAGATACTGTTTTTGTCGTATTTCCAGAACCCGCTGACATTCCGTGCAGGTACGTACGCCCGGGATGGCCTGCTGCCGCCTGAGGGGGATGCGATTGCCACAGCATTCGCACCGTTTACGGCTTTTGCCCTCCAGGCAGGACCGCTGCCTCGCGGCCTGTATATGAAGCTGGTTCAGCAATTCGTCCTGCTCCTGCAGGAGATCGAGTTCGTCTGCCATCAACGCTCCCTGCTCACACTGTCCGGACACGCTACCGCCCATCCCTTTTCACGTTTCAGGGCACGCGTGATAACGACGGATTGTTAAAATGGGCGCCACACGCGGTGGCGGTTCAGGATTCAGTTAACGCGCGGGGTTCCCCACGCTGAGGGTTTCACAACAAAAAACACCCGCGTCGGCTGGTGATAAACGTCCTGCGTATCGATATAGGGCGCGATCCACAGCCCGGCCGTCTTTTCACCGACGCGAAGCGGCCTCGGGTCCACGATGGACTCGCGCCCTGGCGGCGGCACAGTAACCGGCGTGACCGTGGAGAGCGGCGCCCGTGAGGCCGAGTGCGGCTGCGGGCGGGGGAGAGTCGGCGCGCCCGTCAGCGGTGTATTTCTGGATGCGACGGCATGCACCGGTTCAGCCGTCAGCGTCAGGGGCTGCACGGACCGGGTCCGGAAATTACCCTCAGCCAGGCGTGGCAGCGATGTCGCACCCGGCTTTACCGTGCTGGCCTCCTCCAGTCGTTTGGCTTTCTCATTGGCCTGCTCTATGGTCATGCAGGTATCAGATGTCGTCGCGTTACACTCAAAATCGCTCGTTGTACCGGCACATCCCGACAGCGTCAGGAGACTGGCCAGCGTGAGCGCAACAGGCACTGTCTTGTTCATTTGCGGTTCCTTTACGTGGGGTTATTGTGAGTCGGCCTTCGGCATAAACTGGTTCTGGTTAAGCCTGCCCAGCTGGTTGAGCATCTGGTCGGTACTGAACCCGTTCATGCCGCCCTGCGGGACTGACGGCGGCGGAACCGGACTGCGGTCGCTGCCCTCCGCTTTGCTTCTGTCATTCTCGTGCGCCAGCTCTTCAATGGTTTTCAGCTGAAAACCGTCCTGAAAGACAACGGTCACTTCGTTACCCGCCCCAATAGGAATGACGGGGTGGTACTGCTCTGCGCGTTTGATGTAGTAGTCGCTGAGGGTCTGGGCGGCTTTGGAGGCGCCTCCGCCAATCCCCATCTTCATCACGTCACCCGCGCCGAGGGATGCCGTGGCGCCGAGTCCGACCGAAGGCTGGGACGCGGTCTGCACCCCCTGACCGATGCCGTCAACAAAACCCGCACCCCATGCCCAGCCGAGGATTTTGCCGTTTCGCATCACCACTTCGCCCTTGATGCCGTTTTTACCCCGGAAGCTCACGTGTCCGGCAATGGGCTGGTCGATGGTGACGCCGTGCTTCAGGCAGCTGATGTTGCGGGTGCGTACGATGGCGCGTTCGCTGGACACGTCGCCCCAGGCCTCAAGCCCAATGAAGCAGCCGGTCAGGTCGTAGCTTTTGCTGTTGGGCATTTCCACCCTGCCCGTAATGCGCAGCTGCATCGGCACCGTGGACTCGTTACCGGTTACGGAGGCGTTGGCATCAGCCCCCTCAATCAGCATCGATTTGGCGAAGCTGCCCGATGGGATGTACGGCAGGGACGGACCTTTGCTCTCGTCGCTGCGGGCAAAAGACTGCCGGCGCAGCTGGTTGGGTACGGGAATGGGCTGGTACTGTACCTGCGCCGGCGGCGTGACGCCGTTACCCGGATAGAACGCGGTCGGCGGCGGGACGGCCCCCGTCTGCGGCGGGAAACCGGTCGGCTGCGGCTCACCTTCAGGCCCCGGCGCAGGCACTGGCGGCTGCGGGGCAGGCTCGCCCGATGCGGTGACGGGTTTCGCCCCCAGCGCGCTGACCTGAGCGGAAAGCGCCGCATTATCCTGACTGAGTTTGTCAATCTGGTGTTGATAGCCTGCCTGCCCCTTGCTGAGCAGCTCAAGCTCGCGGCGCATTTCGGCATACTGCTTCTGCATCTCGGAGGCCGTAGCCTGCATCTCGGTCGTGGCATGCTGCTGCACCTTCTGATCAAAGGTGCTGTCCACCACGCCGGTCATATCGGGCGCAGGCTCGCCGGCGGCTGCCGCATCGCTGCTGCCCTCGTAGCGTGCATCCGCCAGATACCAGCCGCCGCCGCCCACCACGCCCACGGTCGCCAGCACGATACCCAGCCAGATAAACTGCTTGCGCTTCACCACTGAATTAATGCTGGCCATCAGCCGCACCTCCGCTGCTGATAACGAAGACCTGCAGGGCGCCGCCCGCCATCAGCTGACGCGAGGCTTCACCAAACAGCACGCCGCGAATACCGCTCTGCCAGAAGTCGCTTTCCGCGATGTTGCGGGCCATCCCGGTATTGTTGGTGACGCGATAGCGCACCACCTTAAGGTGATTACCCACCCAGACGCGCTCGGGGACTGCAGAAAGTCCGGCGGGCGCGTTGAGGGCTTCATGCGTAACGGGGATAGCCTGCCAGCCGGACGGAAGCTGCCCGCCCAGCAGATGCTGGCTCAGGGAAACCAGCGTGGCCTCGTAGGGGGAAGACTCTTCCCAGGTGCGCGCCGCTTCGCCCGTGCCGGACAGCTCGCTGACCAGCTGGATGGTTCGCCCCGCGCCCGCTCGCGGCACGGCCTGTACCGAGAAGTTGAGGCCGCGTTCTGTTTCCAGAATGAACGTGAAGGGCTTTTTGTTGAGGGTACTGACAATCACACCGCCGCTTGCCGTCTGCTCCTGCCGCGTCAGCTCACCGTCGAGGCTGGTCAGGGCCGTCACGCGGTCACCTGCGACCGTAAAAAGGTTCGGGTCGGTGTTGCTGACCGCGATGCTGGCCTGCCCGCCGTTCGTCAGCGGAACAATCGTGGCGGAAAGCGCAGCGGGTGCGGCGACCGTCTGACCGGACGCGAGCATCAGCAACGCCAGCAGCGCACGGCGACTATTTTTGTTCATCGGTGATTTCTCCGAAGTGACTGAGCCAGCTGATGCCGTCCTCGCGCTCGAACTTGAGAACGTACTGTTTCAGCTCGGGATACGGTTTCGAGTCGCCTATCCAGGTCTTCAGCTGGCCCCGCACGTCCACGCGGCTGCTTGCCGGGTAAACCTTCACGCTGGTCATATAAAAAGACGAGTTAACGTTGTTGTCCTTAATGCGCTTCGCATCCTCAGCAAGCCGGATTTTCAGCTCGTTCTGCGCTGCGGGTTTGACATAGGACAGCAGCTGCTCATGAGAGGCATCAACGGTTTCCGGGGTGACATTGAGGCGAAGGGCGATAAGCGACAGGGCCATCTGTTGCAGATAGGAGGCATCTGCCTGGTTCTGCGACACGGCAAACGGCGCGTTGAAAAGCATTGGCGTGACGATAGACTTCTGCTCATTCTGAAGGCGGTAGTTGTTGACGGCCTGAATAACATTGGTGGTGATGCTTCCCAGAATCACCACCCCCATGGCAATAAAGCCGATGGCAATAACCCGCTGTGTACTTAATCGTGCTCCGTGTTCCATCTGATTATTCCTGTCTATTTAATCCACTGGCGGTAGCATGAGTCGGGTACATCATGAAAAATCCCCCTCAGCAGTGAGGTCGGCATATACCAGTAGACCAGGTCCCGCAGCCATGAACTGCCCCGCCCTTTCTTAAGCTTTTTAATTCCGAGATAGGCCAGTACGGCAGCGATAATTCCGGGAATATAATGCTGGGTCCAGAATCCCCACCCCAGGCAGATAATGGCCGGAATAAGTTCATCCACAGGAAGGCCAAACCAGCGGCTCTGATTCGTCAGGGTTTCGGGAAAGCGATATTTTTTGAGAGATTCATCTGCCATATATGTTCCGTCTCCGGTACAGCTGGCAGTATGGAAATACCTGCCAGCCGGATTACAGGCAAAGCCCTCCCGTGAATGCTCGTGAAGGGCATTCAGAATTAAACCGGAATTTAATAGTCGGAAGTGGCTCTGAACGGCTGTCGCTGGATATCAGTATCCTGCGACAGACATACCTACCGTGACGAATACGGACAGGATCGCAAAGCCCGCCAGGAACTTGAGGTTCTTGGTCGTCATATACATCACGGCCCCTACCAGGACTTCGGCAAGAATAACCCACTTAACCACGCTGGAATCTTTACCAAATGTACCTTTAACGGTTGCATCGCCGCTGGACATCAGATCTTTACCCGCAGTCGAGGCCAGAACCGTTTCAGGGAAAAACGCAGCAAGGGCTGCGACAGGCAGGGCAAACTTCAGCGCTTTGAGTAACGCGACTTTGCTGAATTTTTTCTTTGCAGGGGTCGCGGGTACAGCGTTAATAACAGACACATCAGTCATATTCATTAATCCTTTAATTACACCGGATAGATTTGTTGAAATAAAAATCCTAAAAAACTAGTTTTGTGACTTGGGTTCAAGATTGTTTGGGATCACCTCCGCCATTTCAGAGTTATAGAAATCAGGGAATTTTTCCAGGTGGTCACGTAACCGAATCAGCGCTTCAGCTGATTTAGAACGACCACTTCTGTCCTTCGCCTTCAAAATAAGAAGATCGGTTTGTGGGTCAAGGTAGATCGACATAGTTACCGTTGGGCCACGAAGCCTGTGACGTCTAATCATGTTTTCCCTCTCAACATATTCCTGCGTCAGGATAGTGACACGTGAAATACAATTTATTCAATACCGAGTTTTCTACACTGTTTTATTAACAAAGATTTAACATTAAGCACCTTGAGTACTACTGACGTCATTCTTATATAAACACCATTCTTCAGACAAAAGAATCTGAAGTCATCATAATCAGGGAAATGCTTTCTAATTTCTTTTTTAACACTAGCAAGCCTATTAGTAATCGCAGATTCAGAAACTCCAAGGCACCTCGACATAGTATGAAGCTGAAATCCGAGAACAGAAAAACATAAAGTAATCATTTTTTTCGTTGTCATTTCAGAAAGAAAAATGTCCACATCAAAGCTGTCATTCAGTACCTTAGTGTTTACCTTGAATAATGCCTGGTAATCTGGAAAATAATTTATAAGCCATATAGCATAAAGATCCCCATCAATTAAACGTATTTCGACTCTCAATTGATAAAACTCACCGTTAAAGTTAAAGGTACGACATAGTGCTGTTTCAGGTCCCATAACAAATGCCTCTAATTCAATAGATGATAGTTCGAGTTCAACCTCGTCAGAATCGAAGCTTATACCTGAAAATGATTTCGAAAGTGGATGAAAGAGGTCGGAAAAAGCATCATTTTTATAAATTACTTTTCTGGATTGATCGCGAATACAAAAAGGTAGTGATGAGGAATTATAAAGGCCATTAAAATGACTTAGAACATCATCTAATGATTGACTTGATTGGGAGAGATCTCTAGGATCGCGCGGGTGCATTGAAGCCTCCTCTGAAGGTTTCTGTGTATAGTCGGTACACTCGGGGTAGTAGCCCGGTGTACCGGCGACCCACCAAATTGAATGGCGGGCATCAAATTTTACTTATGTCTGCATAAAATATATCAATTACTGACGACAAAGTCACTCAAAAACAGCAGATCTAAATCCTATTTATCAAACATTTTCAGCTAATTATCTTGAGACTCTTCCTCCTGTGGGAAGAATTTTTCAACAATCTGTTGCACATCTTCACGTATACACGTAACCATATCCCTGAAATCAAATTTTTCATTTCCAGCAAGATGTGGACTCAGCGACTCCATCGCCAGCAGCTTGCTGACAATAAATTGAGTTTTCATTACATTTTCAAGGATAGTTTTATTATAGAGCGCCTGATTAAATGAAGACTCTTTTCTTTCCATCTGCGCTTCATAGACCCGAAGACCAAGTTCGACCAGCATTGATGCAATGCTCGAAAAACTTACATCTTTATCTCTCGCTCCTTCAGCGCGACGTTTTTCCGCGATTACTCTTATTTTCTCTGACACTTCATCGCTTACATAGACCTGAACTCTGGCCATAATATTCTCCTTATTTATATTTCCAAAACTTCTGTACAACAGAATATTTTGAAAAGCTAAAAATACACGACTCGGCACAGACTCTCTGCCAGAAAACAGACGACTTGCATGCCGACACACACTGTAAAAACTCACGACTCGAATATAGACTCGCCGTAGTAGTAACTCAATGGATTTATTAAAAATAGTCACAAATGACTCTGAGTAGAGTTTTTACCGAGTCGAATAGAACTCACTACCGAGTCGTTTACACACATTAAAATAAATTATTTCACATTACTTTTTCTCTAACTGCATGATTTAAAGAGCCAATCAGCAAAATTTTAATTTTGCGTGGGGTGTGGTGCTTTTGGTGGTGAGGAGTGCATATTAGTTGAGTCTGGGCATGGGATGGGTTAACGTATTTCCGGCATGGTGCCCGGAGGGAAGAAATGAAACGGATTGCTCTTACGTTTTTAACGTTGGCTTTTTCTGGAATGTTGAACGCTGCTGATTGTTTTGATCTGGCAGGAAGGGATTATCATATAGATCCAGATCTGCTTCGGGCAATCTCCTGGAATGAATCGAACTTCCGCACAGACGTTAAAGGCCACAATCCTGTTTCGGGCTTTGGCTCCGGACTTATGCAGGTGGACTCCCAGCACTTTAACGAACTGGCTCGTTATGGAATAAAACCGGAGCATCTTATTTCCGATCCGTGTATGAATATCTACACCGGGGCTTACTATCTTGCAATTGCATTCAAAAAGTGGGGAGTCAGCTGGCAGGCCGTGGGCGCTTATAATGCAGGTTTCAGGAAAACAGAAGAACAGGCGCAGAGAAGATATGTCTATGCCAGAAAAATTGAGGTAACATATCGGGCGATAAAGAATAATAAAAATGCAGCGCAGACTTTTGCAAAACAGTAAAAAGACCTCAACAGGA
Source organism: Enterobacter sp. HK-058-C-ECC (assembly GCF_047531125.1). Lineage (NCBI taxonomy): Bacteria > Pseudomonadati > Pseudomonadota > Gammaproteobacteria > Enterobacterales > Enterobacteriaceae > Enterobacter > Enterobacter sp. HK-058-C-ECC. The sequence goes on from NZ_JBLKCH010000017.1 coordinate 35,427, forward strand.
GGTCTTTTTATTCATCCAGTATTTATGCCGTCAATCAATAGCCCGATAAATTAAATCTGCTTCAGGGTGTTTTATGATACTGATGTAGTCTTTCAGTGCATCCTGACGTGCGACGAGGTGTTTACAGACTTTCGAATATTCAGGCCCCATATCTGCAACCTGCCAGGACAACCAGTTCATGATCATCAGGGTCGCAATAATTCCGGCAGCATCGGCACTGACCGCTGCTTCAAAGTAATTACCGGGAATAACCATGTTATAGCGCTGTTCACCTTCCGGTGCGATATATCCGGTTTGCGTCGTGGTGAATCTGACACAGTTCGGAGCCACGTTTCCTCCGGTGCCCTGCGGAATAATCCAGTAATTCCAGAAACCGCCATCATAATCTGAATGCTGACGTAACCAGCTGGCAATCATGTTATCAGCAGAAGGCGTAAAAAAGAGCGCAGGAATAAAATCCAGACGTTCATCACCATCTGTAACAGAGTAGCGCTGGCGTTCATCGATTTTAAATTGTTCGGCTGATTCACGAGTGGCGTTTTTGACGTTTAATGTGTGCATTCTGGTTTTCTCCTCATTGGATTATTACATCGTTCGACTTCATCACTGAGCGGCGAAGGGCAATGAGCAGCTGACAGAAAAGAAATAAAGGGGCGCGCAGCGTTTATATACCCCTTTATTTCTTTTCTGTCTGATGCTAAAAGCAGCCCTCCGCGAACTGATGAAATCGGACGATAGTCACGCCAGGAGAATACACACATCCCGTAACGGAAAATCGGCGTAAGACGAATTATCGTTACGGGCTTCAGAGTGGAGGTAATTTATTACCGCCACGGTGAAAGCGGTGCATCCATTCTGGATGCAGCAAGCGTGAATTTGAATTTGCGTCAGGATGGACGCCCGAAGGGCGGAGACGGTTTACCGGCTCCGTTCACGACAGCCGTGTCCCTTCAGGGACGACGCCCGGAAAAGAAAGGATAATATCCATATCAGCGGCAGAATAATAAAGACCATCGCCAGCAGGAAAATGAAGAATAGTAATCAGCTGACCAAAAGACAGGAACCTCAGACAACCTCGCGCCGGAATAACGCAGGCAGCGCGTCAGCGCAGCCTGCTTATTCTGCGCCGCAGGCGCGCGGCCTTAGATTCCACGAAAGGCAGGCTATTCCCCTGCCCTTCAGGCTGGCTATGCGGCTTTATTCATGCCGCGCAAAAATTCGCGCATCGCACTCACCCGGCGCTGGTCTTCCAGGCGTTTGTCAAAGTTGTTGATATAGTAAACGGGCGTATAGCGAACCCTGTTAAGCTGCATTGTGAGCGTATTACCCGTGACCACCTCGGCAGGAATACCCAGCAGGGAAAGCTGAATAAACGCCATATCGGCCGCAACAGGATCGATATCGATGCAGCTCCCGAACATATGTTCAGACGGGTTATAGCCCGCCTCCAGCAGATATTCCGCATACGCCACAATCATTCCCGCCGCACCGCTTGCCGGATCGCTGACGGTAACGAATCCCTCACGGCGTATCGTTTCGTCAACGTCCGGCATCAGCAGCCTCGCCAGCAGTGACTGGACGTGATACGGCGTGAAATACTGTCCGTTACGGTCGTCACCAAGCTCAAGCTCCATGAAGATCGCGCCGAGGAAGTCGTGGAATTTGGCCTCCAGCGCGCAGACCATCAGGCAGAAAAGCGTATGCAGGTTGCTGATATCGCTCGCACTGTACTTCGCGCAGATTTCACGGCTGCGATCAATGTTCTCCGGCGTTCTTATCCGCGCCATATCCAGCTCGCTGGCCGCCAGCGTGATAAAGTCGCTGAACACCTCCCAGCGGCGCAGGCTGCGGGCGGTATCCATGAACACGCTGATAAACTGGCGGCGTGCCTGGTCGATTGTCATCATCCGGTGCGGTATCGGCTGCGCATTCACGGTGGGCAATACGGGTTTAACGGGTGTTAAGGGTGCGGCTTCTCTCGCCTGGTCAAAGAAGCTGGCAAAACTGAGTTGAGACATCGTTCCTCCTTAAATGCCGCCCCGTAAGGAGCGGCTCAGTTATCAGTTAAATGCCCGCTTCAGTTCGAGCGTGCGTAACACCTGCCCCCACTCGCTCACTCGCATGGCAGGAATACGAACGGAGCGCCCCTTCTTCCGGCAGTGCGCAATGTGACGACCCAGCGCCCGCATTTCGGCGCTGATTTCGTCACGGTCGATATCACTGCGTTTAATACGCACCTGTTTTTTTACGGGCGCGTTTTCCGCCTCAAGCATATGGACATACAGGGCGGTCGGTGTAACAATTGACGCTCTACCGAAATGATTCATAGATATTTCCTTTTGGTTGAGGCCGGATTCATCGTTCCTAGGCGAATAAATCCGGCGGGATATGGCAGACGAAAGTCTGCCTTTTTCATTTCTGGCGCTGCTCAACCTCCTTAACGCGTGCCAGAATCTCCGCGTGGTCAAGGTTGCTGTAGTCACGCATCCGGTAATAACGGATACCGATCCGTGCGTAGATTTCGGTGACGTTGCCGCAGACCATTTCCGCCAGCATGAAGGTTTCACACTCGCCGTTCTGACTGCTGCGCCAGTTCATCGGATACATCAGCCCCAGCGCATCATGGAAGGCGTGCACGTCGATTTCGACGGGCGCGGTCAGGTATGACTTTTCGCGGCTCAGCCAGTACGCGCGTTCGGCCTCACTGGTCGCGTAGATACCTGCTTCGGCACTGGATTCGGTCAGATTTAAGTGCATGGTTTATCTCCTTCTGGTTAATGGCGTTGATGTTTCGCCGTGGTGGTTATTCGTCGAACGTGATGCCGGAAAAATGCGCCATCAGATGCAGCATGTCGGCAATGTCATCTACTTTTTGCTGAATGGCTGGCGTGGCTTTCAGGATGCGCGTTACAGCGGTTCTGAGTTCGCCCATATAGCGGTTTGCAGACTCGCCCAGCGCCGTTTTGTCCGTATTGTTCTGGTACTTCATCAGGGCTTTACTGACGAGGGTTTGCAGGGTATCAAGCTCTCTGAGCGCGTTTTTCTCCCATGCGTCGAAGCTGGATGTGCTGTTCGTGTTACCGTTGCTGATGCTCATGATGTTTCTCCGTTGTGACTGGTGGCATCCCCTGCTACCAGCCGATTAAGTAATCAGTAATCCGCCGCCAGTTCGTTCATCAGTCCGGCACACTCACCATGTGCACGGTCTTCTTCCGCCAGCGTCAGCGTGTAACCCCGCTTCGACGCCGCACCGATGAAAACCGGACGATCTTTAAGCGGCAGTTCGACGAGATAACGCATGGCCATTCCCAACAGGCGGGACTCGTAAATCTCGTAGTGCAGGCCACATCCCCGGTTAGCCTGTATTTCCATACGGGCCAGCACCACGTCCGCGCGAATAACATCGAACGGGTTACGAGAATGGATATTGCGCACAAAGCCATCAGTACGCAGGGACGAGGTTTTCACCCATCTTTCGGAAGATTCTTTGGTGGCGGTTTTGACGTTGACGTTCTGTGTGTTCATCCTGCTTTTCCTCTTATCTGGTGGTTAATCCATCTCTCGGTGAGTTCCCTGGCGGCAAAGGGCAAAGGAGCAACGGCGAGGCGGCAGGAGAAGGGCGGAGACAAAACTTTTTGCGGTCCTTCGCAAAAACTTTTGGCGGAGTTCATTTCACCCTTCGGATGACGACGCGACGGTGCTACGACCAGCCCTCCGCCCGGGAACGGACGCGAGATGGCTCACCAGAGGTATGAGAAGAGGATGAACACACCCGACACGGCGGAACGACGTGGCGTCACCTGAGTGCCGGCGGCTTTATCGCCGGCATGGTGAAAGCGGCGTGACCGGAACGGTCACTGCGAGCAGGTGTTGACGTTGCGACAGTGGGATGGAAGCCCGTCAGGGCGGAGACGGTTTACCGGCTCCGTTTACGACAGCCCCGGTTTCCGTCAGGGAAGTCGCCCGCAGTCATGGCCAGTGACCGCGTCCGACGACAGGCAAATTTGAAAAGATGATACAGACAACTGCCACCATAATTCGCAGCGTCCGTTCTTCAGAGGAGATTCACAGCAGGGTATTACAAAGCGTAAGGGGCATAAAAAAGAGCCGCTATACCGCAGGCATAACCGCTCTTTTTACTTTCCTGCCCTCACGCTGGCGTATTCTTTGTTACCTTCGCCGCCAGAACACCCAGCCACTGACCAGAAGCAGAACACCGCACAGCACCGCCAGATTCGGCAAGATGGTGTCGAATGCACTGCTGAAAACTTCATCGGGGTTATGTTCCCCCCAGAATTCCAGCTTGTATCCGATGCCCCAGACAGAAAACGCCAGTCCAGAAGCCACAATTCCCCACTTAAAGAGAAACACGAGCACGTTGTCCAGCATACCAGGCGGATCGCGCCAGGTGATAACCAGCGCAATCAGGGCACAGATTGCCACCCCGGCATAGTACGCCGTACTTCCGAACATCTCCGGCGCCGCGTAATGTATGACCAGCGTAAACAGGCCATTTAACAGCGCGACCAGTATCCAGTATCTCATCTCTAAACTATCCCTTTTAAGCACCCTGCCGACCGTATTCTGGCAAGATATGATATCAGACTCAGTGAGGCGACTTTCCCCGAAAATATTCAGGCCGTGCCGTCAGTTCCCGCTCAATCAGCTCATCAGCAAACAGGGGCGCGATCCTGTTAACACGACGCGCCAGATTCCGTCGGCGGGTGGCCGCCTTACGCTCGTCGGTCCAGCGCCTGATCTGTCTGTCACACAGAAAATCCACGCAGACGGCATATCCGGCTCCTGCCACCCACAGTGACATCACGGACTCAGGGGCGGGTTTCCCCGCCTCCACCACTTCTGACGCCAGTTCAGGTTCACCGGGACAGGGACCGGGACGCTTCCAGCGCAGCGAGTAACGCCACTTCATACCCGGCTCCGCATTGTCAGCTTGTTGGGTACCATCCAGCGCTCCAGCTGCCTGACAGACTCAGTGCTTTCCCTTGCCAGCGCATCCGTTTCGGCCATCACCGTCCAGAAAGGCTGACTCTCCATCGTCCAGCGCTCCATTGGCTCCAGTGACGGGAAACGCTCGCTCCAGCGCCAGAACATCTCCTCCAGGTCGTACTGGCGCAGCTCAGTCCCCGACCAGCGCGCGCTCCAGCTGCTGACCGTTTCCGGCGTATGGAATGCCAGCTCAATCTCCGCCTGCCCCGCCAGCGCCTGGTACGCCCGCTCACGCTGACACCGTTCTTTGTGCCGCTGGCGGGTGTATTTTTCATCCCGCAGGGCGTCCTGACAGCGAACCCGCTCGGTCTGCTGAAAGGCCACCTCCGGAAAGAGGCGCTGTCCGGCACCGACAGGAAGTGGAAGCCAGCAACGCGTCCCGCGACTTTCAATCAGGGCATCGATGGCACTGAGCCAGCTGTCCCTGCTGCCTCGCAGCTCCCGCGCCGTCAGCACCGGCGCAAAATGATGGATTTCCCTGAGTGAGATGCGCGTGCTGCCCATGAGCCGCCGGAAAAAGGCGCTGGCATACGGATACGCCGTGGACACCGCGCCGCGCGACCGCCTGCTCTCAACTTCCGCGATGGCCTCCATCGCGGCGCGTCGCTCAGGGCTGAAGGGAACCAGTGACAGGTTTGCAGGTATCATGCCGCGCCCTCCGCTGCCAGGATACTGATGATGCTGGCCTGACTGTATCCGTCCGCATCAAGACGCGCCGTCAGGCTGACGGTGTGGCTGACAAGCTCCGGCTGGTAGCTGTTCAGGGTACGAATGACGGAGAACGGACGACCGCTGGCGGGCACAAACACCACCATCCACGCCGGACTGATGGCACCCGGACTGCACACGGCAATATGGTAGTTGCCGTGCGGGGGCGTAAAGCGCACCTGCACGGGGAAGAAGCCGCCGAACTCGCTGCGGTACTCGCCGTTCACATCCCAGTTTTCAGGGCAGGACAGGTCACGCATGACGGCGTGGGTCAGTTCGCGGCGGAAGTCTTCGCCGCTGTCCCGCCAGTCCTCAAACTCATCACAGGACATCGTTTTCAGTACATCGGGGGTCAGAATAGTGCGCATGGGTATCTCCTTATTGCCGCCCCGCAGGGCGGCTCTCCGTTATCAGGCGGCATGTGCCGTGTTGGTGGTGTCGTTGTCAGTGCTATCGGTATCGGAAACCTCGTCGTCAGCACCGGATTCAGCCGCTGGCTCTGGTCCTTTCAGCCATGCCGGAACCCAGCGGGTGTGCTGCATAAAGTGCTCCGCATGCGCTGCTGCATCGCCCTTCTTCATCTTCTCCGCGTCACCCGCCGCGCCCGTCAGCCCCGCCTCTTTAAGGGAGGCCACAATCTGAGGATGTTTCAGGCTGCCGAAGTAGTTGTCCTTCGTCGGCTGCCACCAGTCGCGCAGGTGGAAGCCGATTGCCGCCTCGACCGTATCGAGGGTACTGCGCGAGGTGTGCCCCATATCGCGGGTCTGTACCCCGTCAACGGAACAGGCCGTGCAGAAGGCCATCAGCGACATCAACACCCCGCCGTCAAGGGCAAAGAAGGTGGTGAAGTCCTTCTCCCACCCTTCCGGCAGCAGGGCTTTCAGCCTTGCCTGTTCGGTCATCAGGATGTTAAACGCTGCGCCATCCTTACCGGACGGGGCGTTCTCCGTCAGACTGCTGTGGGAAACAGTCAGGCTGATTCGGAACGGGTGCGTCGTGGTCAGACAGCCTGAAAAGACGCAGGTACACATGCGCCAGACCATCAGTGCCACTGCCTTTTCGGGCTGCTGCATCAGCGCCGCCTGGGCTGCCAGCGTACGCTCGGAGGTCATTTTCGTGAGCAGCGGAACGCTGATCCCCTCTGCGGCGTCGGGCTGGCGTGAGGTGAATGGCACCGTTACGCTGCTGGTTACGGTTTCTTCCGGCATATCCGCTTTCAGGCGCACACCGCGCTGCACGTACACCTGCCCTTCGTACAGGCTGACCATCACTCCCGCGCCTGACTTCATGTCGTCAGTCCACGCGCTGGCCTCTGCCGCCTCCTGAATGGCGAGGATGTCCGCTTCGATCGCATCTGACTCGTCGCAAACGCTGTCATATGTGTCGTACTGCTCCCGCAGCGCATCAAGACGCTGCTGTTGTTCAGGGGTGTACACCGGATCGGGTTCAGCAGGCTGAACGAACTCCTGACCGTCTTCGCCGTGGTACCAGATGCGGGCTGCGCGTCCGCGACTCCATGCCCAGCCCTCACGCTGCTGAATGTCCTGCGCGATACGCTCCAGCTTCTCCTGCACCAGACGCTCAACCAGCACGCTGTCTGCCGTGCCGTCGCCCTCGTCCTGGCTGAACAGATCTTCACGAACGTAACCCCCTGCCGCCTCATACGCTTCGCGCCCGATAAACCGGAATTTGGTGTTGTCGGTGCGCATCTCGGTTTCGGTAATGGCGCGTTTAATCAGGTGTGCGGGCGCGTTCGACCAGCTGACCTTCACGCTTTCAAATACCTCAACCTGACGGGCAGGATCGTCCTCGAGACAGAGCGCCTGACACTGCTCAACGGTCAGTTCGTCCTGTGCGAGCTTATCCATCAGGGACGGGGCGAGGTTTGCCAGCTTCAGCATGCGCTGCACGTGGCGGGAGCCGAAGCCGAGCGCATCGCCAATCTGCGCGGGGGTTTTGCCCTGCTCTGCCAGCGTACGGAAACCTGCGATCTGCTCGGCGGGATGCATGGCGGCGCGCTGCTCGTTCTCAGCGATGGAGGCAAGGGCAGCAATGTCGTCTGAGACGCGTTTCACCATGACGGTATGATCGGCCGCAAGACGGTCTTCCTGCGCCAGCAGATTCAGGGCAGTCAGTCGGCGGCCACCTGCGGCCACCCCGGATTGCCCGTCCGCAAGGGTGTGAACAATCAGGTTCTGCAGCAGTCCGAGCGCCTCGATGGAGTCGGCAAGACCGCGAACGCTGTCCACGGAATACGGGATGGTGCGCACGTTCAGCGGGGATTTAGTGAGACTGGACAGCGGAACATACTCGATGACAGCGGCCTCAAGGGCGGCCTTCAGGGCTTCTTCCTGCGCCTTCGTGATTTTTTTGCTGCTCGCTTTTTTGGGGGCTTTTGCTTTAACATCGGTTACTGACATAGTTAATACCTCACTGATTGATGATTGTCCGGCCCTGCGGAGTGGCTGCTCCGGCAGGGCACCTTCTTACTGCGGCTTACGGATGCCGTAGTCCGCGATATAACGGTTGAGCCAGTACGTGCCGCCCGGCTCGAAGTTCCACGTGCGCCAGACCATCTCGCCGTCCTGACGAACGACCAGACGAAAATGCGAACCCTGATCGTCCTCTATCGCCACGTTGGTGTACTGCGCCGCAACGGCCTCAGCCTGTTCACGGGTAAAGGTGTTGTCGGGTAAAACCGCCAGCGCCTCGCTCATGTTGCTCCTCCTTCTGAACCTGTTTTGCTTTTAAAAAACCATCACCCGTTGAGTTGCCGGGGCCGCGGTTTTGACGTTTTGCGGGGACCTGCTGAACGCCCCCGCTGGTTGTTACCTTCACCCGTTTGAGAGCCGTTCGCCGCAGGGGCGTAAACCAGCGCGGGCGATGGCGGATGTCCGGGGCGCGGTTTACCGCGTGCCATTTACCCTGGACAGCTGACAGCGGCTGTGCTTGTCTCAGCCCCGGCGAAAGGACTCAAAAGGGGGAAATAACCAGGCAGGGAATGAGCAGGAACCCGCCGCAACGACGGAACGCGCGGGCGCGAAACGGCGTTGCCCCGAAGAGGCCCGGCAGCATGACCGCCGGGCTGGTGAGAGCGGCGCATCCGTAAACGGATGCCGCAAGCGTGATGTTGAACCTGCGACAGTGCGATGGAAGCCCGACAGGGCGGAGACGGTTTACCGGCTCCGTTTACGACAGCGCCGGTTCCCGCCAGGGAAGTCGCCCACAGTCATATCGCCCGGGAAGAAAAGCCGACAGGACAGCGATATCAGCCAGTACGCCACCGGTATGGCCACTATTGCCAACGGCAACGGCAACGGCAACGGCAACGCAGGCATTATCGCCAGAACAGAAATAACGCCGACCCGCTGCAGCACACCGGTATTCATACCCTGACACCACAGGTACATCAGACACTCGCGGAGATGCGCGGCGCCGCAGGCGCAGCGAACTTCGCCGGCAGGCAGAGCCTGCCAGGGTTTTGCGCGCGGGCTGACAGGCGGCTGAACCGCCTGCCGGGGAAAATCAGTTGCTGAAGACGTAGCCGTCATGGAATACATAACCGTTGCTGAACAGGTCACGCGCCCAGGCTTCAAAATCGAAATAGCTGCGCAGCGGCTCCGGCACCTCATTCAGCAGGCCGTTGTCTTCAGCCATTTCACGCGCATAGTCCTCCTCGCTCTCCGCCTCGCCGCGATACGCATCGTCAAACGCGTCATAGTCACACTCGCCGGTATACTCCGCCCAGGCGATAAACGCGGCCTCCCTGTCCTCTTCTTCAGCCTGTTTGTACGCGGCGATAAAATCCCAGTCGATGGAGCTTTCAGAGACGAACTGCGACGGAATACCTTCCCAGTCCTGGAACATAAACTCGGCATCCCATTCATCGGCGTGCAGCGCTTGGCAGGCCTCGTAAAAATCCTCCCTGCCGTCAAACTCCGTCAGGTCAAACCATTTGCCAAAAATGCTGCCGCAGTTGTATTTGTGATACGTACCCACATAAACAGCAGGTGTGGTGGTCGTAGTGCGCATAAAAAATCCTCCATAGTCGATGTTGTCTGAGTTCCGGCTTACGCCGTGCCGACACGACAGCCCGACAGGGAGCGAAAAATGCAGGGGCGATGCATGAAGCCGCAGCGCCGGTAAAGAACGGAGAGGGTCTGGACGGTTAGCGAGCGAATATTGAGCGAGATAACGACGGGAAGAACCGCGACAGGCATTTAAACATACGGCGACCGGGTGAAAGCATCGACGTCAGTGAACCCTTGCATTTGCAGCGTTCGGGCTAGAGTAGAGGCACGGCGTAAGCCGCAGACCGCTCGGGACGTTACTCACCGCGAAGCCGGAACAGCGTGGAGGATGAGCCAGAAAAGCGGAGCGGCCGCGCGACATCCGAAGAAGAAAAAGCCGGAGGCTATCCCTCCGGCATCGCCTCACGCTGCCAGCAGCGCCTTCAGCACCTCCACGTCCGCCATTCCCTGACGGATACGCGCGGGTGTCGGCCCGCCCGCCTCCCATGCCAGCCCCTCCTGGTGAACCAGCTCGCGTTCTGCGTCATGCACCAGGCGCGAAAGCACCTGCGCCGGGACCATCACCTGCCGATTAATCGCTTCACGATGGCGGGTCAGCAGATCGCACACCGACGCATCCGTGACGCCTTCCCGGCGATACACCTTCATGTCGCTGTTGCCGACCGTTTCCAGCAGGGCCGTAATCTCGTCGTCTGTAGGGCGCAATTCCCGGCACGCGGAATGAATCCCCTCCTCCGTCCAGACCAGCAGGGCCAGAGGTTCATCATGGGTAAACATCCGCGCCAGTTCGGTACAAAGCGCTTCACGGGTTCCGTGCATATCAAGTTCCTCAAAATCGGGTAAGAAGGCCGGGCGGCAAACCGCCCGGTCGCAGTCAGTCGTGAAAACAGTCGCTGAACGCCAGTACGCGCATGTAAACGGTCAGATACTGCTCGTTGAGATTGCGCAAGAAATCAGCGGCCAGCGCATCAACCAGCGCGGGGCATCCGTCGTGATACTTCACTTCCAGCGCCCGGATATGCAGGCGCAGGTCGCTCATGGCGTTGGATAGCGCGGCCATGTCGTCACGCAGTTGTTCATGTCCCTGATAATTGGTCATGCTGCCTCCGGCAGGTCGTCGTTAGCGGCCGGGTACTGCATGGCACGGTGAACCGCTGCCAGCCGCTGCTGCCCGGTCCGGTGGTACTGCTCCAGCAGTTCGATACCGATGTAGCGACGGCCTGCCAGTAGTGCTGCCACGCACGTTGATCCACTGCCAGCAAAGGGGTCGAGCACAATGGCATCAGGGCGCGTGAAGGACTCGATGAGCGGCTGAAGGCTCGATACAGGCTTCTCCGTTGGGTGATGTTTGTTGCCGGTGTACTTCCAGTGCAGCACGTCCGGGAGCGGATTTTGCGGAAGGGTCGGACGGCCTTTTGCCAGCAGATAGGCACATTCATGGCGGTAGCCCACATAGGCGGACTTCGATGTGTAGGTTTTGGTAAAAACCAGGTGGCCAACAACGCTGAATCCGGCATGTTTCCAGGCGGCCATAAAGCGATCGACGCGGTTCCAGCCGTAGAAGCTCACCATCAGCGCGTCTTTTTTCAGCACGCGGTACATCTCATGACAGGCAGGTTGCAGCCATTCATCCGTTTTATCACCGGCAATGGTGCGGCCCTGACGGTCACGAAAACCAACGAGGTATGGCGGGTCAGTCAGTATGAAATCGACGGCCTTCTCAGGAAAGCCAGCCATTACCTGCACACAGTCACCCAAAATCAGACGGGACATAATCATTCTCCTTTCTCAAATGCGGCGCCAGTTACGCCGTGCCGATACGACAGCCGGGCGAAAAGCGGAGCAGACAAGGGCACCACCGCAAGCCGCAGCGCAGATAAAAGCAGACGCTGACTGGACGGTTTGACGGCGAAAATTGAGCCGGAGAACGACGGGAAGACAGCGTAAAATGCATTTTGAAATCACTGCGACCGGGTGAGGATGGTGGCGAAGCCTCCCTTTTCTGCACAGCGGCCCGGCTACAGTAGCGGCACGGCGTTCACAGCAGAGCGGTATGAATGAGGAGCGCAGCGACATCGTATTTTCATCGTCGCTGTCCACAATTTCGGTGGGCAATTCTGTGTATAAAATGAGGGTATTCCGCGCAGGTCGCTACCAGCACGGATGACAGCACGCCTGACAAGGATGGTCATCTTTTAACCATCCACGCAGACTTCACTTTTCCTGGTGTGGTATGTTGATGCTGAATGTACACAACCGGAGCGGAGAAAGATGGACAGAGAAATGCTGGCTGAGTGGCTGCGGGATATTGCCCAACATATAGAAGAGGAAAGCCCACTGATTCGTGATGTCAGTGTGGATGATGCCCTTTCCGATGAGGGGCTGGCCAGAAAAATCATCACCATCACATTCAATGCACCAGGTCGTGCCTCACAGCCTGAAGAGAACATCAGCGATATTTCCCGGCATTGAAAACAGCGCTGCTGATACACCCCGTGCAGCCCTCTGTCGTCAAGGATCTGACGCATGAAATGGAATACTTGCGTAGTTCAATAAAAATACTTGTGTATTACATTTGTAATGCTATAGTAATCACACACGGCGATACTCTATTGTCGCTAAAACGTAATACACCTGTATTTCATTGAGAGAGGAGTTCTCATGTCTGAAATTCCAGTGCAATCTCAGCTGACACCGCTGGTTAACACCGTGGCCCGCATCATTGCCATCATGAATAACAAGGGTGGTGCCGGTAAAACCTCCACGATCACCAACCTCGCCATGAGCCTCGCACATGCCGGGCGTCGGGTATTGCTTATCGACGGAGACCAGCAGGCCAACTCGACTGAGGTGATGGCTAACGGGAAAAAATACTACGCGCAGTATGGCCACACCATCTGCGATTTATATAACAACCCGCGCTTCAGTATTTTTGATGCAATTATCCCGGCCGTCAGTGGTGAAGAGGTGATCGATAACCTTTATATCATTCCGTCAGATCCGTCGTTTGAACGCGTCATGGAAAACTGCCTGACCCGGCACCATCGGGAAAAAATACTGTCCCGCCATCTGCAGTCGGTGATGGATAAATTCGATTATATCCTCATCGACTGTTCTCCAGGTCTGAACCTGTCCACCACGAACGCTGCCTATACCGCGGACCATGTACTTATTCCCGTTGATGGCGGCAGCTTTGCTCTGACCGGGCTGGATGTTGTACTGGACTATCTCGATGAGATCCGTGAAACCCGCTTTACCCGGTTCAGCGTATTCCGCAATGAGTACAATGGTGCCAAGAAGAAGATGAACACCTATCTTCATGAGCAACTGGCTTCCAACGAGCGAACCCGTGATAACTACCTGGAAACCCGTATCCGGGCTGATGAGAACATCTCCCAGGCACAGGTTGCCTGCGTCCCGCTCTGGTATTACAACAAAGGGTCCCTCGCCCTGAACGATTACCGTGCGCTGATGCGTGAACTTGAAACTCTCTTATCAAACGAGGCTGCATAAATGGCTAAAGGCCCTCTCGCGCGTCCCGCAATGGTCAAACCTGAAACCACACAGGGAGAGGCGAAAACCCGCCTTTCTAACGTTAAGGTCAACCGCAACAGAACGACCAGCGAAAACCCCAAAACCATCCGTATGACACCAGCGGAAAAAGTGATGTGCAGCGAACTGGTTGATGAAATTCAGGATCTCACGACAAAAACTATCACCGACTCAACCGTGCTGCGTGCAGCTCTGTACCTGGCCCGGGAAGCCGGACCGGAAAAAATGCTGGAGATGATTAAGGAATATTTGTAATACATAAGAATTACATAAGTAATCTTTCTGACTTACAAAAAGGAGTGCAAGTAATGCCCACTGTTACCGTGACCACTGAGTTAACTGACAGCCAGGCAATGGCGCTGGCACAATTTGTTAAGCGCTTAACCTGGTCAGAAATGCGGGCCTGTGCCGTCGACGATGATGAAACCTGGGTGATGAAAGATGCCATCCAGTCACTGCAGAAATCACTCACTGACGCCGGTTTCAGTCCTCGCTGATTACGGCGGTTAAAATGTAGTTCTTATGTATTGCATAAGAACTACATTAATTTCTTATTGTATTCTTTTCGCAGCAAACCACGCATCAAACTGCTTATGCCGGCTTTTAGGGATAGCGTCCCTCATATTGAAATACTGCCAGGGTTCCAGAAGCCGTATTTGATCAACAACGTTAGCCTTGCGGGTGTTGATTTTAAAATCTCCGGAATTAAAGGTGATCCGGTGGCTTTTACAAAGCACCGCAATCATCTTTAGCTGACTGGCGGAGTACCCGACATCAAGATTAGCCACCCATTTCGGATCGCTGAACCTGTCAGGTGCTTTGATTTTTAGCTGTGCCAGAACCGATTTTGCGCGTTCCTGCCTTGAGGTTGCCCTGGCGGCCGCCATAATTTTACGTACTTCGGCTTCTTTTTCTTCTCCGAGCAGCTCTCTGCCGCCGGCAAAAACAGGGACGAACTTGTTAATACAGGTAGAACCCACCCAGAGTGAGTAATGTGTGAGCACGTTGGTTATCTGAAACTGATAGCGCAGTCCTTCGTTGTCACACAGCTCGCAGGTTTTGTTGATGGAGTGCGAGTCTATAAATCCTCCGGTGACCGACCACTCTTTCATTACCGCCGGCCAAGCCTGACCCGAAGAATATCGCAGCATGTTATCTCTGGCTTTATCTAACCAGCTTGCCATAACCCACCTCCGTCTGAATAACGCCCATATACGATCCAGAATACCGCAACTGAGCGCTGAGAGCAGCGTAACTGTGCATTTCATACAAGAATCAAAATGCAATACTAATATATTACACATGTAATGCTTTTTAACTACATTTAACCGGTATTTCACTGTCTTCAGCGGATAATTAGACAAAACAGGTATTCTGTGCAAAATTTGTGATTATCGTCGCCAGAATTTCCAGGTGTTTTTTTTATTCATCCCCTCGATTACCTCCTTTTCACATCGTAGTTCATCATTCGCATTAGCCTGAAACTGGCTCACTGCTTTTTCTGCCGCCGCCCGAACAGGAGCTTTTTCATCGCGATCGGCTGTTCCCATTAAGCAAGCCTGAGATACTGCTAAGTAAGCATCAAAGGCTAGTTGTCTCATAACATGATTAGTGGTCATGAGGGATACCGTTTCATGCAGTCTTGTATATTCAATATAATCTTCACCATCAGGTCTGAATGGAGATATCATATATTTCTGCATCATCATTCGTGAGCTTGATAAGAAATCAATGTAGCGCCCGGCTTTCACATCAAAATCCTTACGCCGCTGAATTAAAGCTTCTTTCCTTAACTCATGCCGTTGAGATAATTTTAGCGTCAAATACCCGCCTAGTATTGTGAGCACCGATCCTAGTCCAATTTTAACTGCATTATCAGCCACATCCACCCACTCAGTCGCCATCTTCTACCCCGTTCTGTGATGATTATGGCTGTCAGTATAAATCCCCGTTGGATTGTACAGACAGCACTTTTTGCCAATCAATGTTAAAGACCAAGGTATTATTGCCTCCCGGAGCCCAGAAAATAACCATTAAACTTACTCACTTTTTATATTTCTTTCTAATAATTTCCTGGATTTTTCAAGGCGAGAAACAATAGAACTAAAACGTGGCCCGGCCATAACACCGCTACCTACAGGTAGGTTATTTAATCTATAAAACCCTTCCAACTCTGTAATGTAGCGCTCAATAATATCAACTTCGAGTTTGTAATTTTTATTTTTCCTGGCTAGAATGGCGACTCTTTCAAAATAAAATGGTGCAGCAACCTGCCCGATTTCATTCATTTTTTCTAATTCAGACTCACAACACAACAACATTATTTCAATGTCATTTTTATATTCAAGAGCAAGCTCATATACAGGTTTACCATGGACAAGAAATCGTCCACCGGTTAATTCAGTTATAATTTCCCCATTAGTTTTGTTCATCAGTGATGACGATTCGATATCTTTTCTACGTTGCATCAATCGGTTAAACCAATTCATAATCATCCTTACACCCTATACATTACAGGTCCAGCTTTCTATTACTTCACTCATTTACCTGCAAAAAATATTTTGGTAATGCTACGCAATATATGTACTACCGAACGCCACCAGAGAATTCAACTACCTTCTCCCAAAGAAGGTCCGCATCACACTGGGTATACAGCATAGTGTATACCCCTCATTGAAACCAGGCGTACAAATTGATAGATAGCAGCAAAATCAAAACCACCATGTATTACATGAGTATTACTTGTGTAATTTCAACCAGGCCTTAAGTTTTGAATCTGCAGGGGTTATTTTGTTCTGACCTATCAATGACTCAATGCTACGGTGTTCTCCGGGGGGAATGCCAAATGTAGGCTCCAGCTCATTTACCAAAATTTCGTACATGTGAAGGTATCTCTGGAAAGCCTCTTCCGGTGAGCGAATAACAGGAAGCATTGATGCGGTATAAAACATGGCATTGATCGTGCCACGAAGATAGTGTTCAAGATTGACGGTCAAAAACTGAATGTAAGGATTTGACTCTGCATTATGGACAATCGTATTTCGCAAAATATAAAGTCGATAAATGTGACGCTCCACTTTTTCTGCGTGGCGGATAATCTTCTTCCCCAGTTCACGTGGCTGGACACAAAGCCCCGTAAACTTCCTCAGCATGTACGACGCATAGGGATAATCACTTAACGCATCCCCAAACTGCCGGGTGAATTCGCTGTCCTTCAGGTAAGTGTAGATATCATCTAAATCAGACTCGCCTGGAATAACCCGGCGTCCATCATGAAGGTGCAACTCCAGTCTCAATTGTCTGGCTATACCTCTCAATGAAATCAACTGCTTCACTACATAGTCGAGTCCCATACAGGGTGGGGTGGTAAAAACAACATGCTCATCGTGATCAAGCTGGCGGGAGGAAACATCCAGTGTCAGCGCCTCCAGGGCTGACCAGAATGAAGTAAACTGGTTTTCCTGTGTTGTCTTGTTAATCAGACCATTGCGCAAAAAATGGAAGGCAGAACTGACTTTTCTCGCAGATTCAGGTGATGCCCTGGTGAACAGACCTGTGATAGCCGACATAAAATGGCCAAACTCGCTCATCGTCAGTCGGTCGCTGTTCGTCAGGATCTCATTACTGAATCCCGGTATGATTGTCTCATTCCCGGCTTCATCCCTGACCTGAAAGGCGCTGCGTGTGTTGATTTGTCCACGCCCAAGCATATATGCGACGACATCAAGAGAATCCTTGAGAACAAAATCGGCCTTAACTTTCGCCGCGAGAACAGAGACAGCCTGAACCTCAATTTCTGTTCTGACAGAGGGCACATCTTTATCGCTGGTAAAATGAAAATACCGGCATCCGTTGAATAAGATAGGCTCTCCGGTCTGTTGTAACATGTCATGGAATTTTTCATTTTCCATGGTAATGCTGACAATATACTGTTGCGATCTGACATTCACCTTTTCTGCCCAGGACCTGAAACGGACGTCAAAGGTTTGTCTGTCATTCATCAGGATACGTGAATACAGTAATGAGCATTCCGTCAGCGGCATTCCCAGGGTAAGAAGAAAACTCATGATGTTATTACAGAGCGACGTTATACAGGCATAATCACTGTCAGACGGGAATTCCCCCTTGCTGATTTCAGCCTCCAGGCGCTCCAGACTTGCCGGTAAATAATGCGCTTCCAGGGTCAGTTTTAACTGAGTGAATAAACTCTCCATCAGTCCCTGGTGTTTTTCCACCGGGCTACGTTCTTTATCCGACCAGGCGTTTTTAATATCCAGCATATCTTTAAGCTGATTGGGTATGCTTTCAAAACGGTCATCAGATAAAACAACATCTTCTTTCAGCAGTTCAAGCAGCTCCTGTGCTGCTCTTTTGCGTTTATCCTGCCCTTTAAATTTATTACCCTGCGGAAACAGTGAAAGGAGCTCATTAATCGCATTGAGGATGTTATTGAATCCGACCCTGTCAGTATCCGTGCTTTCTTTATGCGCAAGACTTCCCCAGCATTCAATGAAAAATAACTGACGTGGGGAAAGGCCGTTACGTCTCAGGCGAACATCAATCCTCATGCTGTTGCGTCCTTTCTGTGTAGTGTTATAATTACCGTATATTAGCGCATTTGAATACGTTGCAGAACCTGCAGCGTATCGTACCGAAAAAAACGGCTCTCTCCTGCTTGACTGTGGTTTTGTCCCGGACTGGTTAGGGCCATACCTTTAAAAAACCGCCTCTGAAGGCGGTTTTTTTTCGCCTGAACGCATTCATTCCCGTCGATGTAACGAAACAGGCAGAGTGTTTCACCGGCCTGCCTCAGGCAACTTTTCTCGTCCGGCCCGCATCCTGTCCGGTTCCACGGCAGAACAGGGCATTTTTTCTCCGACACGACAGATACCAGGCCGAAAAAAGCCATGTACCAGAACTCGCATATTTCGAATTTTGTTACCTTACGGAAACGGCTCCGGCGAATTATTCCCGTGGCATAAGGGCTACGGAGGTGTCAGAATAAGTACGAAAGCCGGGATTACGCTACGCGAATAATTTATAACTGGCAGGGGTATTACCCGACAGAATTTGCACAGCGCACCTGTGTAATACAAATGAATTACACAAAAAATGATACCTCCCCACCCCGGGATACCCATGTTGTTGTTCCTGCCGGGCCGTGGTTTTGTTTTTATTCAGCAACAGGAGTGCAGCATGGAGGTTAACATCAGCCTTGAAGACCTGTTCGGCGACAGCATCAGAGAGATGCGGGAGCGGGATAAAGCGTTTTTACCTGAACCAGAATGGTTCTCCAGGATTGAGACAGACCTGGACACCTTTATGCAGACCTATATGACGAAGTATCCCTTTACGTCCTTTGAGGCGATCCCCGGGGACGAGTCGGGCCTCACGTTCCCGGCTTTTGAGGACCTGCAGTTTTATCTGCCGCAGCCGCTTCGCCATCTGCCGACGAAGATTGTTGAGGTCGACGGACTGGCCTTTCTCAGCGTTCTTGGTGACGGTGCATTCTGCATCGACCCGCGACGGTGGCACAGGATCAAAACCTACATCGCGAAAGGCACTGTTGAATACCCGCAGGTTTCAGTCACACACTCTGGCGTATCGGACGGCCGCCATCGCACGTTGTTGCTGATGCAGCTGTACAACCGCAGAACAATCCCGGTCGTCGTCCCAGAAAGCCATTACGGGACGTTTATGGCTGAGGCGAAAAACATGGGTGCGATTTAACTGGTCTGAGTGGGTGTTTATGTAATTCATTAGAATTACATTTGTATTTTAAATGTATTACATCAAATAAAAGGGGGGAGGGAAGAATGCTGATGACAGCGGGCGACAGCACTGTCTCTGCGACAAACTATGAAACAGCCATCGCGCTGCGTGGTATGGCGCTGCTGCAGCCCTATCTCCCTAAATATCTGCTGGCGCCCGAAGTTGCCGTATTACTGCATTATCTGCCGGATGAGCGCCAGCGCATGCTCTTTGCCACGCTGTGGAACACCGGAGCACGTATTACTGAAGCCCTGACCATCACACCCGAGGATTTGCAACTTGATGGTCCACGCCCCTGCATCCGGTTACGCACACTGAAACAACGTCAGCGGGGAAGGGGACGACCGTCAGCGGATGAGAAGATAGCCCGGATAGTGCCGCTGCTCGATGCCGCATATGTCGATCAGCTTCGCCGCTATCTGGCCACGTTCAGAACCGGCCGTCGTCGCCCCTTGTTTGCCGTCAGCAGGAAAACAGCCTGGCTGTGGATGCAACAGGCGATCGACAGAGCCCGGGAGGAGGGGATTGAATTTGCACTCCCGGCCATCAATCCAAAGACGCTGCGGCACAGTTTTGCCATGCATCTGTTTTTCAACCACGTGCCGCCGAAAGTCGTCCAGGCCTATATGGGGCATGAACGCTATGAAAGCACGGAGGTGTATCTGAAGGTTTTTGCACTGGACGTTGCACCACAGCTGGGTGTCACATTTTCGCTGGATCACCGCGATTACAGCCATCTTCTGACACGAAAATAGACTACTTATGTATTACATAAGTCATTCATTTAGTGTTCTGCCGTCAAAAAAGGGTGGTGGCCATTACTTGCTGGTTAGAAAAAAATGCACCACACTTGTAATTACACTTGTAGTGCACGTATAATAACTGTACATGATATAACCGGAGTACGAGCAATGAGCACAATTCAAATCCGCGTTGATGACGAACTGAAAAAAGACGCCTATCAGGCCTTTGAAAAACTGAATCTGTCGCCTTCAGACGCACTTCGTCTGTTCCTGCGGTATGTTGCAGAGAACGAAAAACTCCCCTTTGCTGAAGTCTCAGTGATGGTGAGCGAAGATGATGAAGACGCTGATATTCTGGCAGTGGTTCGGGAAAGACTGAAAAATCCGGCAAGACGGATCAGGGTTAACGTTGATGACCTTTAATGTTGAATTTGACGAAAGGGCGTTTAAGGAATGGAATAAGCTCGAAAAAACGATCCGTGAGCAATTCAAAAAGAAGCTAAAAAAGCTTCAGCAAAACCCTTATGTGGAATCAGCCCGACTGCATGGTGATCTGGCTGGCTGCTTTAAAATAAAGCTGAGAGCATCTGGTTTTCGTTTGATTTACAAGGTTATCGATGACGAGATTGTTATATGGGTGGTCGCAGTAGGTAAACGGGAAGACGAAAAAGCCTATGAAACGGCCCGAAAGCGTCTTTTATAAAAGAAATACAAACGTATTGCATTTGTATTCAAGATATCAAAAAAATAACTATCAAGCTCATACATAACAAAACCCACCTTGAGGTGGGTTTCGCCAGAAATATATCTGGTATTCAGAAGCGCCTTTACCGGACCAGGCCTGACCAGCGAACGCTGGTAGCTGGATGTCTGGATTAACCAGTCTGCTGCATCCTTAACTACATTATCGTGGCCTCACGTGTATATTACAACCAATATACCGTCACCCTGTGTTGCGGCTTTGGTGATTAATGATTGATTACAAATGTATTACATATGTAATCAGGATAACCTATCCGGCATCCCGGCAGGCTACCAACATAAACTGGTGTGGCAGGGAGGTATCCTGTGCTGACTCTGCCTGCCAGCCACAGCGGTTAAACAGCTTTACCACGCCCCCAACATTACCGGTCAGGCGCGTCAGCAGCGGATTTATCTGTCGCCCATCGTCGTCAAATGCCGCGTCGAGGTTAGTCCGCGAGAGATAAATGCCGTTCACGCCGGCGTTCAGCGCAACGGCATACCGACCTGACCATTCCCGATCGCTCAACAGGCGGTAATTCCAGCTCATGTCTTTCGCGGTTTCCAGGGCATACGTCAGCCGGAACAGGTCGTTTTGCTCAGACAGTTCGCCGGTGCAGGAGCGCCAGAGATAATTCAGCTTTCTGGCCAGCTTCGCGCTGACGCCCAGCTGGCGTCCCTGTTTCAGAAGCCACTCGATATCGGGGGCAACATCACGCGAAAAACGCCGTTGCTTCAGCGCAGTCGCCAGCCAGCGGGTAAGAAAGAGATTTTCCTGTGCCGGTGACAGCACATCTCCGTTCTGTCTGGCCAGCGCAAGCGCCACCAAGGCGCACCAGGCCAGATGACCCGATTTTATAGTTAATGTCACAAAGATACTCTCAGCCTGATTAAGACTTCAGCCGCACATAGGGCAGATTATGAGACATGCCTATATTATTGCCTCTGACCAATTCGAATGTATCTTGTTTGCTTTGTAACATCGCTGACAAGTTACGATATCCATAATTCCTGGCATCAAAATCAGGATTTCGTTTATTCATGATATCTCCGAGTTGTCCGAGATGAACCCATTCTTGTTCAGCAAAACTTTCAATAATTTCAGTCAGCATGCTGTAACTTTCTTCTTCTGTTCGAATCCCGGCCTGTTCAGGTTGAGCTGCACTATCTCTTTCTTCACGATAAACTTCAGTGGTAATAAATTTATTACATGCGCTCCTGAATGCCTGAGGTGTTTTCTTTTCACCAAAACCGATAACCTCAAGACCTGCTTCTCTGATTCGAATGGCCAAACCAGTAAAGTCACTGTCACTGGAAACGAGACAAAAGCCATCAAATGCCTGAGTATACAACAGATCCATTGCATCAATAATAAGCATACTGTCAGTGGCATTTTTACCAGTTGTATATGCGAACTGCTGTATCGGTTTTATAGCATTTTTCTGAAGAAGATGTTTCCAGCATGAGCTCTGTGGGTTGGTAAAATCGCCGTAAATCCTTTTGACGGTTGCATCTCCCATGAGGGAAATTTCATTAAGGATGGACTCAAGGACTGATGCCTGAGCATTATCCGCATCAATCAGTACGGCAAATTGTTTACTTTCCTTTTCCATGGGCTACGAACCTTTTGCATTGTACAAAGAGATAAACTAAGCAATTTATAAAATCCATATATTATTCAGTATGTTTGATTATTTCTACTGAATATTGTTCGTTTAATCCTCACATGGTGTACATCAACGTCACGAGTCATCGTCCTCCCCTATAGCAGGTGTTGGATTCAGAATAGAGAATGCCGAGCAGCGCGCAGGCATTCCTGGATGCGCCAGCGGCGCATGAAGGCGCCAGCTGGAGCTGAATGTGGCTCTTCTGGTTAGTGGCGCCGTAGCCCGGCGCAGCCGGCTGATTTATAGAGGATCGCTATCAACCCCCCCTTCCCTGCAAAGCCTTAACCCGCTAATCGCGATGTAGAAGTATCTGTGCGCCGTCGGAGTGGTCACGACAAGGCGTAGCCGCAGTCGGGGCGTATCTCCGCGTTAGCGGGCCGTCAGGGCCGCTTACGGGCGTGTTACTCCCGAACTTCCAGCGACACTACTCACAGCAGCACAAAATTCTAGTTACAACATCCATCATTAAA
>NZ_JBLKCH010000018.1:0-55062 GCF_047531125.1 Enterobacter sp. HK-058-C-ECC
AAACAGTCGATCACCATGGGTAAAGGATGTTAAAAAGTGTTCACCATGTCCCCGAACACCTGTCTACCATGTCCCCGGACTGTACAGTGGGAGAGGGCTGGGGTGAGGGCATCAGGCCGCTCGAGCTTCAACGCTTCAATCCCTTCACATACTCCACCAGCTGATCCAGCACTATCCCCCACCCTTCGTGGAAGCCCATCTGTTCATGCTGCTCGCGGATTTCCTTCGTGGGGTGGCGCGCAATCGCCGTATAGCGCGTTTTGCCCTCGCCCACCTCTTCCAGCAGCAGGATCGCCGTCATAAACGGCTTCTCGGTTGGTTTCCAGCCTTCGGTATAGCCGTCGGTAAAGACCAGCTTTTTTCCCGGGTCGATTTCAAGGAACACACCCCGGTTATCCATCCGCTGACCGTCCACCTCAAACACGGTGTTGAACCGTCCGCCCACGCGGAGGTCAAGGTCGCATTCGGTCACCTTATGGGGAGCAGGAATGAAGAAGTTTTTGATATGCTCGGGCGTAGTCCAGCACAGCCACAGCAGGTCGCGCGGGGCATCCACCACGCGCTCCAGTTTTAAGTCTGTTTCAGGATCGAGCGTCACGATATTGTCCTCTTAAGGGAACCCCTTAAAGGATAGCCGGACTCAGGCGAATTTGCCGTTTGCCACCGCTTCCGGCGTGACCACACCCGTATCCAGCACCCAGCCGCTAATCAGCGAGGCGGGCGTTACGTCAAACGCCGGGTTATAGACCTGCGCGTTTTCCGGCGCCCACTGCACCGCGCCAAAGCTTCCGGCGACGCCCGTCACCTCGCTGGCGGCGCGCTGCTCAATCGGGATCGCGTCGCCGTTCGGGCAATCCGGGTCGAGGGTCGTTTGCGGCGCGGCCACGTAGAACGGAATGCCGTGGAATTTTGCCAGCACCGCCAGGGAATAGGTGCCAATCTTGTTCGCCACGTCGCCGTTGGCAGCAATCCGGTCTGCACCCACCCACACGGCGTCCACCTGCCCTTTCGCCATCAGGCTGGCGGCCATGGAATCGGTAATTAGCTGATACGGCACACCCAGCTCGCCAAGTTCCCAGGCGGTTAATCTTCCCCCCTGCAGCAGCGGACGGGTTTCATCGACCCAGACGTTGCTGACCTTGCCTTCCTGATGCGCGCGAGCAATCACGCCCAGCGCGGTGCCGACGCCCGCCGTTGCCAGCCCGCCGGTGTTGCAGTGGGTCAGCAGGCGGCTGCCGGGCTTCACCAGCGCGCTACCCGCTCTCGCAATGGCGTCACAGAGTCGTTTGTCTTCGTCGATCAGGCGCAGCGCCTCGGCGACCAGCGCCGGAACATACTCTTCCTGCCACAGCGCCAGCTTCATGCGGTCAAGGTTGTTCATCAGGTTCACCGCCGTCGGGCGGGATGCGCGCAGGGTTTCCAGCGCAACCGCCAGCTCGTCACGGCTTTTGCCGTTTTCCGCCAGCAGCGCCAGCAGCAGACTTGCAGAGAGACCGATCAGCGGCGCGCCGCGCACCCGCAGGGCGTGAATATGCCCCACCAGCGCCTCTACCGTTGAGGCATCCAGCCAGCGTTTCTCCTGAGGAAGGGCCTGCTGGTCGAGAATAAAGAGCTGATTATCCGCTACCCGCAGGCTGGTCGTCTGTAATGTCTGCATGTCGTTAATTCCCTGTTGCGTTGTTGTAGCACATTGTGTCAGGATGAAGTCCAGATGTATAGACGTCTACATGTCTTTATTAGCAAACCCGTGAGGAGCAGGCCATGTCGCAATACCGTACCTTTACCGCTCAGGACGCCGTGGAATATGCCAGGCAGTTTGGCGGCCTTGACGATCCTTCATCGCTGGTGGAGGCGCAGGAGGTAGGCGACGGCAACCTCAATCTGGTGTTCAAAATCTTCGACAGCGCGGGCGTGAGCCGCATCATCGTTAAGCAGGCGCTGCCCTATGTGCGCTGCGTCGGTGAGTCCTGGCCGCTGACGCTGGACCGCGCCCGTCTGGAGGCACAAACCCTGGTCGAGCACTATCGGCACAGCCCGCAGCACACCGTAAAAATCCACCACTTTGACCCGGAACTGGCGGTGATGGTGATGGAAGATCTCTCCAGCCATCGCATCTGGCGCGGCGAGCTGATCAAAAATAATTATTACCCGCAGGCGGCGCGTCAGCTGGGTGAATACCTCGCGCACGCGCTGTTCCACACCAGCGATTTCTACCTGCACCCGCACGAGAAAAAAGCGCAGGTGGCGACATTCATCAACCCGGAGATGTGCGAGATCACCGAAGATCTGTTCTTCAACGATCCGTACCAGATCCACGAACGCAACAGCTACCCGGCCGAGCTGGAAAATGACGTCGCCGCGCTGCGCGACGACGCCCAGCTGAAAATTGCCGTGGCCTCCCTGAAGCACCGTTTCTTTTCTCAGGCTGAAGCTCTGCTGCACGGAGACATTCACAGCGGCTCGATTTTTGTGGCCGACGGCAGCCTGAAGGCCATCGACGCCGAGTTCGGCTATTTCGGGCCGATGGGCTTTGATGTCGGCACCGCTATCGGCAACCTGCTGCTGAACTTCTGCGGCCTGCCGGGACATCTGGGCATTCGCGATGCCGCTGCCGCCCGCGAGCAACGTCTGACCGATATTCAGGAACTGTGGAACACCTTCGCGGAGCGCTTCCAGGCGCTGGCACACGAGAAAACACGCGACGCCGCGCTCAGCGCGCCGGGCTATGCCTCCGCCTTCCTGAAAAAGGTCTGGCATGATGCCATCGGCTTCTGCGGCACCGAGCTGATTCGCCGCAGCGTCGGGCTTTCCCACGTCGCGGATATCGACACCATTCAGGACGAGGCGATGCGCCACGAATGCCTTCGCCACGCGATAACGCTCGGCAAGGCGCTGATTGTTATTGCCGACCGTATCGACAGCGCGGAAGATCTGGTGGCGCGAGTGCGGCAGTACAGCTGAGTGCCGGCTTTGTGCCCGGGGGCGCTGCGCTTACCGGGCCTACGGGTGCAAAATGTAGGCCGGGTAAGGCAAAGCCGCCACCCGGCAATACTCACCCCAAATACTCAATCACCGACAGCCCGCCGTTATAATCCGTGCTGTAGATAATTCCCTGCGCATCCACGAACACGTCACACGACTGGATCACCTGCGGGCGATTCGGACGGGTATCCATCATTTTCGCCGGCGCGGCAGGCACCAGCGCCCCCGTTTCAACCGGACGATACGGATTGGAAATGTCATACGCGCGCACGCCCGCATTCTGATACGTGGCAAAAATCAGCGTGGAGCTGACAAAGCTCCCCGGCCGGTTCTCGTGCAGGTTATGCGGGCCGAAATGCGCCCCTTTCGTCACGTAGTCAGTTTCGTCCGGCTGTGGGAAGGTAGAGATGCTTACCGGGTTCGACGGCTCGCGGATATCAAACAGCCAGATCAGCTTCTCCCCGTCCTCCTGGTTGTCGAGCACCGCTTCATCCAGCACCACCAGCAGATCGCGGTCCGGCAGCGGCAGCGCGGTGTGCGTGCCGCCGCCAAACGGCGGACTCCAGTTACGGTGGCTAATGAGCTTAGGACGGGTACGATCCTTCACGTCCAGCAGCGTCAGGCCGCCGTCGCGCCAGCTGCCGTACGCAGTATCGCCGGCAATAATCGCATGGTGGAGCGCGTAGCGTTTCCCTTCCGGCCAGTTCGGCTGTTCACCTTCGGCCTGGTTCATCCCCGGCAGCCACCAGCGCCCTGCCACCTCAGGCTTACGCGGGTCGGCCAGATCGATCGTCAGAAAGATGTAGTCGGTAAAACCATCGATCAGCGCCGACACGTACGCCCAGCGGCCACCGACGTACCAGATGCGGTGAATGCCAATCCCGCTCAGCGACAGAAAGCCGATTTCGCGCGGCCTGTCCGGCGTGGAGATATCAAACACGCGCAGCCCGGCGCTCCAGCCTTTGTCCTGCACGTCGCGGACAGTCTCGCCCACCTGGCGGGTGTAGTAGACCTTTTCGTCGGCAAAGCGGGCATCGGCAAACAGATCCCGGGCGTTGATGACCAGCAGCAGGTCATCATGCGCCTGCAGATGCACGTTCCAGGTGCCGGGCGGCGCGGGCACGTAGCCCACCGCTTTCGGTTTTTTCGGGTCGCGCACGTCGACAATCGAAAAGCCCTGCGACACCATATGGCCGATATAAGCGAAACCGCGGTGCACCATCAGTTGCACGCCGTCCGGGCGACCGCCCTGATCGCTATGGCCAATCAGCCGCATGTTGCGGCTGTATTCGGGAGGGGGTAAATGAGTCACCTTGAGCTCCTTTCGCCCGGTGGCGCTGCGCTTAACGGGCCTACGGGTGCGAAATGTAGGCCGGGTAAGGCGCAGCCGCCACCCGGCTGGGTTTTATTTATTCTTCGCTTCCAGCGTCGCAAACCACGGCGCGATAAAATCTTCCGTCTGGCCCCAGCCCGGAATGATTTTCCCCAGCGACGCCACGTTCACCGCACCCGGCTGGGCGGTCAGCAGCGCCTGTGGAATAGCGGCCGCCTTAAAATCGTAGGTCGCAGGCGTGGCTTCCCCGGCAATCTTGTTCGCCACCAGACGCACGTTGGTCGCGCCAATCAGCTTCGGATCCACCGCCACGCTCACCTTCCACGGGCTGCCCGGCTCGCGCATCAGCTGCAGATCCTGGTTGGAGATGTCGATGCTGTAGAGTTTGATCTCGGTACGGCCGTTCTCTTTCAGCGCTTTGTACGCGCCCTGGCTGAAGGCGTCCCAGGTTCCCCAGATGGCGTCGATTTTACCTTTCGGGTATTTCGCCAGAATCGCGCCCACCTTGTTGGCGGTGTCGCCCTGCACGTCAGAGGAGACCGCGCCGATAGACTCCAGCTCTTTGATGTCCGGGTACTGTTTTTGCAACTCTTTATACGCCGCCTGACGACGCTCCATCGGCGGGAAGCCCGCCACCCACAGCTTGACGATATTGGCCTTGCCGTTGAAATCTTTCGCCAGTTGGCCGAAGGAGAGGTTCGTCAGGGAGGCATCGTCCTGCTGGGTGACGGTCACGCCCGGGATCTCGCCGTTGACGGCGGTATCAAATACCGCGACCTTAATCCCGGCATCCACCGCCTTTTTCACCAGCGCGGTGGAGTACGGATCGCGGCCCTGAGAAAGGATAATCCCGTCGTACTTCTGGCTGATGGCCTGGTTCACGAAGTCCTGGAATTTGGCGTCGTCCCCGTTGCTTAAAAAGGTGCTGACCTTAAAGCCAAGCTTCTTCCCTTCCTGAATGGCTCCGGCAATAAACTGCGTGGTGTTGTCGTCTGAGCCGAGGTTACGGATCACCGCGATGCGGATCGGGCCGTCATGGTTGGCAATGGCCGCCGGGAGCGGTGCGGGCGTGGCCGCGAAGCCAGGCTGAGCGGTGAATAACCCTAATGCCACCAAAGAGAGTGCAATCTTTTTCATTTTTTATCCTGTTGTGTTGTCAGCGTTTTTGTATATAGGTAATCGCCAGCGCTACCGCGAGCACCAGCCCTTTTATAATGTCCATGGCGTAATACGGCACGGAGAGCATCACCAGCCCGTTCGACAGCACGCCGAGAATAACCGCCCCGACCAGGGTCCCCAGCGCATTCGGCTTGCCGGACCCGGCCAGCGAGAAGCCAATCCACGCCGCCGCCACCGCATCCATCAGGTAACCGCCGCCCGCGTTCACCTGCGACGAGCCAATGCGCGAGGCCAGCAAAATCCCGCCCAGGCCCGCCAGCAGGGAGGCAATCACGTAGGCCGCCACCTTGTAGCGGGTGGTGCGAATGCCGGAGAGGCGCGCCGCCTCCGGGTTACCGCCAATGGCGTACATCCGACGACCGTGAGTGGTGAGCGACAGCCCCAGCTGCGCCAGAACCGTCACCACCAGCATGATGATCACAATCGTCGGCACCTGCCCCAGCAGGCTGAACGTCGCCGGAATGGTGCCTTCCGCCATGTCACCGCTCGGCAGCACCATGTTCTCGGTAATCGACCCGCCGTAGCTGTAGGTCATCGCCACGCCCTGGATCACAAACAGGCTGGCCAGCGTCGCGAGCATGTCCGGAATGCGCAGGATGACGATCAGAAAGGCGTTAAACAGGCCGACCAGCGTGCAGAGCGCGAGGGTGATCAGAATCGACTCGGTGGTGCCGAAGCCGTGCCAGACGAAAAGGGAAATCACCAGCGCGTTCGCCAGCGACGCGGTCGATCCTACGGAGAGATCGAACCCGCCAATGGTCAGCGAGATCGACACGCCGATGGCTATCACCGTCACGATGGCAATCGAGCGCAGAATATTGATGATGTTGTTTGGATCGAGGAAGCTGTCCGACGCCAGGCCAAAGACGGCCACCAGCGCGACGACGGTTAACAGCATGCCCCACTTGTAGAGAAAATCGAAAATCTGCTGACGGCCAGACGCCGTCGCGTTTACTGAAAGGGCCTTGCTCACGACGCCGTTCCTCCGGTTGAATAATAAAGTAGTGTCTCTTCACGGGCCTCGGCCCCGGCGATTTCCGCCACGATGCGCCCGTCCCACAGCACGCAGATGCGGTCGCACAGCCCGACCAGCTCGGCAAACTCGCCGGAGGCGTAAATTACTCCTTTGCCCTCGCGCGCCAGGCCGTCGATCAGCTGGAACAGATCGGTTTTGGCCTTCACGTCCACGCCTTTGGTCGGCTCGTCGAAGATCAGCACGCTCGCGTCATTGCGCAGCCACTTGCCGATGGCGACCTTCTGCTGGTTGCCGCCGGACAAACGTCGCAAAACCTGCCCGGGACCGCGGGCGCGCACGCCAACGCGGGCGATCACCTCCTCCGCCCAGCGCCACGCCTGACGATGGCCGAACAGGCTCCAGCGCGAGAAGCTGTTATCGGCGCACACGGCAAGGTTCATGCTCACCGGCTCGTCGATAAAAATACCCTCTTTGCGCCGCTCTTCCGGCACCAGCGCCAGGCCGCGCAGCACCGAGTCCGCCGGATCGCGCGGCTGCCAGGGCTGTTGATTCAACTCACCGCGCGACACGCGGCTTTTGCTGGCGCCAAACAGCGCCTTACAGAGTTCTGTTTTGCCCGCGCCCGCCAGCCCGGCAATACCGAGAATTTCGCCCTTACGCAGGTGCAAGGAGATATCTTTCAGCAGCGCGTCGTCGTGCAGCCCTTCTACCCGCAGCAACGTTTCGGCGCCGTGCGGCGGCCGCGCGGGCGGGTAGATATCGCTCAGCACGTGGCCGAGCATCTTCTCGACGATCGCTTCGCCGCTGAGATCGGCCATCGGGCCGGACTCAATCAGCTTGCCGTCGCGCAGCACCGTCAGGGTGTCGCAGATGGCCTTAAGCTCGTGAATGCGGTGGGAGATAAACACCACGCCGATGCCCTGCTGCTTTAACCGTCTCACCACCGCAAACAGGCGCTCGCTCTCGTGCGCGTCCAGCGGCGCGGTGGGCTCATCAAGAATGAGAAAACGGCAGTGGTGTGACAGGGCGCGCGCCAGCAAAATCTGCTGCTTTTCGGCAAGCGTGCAGCTGTCGATGGAACGGCGGACGTCCAGCGTAACGTCAAGCTGCGCCAGCGCCTGTCTCGCCTGCTGGCGGACGGCGCGCCAGCGGAAGCGATGCCCCGGCTGCGCCAGTTGGTCGAGCATGATGTTCTCGGCGATGCTTAACCCCGGGATCAGCGCCACGTCCACTTCCTGCTGCACGAGGTGGATCCCCAGCCGTTTGGCATCGAGCGGCTCGCGGATGCTTACCGGCTGGTTATTAATGGAGATTTCGCCTTCATAGTGGTCGTGCGTCCCGCACAGCACTGCCATCAGCGTCGATTTCCCCGCGCCGTTGGCGCCGGTCAGCGCATGTACCGATCCGCCGGTTAAGGTGAAGTTCACGCGCGACAGCGCCTGAAACCCGGAAAAGGCCAGGCTGATACCGCGCATTTCAAGGCGACTGGAAACCATCCGCGTAAATCCTTCATAACTCTTCTGATTTATCGAATTTTTCACAGCTCCGGTTGACTGACAACGACGGAAAAGGCATAAGTTAAAGCGAAATATTATTAGCCATCCGGATGTCCAGACATAACATCGGGTTAGCGCTTGCTAAAAAAGGACAACACCATGAGCAACACCGATATCCGCGTCGTGCCTGGCCCGGCGAACTACTTCTCCCATCCCGGAAGCCTTGCGCATCTGAATGACTTTTTTACCCAGGAGCAGCTTTCCCGCGCGGTGTGGATTTACGGCGAGCGCGCTATCGACGGCGCGCGCCCGTTCCTGCCGGAGAGCTTTCACGAGCCGGGGGCGAAACACCTGCTGTTTAAAGGCCACTGCAGCGAGCGCGACGTCACCCATCTTGCGAATGAATCCGGCAGTGACGCCAGCGTGGTGATTGGCGTCGGCGGCGGTGCGGTGCTGGATACCGTCAAGGCCGTGGCGCGCCGCTTAGGCGTGCCGTTCGTGGGTATCCCCACCATTGCCGCTACCTGCGCGGCATGGACCCCGCTCTCCGTCTGGTACAACGATGCCGGGCTGGCGCTGCATTTTGAGATCTTCGATGACGCCAACTTCCTGGTGCTGGTAGAGCCACAGATCATTCTCAACGCACCCGCGGAATACCTGCTGGCGGGTATCGGCGATACGCTGGCGAAATGGTACGAAGCGGTAGTGCTTGCTCCGCAGCCTGAAAACCTGCCGCTGACCGTGCGGCTGGGCATCAACGGCGCGCTGGCGATCCGCGACGTGCTGCTGGAGCACAGTGAGGAAGCGCTGGCCGACCAGCAGCGCGGCGAACAGACGCAGGTCTTTCGGGACGTGGTGGATGCGATCATCGCCGGCGGCGGGATGGTCGGCGGTCTGGGTGAACGCTATACCCGCGTGGCGGCGGCGCATGCGGTGCACAACGGCTTAACCGTGCTGCCGCAGACGGAAAAATACCTTCACGGCACCAAGGTGGCCTACGGCATTCTGGTGCAGAGTGCCCTGCTCGGCCAGGACGACGTGCTGGCGCAGCTGGTGGCGGCGTACCGGCACTTTAACCTGCCGACCACGCTTCGCGCGCTGGAGGTCGATATTCACAACCGAGACGAGCTGGATAAGGTGATTGCCCACACCCTGCGTCCGGTGGAGTCAATTCATTATCTGCCGGTGACGTTAACGCCTGAGGTTCTGCGCGCGGCGTTTGAGAAGGTGGAATACTTCAGCCGTTAATCTCCCTGACCGTCTATACCTAATGATGATTCTTATCACTCTCGTAACGAGGTCATCATGCAGATCGATTTAACAGGTAAAAAGGCGCTGGTTACCGGTGCCAGCCGCGGGTTGGGTCGGGCTATTGCACTGTCGCTGGCGCGCGCCGGTGCGGATGTGATTATTACGTATGAAAAATCCGCCGATAAAGCCCAGGCGGTCGCTGAGGAGATTAAGGCGCTGGGACGACACAGCGAAGCTGTGCAGGCCGACAGTGCCAGCGCGCAGGCGATTCAGGATGCCGTCACCCATGCGGCGCGTTCCCTTGGCGGGCTGGACATTCTGGTCAACAACGCGGGTATCGCGCGCGGCGGCCCGCTGGAGTCCATGACCCTGGCGGACATTGACGCGCTCATCAACGTCAACATTCGCGGCGTGGTGATCGCCATTCAGGAAGCGCTGGTGCACATGTCCGACGGCGGGCGCATTATCAACATCGGCAGCTGTCTGGCCAACCGCGTGGCGATGCCGGGTATTGCCGTTTACTCGATGACCAAGTCTGCCCTTAACTCCCTCACCCGCGGCCTGGCGCGCGATCTGGGCCCGCGCGGTATTACCGTTAACCTTGTCCACCCCGGCCCCACCAACAGCGATATGAACCCGGAAGACGGCGAACAGGCGGAAGCCCAGCGCCAGATGATCGCGGTCGGTCACTACGGCCAGCCGGAAGACATTGCGGCGGCGGTCACCTTCCTTGCCAGCCCGGCCGCCGGGCAGATCTCCGGCACAGGGCTGGATGTCGACGGCGGGTTGAACGCCTGATCGCAAATTTCCTGCAAGCCTCTGTCGCCCGGCAGAGGCCTTCTCGAGCCGCCTCGACGGTTTGCGTTTTGCCTCTTACCTGTATTTTTTCTCCGCTCTACAGTACCCATAAGAAATTCGGAATTTATCTAATAGTCTTATTATTTCCTTATATTTTATGTGGGCGTACAGTGGAGGTACGGATGAAGATTGTCTGGTCCAATGGTGCAAAGAAGGCGTTTTCAAAGATTGACGAGCGGTATCAGCACCGCATTGAGGTAAAGCTTAATGAGCTGGATGACCGTTCAGCTCCCCGGCCCGATATCAAAAAAATATCGGCGACCGAAAATCATTTCCGGCTACGCGTTGGCGATTACTGCATCATCTACACGCTTCGGGACGATCCCGATAACCATTGTTATGTTTTAGCCGTCAAGCGCAGAACTTCAACGACTTACCTGCATGAGGAGAGTGCCACCTATGGCTGTACAGCTAATCAAGGACGATAACGGGAAAACGCAGTATGCCGTTATTCCCTATCACGAATATTTTCGTATGCTCTTACAAATGTCAGAAATTGACGACGAAACCGATGACGATCTGGAGGATATTGAGGTCGAACACGATAGTCTGGATGACGTGGAATTGCCCGGAGAAGTGTGCAGCATCATGACCTGGCAGAACGTCAGCCTGCAGGCCGCTTGGCGTATCCTGCGCGGGCTATCCCAGCAAGAGGTGGCGGAGAAACTGGGCATCAGCCAGTCCGCCGTGTCGCAGCTGGAAGCGCTGGACTCCCGTCCGCAAAAGCGCACCCGTGAAAAGCTGGCAGCGATCTACGGCTGCAAGCAGGAGCAGATCAGCCTCTATTTACCGAAAGAGGGTTAACAGCACTTCGCCCCGCCCTTGCCGCCGTAACGGGCGTCCTGGCGGTCACGGAAAAATTCTTCGTAGGTCATTGGCGTCTGGTCCGGATGATTGACACGCATATGCTCGACGTAGTTGTCGTAGTCCGGCACGCCAATCATCATTTTGGCGGCCTGGCCCAGGTACTTACCGGCTTTGGAAAGGGTGTCGAACATGATTCTGATCTCACAGGGAATGCAGGCCGGGTAAGGCGAAGCCGCCACCCGGCACAAAGGTTAGTGCGCCCCTTTCGCCTGGGTCACAATCTCTTCCAGGTTTTCAGGCATTGGCTCATACGGCGTCTCTTTCGCCGTTGGCGTGTCGACTTTCAATGCCGCCAGCGCGGTCTTGAGAGAATACAACGCCAGCACCACGACCACCACCATAAAGAAGATGGTCAGCCCGGCGTCCAGACGGTTGTTAAACACCAGCTGCGACAGCTGTGATTCGGTGTACTGTGCCGGGATCTTGCCGCTGTCGATCATCGCCTGGAACTTGTTGGCAATTGCCAGGAAGCCCACCTTATTATCCGGACTGAAGGCCTTCTGCCAGCCCGCCGTCAGGGTACAGATCAGCAGCCACGCGGTAGGCACCAGCGCCACCCACGCATAGCGCTGGCGCTTCATCTTGAACAGCACCACCGCGCAGAGCATCAGCGCCATGCCCGCCAGCATCTGGTTGGCGATACCGAACAGCGGCCACAGGGTGTTAATCCCGCCCAGCGGATCGACCACGCCCTGATGCAGGAAATAGCCCCACGCCAGCACGCACAGCGCCGTCGCCAGCAGGTTAGCCGGGAGCGAGTCGGTCCGCTTCAGGTTCGGGGAGATGACGCCCAGCAGATCCTGCAGCATAAAGCGCGCCGCACGGGTTCCCGCATCCACCGCCGTCAGGATAAACAGCGCTTCAAACAGAATGGCGAAGTGATACCAGAACGACACGTCCATCAGCCCGCCCAGCGCGCCGTGGAGAATATACGCCATGCCCACCGCCAGCGTCGGCGCCCCGCCCGCGCGGGAGATTATGGACTGCTCGCCCACTTCGCTGGCGATGCTCGTCAACGTATCAGGGGTAATCGCGAAGCCCCAGCCGCTCACCACCTGCGCGGCAGATGCCACCACGTCAACGGTACCGGCCGGAGCCAGGACCGCCATCGGGCTGTTCATCGCGAAGTAGACGCCCGGATCGATAATGCAGGCGGAGACCAGCGCCATGATGGCCACGAAGGACTCCATCAGCATGCCGCCGTAGCCAATCAGGCAGGCCTGATTTTCATTCGCCAGCATCTTCGGCGTCGTCCCGGAGGCGATCAGCGCGTGGAAGCCCGACACCGCACCGCAGGCGATGGTGATAAACAGGAACGGGAAGAGGTTGCCGGTCCAGACCGGGCCGGTGCCGTCGATGAATTTGGTTAATGCCGGCATGGTCAGGGTCGGGCGCATAATCAGAATGCCGATTGCCAGCCCGACGATGGTGCCGATTTTCAGGAACGTTGAAAGGTAGTCGCGCGGGGCCAGCAGCAGCCACACCGGCAGCACCGCCGCCACAAAGCCGTAGCCCACCAGCATCCAGGTCAGCTGTACGCCGGTAAAGTCGAAGAACGGTGCCCAGGTCGGGCTTTCCGCCACCCAGCCGCCGGAGATAATGGCGAACACGAGCAACACCAGACCAATCACCGACACTTCACCAATGCGGCCCGGACGCAGGTAGCGGATGTAGATCCCCATGAACAGCGCCAGCGGAATAGTAAAGGCTACGGTATACGTTCCCCACGGGCTGTGGGTCAACGCTTTCACTACGATCATCGCCAGCACCGCGAGGATGATCACCATGATCATAAAGGTCGCCACCAGCGCAATCACCCCGGCCGTGGCCCCCATCTCCTCTTTCACCAGCTCACCCAGCGAACGCCCGTCGCGGCGGGTGGAGACGAACAGCACCATAAAGTCCTGCACCGCCCCCGCCAGCACCACCCCGGCGAGGATCCAGATCATCCCCGGCAGGTAGCCCATCTGCGCCGCCAGCACCGGGCCCACCAGCGGGCCTGCCCCGGCGATCGCCGCAAAATGGTGACCGAACAGCACTTTCTTGTCGGTCGGCACGTAGTCCAGACCGTCGTTATGGCGAACGGCAGGCGTCATGCGGGTGCTATCGACCGCCAGAACATTTTTAGCGATATAGCGACCATAAAAACGATAGGCGATCAGGTAAACGCAGACCGAGGCAACGACGATCCAGAGCGCGTTGATCTGCTCCCCCCGGTTGAGGGCGATGTAGCCCAGGGCAAAGGCTCCCACAACGGAGAGCCCTGCCCATGTAAGGTATTTCCCTGAGTTGTTCATAGTTGTTGTCCGTTGTTGTGAAACAGTGAGATGTTACATTTTGTTTCTAGAACAACCGGAAAAATTTAACAACTTTGAAACGCAATAATGCGTGGTCAAACCAGAGATTTACACCACAGTGTTAAGCCGATCACTTTGATCTGCCTGGGCTAGCCCAGCACCATCGTACTCAACCGGCAGGTACAGCACCGCCGCCCCTGCTCGTCGAAAACCACAATCTCCCAGCTCTGGCTCGAACGCCCAAGATGCAGCGGCTGACACACGCCACGAACCGTGCCGTGGGATACCGCCCGATGATGCGTGGCGTTCAGCTCCGTTCCCACCACGCTCTGCCCGTCGCGGGTCATCAGAAATCCGGCCATTGAGCCGAGCGTTTCCGCCAGCGCCGCCGAGGCCCCGCCGTGGAGCAGGCCAAACGGCTGATGGGTACGCGCATCCACCGGCATCTCCGCTTCCAGCGTGTCGTCCCCGAGGCGGGTATAGACGATGCCCAGGTTCGCCACCAGGGTATTCACGCTGGTGGCGTTCAGTTCCTCAAGCGATAAATGACGTTTCCAGATCATTTACGCCCCCAGCGTGGAGCCGCCGTCCACCACGATATCCTGCAGGGTGATATGGCTGGCGGCATCGGAGGCAAGGAACAACACCGTGCTGGAGATCTCCTGTGGACGGGCAATTTTGCCCAGCGGAATACCGAGCTTAAACTGCTCGCCGAAGCCGCGAATGCGCTGCTGCTCCGCATCGTCGCTTTTCCACAGGGTGCGTTGCATATCGGTGTCCGTTGAGCCCGGCGACACCAGATTGCAGCGCACGCCGCTGCCTGCCAGCTCCAGCCCGACGGTCAGGGCCAGGCTTTTCAGCGCCGCTTTCGATGCGCCATAGGCGCTCATGCCGATGCGCGGCGTGTGCGCCGCATCGGACGCCACGGTAACAATCGCTCCGCCCTGCTGACGGCGAAACTGCCCCATGGTCTGCTGGAACAGATTGAATGCGCCGCCAACGTTGACCGCAAAGGTGTCCTGCCAGTCCTTCAGCGAGAGCTGGTCCGTCGCCCCCATGCGCAGAATGCCCGCCGCGTTGACCAGCACGTCCAGCCGTTCGAGCGAAGCCAGTACGCGCCCGCACACCTCATGCACCTGCGCGGCATCCGCCACGTCCAGCGTTTCGGTGGCAAACGGATAGTGATCCTGCGGGAACGCCAAATCGAACCCGGTCACCAGCGCGCCGGCTTCGGCAAACGCTATTGCGGTCGCGTAGCCAATCCCCTTCCCCGCGCCCGTCACCCAGACGGTTTTACCGGTGAAATCCCATCCCATCACTTCACCTCGCGGGAAAGCAGCGCCCACCAGGCGTCGAGGGTCGGATTTTTCGCCAGCATCACGAAGTCGATATCGCCGTGTACTTTGCGCCAGCGGGCGGCCAGCGCCATCATGCGTACCGAGTCCAGGCCGTAGTCGATCAGGTTTTCGTCATCCATCGGCTCGTCGGACTCATCCAGCAGCGGCAGAATAAGCTCGCGCAGTGCGGCCTTCGAGGCCGGAACGGACGGCAGCAGTTCGTCGGTCATCACCACGCGACCCGAGCGTCCGGCTACATAGTTCAGCGACATCAGGTGCTCATCACGGGTGAAATCCGCCAGCGCGTCGGCAATGAAGAACGGCTTAATGTCGCGCATAAAGGCGTCGGTGGCGGT
This sequence comes from Enterobacter sp. HK-058-C-ECC, assembly GCF_047531125.1. Classification (NCBI taxonomy): domain Bacteria; kingdom Pseudomonadati; phylum Pseudomonadota; class Gammaproteobacteria; order Enterobacterales; family Enterobacteriaceae; genus Enterobacter; species Enterobacter sp. HK-058-C-ECC. Next base: position 14,933 of record NZ_JBLKCH010000018.1, read on the forward strand.
GGTCATGCAGCCGATGTGGGCGTAGACGCCGGTAATCAGCAGCTGGTTGCGGCCCGTCTCTTTCAGCATCTGCTCCAGCGGCGAGCGGTGGAACGCGCTGTAGCGCCACTTCACCAGCACCGTGTCCGCTTCGTCCGGCGCCAGCTCGGCGACGATGCGCTGCTGCTCCGGCGAACGGGTCAGGCCCGGGCCCCACATGTCGTTCAGCAGGGCGCGATCGTCATCGCTCTGCTCTTTTGGCTGCGCGGTGTAGTACACCGGGATATTGTGTTCTTTGCACCAGGCGCGCAGTCTGGCGATGTTCGCCACCACCTGCTGCATCATCTCGCTGTTTTCGCCCCAGAAGTTCAGGAAATACTCCTGCATATCGTGGATCAGCAGCGCCGCGCGCTCGGGCTCAAACGCCCAGTTCACCTTGCTAGTTGGCAACTCTGCGGCGGTCGGCAGCGCGTAAGCGGTTAATTTTGGAATGGCCATACTCTGTTCCTCAGCCCCGGGCGCGTTCAGCAAGCCACAGGCGCAACTGTTTCTTATCGACTTTGCCGACCGGCGTCAGCGGGAGCGCATCCACGCTCTCTACGCGGTCCGGCAGCTTGAATCCGGCGACGCCCTGCTCGCGCAGAAAGCGACGCACCTCGACCGCGCGCAGGGGCTGTTTCACCACCAGATACGCGCAGCTCTTCTCACCCAGCAGGCTATCCTCCATGCTCACCAGCGCGGCGTGGATCACCGACTCATGGCGCAGCAGCAGGTTCTCGATCTCTTCGGCAGCAATCTTCTCGCCGCCGCGGTTGATCTGATCTTTCTCGCGCCCCTGCACGGTGATGTAGCCCTGCTCGTCAATGGCGATCAGATCCCCGGAGCAATAAAAGCCGTCGGCGTCGAAGGCGCTGGCGTTGTGTTCCGGGCTGTTGAAATAGCCGCGGAAGGTGTACGGGCCGCGCGTCATCAGGCGCCCGACTTCCCCGCGCGGCAGCGGGTTGCCGTGCTCGTCCGCCACCCACACTTCGTCGTCCGGGCACATCGGTCGGCCCTGGGTGTTGATGATGCGTTCCGGCGCGTCGTCGAGCGCGGTGTAGTTCACCAGCCCTTCTGCCATGCCGAACACTTGCTGCAGCTGGCAGCCGATTTCTGCCGGAATGCGCGCCGCAAGCGTGGCGGAAAGGCGTGCGCCGCCCACCTGCAGCAGCTTCAGGGAGTTAAGCTGCGCGTTCCCCGCACCGTCGGCAATCGCCTGCAGCCAGAGGCTGACCGCCGGCGGGACCAGCGAGGTGACGTTAATCTGATGCTGTTCGATCAGCGGGAAGCAGAGCGTGGCGCTCGGATCGTTCGCCAGCACCACGCAGCCGCCCGCGGTAAAGACGCCCAGTGAGCCCGGCGAGCTCATGGCGTAGTTGTGCGCCGCGGGCAGCGCGTTCAGATACCGGGTATGCGCAGTGATACCGCAGATCTCGTTGCTGCGGCGAATGCTGTAGTCGTAGTCGTTGTGCGTCCGCGGGATCAGCTTCGGCGTGCCGGTACTGCCGCCGGAGAGCTGGAAGAATGCCACTTCGTCGGCGGGCGTCGGGTTAGGGATAAAATTGTCCACCGGACGCGCAATCGCCGTGTCCAGGGCATATTCACCCTTATCGCCGCGCAGGAGCACGACGCGCACCGAGCGATGTTCATCCACAAAGGCATGAAGAAAATCATCGCCCGCAAACAGCGCATGGTCGCGATCGGCGATCAGCACGGCGGGGTTGATCTGCGCCGCGTAGGCGTTCAGCTCGCTGCGCTGGTGGCTAAAGAGCGCGTTGACCGGCGCGACGCCAATTTGCAGCAACGCGAAGAAGGTCATGTAGAACTCGGCCACGTTGCCAAGCTGCACCAGCGCCGTCTCGCCACGCTGCAGCCCACGCGCCTGAAGGGCTGAGGCCAGGTTGTTCACGGCCTGATTCAGCGCGCGGTAGGTAATGTGGCGATCGCCATCGATAATCGCCACCGCATCGCTGTCCGCCCGATCCGTCAGGATGTGGGTCAACGGCAGATCCTGCCAGTAGCCTTTTTCACGGTAGCGGCGGGCAAATGCCTCAGGCCAGCGGGTAAAGGGAATGGTCATGAGTCTTCCTTAGTGCAAACCAAACACGTTGAGCATGGTAGAGAGCTTCACGCCCGTCTCGCGCCACTCGCCCACCGGGGAGGAGGCAGGCACAATGCCCGCACCGGCAAACAGGCGAACGGTATTTTCACGAAGACGTGCGCAGCGGATGGTCACCACCCACTCGCCGTTGCCTTCGCTGTCGCACCAGCCAACGATGCCGCCAAACAGCTCGCGGTCGAACGGCTCCAGCTCGGCAATCAGCTCTTTCGCCGCCTGATGCGGGAAGCCGCTCAGCGCCGGTGTCGGGTGCAACAGGCAGGCCAGGGTCAGGGCGTTCTCGTTTTCACGCGCCTCGCCTTCCACCGGCGTCGCCAGATGCCACAGCGTCGGCGTGGTAATCAACTGAGGAGAATCAGGCATGCTGAGATGGTGGCTGCGCGGTGCCAGAATGGTCTTCATCGCCTGGGTGACCAGGTCGTGCTCGTGACGGTCCTTTTCGGAGGCCAGCAGCTTGTTGCCCGCTTCGCGATCCAGCACGTCGTCCGGCTGACGGCGCGCGGAGCCTGCCAGCGGCAGCGAGCTAAAGTGCGCCCCCTCTTTGCGCAGCAGCAGTTCCGGGCTGGCGCCCAGCAGCACGCCGCCGTCTTCCAGCGGCACGTGGAAGTTGAAGCTCGCCGGGTTCTGGGCGATCAGGCGCTCCATCAGGGCGCCGCTGTCCATGCGTTTGTCGGTCGCGATATCAATCAGGCGCGACAGCACCACCTTGTTCACCTGCGGCGTGGCGGTCAGCGACGCGGCGCGAGCGACCATCTCTTCGAAGACGGGCTGCGGCGGGATCTCGGTGCGTTGTGCCACCTTCAGCGCCTGCGCGCCGGAAAAATAACGTGCGGACTGCTGACGTGCGGGACGGGAAAAGGTTTCCCAGCGTTGCGGAATAAACAGCGACGAGGGCTTGCGGGTGTCGAACGGGATCGCCCCCACCATCACCGGGTGAGCAATACCGCTGGCTTTTGCCGTGCGGAAGGCCTGGGCTAATTTTTGCTGGAAGCGACCCGCCGGATCGTCACCGCCGACGGCGGGTTCACTGAAGCGGGCAAAGCAGCCGGACGTGGTAAAGCTGCGGTAAGGCGACATAAAGAAAAAACGGTCTGATTCCAGCGTGGTTGCGGCGTGCTGAACTTCCTCAGCCAGGGACGTATCCATATCATCCTCCTCAAAATGATAAAAGAAGCAATAATGATTATCATTTATATTTTCGTCGGCTAACCTAATCCCACATCGCTTCGCTGTCAACCGTCGGGCAAATAACTTGTGCGACAAAAGCTTGCATCCCAGTGCGGCAACCATGAAAATGAGAAGCATTATCTTCAACAAAAACAGGATCCCGCGCTGTGAAATTCCCTGCCGTTTTCCGTAATCCCCTGCTTTTATTATCACTTTTTGTTTTAGGACTTACCTCAGCCGCTGCCGCCGACTGGCCGCGTCAGGTGACTGACAGCCGCGGGGTACATACCCTTGAGCACAAACCGACGCGCATTGTCTCCACCAGCGTGACCTTAACCGGCTCCCTGCTGGCCATTGACGCACCGGTCGTCGCCAGCGGCGCGACCACGCCAAACAACCGCGTGGCGGATGGACAGGGTTTCCTGCGCCAGTGGGGCGATATCGCGAAGCAGCGCAAGGTAGCGCGGCTGTACATTGGCGAGCCGAGCGCCGAAGCGGTAGCCGCGCAAATGCCGGACCTGATTTTGATCAGCGCTACCGGCGGGGATTCCGCACTGGCGCTGTACGATCAGCTTTCCGCCATTGCGCCGACGCTTATCATCAACTACGACGACAAGAGCTGGCAGGCGCTGCTGACCCAGTTGGGCACGATCACCGGACACGAAAAGCAGGCCGCCGGGCGCATAGCCGCGTTTGATACACAGCTCGCGCAGGTGAAACAGCAAATGACGCTGCCGCCGCAGCCGGTGAACGCCATCGTCTACACCGCCGCCGCGCATTCCGCCAACCTGTGGACCGCCGAATCGGCGCAGGGCAAGCTGCTGCACCAGCTGGGCTTTACGCTGGCGGACCTGCCAGCCGGGTTGCAGACCTCAACAAGCCAGGGCAAGCGCCACGACATTGTCCAACTGGGCGGTGAAAACCTGGCGACGGGACTGAACGGCGAAGGGCTGTTTGTGTTTGCCGGTGACGAGAAAGACGTGGCGGCGATTTACGCTAACCCGCTGCTGGCGCACCTGCCGTCGGTGAAAAACAAGCGCGTGTGGGCGTTAGGAACTGAGACGTTCCGCCTGGATTATTACAGCGCGATGTTGGTGTTGCAGCGTTTAGAGGCAATTTTCGGGTAATGCCTGCGCCCGGTGGCGCTTCGCTTACCGGGCCTACGGGTGCAAAATGTAGGCCGGGTAAGGCGCAGCCGCCACCCGGCAAATCACACAGGGGCACTCTCCTGCCTGAACCGCCGCAATTCCGCTAATACCATCAACAAAATCCCGCCAACTATCGCAAGTACAAACCCGCTGCTGCTCGCCGACGCCACCGGGCTCATTATCGCCCCCAGCCCGCCGAGGATCGCCGCGCCGATGGCATCGCCCGTGACGTTCTGCGCGGTCCACAGGCCGTTGATGCGCCCGAGCATCCCTTCCGGCGTCTGGGTCTGGATCAGGGTGTACTGCAAGAGCGAGCTGATGGCGCTCAGCCAGCCAAAGATCACCAGACACATCACCCCGAGCGCCCAGACCGGCATCAGGCTAAAGAAGCCAATGGCGATAAACGAGGCCAGCGTGGCAAGCAGAATAATCAACCCCGGTCGCGCGCTCTGCGCCAGGTTACCGCTGGTCAGCGCCCCGCAGGCCGCGCCGAGCGGAATCGCGGCGTACAGCATGCCAATCTCCGAGGCGCTCATCCGCCACTCTCCCGCTAACGCCGGATACAGCACGCGCACGGCGCTCGCCATGGTCAGCAGGCCACCAAGCAGCGCAATGCCGCCAATCAGCGGGTTACTGAACAGAAAACGAATAGCGGCCATCAGTGATGTCAGCGGATGCTCGCGCGGCTGCGGCGGGGGTGGCAGCAGCGGCAGGCGCAGCAGCGTCAGGGTGGTGATAAACGTCCCCGCCGCCGCCAGGCCGTAGTTCCACGCCACGTTGCCGGTCGCCAGCAGCAGGCCGCCGACCATCGGCGAAATCACCGAGCCGAGGCGCACGGTGAGCATGGTGATCGCCCCCGCCTGCATCAGATTTTCTCGCCCGACCAGCGCGGGCGTCGCCGCCAGCAGCGCCGTCACGCCTAAGGAGGCAAAGAAACCGTCCCACAGCCCGAGGGCATATATGACCATCAGCGACGGCTCCGGCAGCATAGCGTTCAGACACAGCCCGATAAAGCCCACGCCGCAGGTGCCGCGCGCCAGCAGGATCAGCTTTTTACGCTCGTAGCGGTCCGCCAGCACGCCGCCGACCATCAGGCCGATGAACATCGCCCCGCCGGTTAACGTCACCGATAACCCCACCAGCCAGCTGGAGTGCGTCATAGTCTGGATCTGGACCGGCACGGCCACGCCGAGCAGGCCGAGGGATAAAATGGAGATAAAACGAGCGATAAAGACGGCGCGATACGCCGGGTGCGTTTTGAGCAGGCTGAGGTTGAGCAGCCAGGATTTTTGATTCATGACAAAGCCTTGAGTGTAATTCTACCCATTCCATGGGCGCACATGCTAACATAGCCAAATAAGATAGATAACGATAATCACTATCATTATCAAATCATGGATGTTGCTATGTCGTTTTCCTCTTCTTCGGTGCGCGCCATTGCCGTGCCCGTTTTATTGCTGCTATTAAGCCTGGCGATTGCACTCAGCCTGCTGGTCGGCGCGAAGCCGCTGCCCGCCTCCGTTATCGTTGATGCGCTCTCCGGCACTTGTCAGAGCGCCGACTGCGTCATCGTGCTCGAGGCCCGCCTGCCCCGCACCCTTGCCGGACTACTGGCCGGTGGCGCGCTCGGCCTTGCCGGTGCGTTGATGCAAACCCTTACCCGTAACCCGCTGGCGGACCCCGGCATTCTCGGCGTGAACTCCGGTGCCAGCTTTGCCATCGTACTCGGCGCGGCGCTGTTCGGGTTGACGTCGCCCTCTGAACAGCTGGTGATGGCCTTTTGCGGCGCGCTGGCCGCCTCGCTGGTGGTGGCGTTTACCGGCAGCCAGGGCGGCGGACAGCTGAGCCCGGTACGCCTGACGCTGGCGGGCGTGGCGCTTGCCGCGGTGCTGGAAGGCTTGTCCAACGGCATCGCCCTGCTCAACCCGGACGTTTACGACCAGCTGCGCTTTTGGCAGGCCGGCTCGCTGGATATCCGCACCCTTGAAACCCTGAAAGTGGTGGCAATCCCGGTGATGATTGCCGCCGCCGTAGCGCTGTCGTTAAGCCGGGCGCTGAACAGCCTGAGCCTCGGCAGCGACACCGCCACCGCCCTCGGCAACCGCGTGGCGCGCACGCAGCTGACGGGCCTGCTGGCCATCACCGTACTGTGCGGCAGCGCGACCGCCGTGGTTGGCCCGATTGCCTTTATCGGCCTGATGATGCCCCATATGGCGCGCTGGCTGGTGGGAGCGGATCACCGCTGGTCCCTGCCGGTCACGCTGCTGGCCACACCTGCCCTGCTGCTGTTTGCCGACGTGCTGGGCCGCCTGCTGGTGCCGGGCGAGCTGCGCGTCTCGGTGGTCAGCGCCTTTATCGGTGCGCCGATGCTGATCTTCCTGGTACGACGTAGACGCGGAGGTGGCGCATGATTGCCCCGTCCCGGCGTTTAGTCGCCTGCGTCTCCCTGCTGGTTATCGCCATTCTGCTGCTGGCAACGTGGAGCCTCAGAAGCGGCGCGGTGACGCTCGATTTCACCCAGGTGTTTAACGCCCTCACCGGCAGCGCGCCGCGCAATATCACCCTGGTTGTCACCGAATGGCGACTGCCGCGCGTGGCGATGGCCATTCTGGTGGGCGCGGCGCTCGGCGTCAGCGGTGCGATTTTCCAGTCGCTGATGCGCAACCCACTCGGCAGCCCGGACGTGATGGGCCTCAATACCGGGGCCTGGAGCGGCGTGCTGGTGGCGATGGTGCTGTTCGGGCAGCACCTGACGGCCATCACCTTTACGGCGATGGCGGGCGGCATTCTGACGTCGCTGGTTATCTGGCTGTTGGCCTGGCGCAACGGCATCGACACCTTCCGGCTGATCATTATCGGTATCGGCGTACGTGCGATGCTGATGGCCTTTAACACATGGCTGCTGCTGCAGGCCTCGCTGGAAACGGCGCTTTCCGCCGGGCTGTGGTACGCGGGCTCCCTCAACGGCCTGACGTGGGGCAAAACCTGGCCCGCGGCACCGCTGATTGTGCTGATGTTTATCGGCGCGCTGCTGCTGGTACGGCGCATGCGGCTGCTGGAGATGGGCGACGACAGCGCCTGCGCGCTGGGCGTGGGCGTTGAGCGCTCGCGCCTGATGCTGATGCTGGTCGCCGTACTGCTGACCGCCGCCTCCACCGCCATCGCCGGGCCGATATCGTTTATCGCCCTTGTCGCGCCGCATATCGCACGACGTCTAAGCGGGACGGCGCGCTGGGGATTAACTCAGGCGGCGCTGTGCGGCGCGCTGCTGCTGCTGGCCGCCGATCTTTGCGCCCAGCGGCTGTTTATGCCTTACCAGCTTCCAGTGGGCGTGGTGACCGTCAGCCTCGGCGGCATTTACCTTATCGTCTTGCTCGTTCAGGAGTCTCGCAAGAAATGACAGATTCAACCACCCGCTTGCGCGGCGAAAATCTCACCCTCGGTTACGGCAAAAAAATTATTGCCCGTGATTTATCCGTCGCCATTCCGGACGGCCACTTCACGGCGATTATCGGCCCGAACGGCTGCGGAAAATCGACCCTGCTGCGCACCCTGAGCCGCCTGATGACGCCGGTGGAGGGCAGTGTCTTCCTCGACGGGGAGCAGATCCAGCGCTTCGCCAGCAAAGAGGTGGCCAGGCGCATCGGGCTGCTGGCGCAAAACGCCACCACGCCGGGGGACATCACGGTGCAGGAGCTGGTCTCGCGCGGGCGCTATCCGCACCAGCCGCTGTTTACCCGCTGGCGCAAGGAAGATGACGAGGCGGTGAACCGCGCGATGCGGGCGACAGGCATTACCGATCTCGCTCAGCAAAGCGTGGATACCCTTTCCGGCGGACAGCGTCAGCGCGCGTGGATCGCGATGGTGCTGGCGCAGGAGACCTCCATCATGCTGCTGGACGAGCCGACGACCTGGCTGGATATCAGCCACCAGATCGACCTGCTGGAGCTGCTGAGCGAGCTGAACCGCACGCAGGGGTACACCCTTGCGGCGGTGCTGCACGATTTAAACCAGGCGTGCCGCTTCGCCACGCACCTGATTGCCTTGCGAGACGGGGAGATTGTGGCCCAGGGTGCGCCGAAAGAGATTGTCACGTCGGAGCTGATCGCACGGATCTACGGTATGCGCTGCATGATAATCGACGATCCGGTGGCGGGCACGCCGCTGGTGGTGCCGTTAGGTCGACGGTAATTGCCGGGTGGCGGCTACGCCTTACCCGGCCTACACCCGGCGCTTTTGACGTTACCCCAAAATATTCTTCAACACCGGCCCTATCTTCTCAAACGCCTGCGGTGAAATGATATCCACGTGGGCGCAATCCTGGCTGTACACCTCAAGCTCCGACACCCACGGCGCCCAGGCCGCCTGCGGATCCATGGTTCGCGTGCGCTCGGCGACAAACAGCGTCGCTTTGCCGTCAAAGCGCGCGCTGTGCGCCGTGGTGAGCAGCCGCACCGCGTCGGCGTAGTTGCCTTCAATCGCGTTAAACAGCTCGCTGGAGCCCTGCCCCTGCTGGGCGGCGATAAACGCCTGACGTTCCCGCTCGATCTCTGCCAGCACCGCCGGGTCGAGGCCGTTAGCCTCTTTTTCCGCCCAGTTCTGGGTTTCCGGCGGCCAGGTATCCAGCAGGCCGAGGAATGAAACCACTTCACCCTGCTCGCGCAGGCGGGCCGCAATCCCCTGCGCCAGCGTGCCGCCGAGGGAATAACCGAACAGGTAATACGGCCCCTGCGGCTGCTGCTTACGTAACGTAAACAGGTGGCGCTCAATCACCCCATCCAGATCCGCACACTGCTGCATCGGCCCGTCCGGGCGCGGCGACTGAATGCCGACGATAGACAAGCGCGGGCTGAGGTAGCGCGCCAGCACGCTAAACTGCCAGGCGAAGCCGGATGCCGGATGGAAGCAGAACAGCGTCGGGCCGTCGCCCTCACGCAGCGGCAGAAGCGTTTCATACCCCAGGCGCTGCGCCTGCTCGTCGCTCATCTGCGAGTCCAGCAGGGCGCTAAGCTTGCTGACCGTCGAGGCGACCATAATCTGCCCCGGCGTGACCTTGCGGTTGAACGCACGGCTGAGCTGCGCCGCCAGACGCATAGCCAGCAGCGAGTGGCCGCCGAGGGCAAAGAAATCCGCCTTAATGTCGTTGATCTCGCAGCCCAGCAGCGCGGCAAACGACTGCGCGACGGCGATTTCGGTTTCGCTTTCCGGGACCCGTCCGGACGTTTTACCGGTCAGTTCCGGCAGCGGCAGCGCCTTGCGATCCAGCTTGCCGTTGGCGCTCAGCGGCAGCGCGCTGATTTGCAGCAGCACCACCGGCACCATATGCGGCGGCAGCTGGGTTTTGAGCGATTCCAGCAGCGCGTCGCGGTCCAGCGGTAAGCCGGATTCAGAAACCACGTACCCCACCAGCTGGCGGGCATCGCCGCCCGTTGCCGCCGCCTGGTTGAAGACGCAGGCGTGCGCTACGGCCTGGGCCACGTCCGGCAGCGACATCATCGCCCGGTCGATTTCACCCAGCTCGATGCGCTGGCCGCGAATTTTAAGCTGGTCGTCGCTGCGGCCCAGATATTCCACCGCGCCGTTATCCAGCCAGCGGGCAACGTCTCCGGTGCGGTACATCCGCTCGCCCGGCGCAAACGGGTCGGCGATAAAGCGGCTGGCGGTGAGATCCGGACGGCCAAGATACCCCTGCGCCAGCTGGATGCCGGTGAGGTAGAGATCGCCCGCCACGCCGAACGGCACCGGGCGCATCATCGCATCCAGAATGCGCAGCCCCGTGTTCCACACCGGGAAGCCGATCGGCACGCTGTTACCTTCCACCGCCGCCAGCTCAGGCCCAAACGCCGGATACCAGCTGACGTCCACCGCCGCTTCCGTCGGGCCATAAAGATTGTGCAGCGGCACGCGGGTCAGCTGTTCCCACTCGCGGCACAGCGCCGTCGGCAGCGCTTCGCCGCTGCAGAACACCTGCTTAAGCGCTTTGCAGCAGTCGACGTTTTCCGGCGACAGCGAGGCAACAAACGCCGCCAGCATCGACGGCACGAAGTGGGTAGTGGTCACGCCATAGTGGGCGAAGAAGCTTTGCATCGCCTGCGGATCGCGGTGCGCGTCCGGCTCGGCCATCACCAGCTTCGCCCCGGCGATAAACGGCCACCAGAACTCCCACACCGACACATCAAAGCTGCACGGCGTTTTCTGCGCCACCACATCGTCCGCGCCCAGCGGATAATGGTCCTGCATCCACTTCAGGCGGTTAACGATGGCAGTATGGCCGACCATGACCCCTTTTGGACGCCCGGTCGAGCCGGAGGTAAAGATGATGTACGCCGTCTGCTCCGGCTTCACCAGCCGCAGCGGCTCAGCACCCGCGGTCGGTAATAGTGTGTTGTAACTAAACATCTCGACGGAGAGATCGCTAAAGCGCGGAAGCTGTTCGTCAGTGGTAATAAGCAGGGACGGCTTCGCATCCTCCAGCATCATCCGCAGGCGATCGTCCGGGTAGCCGGTGTCAAGCGGCAGCCACGCGGCGCCCGCCTCCACAATGCCGTGCAAGGCTAACGTCAGGAATACCGAGCGCGGCAGGGCCACCGCCACGCTGTCGCCCGGCTTCACGCCGCGCGCGCGCAGCAGGTTTGCCAGCGCGATGACCTGCTCGCGCATCTGGCGATAGTTCAGCTCAACGTTCGCATCCGCCAGCGCCGGGGCGTCCGGCGTTTTGCTCGCCTGTTCCGCCACCAGATCCACGAGCGTAGTGGACGGCAGCGCCAGTCCGGTATCGTTGATGCGCGCGAGCTTTGCGTATTCCTGTTCTGAAACGGTTTCCACCTCGCCGCAGCGCAGGTCCGGGTTGGCCGCAAATTGCCTCAGCATCGCGTTCAGGCGCGCGACGTGACGCGTCAGCGTCGCCTCGTCGTAGCGCTGTTTATTGGCGAGGATCTCCATGCTCAGCCCGCCCTGCTCGTCCGGGAACAGCGCCAGTTCCAGATCGTTCACCGGGCCGGTCGCCAGCGTGTGGGTGATGGCCTCCACGCCGTCGATATCCAGCTGGTAGTCGAACACTTTCACGTTCAGCACCGGGCCAAACAGCGCTTCATCGCCCGCCGCTTTCCCACTGTCGCGCACGATCTGCTCGGCGTCGTAGCGCTGGTGGCGGCGCATTTTTTTCAGCTGGTTCGCCAGGCGCAGCGCCAGCGAGGGCAGGCTCTCCTGCGGATCGATATTGACCGCCAGCGGCAGGACGTTAAGCACCGGTCCGGTCGCGGTCAGGGCTGCGGACCCCATCCTTCGCATAAAGATAAACCCGGCGGCGTAGTCCAGCCGTCCGGTGAGGCGCCCCAGCCACAGCGCCACCAGCGCAAGCGCCAGGTCGGTGCGCTGTACCTTTTCTGCCGCCTGCGCAAGCTGGCTAAAAGCACGACCGTCGGCGACGATTTTCAGGCGCAGGATATCCGTTGTCGCGGCACGACCCGGCAGCGGCGCGGAGGAGAGCGAGACCGGAGAAGGCAGCTGTTTGCGCTGCTCGGCCCAGAACGCGCCGTCGCGCGGGTACGCCTCGCTGTCGCGATAGCGCTGGTACTCGTCCACCACCTCTGCAAATGGGGTAAACGGGGATTCAGGCGTGGGGTCGCCCTTTTTCCACGCGGCATAAATTACGGCGATCTGGCGGGTAATGGCCGGGAAACTGAAGCCATCCACTACCAGATGATGATAGCGCTGATACCAGTACCAGTGGTTTTCACCGACCTGAATCAGCTGGTGAAACGCCAGCGGCTGACCGCTGGCGACGCGCAGGTTCTGGTTAAGATCGGATTCCATCAGCGCCACGGCGGCAGCGTGGGAATCAACGCGAACAACGGACGGTTCCGGCAGAATGAAGGTCTCATCCACCCACTGCCACACCTCACCGTTTTCTTCTGCAAAACGCATGCGCAGGGTATCGGCCTGCAGCATGCCTTCCGCAATGGCTTTAACCAGCAGTGGCGCATCGATATCGCCTTTCAGCTCGGTGTAGTGCGCCACGCTCCAGGCGTTTGGCAGCGTGGACAGCTGTTCCGCCATCCAGATCCCCGGCTGGGCGGCGACGAGAGGAAGACGGTTCATGCGTTCTCCCCCACAAAGTAAGACGGCTCAAGCGTTTGCCAGTGCCCGGCAAGCCACTGCTGGCACGCCTCCTGCGACTGTGCTTCGCACACCACGCACCACCCTGCCGGCAGTTCGCACTGCTGAGGCCACAGGCTGTACTGCCCCTGGTCGTTTTGCAAAATGGCGAACTGTCCCTGCGGATTATCGAAAGGATTGCTGAATTCCATACAGACTCCGTTAGTGAATAAGCGGCTGCCAGAGGGTCATCAGCCCCTGCGTCAGCCCACCGCGCCAGCAAAGCGCATCGTGTCCGCCGTCAACCTGACGCCAGATAACCGGTTGGTGCGTGTGCAGCTCGGCGTAAATCGCCTGATTCGCGCGGAAGATGAGCGGCTCGTTGCGCCCGGCTTCGAGAATGATGCGTAGCCCGCGAGGGGATATTTCACCGGCTTTAAGTTGTTCGATTAACAGCCCGTCCTGCTGCCCACCGCGGTATGGCCACCAGAAGGATCCGGACTGGCTAAGCACGCAGCCAAAACGCTGCGGCCAGTGGAGGCCAGCATAAAGCGACGCGAGACCGCCAAAGCTCTGGCCAGCCACCACCGTACGGTCGGCGCGGTCGCTAAACGGCGCGCATTGTTGGACAAGGGGGAGAAGTTCTTCCTGCACCGCCAGCCAGAAATCGGGATTGCACGGCAGCTCGCGGTTGCGATGCTCCATATCGATAACATCAATTAAGACGTAGACCGCAGGCGGTAATTTGCGCTCGGCGGTGAGCGACGCCAGTGCAGGCCAGACCGGCATGCTTTCGGCCCAGAACTGCCCGTCGAGCAGCACCGCCAGCGGGCGTTCCGGGCTATGATCCCCGGTAGTGAAAATCCAGACGCGACGGCGATTTTTCAGGCGCGCGCTTTCCCACTCAATGCAGACTGGCGGCTGATACGGCGTATCGGGATGATTCCACCCCGGCTGAACCGGCGCGCCCGGCATCTCCAGCGCGGAGACGGCATGGCCGCGCCCGCCGCGCCAGCTCTGCGGATTCAGCGGGTCGGAAACCGCGTGCGGCAGCAGCTTGCGCCACCCTTCGCGCAGCGCCATGCGCTCCGGCTGCTCGCCTTCAAACACGACGCTGGCAAAATCGTTTTCATTCATGGAAGGGATAAAACAGTAGCTTCCACGCCACTCGGGGCTGAAATCGCCCTGCCACTGCCAGACGTCGGTATCGGGAATGCGTTCGAGAGACTGCGGGCGGGCATTTTGGTGGTGATCGGTCACGCCGGTGACGTAGAGCCAGACGCGTTTGATCGGTGACGTTCTTTGCGTTCCTGCCGGGTCACGCCACCAGAACGTGACGCGATAGTTTCCCTTTTTCGGCGTCCATTCAGGCCCGTTTTTCGACTGCCACCACGCTTCACTTCCCGTTGTTAACGCCGTCACCCTTATAACCTCATGTTTAACAGTCTTTTTTGTTTCAGAGCAAATTTTATTGATAATATTATTGATAACTATTTGCATTTGCAATAGCGTAGTGCCCGCGCTGTGGGAAGCGCTCATAAAACAACCACAAAAGCAGGACGTACAATGAATAAGAAGATTCACTCTCTGGCCTTGCTGGTCAATTTAGGGATTTACGGCGCCGCGCTGCCCGCTCTGGCAGACGACAACACCGCCTCTGCGCAGCACGAAGACACGATGGTGATCACCGCCGCCGAGCAGAATCTGCAGGCGCCGGGGGTATCGACCATCACCGCCGATGAGATACGTAAAAACCCGCCCGCACGGGACGTGGCTGAAATCATCCGCACCATGCCGGGCGTTAACCTGACCGGTAACTCCACCAGCGGCCAGCGCGGGAATAACCGTCAGATTGATATCCGCGGCATGGGGCCAGAAAACACCCTGATCCTGATCGACGGCAAGCCGGTGACCAGCCGAAACTCCATCCGTCTGGGCTGGCGCGGCGAGCGCGACACCCGCGGCGATACCGGCTGGGTGCCGCCGGAGATGATCGAGCGCATCGAAGTGATCCGCGGTCCGGCCGCCGCGCGCTATGGCAACGGCGCGGCAGGTGGCGTGGTGAACATCATCACCAAAAAATTCGACGACCAGTGGCACGGCTCCTGGAATACCTACCTGAATGCGCCTGAGCACAAGGATGAAGGTTCCACCAAACGCACCAACTTCAGCCTGAGCGGCCCGCTGGGCGGCGACTTCAGCTTCCGCATGTTCGGTAACCTGGACAAAACCCAGGCCGACGCGTGGGACATCAACCAGGGTCACCAGTCTGACCGAACCGGTGCCTACGCCGACACGCTGCCCGCGGGCCGTGAAGGGGTGGAAAATAAAGACATCAACGGCGTGGTGCGCTGGGACTTTGCGCCGATGCAGTCTCTGGAATTTGAGGCGGGCTACAGCCGTCAGAATAACCTCTACGCCGGTGATACCCAGAATACTAACAACGACAACAGCTCCAGTGGTCTGGTGAAAAAGAACTACGGCAAAGAGACCAACCGTATCTATCGCCAGAACTTCGCGGTGACCTGGAACGGCGGCTGGGATAACGGCATTACCACCAGCAACTGGGCGCAGTACGAGCACACCCGCAACTCCCGTCTGGGCGAAGGGCTGGCAGGCGGTCTGGAAGGCCTGTTCAACAGTAATAAATTCACCGACACCGATCTGGCCGACGTGATGCTGCACAGTGAAATCAACCTGCCGATTGATTTCCTCGTTAACCAGAACCTGACGCTCGGCACCGAGTGGAACCAGCAGCGCATGAAGGACTCGACCTCCTTCACCCAAACTCAGCAGGGCGGCACCATTCCGGGCATGAGCAACGACCGCAGCCCGTACACGTCGGCAGAGATTTTCTCTCTGTTCGCCGAAAACAACATGGAGCTGACCGACAGCACCATGCTGACCCCTGCCCTGCGCTTCGACCATCACACCATCGTCGGCAACAACTGGAGCCCGTCACTTAACCTGTCGCAGGGTCTGGGGGATGACTTCACGCTGAAGATGGGGATCGCCCGCGCCTATAAGGCGCCGAGCCTGTACCAGACCAACCCGAACTACCTGCTCTACAGCAAAGGCCAGGGCTGCTACGCCAGCTCCGACGGCGTGGGCTGCTACATGATGGGTAACGACGACCTGAAGGCCGAAACCAGCATCAACAAAGAGATTGGCCTGGAGTGGAAACACGACGGCTGGCTGGCGGGCGTCACCTGGTTCCGCAACGACTACCGCGACAAGATTGAAGCGGGCTACGCGCCGATTGGTCACACCTCTTCCGGTAAAGTGCAGACGGATATCTACCAGTGGGAAAACGTGCCGAAGGCGGTGGTTGAAGGTCTGGAAGGCTCCCTGAACGTGCCGGTCAGCGACACGATTAACTGGACCAACAACATCACCTACATGCTGCAGAGCAAGAACAAGGAGACTGGCGACCGTCTGTCGATCATTCCGGAGTACACGCTGAACTCAACCCTGAGCTGGCAGGTGCATCAGGACGTGTCGCTCCAGTCGACCTTTACCTGGTACGGCAAGCAGCAGCCGAAGAAGTACAACTACAAAGGTCAGCCGGTGACCGGGTCTGAGAATGACGAAGTCAGTCCGTACAGCATCGTGGGCCTGAGCGCAACCTGGGACATGACCAAAAACGTCAGCCTGACCGGCGGCGTGGATAACGTCTTCGACAAGCGCCAGTGGCGCGCGGGTAATGCCCAGACCACGGGCAACGCCACCACCGGTGCGTATATGTACGGCGCGGGGGCTTATACCTATAATGAGCCAGGCCGCACGTGGTATATGAGCGTGAATACGCGTTTCTGATAAAGGCAACAACGCCTCCCTCTCCCTGTGGGAGAGGGCTGGGGTGAGGACGAGGTGAAAGCAAAACGGCAACCCCGTTGCCGTTTTTAGTGTTTGCTCCCTCTCCCCGTGGGAGAGGGCCGGGGTGAGGGCATCAGGCCGCACTATTTGCTGATAGAGGAAAAACCATGCACACAACCCATACCACGTTCATTCTCGCCGGCCACACCGTTCACCACGTCACCTTCGACCCAACCACCTTCACCGACGCCGATCTCCTCTGGCTCCCCCACCACGCCGAGCTTTCAAACGCCGGGCGCAAACGCAAAGCCGAGCATCTGGCAGGCCGCATCGCCGCCGCGCATGCCTTACCTGACCACACCGTGCCCGGCATCGGCCCCAGTGGTGAACCGCTCTGGCCGGAAGACGTTTCAGGGAGCATCACCCACTGCGGCACGCAGGCGATGGCGGTTGCCGTCCGTCATCCAGATGCGCTTGTGGGTATTGATTGCGAAGCCATTCTTCCTGACCGTGAAGCCCGAGAAATCCAGGACGGCATCATTGATGCACAGGAAGCGATGTGCCTGACACGCTCGGGCTACCCCTTTGCGCTGGCGTTGACGCTTGCATTCAGCGCCAAAGAAAGTTTGTTTAAAGCCCTGTTCCCTACGGCAAGGCGCTACATGGGATTCGACTGTGCACGGGTCACGGCGTTGAATCAGCAAACTATCGCGTTGACGCTCAGCCATCCGGCAGGCCGTTATCAGCAGGGAAAATGCTTTAGCCTCGCCTGGCAACGTATTAATGGAGAGGTATATACCATGATTGTCGTTCAGGAATAATGCTGCCCTGTTTATTGCTCCAGCCATTTAGTTTTAATTAATACCAGATGAGTAATAACAAAACCATCCTCCCCTATAGCCACCAATCAAATAAACGTACACCCACCGGGAAAAAATGTTAAGCCCCTCCCTACCATTTATAATAGCCACCAAAATTTTCCTTGAGCATTTAAAAGTATGCGAGCAGGTTTTTTCATAACAGAACTCAGCCATAAAACCTCGAGCCAGATCAAAAATGCCAAGATAAAAAAATCAATAAACACAAAATAAATCATTTCAATTTTATAATTTTAGGAACATTATGCTTTCGCTGTTTTACATTAACTCAATATCACTAAGGAAAGTATAATGCGTGAATTAAACCAAAATGAAATGAGCAGTGTCGCTGGTGGAATTGGTGCTGGTAACGGGAACGGTAATCACAGTGGTAACGGCAATGGTAACAGTGGTGGTAACGGTGGTACCTGTAACGGCGGCAATGGTGGTAATGGTGGCCGTGGGGGTAATGGCGGCAACGGCGGTAATGGCGGAAACTGTGGTGGTGGTAATAATGGCGGACGCCGTTAATCACCCTTAACAGCGAATACGACGGCTCACGATAGATTTTTATTGTGGGCCATCGTGAAGGATGTACTTATTTCATCAGGAGATGAAAATGCGAAAATTACTGAATTCTGAGATGCAGCTTATTTCCGGAGGATCACAATGTGACGGCGGTAATGGCGGCAACGGGGGCGCCGGTGGGAACGGAGGTCGTGGAGGAAACGGTGGCACGTGTGGGTCAGGCAATGGCGGCAACGGCGGCAATGGTGGACGTGGAGGTAACGGAGGAGATGGCGGTAACGGTGGCCCAGGCGGGAAAGGGGGCAAAGGCGGAAAAGGAGGTCCCGGAGGACATGACGGACGCAATGGAAAAGATGGCTGAATCTTTACCGGGTCAACATTACTGACTGAGAGCTAATGGCCAGGACAGTCAGTGAACGTTTTGGAACAGGTGGAATAACCAGGCGCCATTCAGCTAAAAATGATCGCCTGGAATCAGGCTAAATCTAAAGACTTGCTTTACAAAAGGAATAGCATGCGTGTATCGCCAACAAGCGGTTGAATACAAAAAAATGCGATGGCAGGGAAAGGCCTTATTACTACCTGGTATTCCAATTTGGCTTGTTGCCGGATTATCTGCTTTTTTTATTGTTGCCTTTATCGTTTTCATTTTGACATTCAGCTATACAAGAAGGATCACAGTGATGGGTGAGATATCCACGTATCCCCGCTCATCAAATGTGTATGCCAGTGTCCAGGGCGTTGTAGTTAAACAGTTTGTCACTGAAGGTCAACTGCTCAAAACAGGCGATGCTATCTACATGATAGATGTTAGTAAAAGCACGCGTAGCGGTGTTGTGAGTGATAACCAGCGAATGGATGTCGATAACCAACTTACACGTATTGCTCAAATCACGGATCTTCTTCAGGAGAATAAAAGAAACACTCTGGAAATGCTAAAAAAACAAAAAGAGCAATACAGTGCGGCCCTCAAACGATCCTCAGACATTATCGCACAAGCCCAGGAAGGCATTCGCGTCATGAAAACGAACATGGAAAACTATCGGCATTATCAAGCGCGCGGACTTATCACGCAGGATCAGTTGATAAACCAGATAGCCTTATACTACGAGCGACAAAATAATATGCTTAATTTGTCTGCTCAAAGCGATCAGAACGCGTTGCAGGTGACCACTCTCGAAAGCCAGATTCAAACTCAGGCTGCCGAATTTGATAACCAGATCCACCAGATGGAGCTTCAGCGCTACGAGCTGCAAAAAGAGCGTCTAAATATTGATGCCGGGGGCGCAATTATCATCCGGGCAATGTCTGACGGGCGGGTAGACTCTCTGAGCGTTACGGTTGGGCAGATGATCAAACCTGGCGACAGCCTCCTGCAAATTATCCCTCTGACTATCGATCATTTTTCTCTTGTCACATGGGTGCCTAATGATGCCGTCCCCTACCTTTCTCCTGGCGACCGGGTGAACATTCGCTATGAGGCGTTTCCGGCACAAAAATTTGGCATGTTTGGGGGCTCCATTTCGGTTATCTCGCGTTCCCCTGCCTCCCCTCAGGAGATGCAAACCTATCAGGGGGCACTTAAAGCGACCTCACCCGGGGCCGCCCCTTACTACAAAATTATTATCAGGCCTGACAGACAAAACATTGCCTATGCGGGCAAACGTCTGAGTTTAGGCAATGGTATGCAGGCTCAAAGCACCTTATTTCTGGAAAAAAGAAAAATCTACCAGTGGATGCTTTCACCCTTCTACGATATGAAAAATAGCGCCGGGGGTCCGGTAAATGAGTAAACGCTCTCTTAAAACCCTCATCGAACAGCTGGATCTCCAGTTGCGCTCCCGGGTTCCGCTGGTTCACCAGACGGAATCGTCAGAGTGCGGCCTGGCCTGCCTCGCGATGATCTGTAGCCACTATGGCAAACAGAGCAACCTCATCGCCCTGCGTCAACAATTTAACCTGTCGGCACGGGGCACCACGCTGGCAGGCATGACGCAAATTGCTGAACAACTTGGACTCGCAACACGCTGTTTATCCCTCGATCTCAATGAACTCAGCGCGCTTAAAACTCCTTGCATCCTGCACTGGGATTTTAACCATTTTGTGGTACTCGTCAGCGTGAAGCAGAATCGAGCCATACTTCACGACCCCGCTCGGGGGCGAAGAAAAGTAGGTATGGAGGAGATGTCGAAATACTTCACCGGCATAGCGCTCGAAGTATGGCCCGGAAGTACATTTGCCGCACAGCCAACAAGCCATCAGTTCAGCCTGAGGTCCCTGGCCGCGAAGGTGCACGGCCTTAAGGGAATGTTAGGCAAAATATTTTTCTATTCGCTCATTATTGAAACCATCAACCTGCTTATACCGATAGGCACTCAACTCGCCCTGGATCATGCTATTCCCGCCGCAGATATGGGCTTGTTAACGGTGATTTGTATCGGCCTGTTTCTCTTTACTTTACTGCGCGTGGCGTTGAGTGCTTTACGTTCATGGTCCTCGCTGATAATGACGACGCTTATCAATGTGCAGTGGCAGTCCGGGCTTTTTACCCATCTCGTGCGGCTGCCTCTAAGCTATTTTGAGCGGCGCAAGCTGGGCGATATTCAGTCGCGCTTTGGATCACTGAACACGCTTCGAGAAACTTTTACCAGCAGCATCATTGGGGCACTTATCGATGGAACCATGATGATGGGTGTCATCGTGATGATGATACTTTATGGCGGCTGGCTGACTGGCGTAGTCATAGGCTTTACTGCGCTGTATGTTCTGACCAGACTAATGACCTACAGTACCTATCGCGAGTTATCGGAAGAAACCCTCATCAGAGATGCCCGCACCCGGTCCTATTTCATGGAAACGTTGTACGGTATCGCGACCGTAAAAATGCAGGGTTTGAGTGAGAGACGCGGCACTCACTGGTTAAATCTGGAAATTGACACGATCAATACAGAGATAAAAATCACCAAAATGGATCTGCTTTTTGGTGGGGTAAACGCTTTTATTATTGCCTGCGAACAAATAACAATGTTATGGCTGGGTTCAAAACTCATCATAGAAAACGCGATGACAATTGGAATGTTCATCGCTTTTGGCGTGTTCAGAGAACAATTTGCCGACAGAATCTGGTCACTGACAAATTTTCTGATGAAGTTGCGCATGATGCATCTTCATAACGAACGCGTATCCGATATTGCGCTTAACGTAAGAGAAATGAAAAAGCCTGACAGAGAAATCATAAATACCATGCAACCTGTTACTCTTGAAACCCATGCGCTGAGCTATCGCTATGACGAGCATTCCGCCGATGTTTTTCGCAATCTCTCATTCAAGGTTTCAGCAGGTGAAAGCGTGGCGATTACAGGACCGTCAGGAGCGGGGAAAACCACGCTTATGAGAGTACTTTGTGGGTTATTTGAACCACTTTCGGGCTCCGTCACAATCGACGGTTATGACATTCAACAGCTGGGTTTAAACAACTATCGTAAAATTATCGGCTGCGTTATGCAGGATGATAAGTTGTTCTCTGGATCAATCAGGGAAAATATTTGTGGCTTTGATGACAAAGGCGATAAGGAGTGGATGGAAGCCTGCGCCCGCGCCAGCTATATCCATGACGTGATTATAAAAATGCCTATGGGATACGAGACCCTAATTGGTGAACTCGGTGAAGGATTATCAGGTGGACAAAAACAACGACTCTTTATTGCGCGCGCGCTATATCGCAAACCCGGAATATTATTTATGGATGAAGCGACCAGCGCACTGGATGAAGAGAGTGAGAGCTATGTCAATGCAGCCATCAAAAAGTTAAACATCACACGCATTATCATCGCGCACAGAAAATCAACTATCGCATCCGCTGAACGTGTGATTCAACTAACGCCACTGACAGAACAACATGAGCCCAGCCAGAAATGAAACATTGCCTGATACCGAGAATAAAACCTATCAGCAAGCAGATAATTATTACGATCCTCGCATTTTTCGGCTGTCTCTTTTTCGCTCATGCTAACGCAAATCCCTATGAGGATGGCATGGATCCTTATCATTGGATGGAAACTCACCCCCAACAGACTGCTCGCTGGTTAAATCAACGCTCAAACCAGACGGTTAAGACACTCCACGCCCTTCCATGGAGAAACACGCTGGCGAAAAGGTTAAGCGAGCTGGAGAATACGGCCCCCACTATTTCTGATATTTATGATGCGGGACAAAATCGTTTTTATCTACGCTCAACGGTCGAACACCCATACCTGCGGCTGTTTGTAAGACAGAAGGGAAAACCGGAACGGGTGCTCATTGATCCGCCTGTTGGCTATGGGATTAATTTTTTTAGCCCTTCACATGATGGTCGCTATGTGGCTTTTGGGCTCTCAAGAAACGGGACTGAAAGCACGAGAATTACCGTTATCCGGGTTGTGGATAATGTCGTATTAGATACGCATATACCCGACGTTCGCTATCCCAGCGTTGTCTGGGCCGCGGATAATCAGTCCTTTTATTATAGTCTCAACACCATCACTCAGGATTCAGGACGACAAACCTGCGGCAAGGTCTACCTCCATCGTATAAAGCACGACAGAGACGTTATGACGTTTGACTGGCGCACGCTCCCTGAACTCGCACAAAAAGCCTGCGAAAACGTTAATCTGTACACCTCTCCTGATTCTGAATATCTGATTGTTAACGTTTCAAAATCCATCAGTGGTTATGGAGGCTACCTTTTTGCCGCTAAAAAAGACGCGGATGACAACAGCACACTCACCTGGAACAAAATTGTTGATACCGATAAAAATGTTTCTGCCTTTGTTTATTCCGGGAAGTGGATTTATCTGGCGAGCTATAACGCCTCCTCAGGCTATGATATTTCACGCATCAATCTGGCGGCTCCTGCCTCCACCAAAGAACACGTGATGAGCTGGTCGAACGGAGAGTTAACACAATTAAGCCTGAGTAGGGATTCACTTTATGTGGCTTATCATAACGCCGGAAGCAGTAAATTCATGCGTATTCCGTTTGCTGATATCAGTCACCACCAGGCAATTCCGGTCCCTGCAGATGAAGACGTGAGTGCGATATTTGCCAGCAGCGATAGTCAGGACATTCTCTTCACCCGTCAGGGCTGGCTTAATCCCCCCGTCATTTATCATTATCAACCTGCGGATAACATTATCCAGAAAACAGAGTTAATACCGCCGTTAAGCCAGCCCCTGACAGACTATGTGACGGAAGAAAAATGGGTCACTACAGCAGAGAATGTTCGCGTCCCACTGACTCTCATATACCGTAAAGGCATTGCGCGCGATGGTTCGGTCCCTACCTGGTTGACGGCTTATGGCGCGTACGGCGTGAGTACGTTTCCTTCATTCGATCTGACCCGTCTACTCTGGCTGGAACAAGGCGGTATTCTCGCTATCGCGCATGTACGCGGAGGCGGTGAAATGGGCCCTGAATGGCACGAAGCAGGAAGAGCGGATAAGAAAGAAAATTCCATTACCGATTTTATCCGTTGCGCGGAATATCTTATCGACAGTCGCTACACCTCACCGTCAAAATTGGCAATCGGGGGTGAAAGCGCGGGGGGAATTATCGTGGGTATGGCGATGACCCGTCGCCCGGAACTGTTTTCCGCAGTGGCCATAGACGCCGGGATGCTGAATACCAGCCGACTGGATAACATTCCGATAGGCGTGATGAACTATGACGAACTGGGATCACCGCTGACGCCGTCAGGCAGGCTAAACTTATTGAAAATAGATGCTTACCGGCATCTGGTACCTGAAAAACGTTATCCTCCCGTGCTGTTAACCGTGGGCCTGCATGACCAGCGCGTTTCCCCGTGGCAAACAGCAAAATTCGCCGCCCGTTTAGAGGACATCGGCTCGCCGCGCAGCGTGCTGGTTCTGGCTTACCGTCAGGGAGGACACAGTGCGGCAACCTATGCCGAGGCCGATTCAAAATTAGTCGACACGGTAAGTTTCTTCATCTGGAAAACCGGTCTTCACGTTCACGACAGGTGAAAGCGGCACCCGTTACGGGTGCCCTGTCATTCATACACGAAATGGTTCAAACATCCGGGAACATCACGCTATTCCCCGGCGCTTCCCTGTGCAGGTGGATAAAGTTCAGATGCCGTTCATACTGGTCCAGAATATCCGTAATCACCTGCTCCTTGCTGTAGTCCATCAAATCATTCCCCTGACTTCCTTCCAGCAGGAAGGTCTCAAGCCGGTAGTAGGTCGATTTCCCGCTGCGCGCCCGGTAGGTAAAGCCGGGCACCGAATACTGCTGCGGCCAGATCTGGTAGACAAAGTTCTGCTCGTCGCCCATGTGCACCAGCAGATCCAGGTGCCCCAGGGTCTCGCCCTCCTCCGGCGGCAGGTTTTTCAGCTCCACGTAGGCGCCGCGCAGCTTCAGCTCCTGCGCCACCTCTTCCATCGCCGGGAAGCAGACCGTCTCCATCATCTGTTTGGTGTAGCGCGTGCCCGGGTAGTTCATCAGGCGCGACAGGCGTTTCTTCCAGCTCAGCCTGTCCTGCGCGCCCATCGGGCGCGGCGCGGTGTCGCGGCTGGCGCTGACGCGGCGGTAGTCTTCCACCTTGAGCGATTTATACAGCCCGGCCATCACAAAGAAGATAACGAAGCTGAACGGCAGCCCCATGATCACCGTGGTGTTCTGTAGCGCCGAGATGCCGTTGGTCATCAGCATGCCGAGCGTCAGCAGGCCGATGGCGACGGACCAGAAGATGCGCAGCCAGTTCGGCGCGTCGCTGTTGATGTCCTTCAGCTTCGAGGTGAAGTTGCCCAGCACCAGCGCGCCGGAATCCGCTGAGGTGACGTAAAACAGCAGGCCGGTAATGGTCGCCACGGAGGCGCTAAAGGTGAACGCCGGGTACTGCGCCAGCAGGCTGTAGAAGCCGCGCTCCGGGTGCGCCATTGCGTCCTGCGCGAAGGTCGCGTTGCCGTGGATAATCTCATGGAGCGCGCTGTTGCCGAACACCGACAGCCACAGCAGGGTAAAGGTGAACGGGATAATCAGCGTGCCCATCACAAACTGACGGATGGTGCGGCCACGTGAAATACGCGCCAGGAACAGGCCGACAAACGGCGACCACGCGACCCACCACGCCCAGAAGAAGAGCGTCCAGTTGTTCATCCACTCCACCGGGCGGTCGAAGGCGAAGCTGTTCAGCGTCATGCCCATAAAGCGGTTCACGTAGTCGCCCACGTTCAGCACTAAGGCATTGAGCAGGAACGAGGTGTCGCCCATAAACAGCACGAACAGGATCAGGCCCAGCGCCAGCGCCACGTTCAGCTCGGAGAGCACGCGGATGCCCTTATCGACGCCCGACGTCACCGAAATGGTGGCGATAATGACGGAGAGCGCAATCAGCGCCGCTTTCGCCGCCATCGAATCCGGAATATCAAACAGCACGCTCAGGCCGTAGTTAAGCTGCACCACGCCAATCCCGAGCGTTGTCGCAATACCGAAGATGGTGCCGATCACCGCCGCAATGTCGACGCTGTGGCCAATCGGACCGTTGATCTTTTTACCGAAAATCGGGTACAGCGCGGAGCGGATGGTGAGGGGCAAATTATAACGATAGCTAAAGTATCCCAGCGCCATGCCCATGAGGGCGTACATTGACCAGCCGGTCAGGCCGTAGTGGAACAGCGTCCAGACCATCGCCTGGCGCGCGGCCTCCATCGTCTGCCCTGCCCCTTCCGGGGGCTGCATATACTGCGTGACCGGTTCCGCCACGGAGAAGAACATCAGGTCGATGCCGATGCCCGCGGCAAACAGCATTGCGGCCCAACTCAGCAGGCTGAACTCGGGCTTGGACTGCTCGGGACCGAGCTTAACGGAGCCGAAGCGCGAGCAGGCAATGCAGACCACAAAGACGATATAGAGCGTCGCCGCCAGCAGGTAGTACCAGCCGAAGGTCTTTGACACCCAGTTCAGGGTGCGCCCAATCCACTCGGCAGAAAAATCGCGAAAGAAGATCGTTGTCAGGGAAAACAACAAAATCAGCCCGGCGGACGTATAAAAAACGACCGGGTTGATTTTGTCTTTTTCTCTGTCCTGTGAAAGGTCTGTCATCCAGTATCCTCACTGTTTTTGTAACTATTAAAATCCAAATCCGCAACAATTAAGACACACTTTATATTGAACGTCCAATCAAAAACCGCTTTAATGGTTAACCAACGCTGATGAATGGAGTGGCAAAAATGCCCAAAGTGGGGATGCAGCCGATCCGGCGCAGGCAGCTTATCGACGCCACGCTGGAAGCAATAAATGAAGTGGGAATGCACGACGCGACGATCGCGCAGATCGCCCGTCGGGCGGGCGTTTCCACGGGGATCATCAGTCACTATTTCAAAGACAAAAATGGTCTGCTGGAAGCGACCATGCGCGACATCACCGGCCAGCTGCGCGATGCGGTATTGAGCCGCCTGCACGCCCTGCCGAACGGCAGCGCGGAGCAGCGTCTGCAGGCGATTGTCGGCGGTAACTTTGATGAAACCCAGGTGAGCAGCGCGGCGATGAAGGCCTGGCTGGCCTTCTGGGCAAGCAGCATGCATCAGCCGATGCTCTACCGCCTGCAGCAGGTGAGCAGCCGCCGCCTGCTGTCGAACCTGGTGTACGAGTTCCGCCGCGAGCTTCCGCGCGAGCAGGCCCAGGAGGCGGGATATGGGCTGGCGGCGCTGATCGACGGGCTGTGGCTGCGCGCCGCGCTGAGCGGCAAGCCGCTGGATAAGACCCTGGCGCAGTCACTGACCAGCCACTTTATCAGCCAGCATTTACCGACCGAATAACCGAGGAGAATTTATGTCCCGAATGGCAGAACAGCAGCTTTATATCAATGGTGGTTATACATCGGCCACCAGCGGTCGCACCTTCGAGACCATCAACCCGGCCAACGGTGAAGTCCTGGCGACCGTTCAGGCTGCCGGGCGCGAAGACGTCGATCGCGCCGTAGAAAGCGCAACGCGCGGGCAAAAAGTCTGGGCGGCGATGACCGCCATGGAGCGCTCTCGCATCCTGCGTCGCGCCGTCGACATCCTGCGCGAGCGCAACGACGATCTGGCAAAGCTGGAAACCCTCGACACCGGTAAAGCGTATTCCGAAACCTCAACCGTGGATATCGTCACCGGTGCGGACGTGCTGGAGTACTACGCGGGTCTGATCCCGGCGCTGGAAGGCAGCCAGATCCCCTTGCGCGAGACCTCATTCGTCTATACCCGCCGCGAGCCGCTGGGCGTGGTGGCGGGCATCGGCGCATGGAACTACCCGATCCAGATCGCCCTGTGGAAATCGGCCCCGGCGCTGGCGGCGGGCAACGCAATGATCTTCAAGCCGAGCGAAGTGACACCGCTTACCGCCCTGAAGCTTGCCGAGATCTACACCGAAGCGGGCCTGCCGGACGGCGTGTTCAACGTTCTGCCGGGCGTGGGCGCGGAGACCGGCCAGTACCTGACCGAGCATCCGGGCATCGCCAAAGTCTCCTTTACCGGTGGCGTCGCCAGTGGCAAAAAGGTGATGGCGAACGCCGCGGCCTCCTCCCTGAAAGAGGTGACGATGGAGCTGGGCGGCAAATCGCCGCTGATTATTTTTGACGATGCGGATCTGGATCTCGCGGCGGACATCGCCATGATGGCCAACTTCTTCAGCTCCGGCCAGGTGTGCACCAACGGCACCCGCGTGTTTGTTCCGGCTAAGTTCAAAGCCGCGTTTGAGCAGAAAATCGTTGAGCGCGTGGGCCGCATCCGCGCGGGCGATCTGTTCGATGAAGCGACCAACTTTGGTCCGATGGTCAGCTTCCCGCACCGCGACAGCGTGATGCGCTACATCGCCAAAGGCAAAGAGGAAGGCGCGCGCGTGCTGTGCGGCGGCGACGTGCTGAAGGGCGAAGGCTTTGACAACGGCGCGTGGGTGGCCCCGACCGTGTTCACCGACTGCACCGACGAGATGACCATCGTGCGCGAAGAGATCTTCGGCCCGGTGATGTCCATCCTCACCTATGAGTCCATTGAGGAAGCGATTCGCCGCGCCAACGACACCGACTACGGTCTGGCGGCAGGCATCGTCACGGCCGACCTGAACCGCGCCCACGGCGCCATTCATCAGCTCGAAGCGGGCATCTGCTGGATCAACACCTGGGGTGAATCCGCCGCAGAGATGCCGGTCGGCGGCTACAAGCACTCCGGCATTGGCCGCGAGAATGGCGTGATGACGCTGCAGAGCTACACCCAAGTGAAGTCCATCCAGGTTGAGATGGGTAAATTCCAGTCCATATTTTAACCGGGAGGTTTATTTGCAATTTGACTACATCATTATCGGGGCCGGCTCTGCCGGCAACGTGCTGGCTACACGACTGACTGAAGATCCGAACACCACCGTCCTGCTGCTTGAAGCGGGCGGGCCGGATTACCGCTTTGACTTCCGCACCCAGATGCCCGCCGCGCTGGCGTTCCCGCTGCAGGGCAAGCGCTACAACTGGGCGTACGAAACCGAACCAGAGCCATACATGAACAACCGCCGCATGGAGTGCGGACGTGGCAAAGGGCTGGGCGGCTCGTCGCTGATCAACGGCATGTGCTACATCCGCGGTAACGCGATGGACCTCGACAACTGGGCAAAAGAGCCGGGTCTGGAGCACTGGAGCTACCTCAACTGCCTGCCCTACTACCGCAAGGCAGAGACCCGCGACGTGGGGCCGAACGACTATCACGGCGGCGACGGTCCGGTGAGCGTCACCACCTCGAAACCGGGCGTGAACCCGCTGTTTGAGGCGATGGTGGAAGCGGGCGTGCAGGCGGGCTATCCGCGCACCGACGATCTCAACGGCTATCAGCAGGAAGGCTTCGGCCCGATGGACCGCACGGTCACGCCGCAGGGCCGACGCGCCAGCACCGCGCGCGGCTATCTGGATCAGGCGAAACCGCGCCCAAACCTGACCATCCGCACCCACGCCATGACCGATCGCATCCTCTTTGAGGGCAAGCGCGCGGTGGGCGTCGAGTGGCTGGAGGGTGAAAGCACCATTCCATCCAAAGCGACGGCAAAAAAAGAAGTGCTGCTGAGCGCCGGGGCGATTGCCTCCCCGCAGATCCTCCAGCGCTCCGGCGTGGGCAACGCTGACCTGCTGAAACAGTTCGAAATCCCGCTGGTACACGATCTGCCCGGCGTGGGCGAAAACCTGCAGGATCACCTGGAGATGTACCTCCAGTACGAATGCAAAGAGCCAGTCTCCCTCTACCCTGCCCTGCAGTGGTGGAACCAGCCGAAGATTGGCGCCGAGTGGCTGTTTGGCGGCACCGGCGTGGGCGCGAGCAACCACTTCGAAGCGGGCGGGTTTATCCGCAGCCGTGAAGAGTTCGAGTGGCCAAACATTCAGTACCACTTCCTGCCGGTGGCGATTAACTACAACGGCTCGAACGCGGTGAAAGAGCACGGCTTCCAGTGCCACGTCGGCTCCATGCGCTCCCCGAGCCGTGGGCACGTGCGCATCCAGTCGCGCGATCCGCACCAGCATCCGGCGATCCTGTTCAACTATATGTCCCACGAGCAGGACTGGCAGGAGTTCCGCGACGCGATCCGCATTACCCGCGAGATCATGCACCAGCCCGCACTGGACAAGTACCGCGGCCGTGAAATCAGTCCGGGTATTGACTGCCAGACCGACGAGCAGCTGGACGAGTTCGTGCGCAACCACGCCGAAACCGCCTTCCACCCTTGCGGCACCTGCAAGATGGGTTACGACGAGATGGCGGTGGTCGACGGCGAAGGCCGCGTTCACGGGCTGGAAGGGCTGCGCGTGGTGGATGCGTCGATTATGCCGCAGATCATCACCGGCAACCTGAACGCCACCACCATTATGATCGGCGAAAAGATTGCCGACGCCATTCGTGGACGCGAGCCGCTGGCGAAGAGCACGGCCGCGTATTATGTGGCGAACGGGGCACCGGTTCGCCGCTGAGGATATTTCTCCTCACCCTGGCCCTCTTCCCATAGGCTGAGGGATCCCCAGTAATTTTAAGCAGCATCAATAACGTTGTTTAAGAACGACTGAAGCCTTTCAGCGATGCCCTGGTCCGGCTGTAAATCGCTGAGGCGTTTCCTGCAGGCCGGGGCGAGGCGCATGGATGCGCCGAGAGGGCGGGCTTTACAGGGACGTTACCTCCGCCCGTACCCGATAAACCGGAAGGAATAAGCTGAGGGGACCGCGAAGCGGCGATTTACCGCCGGGAGCCCGGGTCGCCAGGGTGGTGGCGACTGCACTGAACCCCTAACCCTCTCCCCGGAGGGGCGAGGGGACTGTTCCGTGCTGCCATAACGTTGTGGGGATCCCTCAGTCATGTGGGGAGAGGGTGAGGGCATCAGGCCTCAGAGGCTTAAAGCCCCCGCACCATCAGCGCCTCATCCAGCTCCCGATACGCCTCTACCAGCTTGTCCAGCGTCGCCCTGTTGAGCCCGCTCGGGTTCGGCAACACCCACACCTGCGTCACGCCAATCATAATGCTCTGCTTACCCCACTTAGCCCCGCGCTGGCTGAATGCCTGCTCGTAGGCCTGCTTGCCGAGGATCGCCAGCGCGGCAGGCTGGTAGTCTTCAATCTTCTTCACCAGCTCCCGCCCGCCGCTGCGCAGTTCATGCAGGTTGACCTCGCTTGCCTGCACCGTCGGCCGCTCGACCAGCATGGTTATGCCGCAGCGCGTGTCCAGCAGGTGCTGCTCCTCTTCGGGCTTGAGTAACCTGTCGGTAAATCCGGCCTGATAGATCACCTTCCAGAAGCGATTGCCCGGGTGGGCAAAGTGAAAACCGGTGTGCGCCGAGGACTTGCCCGGGTTAATTCCGCAGAACACCACCCGCAGGCCAGGGGCCAGAATATCGTTGATCATCTTTACTCCCGCTGATACATCGTTATGGAAGTATAAAGGATTGATTATGCGTTGTTTATAAAAACAGCAGGCAGGTGTGAATGGCTGGATTGCTGCGGGGAGTTACTTTATAATTCACCGCCACGGCCCCTTAGCTCAGTGGTTAGAGCAGGCGACTCATAATCGCTTGGTCGCTGGTTCAAGTCCAGCAGGGGCCACCAGATACAGCAAGGGCTGGCGCTAAATGCGCTGGCTCTTTGTTTTTTCCGGGGATATACCGGGGATATTTCAGAAAAGTAGCCATAGTGATTTATGGTTAATTTATGACCACCCACACCATCTACCCCCTACCTCCAGCGCTGTGGTTCCCAATTAACCTGCCAGTCCATACACAATGAAAACGCATATATAGACACAGAAAAATGTCGGTTCAGTTGGTTCACAGTTCTGTAAGCCACGCTAGCAATGAATTTATTCGAACCAACATACGGCAAAATGAGGTTAGTTCAGCCCCGCAAAAAGTTACTGGTGGCACAGATAGATTGAGCCAAAAAGTCATTAAATCACGCCGTATTCACAATTATCTGCCGGGTGCTGTCCTCTAATTCTCGAGAGAAAATCCCTGAGGCAAATTTTCGCCTGTTATTTTTGGTTTTTTCATAGATGTAATCATGCGTGCTTCTGGTAGTGGCCGTAAGCTCACCAGACTTTACGTCATGCGGTTAATCAACTAATAACTCAAATCAAGAATGAATTAAACCGATTCACTGAAATTATCATTTATATTCATTTATTAAAAAAACAAATATAGGTAACAATGGTGATATAAAAACTTACAACCAGAAAATAATGAAGGAGTATTGTTTGGTTAATTTGTCAACTAAATGGAGTTAATTAGCATGGCTATACCCATTTATCTCCTGCTTTGCAACGATGAAGGGAAGCAGATAAAAGGTGGCTCTGATGTTCGTGGCCGGGAAGGCAGCATTGAAGTAGTAGGTATGCAGCACGATTTGTTTATTCCTGCCGATAACATGAGTGGAGCATTAACCGGAACGCGACAGCATGAGGCGTTTACATTTGAAAAAGAGATAGACCCATCAACCCCACTTCTTTACCGGGCCTTAACTACAGGTCGGACCCTGGCAAAAGCCGAATTCAAACTTTACCGCATCAATAATAACGGCATGGAAGAAGAATATTTCAATGTCGTGCTGGAGAACGTGAAGGTGTGCCACGTTGTGCCAATTATGTTTGATACCAAAGATCCCGATTTCGAAAAACACGGGCATATAGAGCATGTAGGCCTGCGTTACGAAAAAATCACGTGGAGCTATGTCGATGGCAACATCCAGCACGCCGATAGCTGGAAAGACCGTAAAACAGCATAAGGAGATCACTATGGCTAAATGGCTTTATAAGCAAAGCACCGGCGAACTGTTTAAAGATGGAAAACTGATTGAAACAGGTTACTCCGGCGCCCTCACCAATAAAAATAATCCAGACCGTGAGCATGTTCGCGGTATGGGGCCAATTCCACGCGGTATATGGAAAATCGGTAGTTCCGGCACCAGCAAAGGACCGCTGACAATTAAACTGAAACATATTAGCGGCAATTCATACGCGCGTGACATGCATTCTTTCCGTATGCACGGTGATAAGCGCGTCGGTATACCCGGATACGCATCTGAAGGCTGTATTATTATGAGTCCTTCAACCCGTCTACTTGTGAGCAATGATATAGGCGCATTGCTGGAGGTTGTACGATGATCCGCATAATTGCAATTTCCATCGTATTGTTGCCTGTGTGTGCAATGGCAGCTTCTACGGGTGGTGAATGTGCAGCACCCGGTCATTATATCGAAGGTATGCTGCTAACCAGCATTAAGAACGAGCTCGGCATTGATCTGACGTCTATCCAGTACAGCAAAACAACAGTGGAAGTGCTTGATGTGCTGCCAGTGTCAGATGTATTCGCCAGAAAAATGGCGATTGCAGATAGCCAGGCAGATTTAGAGAAATCAGCTGATATCAGGCTTTCTGAGAATGATTATTACAATATGTATCACGACAGGCATGTACTGACCGTGACGGCAAAATATACTTTTACGGACAAAAAAGGCAAACGTAGTGAATTCATTTCTTCAGCGTTCGTCAACGATGATGAATGCTCAGTACGGTACAATGGTTTTTTGACTTTATCGCGCGAATTTTGAATAGCAAAATCCAGGCATAAAAATGAGCATTACGCAAAACCCGACGAAAGGCAGTTTTTTCCGCCTTCAAAAAGTGATGTTGCCTTTTGGTGTCTGGTCGTAATCCTCCGTTGGGTCTGCTGGCTTCATATAATTAAGCCACTCAATTGAGTGGCTTTTTTATTGTTTTTTTTAAACCCGCTAACCCTGGCTCAGCGAAGCCGCCTGGACACGTCCAGCGGCACCTGGGGTCGCAATCAGACGCTCTACGGACTCCATCGTCACGAACGTACAGCTGCAGTCCACATTGGTGCACTGGTGATAGCGCTCTTTGGTATTTTCACTTAGATAGCGACTGGTACGCGCATGCGCAGAGTGCTTGCACTTAGGACAATGAAACATGTACCCCTCCATTTAATTCACATTTTGTGAATCAATAATACCCAAAACAAAACCAATAGCAACTATATTACTCACTATCAACAGTAAATTTTTCGTCGCTGACGTTCAGCTCAAGCTTAAGCTGCGTGGTAAATCCGCTATCGTTGAGGGTATGCACCACTTCGCTGATGATCCACGCCTGCTCGTCGATGACGCGTTTAAAACCGTTTACCAGCACCGGCGTTTCTGGGAACAGATCGGCGCGTCCCTGGGCAAGCTGGATGGAAAACTCTACGGTTCCCCGCTGAAGCGCGCGCCACTTAGCCTCTGCGGCCCTGAGCGCCTGCTCTTCAGAGGCATAAACCGTGGTGAGCTCAAATACGTTTTCCGCCGTTCCCACCAGCCTCTCTTGCGGCTTCTGCTCCTTGCCTCCTGTTTCCGCTACTGGTGCGACGGCATCCGGGTGCTGCAGTGCTTCTGTCGGCTGCCCCCCTGATTGACGTGAAATACTCAATTGAGGATTTTGTTGCTTTGGGTCGCGCGTTTGCAGCCATTTGGCCGTCACGCCGGAATAATTTTCACGGTCAGCGACGGAAAAAAGGTGCTTATCGCCATCCCCACGCTCAATCATCATTAAGGGAATCGGCGTGCCGCTGGCCGTCACGGCCTGGCCCGCTTTCATAAAGATAATCTTCCCGGCTTTGATTGAAACAAATGCTCCATTACGTTCAGCAAGGCGGGAGAGGAACGCCGCGTCTGTCTCCTGAGACTGGTCAATATGAGAGATGGCGATGGATGCAAGCCCCGACGCGACGCTGGCGGTCAACTGGTTACGCTGAGCGATGGTATCGACTATCGCGCCAATCGTCGTGTCATGCCATGACTGTTCGCGCCGCACGTTTAGCTTTCCACGAAAATCCGCGCTGCATCCCCGAATCGTCAGCGTGTCCGGTGCGCCCCGAAATTCAATCGTATCGATCGTAAAGCTCCCTTTCGGCTGGAGCGGGGTTCCCTCCCATCCCAACCATAAGGAGAGCCTTGCCCCCCGGGCCGGCAAGTCTAGCAGACCGTCGGAATCATCCAGTTGAATATCCAGCTGATCGGCTTCCAGCCCACGTTTGTCGATCATGCTCAGACTGATAAGACGGTGGCTGAAATTCTGTGTGACATCGCGATCGTCAAGCTTAAGCATAAAATCAGGGGCGATTTTCCCACCCGCCCGGATATTCATTTCGGTGATCATCCCACCAGCCCTCCAATGCTATTACGTGCGCTCGTCACCAGCTCTTCGACCTGGGTTCTCAGATCGCCAAACATCGTCACCAGCGATTCGTCCACGCGTTTCAGTTCCAGCGTAAAATTAATTTTTCGGGCAGTACCGTCACTGTAAAAATCCGAATGCGTATGCGTGACTTTCTCAATGATAAACATGCCGTGAATGATGCCGGTTCCGTCTATCAACGGCCATGCCCTCCCCTCATTCGCCATCAGCTCAACCGCCTTAAGGGAAAGCCGCCCTCCCGTGAGTTCCGGGTAAAGCAGTCCGGAGAGGGTAAAAGATGTCTCGCCTTCGCCAAGGTACTGCCAGGCTTTAGGTTTCCCGATCCGGTCGTTGGACGCCCAGCGGTAGTCCTTTGTAAACTGCATTGTCTGATAGGGTAAGGTTCGTCGTTCAAAGACAAACAGACCCAGCACCATTAACATTTTATCTCTCCTCAACCATACATTAAGCTGGATTGCTGCCGTCTCGCTTTATCCTGTTCAATGCTATCTATTGTCTCCCGGATTTGACGCGTCAGATCCGTTGCGGAGGCCGTGCCCCCCTGCAGCGTGATGTGATATTCGCTTTTACTCTGATCGACGTAAGAGCGTCCTCCCGGCACGAGGGTTGGCTGATATCCCTGGCCGCCGCCAGAGATCCCCGCAACCGGAATGGACGCACTGCCCGCAGGAGAAGATGCCGCGTCTGCTTTTGCCGCCGCGGCGTCGAGATGGCCCGACTCGTTTTTGATAAGACCGAGTTTCTCCAGCAGCCAGCTGGCCTTGCCGCTCAGGCTGTTAAAGAGATTAAGCGGTGCCATTAACGCATCACCCAGCGCCTGTCCAAAAATCACGCCAGCGTTTTTACAGCCATCCAGCGTTTCCTGCGTCGCCTTGATCGGCGTAATCAAGTCGGTGAACCATTGCCAGATACCGCCCAGCTTCTCCGAGATAGCGTCAAATACCGCCATCACCGGTGAGAACAGCGCCCCCAGCGGTGCGAAAGCCGTTGAAAGCCCTTCCATCACCCCGCCAAAGAAGGCGCTGATGGGCTCCCAGTATTTGAAAATCAGCAAAGCGCCGGCGGCAATCGCCGCGCCAAAGGCTATCACCGGCCAGCTAAGGGCGCCCAGCACCGTCATGACGGCACCGCCCACCACGCTGAATACCGTTCCTAACATCCCGGCCGCGGTAATAACCATATTGATGCCCGTCAAAACCGGACCAATAACCGTGCCTACGCCACCCAGTACCCCAGCAAACGCCTGCGCGCCGACAACAATGCTGGCAAGGGTCTGCGTCAGCTCAGGGTTGGCATTCACCCACAGGGAGGCCGTGCCAAGCCAGCCGGTTGCGGTTGTTATCAGGTTGCGCAAAGCGCCATCTGCTTTATCAAATACGTCAATCTTCAGCCCGCTCCACGCGGCCTGGAATTTGCTGATATCGCCGTCAAGATTGTCGGTCTGCACGGAAGCCACGAGCGCGGCACTGCCTGTTGCCCCCTGCAACTGCTGGCGTTTTTTATCAAGCGCGCCGTTACCTGCGGCTGAACGCAGTGCATCCGGAGCCTGTGGCTGTCGCAGCATCGCGCTGAGCGCGTCCCCGGCGTCGGCACCGTTCATTCCCTTTTCCGTCAGAACGCCAAGCTGCGCGATTGTCTCTTCAAGACCCATACCAGCCGCATCCGCAGCGGGCGCAGCGGAGGTGACGGCCGCCGCCATCTCAACGAGACTGGTGTTCGAAGAGGTAAACCCGCGGGTAAGTAAATCTGCGATGCGTCCCGCATCCGTATCGGCCAGGTTATAGGCGGCCTGCGTGCTGCTGAGAATATCGGCTGCTTTTGCCGCGTCGACATTCCCCGCCAGGCTGAGGTTAACCGTGGGTACAGTGGCAGCAATAACCCCATCAGCGTCGTAGCCTGAACGAGCCAGTTCGGTTTGTGCACGGACGACCGTATCTGCGGGTACTCCGGTCCTGGCACTGACCTCCCGCGCCTGCTGGCGAATGGCCTCAAGCCGGGCGTCGCCCTTATCCAGACCAAGGCTTGCCTGAATAGTCGACATCTGTTTTTCAAAACTGATGCCAGGCGCCATAAACCGGGACGTCTGATCAAAGCCCGCTTTGGCCATGCCCACGCCCGCATTAGCCAGCTGATGCACCCGCGCGGCAACGCGTTTGCCTGACTCGTAGCGATTCTGAACGGTACTCAGCTGCGCCTGCTGCTGATTGACGCGGGCCAGCGCATCCCGCTGTCGGTTAAGCTGCTGCGTTTTTTCGCCGATCTGACTTTTTAAACGACGCTCATCCGACGAAAGCGTTCGCGTGTTGATTCCCGCCTGAGCGAGTTCAGTCCGCTGACGCTGTACCGAGTAACGTAAGCTGTTGTACTCAAGCTTGAGGTTGGCTGCCGATTTTCGGGCTGCGGACAGCGCATTAGCCTGTGCCTGAGTAGGGTTTTGTGTGTTTTTAAACTGCAACGCCAGCGCCGCCGCCTGCTGTTTCGCCTGAGCAAGCGACTGCTCCGTCGTGGCGAGCTGGGCATTTGCTTTTCTGAAGCCATTAATGCGCCCCGCCTGCTCGTCGAGCGCCCCCAGCGCCGTCTGCGAATCATGGATATCGCTCGCGAGAGTCAGGCTGGCGTTCTGGAGAGCGTTAAGCGGTCGGCTTGCACGATCAACTGCCTTAAGCAGCTCCTGAAGACTGACATTATTACTCATGGTGGTTTCCGCTTCGCTGCAGCGCTTTTTCGCGCCATAAGAGGAGTTCGGTCACGCTAAGGGAGTACAGTTCTGACGGCGGCCAGTGAAAAATCACCGCGATATCCGCCATCAGATCGTCGACCGACAGATTTTCGGGAAATCTCAGCGAGCCGAAGCCGGTGACAAAAAACCGATCACCTTACCGGCAAAGGAGAGCAGATCGCAGGCATCCAGACGCGCAACTTCATGCTCGGTCAGAGCCGGCGAGGTCATTCGCGGCAGCACCTTGATCAGGGCATCAACGTCGGATTGCGCCAGCGAGGCCAGCGAGATCCCACGCAGAGTCCCGGCATTCGGTTTGGAGACCGTCACCTGTTCAATTTTTTGCTCACCGCGCAGAACGGGACTATCAAGCGTGACAATGTATGAGCTGTTGTTCATGGCGTTCTCGTTGCTATTTTCCATTTCATTACTCTTCTGAAAGTTAGCTTACCGGCCGGCTATCCCGGCCGGTTAAAGGGTTACAGGCCGATGGCCTTACGGTGTTCAGCCAGACGATCGACACCGTCGACTTTCAGCACCATGTTGATGATGTCGATCTCGATGATCTCTTTGCCATCAATGGTCAGCTGGTAGTAGGCGCACTCGGTGGACATCTTGGTGGTGCCGCTTTCGCCCTGCTTGTTCTCGCCGCCATCAAACTCTTTATGACGGCCGCGCATGACGATTTCGACGGCGGAGATTTCGCCGGTATCATCACGCTGGAAAGAGCCGGTAAAGCGCAGCGGCACGCTGTCCGCGCCCGGAGAGGCGTACTGTGCCCACAGCGCGGCGTCCGGCAGACCGCCAACGGTCCACTCCAGCGCCAGGGCATCATCGTCCAGACCGAGATCGACAGAGACCGAGCCCGGCATACCCCCGCCACGATACTTCTCCAGCTTGCGGGTAAGCTTCGGTAGGGTCACAGACTCAACAACGCCCATATAGCTCAGGCCATCGTTGAACATATTCAGGTATTTAAGTTTGCGTGGTAACGCCATGCTTCAGCTCCTTAGCTATTAACCGAATCTGACAGGTCTGCCAGATAGGTATCGGTGATGCGCTGGCGCAGGGTCAGATTTTCCAGCGGCGGGACAGGGGTGTAGTCGTAATCGATATACAGTTTCCCCGCTTTCAGGGTGGTTGCGTCGTTCGACTCAGGGTCATACCAGCAGGAGCCGTCGACGATATAGCCGTTGGTTTTCAGCTCGCGGAACTTGGCATTAATACCGGAAACGATGTCGCGGATAAGCGTTGGGGTGATGGGTTTATCCATCGCCCACGCGTGCGCTTCCGCCATGGTATCGGCCAGCACCTGCGCGGTACGGGTGTAGTTTTCAAAGACGAATAACGGGTCGTCAGAGCAGGTACGGTTACCCCAGAATTTGAAGCCGTCGTTGCGAATCAGCGTGGTGACGCCCGCCTGGTTAAGCAGGTTCGCATCGGTAGCCTGTTCCTGCAGATCCCAGGAGACAGAAGCGCTTACGCCCGTGACGCCGTTGACGCCAACGTTTGACAGGGTTTTATGCCAGCCGATGGTCTGGTCGATTTTGGCGCGCAGGCCAAGCGCGCGGGCGGTTGCCCAGGCCGTCGTCGTTGCGTTCGTGGTGGTATCCCATGCCAGAAAATCAGGGTGGATAACCATCAGCTCGCGCTGGCTGAAGTTTTTGCGGTAGTCGATCGCCTCAGAAATGGTTTTACATCCCCATGCGCTGACATAGCCGAACGCGCGCAGGCTCTGGCACATCGCGGCCAGCGCGGTTGCCACTTCCTGAGAATCCAGCCCCGGCACGCCGAGAATACGTGGCTTAACGCCGGTTACCGTTTTCGCCGTGAGAAGCGCCTTCAGGCCGGTATATTTACCGTTTTCATCGGTGGTACCGATGATGTTGGAAACGGTCTGTTTGCGCGCCTCCTCCGGGGTTTCTGCGGTGCCTTCAGCCACGCGAACAACAACGACAACCGGTTTACACTGGTCAGCAATCGCCTGCAGAGAAGCGGACAGCGTCCCCGCCTTGCCGGCTTTCGCAATCGCAGTTTGCACGTTGGTAATGAGCACGGGCTCGTTTAAAGGAAATGTCTTGTCGTCAGCATCGCTGGCCGTACAGACCATACCGATGATTGCCGTCGAGACGGTGGAAATGGTGCGGGTGCCATCGTTGATTTCGATAACTTCCACGCCGTGGTGAAAATCACTCATCCGTTTAACTCCTTGGTTAGTTGGTGAGTGATATTGTCGCGGCTGGAGTTGTTATGAGCTAACTGTCACCGTCCAGCGATGACTGACACAACGATTGTCCGATTACCGTGGCGGGGAATTTTTTATAAAGCGTTGAAACACCCACATCAAAAATTAACGCAACGCGCTGCCGGGATTCTCCGGCAACAATCAGTCTTCCAGCCTGAGCCCATTCCTCCTGCGTCAATTTAGGGCGTCTGCCACCAATTCGCCCCTGTTCCCGCGCTGCGGCCAGCCCGGCGCACGTCCTCTCGACAATGAGCTCACGCTCCATTTCAGCAAGCGCCCCCATGATATGGAAGAAGAAACGCCCCATTGGCGTTGAGGTATCAATGCTGTCAGTCAAACTGCGGAAATTAATGTTTCGCTGGCGTAGTTCCTCGGTCATTGAAACAAGGTGGCGCATACTGCGCCCGAGCCGATCGAGTTTCCATACAACGAGAGTATCGCCCGCATTCAGTTGTCTGAGGGCACGATTGAGTCCCGGTCTGTTTGTCGATTTACCGCTGATTTTATCTTCAAAAATGAGCTCACATCCTGAACGCTGCAGCGCGTCACGCTGTAAGGCGGTGTTTTGTTCATTTGTTGACACGCGTATGTATCCAATAAGCATGGTATTTCCCTTCGTCAAAATCGGAAATCATGCCATTTAATGGATAAACACGCATTTTCGAAAACCTTGGTTT
>NZ_JBLKCH010000019.1:0-33786 GCF_047531125.1 Enterobacter sp. HK-058-C-ECC
TCACTCAGAGACTTGGTATTCATTTATTGTCCGAAGACATTAAGAATCCATGTCACTTTGAGTGCCCACACAGATTGTCTGATAAATTGTTAAAGAGCAATGCAACGCGGCTTTCGCTCACCGTTGCGAGGTGGCGTATATTACGCTTTCCTCTTTCAGAGTCAACCCGTTATTTCAGGATTTTTTCTCTTCAACCGACCGCGTTGTCTGTGAAGTGATTCACATCCGCCGTGTCGATGGAGGCGCATTATAGGGAGCCGCCGAGGAATGACAAGCGGAAAAATGCATTTTTATTTCAACCGCTCATCTTTTCACCAGAAAGGCTATTTTTGGTGCTTTTTAATCTCTTTTGGCAGCTCGGCCAGACTATTAATTACCCAATCCGCCGCATTCTCAGCTTCTGGCGTCACAGGCTTGCCGGTGCGCACTAATATTTTGGTGCCTACACCCGCTGCTGCAGCTGCCTGCATATCTTCCAGTTTATCGCCCACCATATAAGAAGCCGCCATATCAATGTGCAGGAACTCCTGCGCAGAGATGAACATTCCCGGATGCGGCTTACGGCAATCACAGGTCTGACGATATTCTTCTACGGTTCCCTGTGGGTGATGCGGACAATAGTAGATGCCATCGAGATCCACACCGCGATCGGCCAGTGACCAGTCCATCCATTCCGTCAGCGTCTCAAACTGCGCTTCGGTAAATTTACCGCGTGCAATACCGGACTGGTTCGTCACCACCACCAGCGCATAGCCCATCTCTTTCAACTGGCGCATGGCATCTATTACGCCCTCGATAAACTCGAACTCATCAATCTCATGGACGTAACCGTGATCCACATTAATAGTGCCGTCACGATCGAGGAAAATTGCGGGTACTGATTTTGCCACCGGTTTGCTCCTGAAAAAGGCATGTTCGACTAGTATCTCATGAATCGCAGCGCAATAAAGTGCTCATCGTACAGAGTTGGATTGATTTAGACGTCTGGATGCCTTAACATCCGTTTTGTTTACGGTCATCACCCGTATCTGGCAGAAGAAAATGCCACGGCTAACTTACATACGATAAAAATAATCTAATGATTAAACTTTCCAATATCACCAAAGTGTTCCAGCAGGGGAACCGAACCATTCAGGCGCTGAACAACGTCAGCCTGCATGTTCCTGCTGGTCAAATTTATGGCGTCATTGGCGCATCGGGTGCAGGTAAAAGCACGCTGATCCGTTGTGTTAACCTGCTTGAGCGCCCAACCCAGGGCAGCGTAGAAGTTGGCGGCCAGGAACTTACCGCCCTTTCAGAGAAAGAACTCACCAAAGCGCGTCGTCAGATTGGCATGATTTTCCAGCACTTTAACCTGCTGGCCTCCCGCACCGTGTTCGGCAACGTTGCCTTACCGCTTGAGCTGGATAACACGCCGAAAGAAGAAGTGAAGCGTCGCGTCACCGAGCTGCTCGACCTCGTGGGTCTTGGCGATAAACATGATAGCTACCCGGCAAATCTGTCCGGTGGGCAAAAACAACGTGTGGCCATTGCCCGCGCGCTGGCAAGCAATCCTAAGGTACTGCTGTGCGATGAAGCCACCAGCGCACTGGATCCGGCAACCACGCGTTCGATTCTGGAACTGCTGAAGGACATTAATCGTCGCCTGGGCCTGACGATCCTCCTTATTACGCACGAGATGGACGTGGTGAAACGCATCTGTGACTGCGTGGCGGTCATCAGCAACGGTGAACTGATCGAGCAAGACACGGTAAGTGAAGTGTTCTCGCATCCGAAAACCCCGCTGGCGCAGCAGTTCATCCAGTCCACGCTGCATCTGGATATTCCGGAAGACTATCTGGAGCGTTTGAAAACCGAACCCGCTGCTGACAGCGTCCCGATGCTGCGCATGGAGTTCACCGGCCAGTCCGTTGATGCCCCCCTGCTTTCCGAAACCGCACGTCGCTTTAACGTGAACAACAACATCATCAGCGCGCAGATGGATTACGCCGGTGGCGTCAAGTTCGGCATCATGCTGACAGAAATGCACGGCACACAAGAAGAAACCCAGGCAGCCATTGCCTGGCTGCAAGAACATCACGTAAAAGTAGAGGTACTGGGTTATGTCTGAGCCAATGATGTGGCTGCTGGTTCGCGGCGTTTGGGAAACGCTGGCAATGACCTTTGTCTCTGGCTTCTTTGGTTTTGTGATTGGCCTGCCGGTCGGCGTGTTGCTGTACGTGACGCGTCCGGGTCAAATCATTGAGAACGCGAAGCTGTACCGTACGCTCTCTGCGCTGGTGAACATCTTCCGTTCTATCCCGTTCATTATTTTACTGGTGTGGATGATTCCGTTTACCCGCGTGATCGTCGGAACGTCTATCGGTCTGCAGGCAGCGATCGTTCCGCTGACCGTTGGCGCTGCGCCGTTTATCGCCCGTATGGTGGAAAACGCCCTGCTGGAAATCCCAACCGGTTTGATCGAAGCTTCCCGTGCGATGGGCGCCACGCCGATGCAGATCGTCCGCAAGGTTCTGCTGCCGGAGGCACTGCCAGGGCTGGTGAATGCGGCAACCATTACGCTTATCACCCTGGTCGGTTATTCGGCGATGGGCGGTGCCGTAGGCGCGGGCGGTTTAGGTCAGATTGGTTACCAGTACGGCTATATTGGATATAACGCGACCGTGATGAATACCGTTCTGGTATTGCTGGTTGTGCTGGTTTACTTAATCCAGTTCTCTGGCGATCGCATCGTCCGGGCTGTTACGCATAAATAACGTTACACACAACACAAACTCTACGAGTTAAGGATAAAACATGGCGTTTAAATTAAAGACCTTCGCAGCAGTAGGCGCGCTGATCGGCTCTCTGGCACTGGTGGGTTGCGGTCAGGACGAAAAGGATCCAAACCACATTAAAGTGGGCGTTATCGTAGGTGCAGAACAGCAGGTTGCGGAAGTTGCTCAGAAAGTGGCAAAAGAGAAGTATGGCCTGGACGTGGAGCTGGTGACCTTCAACGATTACGTTCTGCCGAACGAAGCGCTGAGCAAAGGCGATATCGACGCCAACGCCTTCCAGCATAAGCCATACCTGGACCAGCAGATCAAAGATCGTGGCTATAAACTGGTGGGTGTCGGTAACACCTTCGTTTATCCGATTGCCGGTTACTCTAAGAAAATTAAATCACTGGACGAACTGCAGCCGGGCTCTCAGGTTGCCGTGCCTAACGACCCAACTAACCTTGGTCGTTCCCTGCTGCTGCTGCAGAAAGTGGGCCTGAT
Source organism: Enterobacter sp. HK-058-C-ECC (assembly GCF_047531125.1). Taxonomy (NCBI): domain Bacteria; kingdom Pseudomonadati; phylum Pseudomonadota; class Gammaproteobacteria; order Enterobacterales; family Enterobacteriaceae; genus Enterobacter; species Enterobacter sp. HK-058-C-ECC. The sequence continues at coordinate 3,261 of NZ_JBLKCH010000019.1, forward strand.
CAAACTGAAAGACGGTGTTGGCCTGCTGCCAACCGTTCTGGACGTCACCGAGAACCCGAAAAATCTGAAAATCGTTGAACTGGAAGCACCGCAGCTGCCACGTTCTCTGGACGATGCGCAGATTGCTCTGGCCGTTATCAACACCACGTACGCCAGCCAGATTGGCCTGACGCCAGCCAAAGACGGTATCTTCGTTGAAGATAAAGACTCCCCGTACGTTAACCTGATCGTGACTCGCGAAGACAACAAGGACGCGGAAAACGTGAAGAAATTCGTTCAGGCCTATCAGTCAGACGAAGTTTACCAGGAAGCCAACAAAGTGTTTAACGGCGGTGCTGTTAAAGGCTGGTAATCTCACCTCAGTGTAATATCATCAGGACGGGCTTATGCCCGTCTTGTCATTTGTGCAGTCAACTGATTCAATATCTGACGTTTTGATTATCCATTGAGGAAATATTATGCGTGCTTTACCGATCTGTCTTTTAGCACTCATGCTGAGCGGCTGTTCTATGCTAAGCAGATCTCCCGTTGAACCTGTTCAAAGCACGGCAACCCCGTCAAAGACCGAGCCTGCGAAACCGAAAGTGGTTCGCCCTGCGCCGGTTCGCATTATCACGAAAGCGGACGAACTCGTCGGTAAACCGTTCCGTGAACTGGGCGAAGTGAGCGGCGAATCCTGTCAGGCGACTAATCAGGACTCACCACCGAATATTCCGACTGCGCGTAAACGCATGCAGATTAATGCCGCAAAAATGAAAGCTAACGCGGTCCTGCTGCACAGCTGTGAAGTCACCAGCGGCACGCCGGGCTGCTACCGTCAGGCGGTGTGCATCGGTTCTGCGCTGAACATCACGGCGAAATGAGTGCATTTCAGTTCGAGCAGATAGGCGTTATCCACTCTCCTTATAAAGAGAAGTTCGCCGTCCCCCGCCAGCCCGGTCTTGTCACCAGCGGACGCGGTGAGCTTCACCTGATTGCGCCTTACAATCAGGCCGATGCGGTACGCGGGCTCGAGGCGTTCAGCCATCTGTGGGTGGTGTTCGTGTTTCACCAGACGATGGAAGGCGGCTGGCGTCCTACCGTGCGTCCTCCTCGTCTTGGCGGCAATGCGAGAATGGGGGTGTTTGCGACGCGCTCGACCTTTCGTCCAAACCCGGTTGGCATGTCGCTGGTTGAACTGAAAGGCATACGCTGCCAGAAAGATCGGGTGATACTCGAGTTAGGTAGCCTGGACCTGGTCGACGGCACGCCGGTGATCGACATCAAACCCTATTTACCCTTCGCCGAAGCCCTTCCGGACGCGCGTGCAAGCTATGCCCAGGACGCACCACAGGCAGATATGCCGGTGTATTTTACCCCTGAGCTCGCCTCGCAGCTCGGTCAACTGGAGAAACGCTATCCTCGCTTACGGGATTTCATCACCGAAGTGCTGGCACAGGACCCGCGTCCAGCCTACCGTAAAGAAGAGGAAGCAGGCAAAACGTACGCCGTCTGGCTGCTGGATTTTAACGTTCGCTGGCGCGTCACCGGGGCAGGTTTTGAAGTGTTTGCTCTGGAACCCAGGTAATTTTGTTCTCCTCTCTTTTGGCATCTTTGCCACACTGGTAAACTAAACCACTTTTTTTGTGTCAGGCTGGTGTTTCAGCCTGTTCCAATCGTCGAAATGGAACCGTAACAACATGCGTACTAGCCAATATCTGCTCTCCACTCTGAAGGAGACGCCTGCCGACGCCGAAGTGATCAGCCATCAGCTGATGCTGCGCGCCGGGATGATCCGCAAGCTGGCCTCCGGGTTATACACCTGGCTGCCGACCGGCGTGCGCGTCCTGAAAAAAGTCGAAAACATCGTGCGTGAAGAGATGAACAACGCCGGTGCTATCGAGGTGTCCATGCCTGTGGTTCAGCCCGCTGACCTGTGGCAGGAGAGTGGCCGTTGGGAACAATATGGCCCTGAACTGCTGCGCTTCGTCGATCGCGGCGAGCGTCCGTTCGTTCTCGGCCCAACGCATGAAGAAGTCATTACCGACCTGATTCGTAATGAGCTGAGCTCTTACAAACAGCTGCCGCTGAACTTCTTCCAGATCCAGACCAAGTTCCGTGACGAAGTTCGCCCACGTTTCGGCGTTATGCGCTCTCGCGAATTCCTGATGAAAGATGCCTACTCTTTCCATACCTCTCAGGAATCCCTGCAAGAGACGTACGACGCAATGTACGCGGCATACAGCAAAATCTTCTCCCGCATGGGTCTGGATTTCCGCGCTGTGCAGGCTGATACCGGCTCCATCGGCGGTAGCGCATCCCATGAATTCCAGGTTCTGGCGCAGAGCGGTGAAGACGATGTGATCTTCTCTGACTCCTCTGATTACGCGGCGAACATCGAATTTGCAGAAGCGCTGGCACCAAAAGAACCGCGTGCTGCGGCAACGCAAGAGATGACGCTGGTTGATACGCCAAACGCGAAAACCATTGCCGAACTGGTTGAGCAGTTCAACCTGCCGATCGAAAAAACCGTTAAGACCCTGCTGGTGAAATCCACCGAAGGGAGCGCTTACCCGCTGGTTGCCCTGCTGGTGCGTGGCGATCACGAGCTGAACGAAGTGAAAGCCGAGAAGCTGCCGCAGGTCGCCAGCCCGCTGACGTTTGCCACTGAAGCGGAAATCCGCGCCGTGGTCAATGCTGGGCCAGGTTCTCTCGGTCCGGTGAATATGCCGGTGCCTGTTGTTATTGACCGCACGGTAGCCGCGATGAGCGACTTCTCCGCTGGTGCGAACATCGACGGTAAACACTACTTCGGCATCAACTGGGAACGCGACGTGGCGACGCCGGAAGTGGCTGACATCCGTAACGTGGTCGCAGGCGACCCAAGCCCGGACGGTCAAGGTACCCTGATGATCAAGCGCGGTATCGAAGTGGGTCACATCTTCCAGCTGGGCGATAAATACTCGCGCGCGCTGAACGCCGCCGTTCAGGGTGAAGATGGCCGTAACCAGATCCTGACCATGGGTTGCTACGGTATCGGGGTGACGCGCGTGGTAGCTGCGGCGATTGAGCAGAACTACGACGAGCGCGGCATCGTCTGGCCGGACAACATCGCGCCGTTCCAGGTCGCTATTCTGCCAATGAACATGCACAAGTCTTACCGCGTACAGGAGCTGGCCGAGAAGCTGTATGCCGAGCTGCGTGCGCAGGGTATCGAAGTGCTGATGGATGACCGTAAAGAGCGTCCGGGCGTGATGTTTGCCGATATGGAACTGATCGGTATCCCACACACCGTCGTGATCGGCGACCGTAACCTCGATAGCGACGAGATTGAATACAAATACCGTCGCAGCGGCGAAAAACAGATGATCAAGACCGGCGACATTCTTGATTACCTGGTGAAAGCCATCAAAGGCTAAACAAAAAACCCCGCTCAGGCGGGGTTTTTTAATGGCGCTACGTCAGCTTATTTGCTGTTACAGTCTTTGCCCGCAATAAATTTCGCGTCTTTGTCCGCCACCAGCGTTTTCACCATCTCTCCGCTATCCGGGTTTGGCTCCAGCGTAAAGTGACCGTCCACCGTCAGCAATATCGGCTTGCTGTCATTGCCGCGCGCCACAGCGTAATCACGCTCAAGCTGGGCATTGTTTGCCACGCTAACCTTCTTGCCGGTTGCGCAGTCGGTAAAGATCGCCGCATCCGCCATATAGAAGTACATCCCGCGCATTGCCATCGGCGTCGCGGGCAGAGCCGCTTTCACCGGCGCCAGCGTGTAGTTGAACTGGGATTCAATAGGATTACCTTCGCGGTCGAGCATCTCCATGCTGTCACCTTTAGGGCGGAACCAGGTTTTCTCGCCGGAGGTATCGGTGAGGACAAGCTTCTCCGCCGTACGCGCCCATGTTCCATAAGTCGCAAAAGAAGAAGGCTCTTTCCCGCCCTGATAGCGCTGGTTCATCACCCAGGTGCCGTCTTTTTGCAGGAACAGGGACGTTTCAATGCCTTCACAGTCCGCGCAAGGCAATACGCCGCGCCAGCTCTGCTGCATTGGTTTTAATTCTTCCGTTTGCGTGGGTTGCAAAACCTGCGTTTCTGAACGGTTGTTACACCCGAAAAGCGCAAACAGCGTACTCACTGCCAGCGCTGACCATAATGCTTTTTTCACAATGAATTCCTTATGAAATTTGTGTTCCCTTTCGTCACTCTGTCGGGCGACGAACTTTACCGCGTAATGCTTTCACTGTGGATTTTTGGGCCTTCGAGGACAGCCGACGCTCTTTCGATGCGCGGGTTGGCCGCGTTGCCCGGCGGCTTTTTTGTACTGCCGTTAATTCTTTGATGACCGCCACCAGCCTGGCGATGGCCGCTTCCCGGTTGAGCTCCTGGCTGCGGTACTCCTGGGCTTTGATCACCATCACGCCATCGTTGGTGATGAGGTGATGGCTGGCAGCAAGCAGACTTTCTTTATAATACTCTGGCAGGCTTGAGGCCCGAATGTCAAAACGCAAATGGATAGCTGTTGAGGCCTTGTTGACGTGCTGCCCACCGGCCCCCTGAGCACGGATGGCGGTGATCTCCAGCTCGTTGTCCGGAATGCTGACGTTTCGGGACAAGACGATCATGAGGCCGGTTGCCACGCCGTTAAATGAATTTCCAGATTATTCTGAGAATCAGAAAGCCAGATTGCACCGTCCTGAATCGTCGCCTGCAACACCATGGTCCGGCTGGCAAAGTCGCTCAGCTGCGCCAGTTGCTCATCATCCAGATACCAGACGGTGAGATTTTTAAACTGTCCGCACTTGCTCTTGTTTTGCTGCCACCAAATCTCTGCAGCACGCTGATTATACGCGAATAAGGCCACTTCAGCGGACTGGGTGCAGGCCTTCTTCATTCTGCGCTCGTCCGGCAGTCCAAGTTCGATCCACAAATCGATACCCAGATGATCGTTGCGCAGCCAGGCTTCAGGCTCGTCTTCTGCGCTTAACCCACGGGTAAATTGCAGACGCTCGTCAGCGTATTTAATCCACGCCAGCAGGCGCAGCATCATGCGCTCCTGGGTTTCGGAGGGGTGGCGTGCCAGCGTCAGCGAGGCGTCCAGGAACTGGTTACGATCAAGATCGGCCACATTGACCACTGCTTTATAGATTGTCGCTTTCAGCGCCATGAGAGAACTCCATTCGAATCAGGCGCTCATTGTAGCGAAAACCGCGGCAAAAGGCTGTTGTAGGGTGATAAATACACCGCTATCAAGGCGCTGATATTGCTTAAATGAGTATGGTATAGTCACCTTGCTAAACCGAGTTTATCTTCGTAGGCTTAATGATATCTCACAGTAAGTCAGTGCGCTGGCGGGAGGGGATGTGAATAATTATTGTGAGTTAATTCGCAAACGGTATGCGGAAATCGCCAGCGGAGATCTGGGGTATGTCCCGGACGCGTTGGGCTGTGTATTGAAAGTGCTTAATGAAGTGGCCTCTGATGAGAGCCTTTCAGAGTCGGTCAGGGAAAAAGCAGCGTATGCTGCGGCGAATTTACTGGTGAGCGATTATGTCGATGAATGATACTTATCAACCCATCAATTGTGATGACTATGACAACCTCGAACTCGCCTGCCAGCATCATTTATTACTGACGCTGGAGCTAAAAGATGGCGAAGTGTTGAAGGCGAAAGCCAACGATCTGGTTTCACGTAAGAACGTGGAATACCTGATAGTGGAAGATGCCGGTGCGACGCGTGAGCTGCGTCTGGATAAAATAGCCAGCTTCAGCCACCCGCAAATCGGCACCGTCGTGGTGAGCGAATCCTGATGACACTAACGGGCAGCCAGGCTGCCCGTTACGCTTTCTGCCACTCAAACCTGACCCCGTCTTCCGCCCATCCCGCTTCCGTGATGAAAACCCCTGCCGCAGCAATCAACGTTTCACCATAGAACAGCAGCGGCGTGGAGTCGCGCAGCCACGGCGGTACGTTGCACTCCTGCCAGATTTTCTTCAGCTTGCGTCCCCCGTTGCGCCCGACAATATGCAGCATGCCGCCAGCCTTAAAGCGTACCGTTACCGGTTCACCGGGCTTCGGCAGCCGCACATGACCAGACGGTATGAGGGAGACACGTCCTGCCTCAGCGGGCAATATCAGCGGAAGCTCAGGAGAAAGCCAGTCAAGCACCACATCGGTCAGGCAGGGCGTTGATTTTACCCACCAGAGTTCCCCTTTATAGCGTCTTACGTCAAAACCGTTCAGGTGGACGCGCGGGGAAGCATCATCCCTCGCCAGGGCAACCTCGTCCCAGATACGGCTCAGCATCGCCCGCGACGGCATCGCAGCGTGATGAGAGGCCAGCCAGCGTCGTAGCAGCGCGGCGCGACGCACCGGGCTCATCGCTGTCAGCGGTGCAATCGCCAGCGCTCCGTCTTTAGAAATCAGTTCAGCCAGCTCGTCACTCAACAGCTCGTCCAGCAGCGTTTCCTGTTCGGCGCACAGCATAGCGCTTCTTGCCGTCGCGTCGGCGAAATGCGGCCAGCGCTCGCTCAATAGCGGGAGGACGCGCAGACGCAGAAAGTTACGATCATACCCGTCATCCTGGTTGCTCTCATCTTCGATCCAGCTCAGCTGATGTTCTCGCGCCCAGGCTTCAAGCGAGGCTCGCGTCTCGCCAAGCAGCGGACGCAATAACGTTGTGCCGGCAAATATTGAACGCGCCGGCATGGCTGAAAGCCCCGCGGGCCCGCTGCCCCGTTTAAGCGCCAGCAGAAAGGTTTCACACTGATCGTCCAGATGCTGGGCCGTAACCAGCGCTTCTCCAGCACGTAATGCCCCGGCAAAGGCGGCATAGCGGGCTTTACGCGCCTGCGCCTCAATGCCCAGCCCTTCCTCTACCAGCGTGACGCGCTCGACGAGGAGCGGGATCGCCCATGCCGCACACAAGGCTTCGCAGTGCGCCACCCACTCCTCTGCGTGAGGACTTAATCCGTGATGAATATGTATCGCCCGCAGCTGGACGTCAGGCTCCTGGTCGCGCCAGCGCTTAAGGCGATGGAGCAGAACGGTGGAATCCAGGCCACCGCTAAACCCCACCAGCAGCTGGCGGTACGGTGAAACGGCGTGTGCGATAGCGGGTAAGGTCATAGGGAATTACACATAAAAAATGCCCGAACTGAGCGGGCATTATCACACAGGACGAAGATTACTGCTGATAAAGCTCCAGCGGCAGGCCGTCCGGGTCGTTGAAAAAGGTAAAGCGCTTGTCGGTGAACGGATCGACGCGGATTGCTTCACACGTCACGCCGTGCGCTTCCAGATGTTTTACTGCGCTATCCAGGTCATCGACGCTGAAGGCAAGATGGCGCAGGCCGCAGGCTTCCGGGCGGGACGGACGCGCAGGCGGAAAAGGAAAAGAGAACAGTTCAATCACATACTGCCCGTTTAACGCCAGATCGCCCTTCCAGGAGTCGCGCTCCTCGCGGTACGCCTCGCTCAACAGCGTAAAACCGAGAATGTCGCAGTAGAAGGCCTTACTCTTCGCGTAATCGGTCGCAATGATCGCAATATGATGAACCTGTTTTAAACCCAGCATAGCTTCTCCTTTTTATGATGCCTGAACGTTACAACCGAAAACCCGCACCATGCAAGCGGTCACCCTTATTTTAGGACTCGCACCCAGTAAACGCCGTTTTCGTCGCGCTTCGCACCGTGGATATCCGTCTCAAAACCGGGATAGTGACGCCCTACCGAACAGAGCATCAGCAGGAAATCGAGCACCGCCCGGCTCTCCTCGGTAATCATCTCTCCTGGCATCAGGAGCGGCACGCCCGGCGGGTAAGGCAGGATCATGTTGGCCGATACGCGTCCAACCAGATTTTCCAGTTCGACGGTTTCGACCTCCCCCCTAACCTGGCGCTGCCACGCCTTGTGCGGGGTAAACTTCATCTCCGGCAACACATCAAACGCCTGAAGCATCAGACGCGGCAGATCGTGCTGACGGATCAGCCTGTGGATCCCCTGGGCAAGATCCTGAATGCGCATATTACGGTAGAAGTCAGGATCCTCCGCATAGAGATCCGGCAGCATGTTCTTCACCCGCAGGTTGAGATCGTAGGCGCGCTTGAACTCCATCAGACCGCGCAACAGCCCCATCGCCCGGGTTTTATCGATCCCAATACTGAACAGGAACAGCAAATTATAGGGGCCTGTTTTCTCCACCACCACGCCGCGTTCATCAAGGAATTTCGCCACCAGCGCGGCCGGGATCCCTTCCTCGCTCATCTTGCCCTGCTCATCCATACCCGGCGTCAGGATCGTCACTTTTACCGGGTCGAGGAACATATGGTCGCTATCGGCATCCCGGAAGCCATGCCAGTCTTCGCCGGGCAGGACGGGCCAGCACTCCGCCTCATCAATCTCTTCCGGCTGCCAGATATCAAAGAACCAGCCGTCGGCTTCCTCTTTCAGCCGCTGAACCTCTTTGCGGAAATGCAGCGCGCGCTCCACCGAACGGTTGATGAGACGTTTGCCCGGATTGCCGCGCAGCATCGCCGCGGCCGTTTCGATAGACGCCACCAGCGGATAGCTCGGTGAGGTGGTGGTATGCATCATAAAGGCTTCGTTAAAGGTCTCTTCGTCGTACTCGCCTTTGATATGAATCAGCGAAGCCTGGGAAAACGCCGCCAGCATTTTGTGCGTCGACTGCGTTTCGAAGAACACTTTACCCGGCACGCGCTCACCGCTCATGCCGCTCTTACCCGCGTAAATCGGGTGGAAATTGGTGTACGGTACCCATGCGGAATCGAAGTGGATCGACGGCACGTCCAGCGTCTTTTTGATCCAGTTCGTGTTGTACAGCAGACCGTCATAGGTCGAGTTGGTGATCACCGCATGGACAGGCCAGCCTGCGCCGGGCACTGCCGCGACCTTGCTTTCAATGGCTTCATGCATGAACTCCCGGCGCGGAATACCACCAAGAATACCGAGCGCGTTACGCGTGGGTGACAGCCAGAGCGGTACGACGTCGCTCATCATCAGCAGGTGCGCCAGCGATTTATGGCAGTTACGGTCAATCAGCAGGGTGCTGCCCGCAGGCGCGGCGTACATCCCGACGATTTTGTTCGAGGTCGAGGTGCCGTTGGTCACCATATAGCTCTGCTCGGCCCCAAAGGTGCGGGCGATATACTCTTCAGCTTCCAGATGCGGGCCGGTATGATCCAGCAACGAGCCAAGTTCGGTGACTGAAATGGACACGTCCGCTTTCAGCGTGTTGCCACCAAAGAAATCATAGAACAGGCAGCCCACCGGGCTTTTTTGGTAGGCCGTCCCCGCCATATGGCCCGGCGTACAGAAGGTATATTTTCCCTCTTTCACGTAGGTGAAGAGCGCCCGGGTAAACGGTGGCGTAATGTTATCGAGATATTCATTCGTGTATTGCTGAATGCGGGTCGCAATGTCTTCCGCCACGCCGAGTGAATATTCAAAGAACCACAGCGCCATACGCATATCATTGGCGCTGACGTCCATGGTTGAGTGGGTATTGATAAAGGCGTACAGCGGGAGATATTCGTTCAGCTTGTTGATATCGCTGCACAGTTCGAGGTCATATTCATCCCAGTCGAAGATCACGCCGCAGATACGCGGGTTATGCTCGATGAACTTCAGCAGATCGGCACTGTTGTGCGGCCAGATTAGCTGATACCCGCGCGACTGCAGGGCTTGCTCCAGCTCCTTAATCGGCTCATCTTTATAAAAGACGCCGTGTGGCCCCATAACGGCAATGATATTCATGGGCTTCCTCCTTAAAAAACATTAGCTAAGCATAGTCCGGCTAAACCGCAGGTATAAAAAAAGCCGCAACATTGTGCGGCTTTTCAGATAATTGTGAAGCTTACGCGTAGCCGTAAGTCATCAGGCGCTGGTAACGGCGGTTGAGCAGATCTTCTTTGCTCAGCACGTCCAGGTCTGCCAGATCGGCCAGCAGCTGCGCTTTCAGGGACGCTGCCATCACTTCCGGCTTACGATGTGCACCACCCAGCGGTTCCGGGATGATGGAATCGATCAGCTTAAGCTCTTTCAGACGTGGCGCAATGATGCCCATCGCTTCGGCAGCCAGAGGTGCTTTGTCGGCACTTTTCCACAGAATGGACGCACAGCCTTCCGGGGAGATAACGGAATAGGTGCTGTACTGCAGCATATTCACTTTATCGCCCACGCCAATCGCCAGCGCGCCACCGGAACCCCCTTCACCGATAACGGTACAAATGACCGGCACCTTCAGACGAGACATCTCGCGCAGGTTGCGTGCGATGGCTTCAGACTGGCCGCGCTCTTCCGCGCCCACGCCAGGGTAGGCACCCGGGGTGTCGATGAAGGTGATGATTGGCATGTTGAAACGCTCAGCCATCTCCATCAGACGCAGGGCTTTACGGTAGCCTTCTGGGGCCGGCATACCGAAGTTACGACGGATTTTCTCTTTGGTTTCACGACCTTTCTGATGACCAATGATCATCACCGGGCGTCCGTCCAGACGCGCGATACCGCCAACGATAGCTTTGTCGTCAGCGTATGCGCGATCGCCTGCCAGTTCGTCAAATTCGTCAAACGCCAGGCGGACATAATCCAGGGTGTACGGACGCTGTGGATGGCGAGCCAGCTGGGCCACCTGCCATGCGCCGAGATCGGCAAAGATTTTGCGCGTCAGCTCTACGCTTTTCTCGCGCAGACGATGCACTTCTTCGTCGATGTTAATATCCAGTTTTTCATCCTGACGGCTTACCGCTGTCAGAGAATCGATTTTCGCTTCCAGCTCAGCAATCGGCTGTTCGAAATCAAGGAAATTCAGACTCATAGTATTCCTGTATTAGTCAAACTCCAGTTCCACCTGCTCCGAACCAATGAGGCCACGGAGATCGTTCAGTAAACGATCGCTCGGAGAGACACGCCACGTTGCACCAAAGCGCAACCGCGCACGTGCATCCGCCCTCTGATAGTAGAGATGTACTGGAATTGTCCCCGAGCGGTGGGGTTCCAGAGACTGACGGAGTCGGTTTAAAAGCTGGTCATCAATTTGCCTGTCCGTCAGCGAGATAGCAAGCCCGCGAGCATATTTTTCCCGGGCTTCGTCAATGTCCATCACTTCGCGGGCGGTCATTTTAAGCCCCCCACTGAAGTCATCAAAGCTGACCTGTCCGCTGACGATAAGTATGCGGTCTTTTTCCAGCAATTGCTGGTATTTATCCAGCGCGTCGGTGAACAGCATCACCTCCAGACGCCCGGAACGGTCATCCAACGTACAGATGCCGATACGATTGCCGCGCTTGGTGACCATAACCCTTGCAGCAATCACGAGCCCCGCAGCCGTGGTGATTTTACCACGTTCTGTCGGATGCATGTCTTTTAGCCTGTGGCCGCCGACATAGCGCTCAATTTCTTTAATGTACTGGTTGATCGGGTGACCCGTCAGGTACAAGCCTAACGTTTCACGCTCGCCGTCCAGCACCACCTGTTCTGGCCACGGCTGGCAGTTGGAATACGACTGTTCAATCTGCTCCGGCTCTTCCGCCAGCACCCCGAACATATCCGCCTGGCCAATGGCTTCCGCTTTCGCGTGCTGATCCGCCGCTTTCAGGGCGTCGCCCAGCGAGTTCATCAGCGCGGCGCGGTGCGGCCCCAGCCTGTCGAACGCGCCAGACATGATCAGTTTTTCCAGCACGCGGCGGTTCAGTTTTTTGGTATCGGTACGGGCGCAGAGATCGAACAGCTCGCGGAAATAGCCGCCGTTGTTGCGCGCTTCGATGATCGCCTCGATCGGCCCCTCACCTACGCCCTTGATCGCGCCAATCCCGTAAACGATCTCCCCGTCGTCATTGACGTGGAAATGGTAAAGACCCGAGTTGATATCCGGCGGCAGGATCTTCAGCCCCATGCGCCAGCACTCATCCACCAGCCCTACCACCTTCTCGGTGTTGTCCATATCCGCGGTCATTACCGCAGCCATAAACTCAGCAGGATAGTGTGCCTTCAGCCACAGCGTTTGATACGACACCAAAGCATAGGCAGCGGAGTGAGATTTGTTAAATCCGTACCCGGCGAATTTCTCCACCAGGTCGAAAATTTTCATCGCCAGTTCGCCGTCAACGCCGTTTTTCTTCGCACCGTCTTCAAAGATAGAGCGCTGCTTGGCCATCTCTTCCGGCTTTTTCTTACCCATCGCACGACGCAGCATGTCCGCGCCGCCGAGGGTATAGCCGGAAAGCACCTGGGCGATCTGCATAACCTGTTCCTGGTACAGGATGATGCCGTAGGTGGGCTCCAGCACCGGCTTCAGGCTTTCGTGCTGCCACTGAACATCCGGGTAGGAAATCTCTTCACGCCCGTGCTTACGGTCGATAAAGTTATCTACCATCCCTGACTGCAGCGGGCCCGGACGGAACAGGGCCACCAGAGCGATCATATCTTCGAAGCAGTCGGGCTGCAGACGCTTAATCAGATCTTTCATGCCGCGGGATTCAAGCTGGAAGACGGCGGTGGTCTCCGAGCGCTGCAGCATGTCGAAACTTTTCTTGTCATCCAGCGGGATGGCCGCGATATCCAACGGCGGCTCGCCGTTCTTCTCGCGGCGGGCGTTGATCATCTCCAGCGCCCAGTTAATGATGGTCAACGTACGCAGGCCAAGGAAGTCGAACTTCACCAGCCCGGCGTATTCTACGTCGTTCTTGTCAAACTGGGTAACCGGGTGTTGGCCCGCTTCATCGCAGTAGAGCGGTGCAAAATCCGTAATTTTAGTCGGGGCGATAACCACGCCCCCTGCATGCTTACCGGCGTTACGCGTGACGCCTTCCAGCTTGCGCGCCATGTCGATCAGCGCTTTGACTTCTTCGTCCGCTTCGTAGATTTCCGGCAACTGCGGTTCAGCCTCAAAGGCTTTTGCCAGCGTCATGCCCGGATCGGGCGGCACCAGTTTAGAGATGCGATCGACAAACCCGTACGGGTGGCCCAGCACGCGGCCCACGTCACGGATAACCGCTTTCGCCGCCATCGTACCGAAGGTAATGATCTGCGATACCGCGTCACGGCCGTACATATCGGCCACGTGCTCAATCACCTGGTCGCGTTTCTCCATGCAGAAGTCGACGTCGAAGTCGGGCATCGAGACACGCTCCGGGTTGAGGAAACGTTCGAACAGCAGGTCGAATTCCAGCGGATCGAGGTCGGTAATTTTCAGCGCATACGCCACCAGCGAACCTGCACCGGAGCCACGCCCCGGTCCGACCGGCACGCCGTTATCCTTCGACCACTGGATAAACTCCATAACGATCAGGAAGTAGCCCGGGAAGCCCATCTGGTTGATCACCTGGAGTTCAATATCCAGGCGTTCGTCATACTCAGGGCGACGCTTTTTACGCTCTTCTTCATCCGGGAACAGGAATTCCAGACGCTCTTCCAGACCTTCTTTTGATTTCGCGACCAGGAAATCTTCCGTGGTCATGTCTCCCGTCGGGAATTGCGGCAGGAAGTATTCGCCGAGGCGGACGGTGACGTTGCAGCGCTTGGCAATCTCTACGCTGTTTTCCAGCGCTTCGGGGATATCGGAGAAGAGCTCACACATCTCCTCCTCGCTGCGCATGTACTGTTGTGCGGAGTAATTACGCGGCCGCTTCGGATCGTCGAGGGTGAAACCATCGTGGATCGCCACGCGAATCTCATGCGCGTCGAAATCACCCGCCTCAAGGAACCGCACGTCGTTGGTGGCCACCACGGGCAACCCGCGCTCTTCTGCGAGCGCCACCGCGGCATGAAGATAGCTCTCTTCATCCTGACGGCCGGTACGGATCAACTCCAGGTAATAACGATTCGGGAAATATTCTTCATAGAACGAGACGCATTGATCCACTAGCGCACTATTGCCGCGCAGCAGACATTTGCCGACGTCACCCATACGGCCACCCGAGATCAGCAGTAGCCCTTCGTTCAGCTCGGCCAGCCAGTCACGGTCGATCCACGGCCCCAGCGCGCCATAGCCGCGCTGATAGGCTTTTGAGATAAGCAGGGTGAGGTTTTGATAACCCGTGTTGTTCATCGCCAGCACGGAGATTTGCGTCATTTCATCGCCGATGAGATCGCTCTGCACATGAAAATCTGCACCGACGATGGGCTTCATCCCCGCGCCGTGCGCCGTTCCGTAGAACTTCACCAGGCCACACAGGTTGGTAAAATCGGTGATCGCCAGCGCGGGCATGCCAAGGGAGGCCGCCTTTTTTACCAGCGGCCCGGTCTTCGCCAGCCCATCGATCATGGAGTAGTCGCTATGCACCCGCAGGTGTACGAAACGTGGTTCAGCCATCTTCAGATTCCGCGTTACTTAATTGCTTGCGTAATGATTCAGGACACCCGTCCCAGGGCGCGTTTCACCGGGCCAAAACTGCGCCGATGGTGTTCGGTTGCGCCATGTTCAGCCAGCCTCTCCAGGTGGAAAGGTGTGGGATATCCCTTATGCTGGGCGAAACCATACTGAGGGTAAGTGAGGTCCAGCGCGGCCATTTCGGCGTCGCGTGTCACTTTGGCAATAATAGAAGCTGCGCTAATTTCTGCGACCCGGCTATCGCCTTTGACCACTGCCATTGAAGGCATGGGCAATGCCGGACAGCGGTTGCCGTCAATCAGGACATATTCAGGGGCGATTTTCAGCCCCGCTACCGCACGCTGCATCGCCAGCATCGTGGCATGCAAAATATTCAGCTCGTCTATCTCATGCGGCTCAGCGCGCCCGAGGCTCCAGGCCAGCGCTTTCTCCTGAATCTCACTAAACAGCGCCAGCCGGCGCTTTTCAGACAATTTTTTAGAGTCGTTCAGCCCGACGATCGGCCGAGCCGGATCGAGGATCACCGCAGCGGTCACCACGGCTCCCACTAACGGACCACGACCCACTTCGTCCACACCCGCCACAAGGTGGGTGTGAGGATAAACAAATTCCATCATTTTGCTAACTCCAGCACCGCATCGGCCGCTTGCTCATCAGCATGACAGCGGATCAGTTGATGCAGTTCACGGAAGGTATCGTGCATCTGGTGACTGGTTTTACCGTTGGCGAGCAGCGGCAGCAGCGCCTCCGCAAGCGCCTGCGGCTGGCACTCATCCTGCAGCAGCTCTTTCACCAGCTCGCGCCCGGCAAGCAGGTTTGGCAGGGAGACATAATCCGTTTTCACCAGTCGTTTTGCCAGCCAGAAGGTAAACGGCTTCATGCGATAACCGACCACCATCGGGCATTTCGCCAGCATACACTCCAGCGCCGCCGTGCCGGAGGCCAGCAGTGCGGCATCGCTCGCATACATCGCTTCCCGCCCCTGCCCATCCAGAAGACGGACGTGAAGATCCGGGGCGACGTCTGCTTTGATGCGCTCAAACTGCTCGCGTCGTTTGGCATTCACCAGCGGCACGACCACTTCGAGATCGGGGTACGTCTGGCGAAGAATTTGCGCAGTCTTGAGGAAATCAGCGCTCAGCATCTCCACTTCTGCGCCACGGCTGCCCGGCAGCAAGGCCAGACAGTGCACATCATGGGGAATGCCCAGCACGTCGCGCGCCGCGTTTTTATCCGGATCCAGTGGCATTGCATCCGCCATGGTATGACCAATAAAACGGCACGGAACATTAAATCTGTCGTAAAACGCTTTTTCGAAAGGCAGGAAAGCCAGCACCAGGTGGGTGGACCGTCCGATTTTGAAAACGCGTTTCTGTCGCCACGCCCAGACGGACGGACTAACGTAGTGAATGGTTTTAATACCCTGCTTTTTCAGATTACCTTCGAGGGTAATATTGAAATCAGGTGCATCGATACCGACAAACACATCGGGTTTGAGTTCGGTAAAGCGGCGGGTAAGATCGGCACGAATGTGCAGCAAACGGCGCAGCCGTCCCAGCACCTCAACGATACCCATCACGGCCAGCTCTTCCATTTCGTACCAGGCTTCACAGCCTTCGGCCTGCATCAGCGGGCCAGCAACGCCGACAAAGCGAGCATTGGGTACACGCGCCTTAAGCGCACGGATGAGACCTGCACCAAGAATATCGCCGGAGGTTTCTCCGGCGACCAGGGCTATCGTAAGCGGACGACTGTCGACCATTAACGAATCAGACCCCTTGTTGAACGGTCAAAGAACTCCATGAACGCGTCCACTTCCGGGTGCTTTTTCGCCAGTTCGGCAATTTCCGGCTTCGCCTCTTCCAGCGTTTTACCGCTGCGGTACAGCAGTTTGTACGCGTTGCGGATGGCAGTAATCGCTTCGCGACTAAAGCCACGACGCTTGAGGCCTTCGATGTTCACGCCAAACGGCGTGGCATGGTTGCCCTGCGCAATCACATACGGTGGGACGTCCTGCGCCACACCGGAGCATCCACCGACCATCACGTGCGCACCAATGATGCAGAACTGATGGACTGCGGTCATGCCGCCAATGATGGCGAAGTCATCAACCGATACGTGTCCTGCCAGCGTGGCGTTGTTGGCAAGAATACAGCGGTCACCCACGGTACAGTCGTGCGCGATATGCGCATTCACCATAAACAGGTTATCGCTGCCCACCTTCGTCAACCCACCACCCTGTACTGTTCCACGATGAATGGTGACGCTTTCGCGAATACGGTTACGATCGCCAATTTCCAGACGGGTCGACTCACCAGCATATTTCAGATCCTGGTTAACTTCGCCGATGGAGGCGAACTGATAGATCTCATTATTGCAGCCAATGGTCGTGTGACCATTCACGACAACGTGAGATTTCAGTACTGTACCCTCACCAATTTCGACATGGGGTCCAACAATACAAAACGGGCCAATGTGGACGTTAGCACCAATGATGGCACCGGTTTCCACAATCGCGGTAGGATGAATAAAGGCGGATTTATCAATCACGTATCAGGACTCCCGGCTACGAGCACACATCATCGTCGCTTCGCAAACAACTTTGCCGTCAACCAGCGCTACGCCTTTGAAGCGAGTCAGGCCACGACGCGTTTTTTCAAAAGTGACTTCCATGATCATCTGATCACCAGGCACGACAGGGCGCTTAAAGCGCGCTTCATCAATACCCGCGAAGTAATACAGCTCACCTGGCTCCAGTTTACCGACGCTTTTGAACGCCAGAATACCGGTAGCCTGAGCCATTGCTTCCAGAATCAACACACCCGGGAAGATAGGCTTACCAGGGAAGTGCCCCTGGAAGAACGGCTCGTTCACGGAAACATTTTTCACTGCGCGCAGAAAACGACCTTCTTCAAAATCCAGCACACGGTCTACCAGCAGAAACGGGTAGCGGTGCGGCAGAAGTTCTAAAATCTCTTCAATATGCAGAGTATGAGTGTCAGTAGTCAAAATACTCTTCCTGTCAAAATGTACTGATAACAATAATAACACGGCCTGCCGGTTTATTAGAAAGCCGACAGGCCGGGAAAAATAGCGTTCAACGGATGACGCTTAGTCTTGTTGATCGATCTTACGCTCAAGAGACTTGAGGCGCTTGCTCATATCATCAATGTTCATCACCAGAGCTGCTGTTTTACGCCATACCTTGTTGGGCTGAAGCGGAATGCCGGAGGAATAGACGCCAGGTTCAGTGATAGGACGCATTACCATGCCCATTCCCGTCACGGTCACCTTGTCGCAAATTTCCATATGGCCATTAATCACGCTCGCACCGCCAATCATGCAATAACGGCCAATTTTCAGGCTGCCCGCCATGATGACGCCACCTGCAACCGCGGTATTGTCGCCAATCACAACGTTATGCGCAATCTGGCACTGGTTATCGATGATAACACCATTGCCAATGATCGTGTCGTCAAGCGCGCCACGGTCAATGGTGGTACAGGCGCCGATCTCCACGCGATCGCCAATAATGACGCGACCAAGCTGCGGGATCTTCACCCAGTTACCGCGATCGTTAGCGTAACCAAAGCCATCAGAACCAATCACGGTGCTGGACTGAACGAGGCAGTTTTCGCCAATTTCCACGTCATGATAAACGGACACATTGGCCCACAAACGGGTCCCCGCGCCGATTTTCGTATTTTTCCCAACGAAGCAGCCTGGGCCAATGACGACGTTATCGCCCAGCACAACGCCGGATTCGATAACCGCATTCGCCCCAACGGCGACGTTGTTACCCAGCCTGGCCGTCTCATCAATCGCTGCGCTGGCAGCAATGTTCTGGGCCGGTTGCGGCGTGGTATCAAGAATTTGAGCCATGCGTGCATACGTCAGGTAGGGGTTTTTCACTACCAGCGCGCTTACAGTGGCAAATGGAAGATCGTCCTGCGTCAGAACAACAGCTGACGCCTGGCATTGAGCCAGTTGCTCACGGTACTTAGGGCTTACCATGAAGGTAATCGTGCCAGCTTTAGCAGATTGCATGGACGCAACAGCGGTGATGACGATATCGCCATCACCGTGTAATTCTGCATCCAACTGCTGAGCTAAATCAGCCAGTCGAATTGAAGGCATTACTTATTTAACCTGTTTCAGAACATCAGCAGTGATGTCTTTAACATCTTTGCTGTTGAAAGCAACGGCGTTCGCATCAACAACCAGATCGATGCTCTGATCGGCAGCCACTGCTTTAACAGCGGTCTGAATGCGAGTCACCAGCTTGCCGCGTTCTTCGTTAGAACGACGCTGACGATCCTGCTCGAAAGCCTGCGCTTTCTGGGAGAACGTCTGGCGCTGAGCCATTACGTCTTTTTCCAGCTTGCTGCGGTCGCTTGCTTTCATGGTAGAACCATCACGCTGCAGACGCTGCATTTTGGACTGAAGATCGTTTTCCATACCCTGCAGTTCGCTTGCACGGCCTTTGAATTCGTTTTCCAGAGTCGCAGAAACACCTGTTTTCTGTGCAACCTGCTGGAACAAATTACCCATGTTGACGATTGCAATTTTGTCTGCTGCCTGAGCAGAAGTTGCCATCGCTAAACCGAGACCTGCAGCTAATAACCACTTTTTCACAATTAACTCCTTACCATCCCATTGGCACCAGAAGGTACCGTTCTTTGCGTGGCAAGGCGATCGTTTTACCGATCGCCAGTTGTCAGCGCTACACTGCCAACGCATTCCTTTGCTGCGGATTATTACCAGGTTTTACCAATGTTAAACTGGAATTGCTCCGACTTATCTCCATCATATTTCTTAAACGGCTGGGCGTAAGAGAAGACCAACGGCCCCAGCGGTGACATCCATTGTAATGCGATACCGGCAGACATGCGAATATTGCTCGGATCGCTGTAGTCAGGAATGCCTTCTGCGCGCATCTGGGCCGTATTCTGCCAGTTAGTATCCCACACCGTACCGGCATCCCAGAAGAAGGACGTACGGACGGAGTTCGCGTATTTATCGCTGATAAACGGCGTTGGGGTAATGAACTCCAGGCTCGCAACGGCCATCGCGTTACCGCCCACCGCGTCATTGGAGCTACAAACCTCAGAAGACGAGGATTTATTACAATTATCCTTATCGTTACCGCCGTAATAGACCGCTTTCGGACCAATGTTGTTGGACTGGAAGCCACGAACGGTACTGGAACCACCGGCATAGAAGTTTTCATAGAACGGCAGTTCTTTGCCGCCTAAACCATCACCATAGCCCCAGCGGGTACGACCCAGAACCACCCACTTATGATCGTCATCGATCGGGAAGTAGGACGCAGTATCCAGCGTCACCTTATAGAACTCGTTATCGGAGCCCGGGACGGTGACTTTACCGTTCAGGTTGACGCGAGAACCTTCCGTTGGGAAGTAGCCACGGTCGAGACGGTTATAGGTCCAGCCGTAGTTGAAGGTGAAGTCATCCGCCGCGAAGCCATTATCATGGCCATCTTTGCTGGTTGACTGACCAATCGAGTCCAGATAACGCCACATCGCCACCTGCGGTTGCATATTGGAAAGGTCGTTATGCACGTAACCTAAGCCCGCACGCAGGGTGTTGTATTCGTTGATCGGGAAGCCAAGCGTACCGTCCACACCGTAACTCTTGTTGGTATACGAGGACAGATCCGCATCGTCTGCTTTAAAGTCGTTATAGAAGATACGACCGCCCAGGCTCACACCGTCAACGGTGAAGTATGGGTTCGTTACAGAGAACTCAGAGTAGGTCTGGTAGTCGTTTTTGGTACCGTTAATTCCGACAGAGTAACCCGTACCCAGCCAGTTATCCTGCTGCACGCCGACCTGGAAGCTGACGCCGCTTTCGGTACCGTAGCCTACACCGAAGTTGAAGCTACCGGTGTTACGCTCTTTCACTTTATAAACGACATCAACCTGATCCGGGCTGCCCGGTACGCGCTGGGTGTCGGTGTCCACCGTTTCAAAATAGCCCAGACGGTTCAGACGCTCTTTACCCTGATCAACGAGATCGCTACCTAACCATGCGCCTTCCATCTGACGCATTTCGCGACGCAGAACGGAGTCTTTGGAGGTGTCGTTACCGACGAAGCGGATCTTACGCACGTAGAAACGGTTACCCGCGTCAACATTCACGTGCAGCTTAACGGTTTTATCCGCGTCATTGATTTCCGGCTGAGTCTGTACGCGCGGGTAGGCATAACCATAGCGGCCGAGCAGCTTCTTAATGCTGTCTTCCATTTTGGTGACCTTGGAACCGCTATAGAGATCGCCTGGCTGAATTTTGGTCAGCGATTCGATTTCAGCAGAATGCCCCGCCAGGTTACCACTCACCTCAACACCCGAAAGCTTGTACTGATCGCCTTCAGTGATGTTGATCGTAATGTAGATGCCTTTCTTGTCCGGCGTCAGACTCACCTGAGTCGAGTCGATATTGAAACGCGCGTAACCACGATCCAGATAGTAGCTGCGCAGGGTTTCAAGGTCGCCCGCCAGTTTCTGTTTCTGGTATTTACGATCGCCCACCACGTTCCACCACGGCACTTCATCGCGCAGCTGGAAGGTGGAGATCAGTTCGTCGGTGCTGAACGCGTGGTTGCCGACAATGTTGATCTGCTGGATCTTCGCAGAAACACCTTCCTGGAAGACCAGCTTCAGGTCAACACGGTTACGTGGCAGCGGAGTAACAACCGCTTTCACGCTGGCGCTGTATTTACCGACGCTGTAGTAGAAGTCTTCCAGACCTTTTTCAATGTCTGAAAGGGTTGTGCGGTCCAGAGACTCCCCCACACGAACACCGGATGCTTCAAGGTTTTGCTTGAGCATGTCATCTTTCACCGACTTGTTGCCGGAGAAAGTGATACTGGCGATCGTTGGACGTTCTTTTACCTGTACCAGCAGCGTATCACCATCGCGCAGGACGCGGACATCCTCGAAGTTGCCGGTGGCAAACAGAGCACGGATGGTGTTACTGATATCATCATCATTAACCGTATCGCCGGGGCGCACAGGCATACTGAGGAGGGCCGCACCAACGGCGACACGCTGAAGGCCTTCGAAATGAATGTCTTTCACTACGAACCCGTCAGCACCGTATACGGTGGCGCTGCTAAACAGCAGCGACGCTATGAGCAACTTTTTCATCGCCATCGTTATTATGCGTTCTTCCTAACTAACTCTCTTACAACCGAGAGAAATCATTGAAAAGTGCAAGCCCCATTAACAGCACCAGCAAAATCGAGCCAATGCGATAACTAAAGTCTTGAACTCGCTCGGATACCGGTCCGCCTTTTAGCTTTTCAATCGCTAAAAACAGCAGATGACCCCCGTCTAAAACGGGAAGCGGGAACAGGTTGATTATCCCAAGGTTCACGCTAATGAGCGCGAGGAACATGAGATAGTAAATCACCCCGAATTCCGCTGACATCCCAGCCCCCTGAGCAATCGAAATTGGCCCACTGAGGTTGTTCAGTTTCACATCACCGGTTATCAATTTCCCCAACATGTTGACCGTCAGCTTCATCAGTTGCCATGTTTTATCCGTGGCTTCAAGGATGGCGCTGAACGGCCCATACTGGCGTATTGTCTTGTACTCATCTGGCAGCGGGATCACTTTTGGCACAACGCCTGCAAACCCTTCTGCCTTCTTGCCGACCGACTTCGTATCCGGGATCAGCGTCAGCGAAAGCGGACTGCCCTGCCTTTCAACTTCCAGCGCGAGAGACGTACCCGGATTATCGCGCACCAGAGTAACAAAGGTCATCCACTCTGTTAATGGTTGACCATCGACTTTAACGATCCTGTCGCCTGCTTGCAAACCCGCTTTGCTCGCCGCCGAGTTGGCCTGGACTTCGGCTAATACCGGCTCGATCTGTGCGCCGCGTGGACGAATGCCCAGCGCAGCGACGGGATCCTCTTTGTCCGGCTCGAAACGCCAGTGACGTAAATCGAGCACTTTGTCCTGACGGGCGTCTGACCCAAACGGCGATACGCTGATGGTGGTCTGCGGATCGCCAATTTTAGCAACCAGCTGCAGTCGCACGGCATCCCAATCAGGGGTTTCGATACCATCAATCGCTTTAAGTTCCATCCCGGATGTAATTTGCGCACTCGCCGCGATGGAGTTGGGGGCAATTTCACCGACCACGGGACGTACGCCAGGGACGCCGATGATAAACACCAGCCAGTAAGCGAAAATCGCAAAGATGAAGTTGGCTACCGGTCCGGCAGCGATGATGGCGGCGCGTTGTCCAACGGTTTTATTGTTGAATGCGCTGTGTCGCAGCTCAGGCGCGACAGGCTCGACGCGTTCGTCGAGCATTTTGACGTAGCCGCCCAGCGGGATAAGGGCGATGACAAATTCCGTGCCGTGGCGATCGGTGCGCGTCCAGAGTGATTTACCAAAACCGATGGAAAACCGCTCTACGCGCACACCACAGCGGCGAGCAACCCAGAAATGGCCAAATTCATGCACGGTAATCAGTACACCCAGTGCAACTATGAACGCCGCCAGATTCCAGAGAATGCTCAGCATAAAACCTTCCGTTAAATCGTCCCGAATACCAGTAAAAGCAAACACGCAAACACGGGAACAGCCGCTGTCAGGCTATCAATGCGATCCAGTATACCGCCATGCCCTGGAATCAGGTGTCCACTGTCCTTAATCCCTGCTTCACGCTTGAACATACTTTCGGTTAAATCACCGAGCACGGAGGCAAGCGCAGCAAAAATCGAGCACACCAGCAGTATTGACGGTGCCACTTCAAGATTCGCCCAGACGCCGTAGCCCCAGGAGATGATCGCGGCCGTAAACAAACCGCCGATGAATCCTTGCCAGGTTTTGCCCGGAGAAACCTTCGGCGCCAGCTTATGTTTGCCAAACAGTTTACCAAACATATAGGCCCCGGAGTCAGCCCCCCAGACGAGAATCATCACATAAAGCAGCCAGATCGCACCGCTGTAGTGGTTTTCGTCGTAGTGCCAGGCGCGCAGCGCAACCATACCCCAGAAAAAAGGAATAATGGTGAGCAAACCAAAAATCAGTCGCAGCACTTTTGAATGACGCCATAACGCCGCGGAGCCGGGATAAAACAGCACCAGCAACAGCGCGGCCACCCACCAGGCCAACGATATCCACAAGGAACCGGCCACCAGGGGCTGATGAATATCATGATGATATTCAGGCAACATAAACAGCATTATGGCCAGGATAAAGCCACACAGTACCGCAAGCCATACTCGCTGCGTGCGCGAGGTAAAGCCGCTAAACTGTCCCCATTCCCACGCGGCGAGCATACACACCACCAGCGTAACAATAGCGAATCCCACCGGGGGCAGTAAAAACAGCGCCGCAATGACAATGGGTATTAATACAAAAGCGGAAATCAGGCGATACTTCAGCAAAAGCTACCCCCATCAGGCGTTATCGCCACCAGGCTCGGTGCCGCCGAAACGACGCTCTCGATTGGCAAAGGCATGCAGCGCACCTTCAAAGTCTTGTTCATCAAAATCGGGCCAAAGAACATCCGTAAAGTAAAGTTCAGCATAGGCAATTTGCCATATCAAAAAGTTACTTATGCGATGTTCCCCCCCTGTCCTAATTACCAAATCCACAGGTGCCTGTTCATTCATGCAGATTTGCTTGCTCAGCGCCTCTTCATCAATTTGGTCGGGTCTCAACAGCCCTTCCTGAACCTGTTCGGCCAGACGCCGAACGCCCTGGATAATATCCCAGCGTCCGCCGTAATTCGCCGCAATATTCAGCGTCAGTCCGGTATTATTTTCCGTCAGCGCTTCTGCTTTGCGAATCCGTTCCTGCAAACGTGAGTTAAAACGACTGGTATCGCCAATGATACGCAGGCGGACGTTGTGGCGGTGCAGGCTTTTTACTTCGCTGTCTAGCGCCCACACAAACAATTCCATCAACGCAGTCACTTCCTGCAGTGGTCGATTCCAGTTTTCACTGCTAAAAGCATAGAGCGTTAACGCATCAATGCCGTTATTGGCGGCAAAAGAAACGGCGCGGCGAACAGATTTCGCCCCAGCTTTATGCCCAAAGGCTCGTATTTTCCCTTGTCTTTTCGCCCAGCGGCCATTGCCATCCATAATGATTGCTACATGACGGCAGCCATGCGCTGGCAAGTTTTCGCTTATTGGTTGATTCGCAGACAACATAACGCGTTTTTTGTCCCTGAAAAGGATTTAACGGTACTCAGGAATACTGAAGCCGATACATAAAAAAGCCGTGTCAAACCACGGCTCACCTGACCACGTAAAGTCAAATACCTGCGATCAGGTGGCGCAGACTATATCACTGAAGCCCAACGCTAACAAATAGCACGACGACTAGTGGTTGCTTTATCACCAGCTTGCGAGACGTGTCACCTGTTGGCGCGCAATATTACGCGCAGCTGCATCCACCGCCAGCACCTCTTCCACGCTCTGTGGTTCGCGCAAATCCATCATCTCCAGTACCGCTAAATTCAACGCCGCGATATCGGTAAAACGAATTTGCTGATTCAGAAATGCTTCAACGGTAATTTCATTGGCTGCATTCAGTGCCGTTGTCGCCGCCTGCCCCTGGTCAAAGGCCGTCATCGCAAGCTGCAGACAAGGGTAACGGTCGTAGTCTGGCTCACTGAACGTCAGGGAACTTAGCTTGCAGAAATCAAGCGGCTTCACGCCGGACTTCACTCGATTCGGCCACGCCATGGAATGGGCAATTGGCGTACGCATATCCGGTTCACCCAACTGCGCCAACACGCTGCCATCCTGATAACGCACCATCGAATGAATCACCGATTGTGGGTGAATCAGTACTTCCATCTGTTTCGCTGACGCATTGAACAGCCAGCGCGCTTCAATGTATTCCAGACCTTTGTTCATCATGGTGGCAGAGTCAACGGAGATTTTACGCCCCATCGACCAGTTCGGATGACGGCACGCCTGATCCGGCGTCATGGCACGCAGTTCAGACAGTGGCGTTTCACGGAACGGGCCACCAGACCCGGTAAGCAGAATAGACACGACGCCATTCTGCTCCAGGTCAGCGTACCCCAGGTTCTGTTGAAAAGGTTGCGGCAAACTCTGAAAAATCGCGTTGTGCTCGCTGTCGACGGGCAAAAGACGCGCCCCGTGCTGCTTCACCGCCTCCATAAACAGGCGTCCGCAGGTCACCAGCGACTCTTTATTGGCCAGCAGAACGTCCTTACCGGCATCAATCGCGGCAAGCGTCGGCAATAATCCTGCCGCCCCGACGATGGCCGCCATCACCTGATCCACGTCATCCAGCGCCGCCATCTCGCAGGCCGCCTGTTGACCACTCAGCACCTCTGTTCGGCTGCCCTTCTCAAGCAGCTGTGCTTTCAGCAGGCGCGCGCTCTCTTCGTCATCCATCACCGCATAGCGGGGCGTAAACTCCAGGCACTGCTCAACCATTCGCTGCACATTCTTACCAGCCACCAGCGCTGTCACGGTGTAAAGTTCAGGATTATGGCGAACGACGTCGAGAGTACTGCAACCGATAGAGCCGGTTGAGCCGAGGAGTGTTAAATGCTTCATGAGATGCCCGAAAAGTTAGACCAGATAAAAGCAAAACGCCGCCAGCAAGACCCTAAGTCTCTCTGAACGGCGTTTATCAGTGTACGACAGAAATCAGAACTGCATCAGTTCCGCTTCTTTATCTGCCAGCGCCGCATCAATTTTCTTGATGGCAGCGTCAGTCATTTTCTGAATGTCATCCTGGGAACGACGATCGTCATCTTCACTGATCTCTTTTTCTTTCAGCAGCGCTTTGACTTTATCGTTCGCGTCGCGGCGAACGTTACGCACGGAGACACGACCCTGCTCAGCTTCGCCACGCACCACTTTGATCAGGTCTTTACGACGCTCTTCGGTCAGCGGTGGCAGTGGAACGCGGATGTCAGCACCCGCAGAGCTTGGGTTCAGACCGAGGTCAGACGCCATGATCGCTTTCTCAACCGCCGGGCCCATAGAACGATCGAATACGTTGATTTTCAGCGTACGGGTATCTTCTACCGTCACGCTCGCCAGCTGACGCAGAGGGGTTGGCGTACCGTAGTACTCGACGATGATACCATCCAGCAGGCTTGGGGAAGCACGGCCAGTACGGATTTTGCTGATTTGGGTTTTGAACGCTTCTACGCATTTTTCCATGCGTACTTCAGCATCTTTTCTGATGTCGTTAATCACGTTACGAATCCTTGAAAACTTGTCTCAGGCAGACTATCCGCCAGCACAGCGCTACAGGTGTGCTAAGTATAGTCGCGTTTAATTCATGACAACGCCAAAGGCGCGCCCGGGTAAGATACCACTACAAAATAAAGCGGAATCTTACCTGTATTTATCGTCAACGGAAATTATTCCGTGATCAAAGTGCCTTCTTTTTCGCCCATGACCACGCGACGCAGTGCGCCAGGTTTGTTCATGTTGAAGACACGGATCGGCAGTTTGTGGTCACGAGCCAGCGTGAAGGCGGCAAGATCCATCACTTTCAGCTCTTTATCCAGCACTTCGCTGTAGCTCAGCTGATCGTACATGGTTGCAGAAGGATCTTTTGCCGGGTCGGCAGTAAACACGCCATCGACTTTGGTCGCTTTCAGTACCACATCAGCTTCGATCTCGATACCGCGCAGGCAGGCAGCGGAATCGGTCGTAAAGAACGGGTTACCCGTACCGGCGGAGAGGATCACCACGCGGTTGTTGCGCAGCAGGCTGATAGCTTCTGCCCAGCTGTAATTATCGCATACGCCATTCAGGGGGATCGCGGACATCAGGCGGGCGTTCACATAGGCGCGATGGAGCGCATCACGCATCGCCAGGCCATTCATCACGGTTGCCAGCATACCCATGTGGTCGCCCACAACGCGGTTCATCCCCGCTTTCGCCAGACCAGCACCACGGAAAAGGTTGCCACCGCCAATGACCACGCCAACCTGGATGCCCAGTTCGACCAGTTCTTTGATTTCCTGTGCCATGCGATCAAGGATGCTTGCGTCAATACCGAAGCCTTCCGATCCCTGCAGCGCTTCGCCACTCAGCTTAAGCAGAATGCGTTTGTACACGGGTTTTGCATTGGTAGCCATGTTTCTTTCCTGAGACTGTCAACGATTAAGATGGGGGTTAATTCTGGCGACATGATATGCCGCAAATCAGTACAGCGATACTGGAGCCTGTCTGATTTCCTGTGACGGGTGACAAAAAGAAGCCGCCCTCAGGCGGCTCCTTTTCAATCATTAAGACTGCTTGGACATTGCAGCAACTTCTGCTGCGAAGTCAGTCTCAACTTTCTCGATGCCTTCGCCCACTTCGAAGCGGATGAAGCCAGTTACGTCAGCGTTGTGCTCTTTCAGCAGCTGAGCAACAGACTTGCTTGGATCCATAACGAATGGCTGGCCAGTCAGAGAAACTTCGCCGGTGAATTTCTTCATGCGGCCTTCAACCATTTTCTCTGCGATTTCTTTTGGTTTACCAGACTGCATCGCGATGTCCAGCTGAACCTGGTACTCTTTCTCTACCACTTCAGCAGACACGTCTTCTGGCTTAACGAATTCTGGCTTGCTTGCAGCGATGTGCATTGCCAGTTGTTTAACCAGCTCTTCGTCAGCGCCTTTAGCCGCAACCAGAACACCGATACGTGCACCGTGCTGGTAAGAGCCCAGAACGTCGCCTTCCAGAGAAGCAACGCGACGGATGTTGATGTTCTCACCGATTTTAGCAACCAGCGCAACACGTTCTTCTTCGAACTGTGCTTTCAGAACTTCAACGTCAGTGATTTTGCCAGCAACCGCTGCGTCCAGAACTTTGTTAGCAAATGCCTGGAAACCACCATCTTTAGCAACGAAGTCAGTCTGGCAGTTAACTTCCAGAATGATGCCGTAGGTGCCGTCGATTTTAGTGATGATCACGCCGTCAGCAGCAACGTTGCCTGCTTTTTTAGCTGCTTTGATCGCACCGGATTTACGCATGTTTTCGATTGCCAGCTCGATGTCGCCGTTCGCTTCAGTCAGCGCTTTTTTGCAATCCATCATGCCTGCGCCAGTACGCTCGCGCAGCTCTTTTACCAGGGATGCGGTAATTTCAGCCATTCTTAAATCCTCGGGAGATGTGAACTGCCCGGCCGGGGGCCAAACAGTGTAAATTGAAAAAAGGGGCCGGTAATGGGCCCCTATTCATACACGGTACTAATAAGGGGTAAAACCTTATTATTCAGCTTCTACGAAGCTTTCTTCCGCCTGAGAAGCCAGATCCTGGGAACGGCCTTCACGAACGGTAGCAGCTACAGCGCTCAGGTACAGGCTAACAGCACGGATTGCGTCGTCGTTACCCGGGATAACGAAGTCAACACCGTCCGGATCGGAGTTGGTATCAACGATAGCGAATACCGGGATACCCAGGTTGTTAGCTTCTTTGATTGCGATGTGCTCGTGGTCTGCATCGATTACGAACAGCGCGTCTGGCAGGCCGCCCATATCTTTGATACCGCCCAGGCTGTTTTCCAGCTTGTCCAGTTCACGAGTGCGCATCAGCGCTTCTTTCTTAGTCAGCTTGTCGAAAGTACCGTCCTGAGACTGGGTTTCCAGATCTTTCAGGCGCTTGATGGACTGACGAACAGTTTTCCAGTTGGTCAGCATGCCGCCCAACCAGCGATGGTTCACGAAGAACTGGTCGCAGCTGTTAGCAGCATCTTTCACAGCTTCGCTTGCAGCGCGCTTAGTACCAACGAACAGAATCTTACCTTTACGGGAAGCGATCTTGTTCAGCTCAGCCAGGGCTTCGTTGAACATTGGTACCGTTTTCTCAAGGTTGATGATGTGAACTTTGTTACGTGCGCCGAAGATGAAAGGCTTCATTTTCGGGTTCCAGTAACGGGTCTGGTGACCAAAGTGAACACCAGCCTTGAGCATGTCGCGCATGGAAACAGTTGCCATGTTTAAAACCTCTATATTGAAAGTTGGGGTTATGCCTCCACGTATCCCATATTACCGACCCCGAAGGGCACCCCGGAATATGTGCCGATACGTGTGTGTTGTTACACAAAGTGAGATTTGTCGCTCCCGTCCAGCCTGTGTATCTGAGATGGATCGGAAGTCCGGCGCGCTTTATACCACAAAACACGACCAGAAACCAACAGTTGTTGGCGGAGTGTGCTGTTAATGATTCTCAATTTGGCACGAAGCGTGCCTGACTGATACCATTGACGACACTTAGACTAGTATTGTCGAAAAAATCGACACCGATGGACAGATTACATGGCTATCTCTATTAAGACACCTGAAGAAATTGAAAAGATGCGCATCGCCGGTCGTCTGGCCGCGGAAGTGCTGGAAATGATCGAGCCGTTCGTGAAGCCGGGCGTCAGCACCGGTGAACTGGACCGCATCTGTAACGACTATATCGTGAACGAGCAGCACGCGGTTTCCGCCTGCCTCGGCTACCACGGTTTCCCGAAATCCGTCTGCATCTCTATTAATGAAGTGGTGTGTCACGGTATTCCGGACGATGAAAAACTGCTGAAAGACGGCGACATCGTTAACATCGACGTGACCGTCATTAAAGACGAGTACCACGGTGACACCTCAAAAATGTTCATCGTTGGCAAGCCGACCATTCTTGGCGAGCGTCTGTGCAAAGTTACCCAGGACAGCCTCTACCTGGCGCTGAAAATGGTGAAACCGGGTATTCGCCTGCGCACCATCGGTGCGGCAATCCAGAAATTTGTCGAAGCAGAAGGGTTCTCCGTGGTGCGCGAGTACTGCGGTCACGGCATTGGTCGCGTCTTCCACGAAGAGCCGCAGGTTCTGCACTATGATGCCGATGACGGCGGCGTGGTGCTGCAAAAAGGCATGACCTTTACCATTGAGCCAATGGTCAACGCGGGTGATTACCGCATCCGGACCATGAAAGACGGCTGGACGGTGAAAACCAAAGACAGAAGCTTGTCTGCGCAGTACGAGCATACTATTGTGGTAACAGACAACGGCTGCGAAATTATGACGTTGCGCAAGGATGACACCATCCCGGCGATACTGACGCACGACGAATGATAAAAAAGCCGGCAAATGCCGGCTTTTTTAATGGCTATAGCTTTTTCTTATGGGTGGCGCACGATGAGTAATCTTTTACCCGAACAGTATGCTAACACAGCCCTTCCCACCC
>NZ_JBLKCH010000001.1:0-174001 GCF_047531125.1 Enterobacter sp. HK-058-C-ECC
TTATACAAGTATGGTTAGATCATTTCTAAATTCAGATATAACTATTCTTTTAATAATCAATGTGGCTCATGCAAAAAAAGGTAATCAGTATTATGGATACAGGTGTTTAATTGAAAAGTATTCATATCTAGAGCATTTGGTTATTGATGGTGAGGTATTTGTTTCAGGTTGCCGTGAAGATGTTGGAAATGGATATGCTTGGGAGAATGCTCTTGATGCTGATTCTTATGTAACAAAGCTCCAAATACTCGATGATATCTGTAAGGAGTTTCCATTGTCATCTTTTGGTGAGAATGACTGGAAGGATTATGTAACAAAGGTCAAGGGTCAGGCAATCTAATCATTTACTAAACATTCTAGTTTTTGTCACTTTTATTTTTTATGCTCCTTTACAACAAGCAAAAGCATAGACATAAGTTGCTCAATAGCGTTATTTAAAATGTTTAAAATGAGGTCTTACTAGTAAAAATTCTTCTCCATAGTGACTGCAGGGTTAAATTTTAATGCTGTTTCGATATGGCCGAGGCACGATGAGCATAGCGCATGTTCTCCAATGGATTTAGTGCTGTCTATTCTGCAGGTTGGACCAGCGCACTAAAACTCTGCTCAGGTAACTTTATTCAAGTTTGATAGTTACCAGGCTGGCTCACTTCTCGCTGAAGTAGAATTCACCCGTCAGGCGCTTGTCACGGTAATACGCGAAGAATTTGGAAATTATATCTATAGCGAGAGAGTTTCCGAGTACATCGACCATCAGGATCAGCTTGTTGAAAATATGCTCACCAGCGGTTAGTGATTTGCCATGCATTTTGAACCAAAGTTCAACCATGTGTTTCTGAGTCTGACGGTCTACCGATTCACATAGCCAGGACTTCGCCTCCGCCTCATTCATGGTGTGATGCTCAAAAGCCAGCGCTTCGCCTTTGGTGGGAAACTACTTACGGATACTAATTTCGGTGAGGTAGCATTCGCCAATCCATTATACTTGTGTCGAGTTTTTGTATTGTCATAAAAAAAGCCCTCATGTCTGAGGGCTTTTATAACTGTGTGCTTGAACAGTACTCAATGAATATTTGTGAACATATACACTTGTAGTGAGTTAAAAAGATTACTTTGAGTTAATTATCTTATCTAGTATCTTGGAAAATTCATTAAATTTGTTTAAATCATGTACACCATGTTTTTTAAGGTATTCTTTTGCTTGATTAAGCATCATTTCTGTTTCAGTTTCGGCTTTATATCTTGTTTTGTTAACTTCGATGCCGCTAGACATTATGATATTCGCAGCTAAATTTAAAATTATTAAGCAGTGAGTGTCATTGAGTAATATTTTTTTTACATCTTCACAGTTTTTTTCAATTTTATTACTATTTAAAGGATGTGTTTCTTCACCCATGGTAAGTATTCTTGTAATCATTAAGATATGGAATCTGATTTTTTTAAATTTATTATCAAGCTCCCCGCTCCTGAAGAATTGCTCTATTTTATAATAACAAAGTGCGCTCAGGTAATAAGGTGATAATTTATGTTCCATATTGAACATTTGTCCTTTGAATCTGTTAACTATCGTTCCATAATATGCACTGACAAGATGCGGTGAATTAAGAAACATTGAAGCAAAACACTTTATTTGTACGGGTATAGATATAATTTGTGTTTTCTTTATATCAGCAGAGTTATATTGCTGAGAACGTCTTTCATAATATAATTGCTGACTTTTTTCTGAAGAGAAATACAACTCTAGATTTTTTTGAAATAAACTTAATGACTCGAGTTGTTCTGGTTTTACTTCAGTTTGACTATTTGTTGCTAATGTAATGTCGGTTTTTATCTCATCACTATCTGTAACGACGATTTTGATTGGGACAAATACATTATTCACACCCTCTAGTTTCTGGCAATCATGAAGTACATGGCTTGTTTGACAGCCATTAACAACTTGATAATCTCGTAATGTAAATCTATTACCAGCAGGAGTAAGAGAAGATGCGACAATTGTAACACCATTGTTTAAAACACTAAATAAATCAAATTTTTTGTTTTCTAACGTGGATTTAATTTTTTTATTTACTTCATTTTCGCCCTGAAAATCACGAACGTTATCATCAAAAATGCTATGGATTGTCTCATTTTCATCCTGAATAAGCTTAATGTATTCCTCAAATGGGATAACGCCAAGATAAGCTTCTTTAACTTCTTTTATATCGGGCAATGTGATTCTGTTAATAAAATTTATTGTTGTTGATAATTTGTTTTTGGTCTCATGATAAAGTTTTTGAATTTCAGTTGCACCGTAAGGTGTTATTTGAACTTTTTCAAAGATCCCAATTTGCTCTATTTCAGAATGGCCATTTTGTATTATGGCAAGCAAATTGGCATCATTCATCCATCTACCTGTTGTTACATAATACATCCTTGCGTTCGGTCTTCTATTAATCATTAGGTCAGACCTTGTAAAAATCAGCTCCCACAACTCTTTTAATTCTTTAATAACACTATTTTGAACTAAAGCCGGTCTTTCTGAAAGAAAATCTTTTATTCCAAATATGAAGTTTCCAAGCTGTGAACCATCAAAAGAAGAACTAGTTTTTGCTTGTATAAAAGTAATGTCGATATCTAAATAACTACTCGATTCTGCAATATCTGTAAATGCATCAATAGAATTTATTATTTTTCCATTGATAGTGATTACTAATCCATCAATTCCACAATCGTTTCCGGAGCCAGTGTGAACATCTTCCAGTTCAAAACTGCTTCTGTTCAATTTAGATATGATGGCATAGTTACAAAAATGCTCAAACCTAACGCTTTCAGATAAGGCTTTTAGTTCGTATTGCTTTGTGAATGATTCTAATAAGGAGTTTGTGATTTTGTCCATAATTTATTCCTTTCGCTGTATGCTATAAATTCAAATGCTTTATTTATTAATATGTCAAGAAGGTGTAATGAAATAAAAAATCTAGCTAATAATAGTATTTCATTAAGTAATAACTCAAAGAATTGATTGTTATCCAAACTGAGCACTTGACTTCTCTGTGAATATTTTATTATGTTATTTATAATAAAAGAATTTTCAGTTTTTAATAACCTAATACCATTAGCTGATGTGAGTGGCTGTTCACCGGCAAGGTATCTGACATTTTTATCTATGATTATGCCGAGGTTTTTAGCGGCTTCAGGAATAATGCATCTATCTAGAATTAATTTAGAAGGAATGAGTTGTTCATTTTCTATCGTTTTCACTGATGCGCTTATCAATCGTTCACCATTTGGTGTTGATGGGATAGTGGTATTCTTAGGTGATAAATATGGTAATTTATTTTCATTGTCAGAAGTTAGCGATGCTAATGAAGCACATGTGTCCTGCGCACACTGAATTATATAATTTGCAGGTAAAATATCCCTCAAATACCGGCTAGCAAGCATACGACTAGAAATACCTAACTTCTCACATAATGCCTGCTTTGTACCAATACCACAAGCTTCGATCATACGATCATTCGCAGCTTTTCCAACTCGACGTAAGTTCATACTAATCCCGAAACGTGAGTAATCACCTATTATCCCGGCTAATCACAAGCCAATAAATGATATTGCATCATGATCCCTGACATTTCAATCACTCTGAATACGCCTTACGTCACAATCGAACGATATAACGAGTTAACAGGGCTGACGGTCATCGTTTTACCCTAGCTGATAGCGATGCCTTTACGGGGATGATTGCCACTTAGCTGCATACCTGTGAGCTGAAGAAGAAAGAGGCCATGCAGGTGAAACGACGGTGAAAGAAAACTGCCGCGCCCAAAGAGCCGAGAGCAAAACAGGGCGATTACCTCGTGGAAATGGATGAAAACGTACTAGTTCTCGACCGTACCTATGCCAACCTTAGCAATGCGGAGCGTGCTGCAAAGACCCAGTGTGAGCGCCTGCAGCGCGGTGTGGCGTCATTCTCCCTGCTACTCGCAGATGCCGGGCCGATGTCTACACCGAAATGCCCGTGAAAGTGAGCGGCTCCAAGCAGCCTATTGATGATGCGGAGTGGACGATCACCACCCTGACGTATACCGTCTGCCGGGTAACGGATTTACGACCAGCCTGGATCTCGAAGAGAAAATAGATGAGTCGAAATTGAATGCTTAGTTCAAAAATGAGAACAATAACGTATCATTATTGCGAACTGGTTAAGAGTGAGGGCTGAACGAAATGATGAACTGTCCCATGTGCGGGCCAGGCCGCACATACTAACAATAGCTTTCAGGTTTCCAGCGGAACCAAAGAACGATACTACTAGTGCACCAATATTGAGTGCGGGCATACGTTCGTGGCACATAAGACTTTTGTTCGGTCCGTCTGCCGTCCGCAAAAAATCAGCGCCGCACCGCCACATCCGAAAGGAATGCAGGAACAATTAGCTTATTGATCCAAGATCATAGGCGTAGTCTTTTATCACTGCGCTATTAGTCTTCTTCTGAAACCCCTTTCATCAGCAATCTCCATCAATCTTGCCTCGGCAGCAGCCAGCCTCCGCATTTCCGAAAGCGTCATTTTAAAGCCATGAGCATTTCCCTGAATGTTTAGTGGTAAGGAAAGCGATGCGATCAGTGTGTCTTCAAGTTCCCAGGGCGCTTCGACAGGATGCCAGTGAACTTTGGCATTCTTTTCCATCCAGGCGTCAAGCCACTGCTCGCCAGGGTGAGTAAATGTCATTCTGGATCCTGAACCCACGCGCCGCAGGGGAAAGCCACTTAAACCACTCAATAACACACCTAGCGTGCGCCTGAGTGTTGATCCAGCCGCATTGCCGCTGTAATGCGTTTTGATGCGTTTCCTTAAGTTCGAACGGCTGTTAGGTTTCCCCCTCTGGTCGGGTGAAATACCAACGTATAGCAGCGTGTAACCGTCTAAGGTAATGCAGCCCTCTGTCGGCACACCTGGAGGGATCTCCTTAAACCACCAGAAGTAGACTCCATTTACTGGCGGAACTGGCGATGGTTTGCTCATCACTTCCGTTCTGCTGTAGGTTTTCTCGGGATAAAAATCGAACATGCGGCTTTCCTTGCTGACGTTTTTCCTGATTTTATTCTTTTGCTGTCAGGGAGCGATAGTTTTATGAAGCCTGGAAGAAGAAAGTAATGGGATAAGTTTTTTTTCCGGAGCTGACGCCCAGCATCAGAAAGCGTGGCTGTAAGCGATTGATTCTGTGAGTGAGTGGATTTCAGACAACAAAAAACCCATCAACCTTGAACCAAAACGGCGGGGTTGATGG
The DNA here is from genome assembly GCF_047531125.1 of Enterobacter sp. HK-058-C-ECC. Lineage (NCBI taxonomy): Bacteria > Pseudomonadati > Pseudomonadota > Gammaproteobacteria > Enterobacterales > Enterobacteriaceae > Enterobacter > Enterobacter sp. HK-058-C-ECC. Next base: position 5,270 of record NZ_JBLKCH010000001.1, read on the forward strand.
GCTCCACAAATTGGGGACATCAAAGAAAAGCAGTGGCACTAGTTATGACTGCCCCCTGATAAAAAAGTTCTGCGCGTAACAAAAATATTTTCCGCCACGCGCATTCTTAGGAGTTATCCGAGTCCGGGCCAGATGATGATGATCAGCGTACCCGCAAGTGTGAGCAGTACGTTCGCGATAGCATAGGTGCCCGCATACCCCAGCGCCGGGATGTTGCTGCGCGCGGTGTCGCTGATGATTTCCATGGCCGGCGCACAGGTACGCGCCCCCATCATTGCCCCGAAGAGCAGGGCGCGGTTCATGCGCAGCACGTAGGCACCGAACAGGAAGCAGATCACCACCGGTACCAGGCTGACGATAAGTCCGGAAACCAACATCTGCCAGCCGACGGCGCCGAGGCTGTGACCAATCCCGCTGCCCGCGCTTAAGCCCACGCCCGCCATAAAGACCATCAGACCGAACTCTTTCACCATGTTCAGCGCGCCCTGCGGAATGTAGCCGAAGGTCGGGTGGTTCGCTCGCAGGAAGCCCAGCATGATCCCGGCGAACAGCAGCCCGGCGGCGTTACCGATTCCGAAGCTGAAGTTGCTGAACTGGAAGGTGATCATCCCGATCATCAGGCCAACGATAAAGAAGGCGCAGAAGGCCAGCAGGTCGGTGACCTGGCTGTGAATGGAGATAAAGCCGATGCGGTCGGCCACGGTTTTCACGCGGCGGGCGTCGCCGCTGACCTGCAACACGTCGCCTTTGTTGAGCACCACGTTGTCGTCGATAGGCATCTCAATCTGGCTGCGGATCACGCGGTTGAGGAAGCAGCCGTGGTCGGTCAACTTCAGCTGCGCCAGGCGGCGGCCCACGGCGTTATGGTTTTTCACCACGATCTCTTCGGTGACGATGCGCATGTCAAGCAGATCGCGGTCGAACACCTCTTTGCCGTTACGGAAGCTCGGGTCGAGACGGGCGTGGGCGTCCGGGTAACCTACCAGCGCGATGTCATCGCCCATCTGCAGCACCGCGTCGCCGTCCGGGTTTGCCAGAATGCCGTTGCGGCGGATACGTTCGATGTAGCACCCCGTCTGGCGGTAAATCCCCAGCTCGCGCAGATTTTTGCCGTCAGCCCAGGCAACCAGCTCTGGCCCGACGCGATAGGCGCGGATCACCGGGAGATAGACTTTACGTTTGGAATCGGTATCGAGACCGCGCTCGCGGGCGATTTGCTGGGCGCTGGTCTGCAGATCCTGATGCTGCAGTTTTGGCAGGTAGCGTGCGCCAACGATCAGGCTCACCAGACCAATCAGATAGGTCAGGGCATAACCCAGGCTCAGGTGGTCAAGTGCGGTAGAAAGCTGCGCGCCGGCCATGCCGGAATGGCGCAGGGTATCACCGGCACCCACCAGCACAGGGGTGGAGGTCATGGAGCCTGCCAGCATACCGGCCGTTAACCCGATATCCCAGCCAAACAGTTTACCCAGCCCTAAGGCGATCAGCAGCGCGCTGCCGACCATTACCAGCGCCAGCATCAGATAATTTTTGCCGTCGCGGAAGAAAATTGAAAAAAAGTTCGGTCCCGCTTCCACGCCAACACAAAAAATAAACAGCATAAAACCTAAGTTGAGCGCGTCCGTGTTAATGCTGAAGTGCTGCTGGCCTAATAATAAGGAGACGACTAAAACGCCAATGGAATTACCAAGTTGAACTGAACCCAGGCGCAATTTACCCAGGCAAAGGCCCAGCGCCAGTACCACAAATAATAACAGGATGTAATTCCCATTTAACAAGTCTGCGACGTTTATATTCACGGAGGCTAACTTCTTGTTTACCAGTAAGTTGTTGAATGAAAGGACTTTTTGGGCTACTGTTTTCTGGGTCAGGGAAAGGCGTTAACGCTCCCTGTTTCCTGCTTTATTCCCTAAAACATTAGCTGGCGTGTAGTTTAATCGTATTAGCTACTGACAGCTACTGATTATCGCATCACCCTGTGCGTACTTTGGCAAGGATTGCCGCATTGCTTTATCTGACTGGGCGTCTACCCGACGAAAGTGTATTTGATAGAGATAAGTCAGGAGGATAGTTTGAACATTAAACGAAACTGGGCGGGGGTGATCAGCTGCTTTTTGCTGTTCACGGTCGTATGCATGTCGCTTGCTTTTAACGTGAAAGGGGCATTCAGGGCGTCGGGTCATCCGGAGCTGGGGCTGCTCTTTTTTACGCTGCCGGGGGCTGCTGCCAGTTTTCTCTCCCGTAAAGGGGAGGTGGTGAAGCCGCTGCTGGGCGCCATGCTGGCTGCGCCGCTCTGTTTGCTGCTGATGCGCTTGCTCTATATCTCAACGCGGAGTTTCTGGCAGGAGCTGGCATGGTTGATGAGCGCCGTATTCTGGTGCGCTCTTGGCGCGCTCTGCTACTTATTTGTGCGCAGTCTGCTTCATAACCGGCGGCACCACAAATAAAAACGCCCTCTCGGTGAGGGCGTCTTCACATTACTGGGCGGCAAACAGGCCCAAATGCTCTTTGGCGTAGGCTTCAAAGTCCGTGCAGCCGCCGATGTGTTTCTGATCGAGGAAGATCTGCGGTACGGTTTCAACCGGCTTGCCGACGGTTTTTTCGAGATCCGCTTTCGTGATGCCTTCCGCGTGGATATCCACGTAGCGGAAGTTGAAGTCATCGCGCTCTTCGGTCAGTTTCTCAGCCAGCTCTTTCGCGCGTACACAGTATGGACACCCTGGACGACCAAAAATTACTGCAAACATTTCTCTCTCCTCAAAAAACAAGCCTGACGGCGAATAAGACATATAGTGCCCGATAACCTGCCGCCATTAAAGAAGGTTTCGCCTGTCGCTTTGATACAGTCAGGCTATGTTTCGCCAATTACACCGTGCAAATCATTGCCTATACTGGCTGCCATACGTATTTAGCACGACAAAGAGAGAGAAGATGACACCCACAATTGACCTGCTCCGTTCCCACCGTTCCATTCGCCACTTCACTGATGAGCCGATTACCGAGGCGCAGCGTGCCGCGATTATTGACAGTGCCAGGGCGACCTCGAGCTCCAGCTTCCTGCAGTGCAGCTCCATTATCCGCATCACCGATCCGGCCATGCGTGAGCAGCTGGTGACGCTGACCGGCGGGCAGAAGCATGTGGCCCAGGCGGCGGAGTTCTGGGTGTTCTGCGCCGACTTCAACCGTCATCTGCAGATCTGCCCTGAGGCCGAGCTCGGACTGGCCGAACAGTTGCTGCTGGGCGTGGTGGATACCGCGCTGATGGCGCAAAACGCCTTCACGGCGGCGGAGTCGCTGGGATTAGGCGGCGTTTACATCGGCGGTCTGCGTAATAACATCGAAAGCGTGACCGAGCTGCTGAAGCTGCCAAAACACGTGCTGCCGCTGTTTGGCCTGTGCCTCGGCTGGCCTGCGGATAACCCGGATCTGAAGCCGCGCATTCCTGCGGCGATGCTGGTGCATGAAAACCACTACCAGCCGGTCGATCAGGACGTCCTGAATCAATACGATGAAGAGCTGGCAAACTACTACCTGACGCGCAGTAGCAATAACCGTCGCGATACCTGGACTGACCATATTCGTCGCACCATCATTAAAGAAAATCGCCCGTTTATTCTTGATTATCTGCACAAACAGGGCTGGGCGACGCGATAGTCCATTTATCCTGCGCCTGCCTGCGTATATGATACGCAGGCTTTTTCCATGTCTTCAGAGAGGTGCAGGGTGAAAATTGCCATATTGTCCCGGGATGGAACGCTCTATTCATGTAAGCGCCTGAGAGAAGCGGCGGCGAAACGCGGGCATCAGGTTGAGATCCTCGACCCGATGTCCTGTTATATGAACATCGACCCGGCCGCCTCGTCGATTCACTACAAAGGTCGCAAGCTGCCGCATTTTGATGCGGTCATCCCCCGCATCGGCTCCCAGATTACCTACTACGGCACCGCCGCGCTGCGCCAGTTCGAGATGCTGGGCAGCTATCCGCTCAACGAATCCGTCGCCATTTCCCGCGCCCGCGACAAGCTGCGCTCGCTGCAGCTCCTTGCCCGTCAGGGGATCGATCTCCCCGTCACGGGGATTGCCCATTCACCGGACGACACCAGCGATCTGATCGACATGGTGGGCGGCGCCCCTTTGGTGATCAAGCTGGTGGAAGGCACCCAGGGCATTGGCGTGGTGCTGGCGGAGACGCGTCAGGCAGCGGAGAGCGTGATTGACGCCTTCCGCGGGCTGAATGCCCACATTCTGGTGCAGGAGTATATCGAAGAGGCCAAAGGGCGCGACATCCGCTGCTTCGTCGTGGGAAACGAGGTGGTGGCAGCCATTGAGCGTCAGGCCAAAGAGGGCGATTTCCGCTCTAACCTTCACCGCGGCGGCGTCGCGCGTGTAGCCGATATCAGCGACCGCGAGCGGGAAATTGCCGTGAAAGCGGCGCAAACCCTGGGGCTGGACGTGGCGGGTGTAGACCTGCTGCGGGCGACGCGCGGGCCGCTGGTCATGGAGGTGAACGCCTCGCCGGGGCTGGAAGGCGTGGAAAAAACCACAGGGGTCGATATTGCAGGTAAAATGATCTTATGGATCGAGCGTCATGCGACGCCGGGCTACTGTCTGAAAACGGGTGGTTAAATGGATTACCGCGCGCTTTTTGAGTACCCTATGCGAAGTTTTTATTAAAGAGGCTGCATCGCGATGGATTTACAGGTCGTACCTACACTGGATACGTTACGTCAATGGCTTGATGATGCCGGAATTACGTTCTTCGAATGCGATTCCTGCCAGGCGCTGCATCTGCCTCATATGCAGAATTTCGACGGCATTTTCGATGCCAAAATCGATCTGATTAACGACGTGATCCTTTTCTCCGCGCTGGCCGAAGTGAAGCCGTCCGCGCTGCTGGCGCTGGCCTCCGACCTGTCGGCCATCAATGCCAGTTCTTTGACGGTGAAGGCATTTCTCGACATACAGGATGATAATCTGCCAAAACTGGTCGTTTGCCAGTCTTTATTCTCCGGGGCAGGGCTATCGTTCAAGCAGTTCGCCTGGTTTATGCGCCTGAGCGAAGAGCAAATTTCGATGGTCATGATGGAAGCCAATGCACATCATCTGCTGTATAGCGCGGAAGATGATGCAGAGAATAATGATGCATCTCCCAATTTTCTTCACTAAGCCTGTCTGACTTTTGCGCAGTCGCTGCCACGGCGGCTGCAGAAGGCCATTTTTTCTGCTGCTTTTAACCTTCCTTTAAAGAATTATTCACCTCCCTGAAGGCCGTTTCGGCTTATCACGTAGACTTAACTTGCATAAAAAATTGATAAAAGGCGTTTTTTCGTCTGGGCTATAGCCGGAGACACGGGCTACAGTTATTCTTGCGATGCTTCAAAAAGCGAGCGGAAGCTGCCGGGTAAAGAGGTTTCTTTTTATTTTGAGCAGAGCGACAAACTATGCATGATTTTTGCATATATCCAGATTGCACAGTTTTAGTTCGTTTGTTAACGAGCTTTCAGAAGGAATAACACTATGATCGCCTTGAATAAAAAATGGTTATCGGGTCTGGTTGCGGGTGCTCTGATGGCCGTCTCTGCCGGCACGCTCGCTGCGGAACAAAAAACGCTGCACGTTTATAACTGGTCTGACTATATTGCGCCGGACACGGTGGCAAATTTTGAAAAAGAGACCGGCATTAAAGTGGTCTACGACGTGTTCGATTCCAACGAAGTGCTGGAAGGAAAACTGATGGCGGGCAGCACCGGGTTTGACCTCGTGGTGCCTTCCGCAAGCTTCCTCGAGCGCCAGCTGACGGCAGGCGTTTTCCAGCCGCTGGATAAGAGCAAGTTACCGAACTGGAAAAATCTCGATCCGGAAGTGCTGAAGCTGGTGGCCAAGCATGACCCGGACAACAAATACGCGATGCCGTATCTCTGGGCGACCACCGGTATCGGCTTTAACGTCGATAAAGTGAAGGCGGCGCTGGGTCCGGACGTGAAGCTGGACAGCTGGGACGTGGTGCTGAAGCCGGAAAACCTTGAGAAGCTGAAAAGCTGCGGCGTCTCCTTCCTCGATGCGCCGGAAGAGATTTTCGCGACCGTGCTGAACTACCTGGGCAAAGACCCGAACAGCAATAAGGCGGATGATTACACCGGCCCGGCGACCGATCTGCTGCTGAAGCTGCGTCCAAACATTCGTTACTTCCACTCTTCCCAGTACATTAACGACCTGGCGAACGGCGACATCTGCGTCGCGATTGGCTGGGCAGGGGACGTATGGCAGGCGGCTAACCGCGCGAAAGAGGCGAAAAACGGCGTGAACGTCTCTTACTTCATTCCGAAGGAGGGGGCGCTGGCCTTCTTTGACGTCTTCGCGATGCCGGCTGACGCGAAAAACAAAGACGAAGCGTATCAGTTCCTCAACTACCTGATGCGTCCTGACGTGATCGCCCACATCAGCGACCACGTTTACTATGCGAACGGTAACAAGGCCTCCGTGCCGCTGGTGAGCGAAGAGATCCGTAATAACCCGGCTATCTATCCGCCAGCGGATGTGTTCGCCAAGCTCTTCACCCTGAAAGTTCAGGATCCAAAAATTGACCGCGTGCGTACCCGCGCGTGGACCAAGGTGAAAAGCGGTAAATAACGGCGTTTGGTATTGCTGCCCGGTGGCGCTATCGCTTACCGGGCCTCTACAACCCGTAGGCCGGGCAAGCATTAGTGCCGCCCGGCGATGCGCACCCTGACGGTGCGTTTGCACCAGTTTTGATCTCTACCGGAGAACACCCCGTGAATGACGCGATCCCCCGCCCGCAGGCGAAAGTCCGTAAAGCGCTGACCCCGCTGCTTGAAATTCGTAACCTCACCAAATCTTTCGATGGCCAGCATGCCGTGGACGACGTCAGCCTGACGATCTATAAAGGCGAAATTTTTGCCCTTCTGGGGGCCTCTGGCTGCGGTAAATCGACCCTGCTGCGTATGCTGGCCGGTTTTGAACAGCCCACCGCCGGGCAGATCGTGCTCGACGGCGTGGATCTCTCCAGCGTGCCGCCGTATCAGCGCCCGATCAACATGATGTTCCAGTCCTACGCGCTGTTTCCGCATATGACGGTGGAGCAGAACATCGCCTTCGGCCTGAAGCAGGACAAGCTGCCGAAAGCCGAAATTACCGCGCGCGTGGCCGAGATGTTGAGCCTCGTGCACATGCAGGAGTTCGCGAAGCGTAAGCCGCACCAGCTCTCCGGCGGCCAGCGCCAGCGCGTGGCCCTGGCCCGCAGCCTGGCAAAACGCCCGAAACTGCTGCTGCTCGACGAACCGATGGGCGCGCTGGATAAAAAGCTGCGCGACCGTATGCAGCTCGAAGTGGTCGATATCCTTGAGCGCGTGGGGGTGACCTGCGTGATGGTGACCCACGACCAGGAAGAGGCCATGACCATGGCCGGACGTATCGCCATCATGAACCGCGGCAAGTTCGTGCAGATTGGCGAACCGGAAGAGATTTATGAGCATCCGACCACCCGCTACAGCGCGGAGTTCATCGGCTCGGTTAACGTTTTCGAAGGGCTGCTGAAAGATCGTCAGGAGGATGGCCTGGTCATCGAATCGCCGGGGTTGCAGCATCCGCTTAAGGTCGATCCGGATAACTCGGTAGTGGATAACGTGCCGGTCTACGTCGCGCTACGTCCGGAAAAGATCATGCTCTGTGAAGACCCGCCTGCTGATGGCTATAACTTTGCCGTCGGGGAAGTGGTGCACATTGCCTATCTGGGCGATCTCTCTATCTATCACGTGCGCCTGAAAAGCGGGCAGATGCTCAGCGCGCAGTTACAGAACGAACATCGCTATCGCAAGGGACAGCCGACCTGGGGCGACGAAGTGCGCCTGTGTTGGGATGCAGACAGTTGCGTTGTGCTGACGGTATAAGGAGCGGCCAATGAGTACACTTGAACCTCCAGCCCGCGTCGAAAAGCCGGGCGGCTTTGCCCACTGGCTGACGCGCATGCAGATGAAGCACGGCCGCAAGCTGGTGATCGCCATGCCGTACGTGTGGCTGATCCTGCTGTTCCTGCTGCCGTTCCTGATTGTTTTCAAGATAAGTCTGGCGGAAATGGCGCGGGCGATCCCGCCTTACACCAACCTGCTGGACTGGGCCGACGGGCAGCTGACGCTGACCTTAAACCTGGGTAACTTCCTGCAACTCACCGACGATCCGCTCTATTTCGAAGCCTATCTGCAGTCGCTGCAGGTGGCGGCGATCTCGACGCTCTGCTGTCTGGTGATGGGCTACCCGCTGGCGTGGGCGGTGGCGCACAGCAAGCCGTCAACGCGTAACATCCTGCTGTTGCTGGTGATTTTACCGTCGTGGACCTCGTTCCTGATCCGCGTTTACGCGTGGATGGGGATCCTGAAAAACAACGGCGTGCTGAATAACTTCCTGATGTGGCTCGGGGTTATCGATCAGCCGCTGACGATCCTGCACACCAACCTCGCGGTCTATATCGGCATTGTGTACGCCTATCTGCCGTTTATGGTGCTGCCGATCTACACGGCGCTGACGCGTATCGACTACTCGCTGGTAGAAGCGTCGCTCGATCTCGGTGCCCGTCCGTTAAAAACTTTCTTCAGCGTCATTGTCCCGCTGACCAAGGGCGGCATTATCGCCGGGTCGATGCTGGTCTTTATCCCGGCGGTGGGGGAGTTTGTGATCCCTGAACTGCTCGGCGGGCCTGACAGCATCATGATTGGCCGCGTGCTGTGGCAGGAGTTCTTCAATAACCGCGACTGGCCGGTGGCCTCGGCGGTGGCGATCGTGATGCTACTGCTGCTGATCGTGCCGATCATGTGGTTCCACAAGCATCAGCAGAAACAGATGGGAGATCACGGATGAACAACTTACCGGTAGTGCGCTCCCCGTGGCGAATTGCGATCCTGGTCATCGGCTTTACCTTCCTGTATGCGCCGATGCTGATGCTGGTGATCTACTCGTTTAACAGTTCCAAACTGGTGACGGTCTGGGCAGGCTGGTCGACGCGCTGGTACAGCGAGCTGTTCCACGATGATGCGATGATGAGCGCGGTGGGGCTGAGCCTGACCATTGCGGCGCTGGCGGCGACCATGGCGTCCGTGCTGGGCACGATCGCCGCGCTGGTGATGGTACGCTTCGGGCGTTTTCGCGGTTCAAACGGCTTCGCCTTTATGATCACCGCTCCGCTGGTTATGCCAGACGTGATCACCGGTCTCGCGCTGCTGCTGCTGTTCGTGGCCCTGGCGCACGCCATCGGCTGGCCGGCGGACCGCGGGATGCTCACCATCTGGCTGGCGCACGTCACCTTCTGTACCGCCTATGTCGCGGTGGTGATCGCCTCGCGCCTGCGCGAGCTGGATCGCTCCATTGAAGAGGCGGCGATGGATCTCGGCGCGACGCCGCTGAAGGTCTTTTTCATCATCACCCTGCCGATGATTATGCCGGCGGTGATCTCCGGCTGGCTGCTGGCGTTTACCCTGTCGCTCGACGATCTGGTTATCGCCAGCTTTGTCTCCGGCCCGGGGGCGACGACGCTGCCGATGCTGGTCTTCTCAAGCGTGCGCATGGGGGTCAACCCGGAGATCAACGCCCTGGCCTCTATCATCCTCGGTGTGGTCGGAATTGTCGGATTTATCGCCTGGTATTTGATGGCGCGCGCGGAAAAACAGCGCGTGCGCGATATCCAGCGTGCAAGACGCGGCTGAAGGATTTAAAATTTCCAGTGATGTGCCGCGCATGACGCGGCACTGTTTTTCAGGGAAGTAAAACATTGGGATTATTAAAAAAATCACGTATTACGCACGCACGTCCTAACGTACCTGCACTGGTTCAGGTGGCGGCGCTCGCCATTATTATGATCCGCTGCCTGGACGTGCTGATGATTCTGAATACCCTGGGCGTGCGCGGCATCGGTGAATTCATTCACCGCAGCGTGCAGACGTGGAATCTAACGCTGGTCTTTTTGAGCAGTCTGGTGCTGGTGTTTATCGAGATTTACTGCGCGTTTTCGCTGGTTAAAGGGCGCAACTGGGCGCGCTGGGTCTATATGCTGACGCAAATTACCGCGGCGAGCTATCTGTGGGCCGCCTCGCTGGGCTACGGCTACCCGGAGCTGTTCAGCATTGCCGGTGAATCCAAACGCGAGATCCTGCGCGCGCTGTTTATGCAAAAACTGCCGGACATGCTGGTGCTCTTTCTTCTCTTCGTTCCGGCCTCCAGTCGACGGTTCTTCCGCCTGCAATAATGTGTATACACGTCATCCTTCAAGCCGTCTCTGCGTTGGCCGCGTCTGTTCACCCCAGTCACTTACTTGAGTAAGCTCCTGGGGATTCTCAGACTTGCCGCCTTGATACAACTTGAATGATTTTGTGTATATAATCGCAGCCCTCGTGATTCTTAAGGTTTTCATATGCAGTGCGTACTCTATGCCGCCGGACGCTGCCGCTCCTGTCAGTGGATAGAACAACCGGTCTCTCAACAACTCACCGCCAAAATGGCCGACCTGCAACAGCTGCTGGCAGAACACGCGGTGGGCGAGTGGTGCGCACCCGTCAGCGGCCCTGAGCAGGGTTTTCGCAATAAAGCCAAAATGGTGGTCAGCGGCAGCGTGGAAAAACCGCTGCTGGGGATGCTGCACCGCGACGGCACGCCGGAAGACTTAACCGACTGCCCGCTCTATCCCGCTTCCTTTGCGCCGGTCTTTGCCGCACTCAAGCCGTTTATTGCCCGGGCAGGGTTAACGCCCTATAACGTGGCCCGCAAGCGCGGCGAGCTGAAATACCTTCTGCTGACCGAAAGCCAGATCGACGGCGGCATGATGCTGCGCTTCGTGCTGCGCTCTGAAACTAAGCTGGCGCAGCTGCGCGCGGCGCTGCCGTGGCTGCAGGAACAGCTTCCGCAGCTTAAGGTCATTACGGCGAACATTCAGCCGGTGCATATGGCGATCATGGAAGGGGAGAAAGAGATTTTCTTCACCGACCAGCACGCGCTGGCGGAGAGCTTCAACGGCGTGCCGCTGTGGATCCGCCCGCAAAGCTTCTTCCAGACCAACCCGACCGTGGCAAGCAGCCTGTACGCTACCGCCCGTGACTGGGTGCGTGCGTTGAACGTTCACCACATGTGGGATCTGTTCTGCGGCGTGGGCGGGTTTGGCCTGCACTGCGCCACGCCGGAGATGCAGCTCACCGGCATTGAGATCTCTGCCGAAGCGATTGCCTGCGCGAAGCAGTCCGCCGCCGAACTGGGGTTAACGAATCTGCACTTCCAGGCGCTGGACTCCACGCAGTTCGCGACCGGCCAGGGCAACGTGCCGGAGCTGGTGCTGGTCAACCCGCCGCGCCGCGGCATCGGCAATGCGCTGTGCGACTACCTGAGCCAGATGGCGCCGGAATACATCATCTATTCCAGCTGCAACGCGCAGACCATGGCGAAAGACATCGCTCAACTGCCGGGCTACCGCGTTGAACGCGTGCAGCTTTTCGATATGTTCCCGCATACCGCGCATTATGAAGTGTTGACGTTGCTGGTGAAAACGCACTAATCCTCAACATCGCCCGGTGGCGCTGCGCTTACCGGGCCTACGATCGGGAGTAGGCCGGGTAAGGCGTAGCCGCCACCCGGCTTTGTTTGCTCAACCCAGGAATGCGACTCCCGCCTCTGTTTTAAGCCAGCGTGGCGCTTTCAACTGGTCGGCAAAATAGCCTGTCAGCTCAAAGAGCAGATCACCCATCACGCGGGCTGACTCCGGCGCAAGTACCCCCCCTATTAAGAGTTGCGTAATCTCCTCACAATAACGGCACAGTTGATCAGGCTCCGCGTTGAATGCAGGTTCTCTTTCTGGGAAAACGTCCACCGTTAATCGTTCATACAAATGCTCCGGCACAGGTTCCAGCAGCATCGGGCGGAGCAAGGCAAGACAGGTGGCGAGGCGGCCACAGAGCGCGATTTTTCTGGCAGGATCGGTTTCTTCAACCAGCGCTTCTCAGTAGCGCTGGCAGTTGTCGGCCAGATCGGTGAAATCGGTATTGTGATTAACAGGAAGTGTGAGAAGTGTGTCTGAAAAAGACGAGACGATCGACATATAAACATCCTCAGTATGTTGGTTTGTTACCTTCCAAATCTTCAACAAAATGTGAACTCTTCATCCCGGCGAAATCAGGTAAGCTTACGTCATAAGAAATGTATGAAGGCTTACCCATGAAGCAGATCCTGCTGGTGGAAGACGACCACGATATCGCGGCGCTTCTGCGACTCAATTTAGAAGACGAAGGCTACGCCATCACCCACGAGCCCGACGGGGGCAACGCCCTGCAGCGTCTTGAAGCACAGACGTGGGATGCGGTGATCCTCGACCTGATGCTACCCAACGTGGACGGTCTGGAGATTTGCCGCCGCATCCGTCAGATGACGCGCTACCTGCCGGTGATCATCATCAGCGCCCGCAGCAGCGAAACCGACCGCATCACCGGGCTGGAAACCGGCGCCGACGACTATCTGGCAAAACCGTTCTCCGTGCAGGAGCTGATTGCGCGTATCAAAGCACTGTTTCGTCGCCAGCAGGCGATGGGGCAGGCGCAAACCGACGGACACATTCAGGCGCACGGACTGACCATCGATCCGCTGGCGCGCAGCGTGCTGCTTCACGGCCAGGTGGTGGACCTCACCCCGCGCGAGTTCGAACTGCTCTACTTCTTTGCCCGTCATCCCGGCGAGGTGTTCTCCCGTCTGGCGCTGCTGGAGCAGGTCTGGGGCTACCAGCATGAAGGCTACGAGCACACCGTCAACACCCATATCAACCGCCTGCGCATCAAGATAGAGAAGGACGCCGCCGAGCCGGAGATCATTCGCACCGTCTGGGGCAAGGGCTACAAATTTGCGGAGCCGCAGCATGATGCGTCGCTTTAGCCTGAGCCAGCGCCTGACGCTGCTCTTCATCCTGCTGATGATGCTCTGCGCCGCCGTCGCCTGCGCGGTACAGCTCTACAGCAGCATGCAGTACGGTAACGCAATGGTGCAGCGTTTGTCGGGTGGGCTGGCGCAGCAGATCGTCCAGCGCGAACCGATTCTGGACGCGCAGGGCCGGGTCGACCGCAGCGCGCTGAAACCGCTGTTTGGCCGGCTGATGACCTTTAATCCGAGCGTTGAGTTGTACGTTATCTCTCCTGACGGCGATATCCTCGCCGATGCCGCACCGCCGGGCCATGTTCAGCGGCAAAAAATCGATCTGGCGCCGGTGCAGAGCTTCCTGAGCGGCACCGCCATGCCGGTACTGGGCGACGATCCGCGCAGTCAAAATAAAAAAGTCTTCAGTGCCACGCCGCTGCGGCAGGACGGCGAGCTAAAAGGCTATCTGTACATTATCTTGCAGGGCGAGGAGTCAAATGCTCTGGCGGAAATGGCCTGGCACAAGGCGCTGTGGAGTACCGTCCTGTGGTCACTGCTGTGGGTCGCGCTGTTTGGGCTGCTGGCAGGGCTGCTGGTCTGGTACTGGGTCACGCGCCCGGTCAAACAGCTGACGGTGGAGGTCGCCGGACTGGAGCAGGACAGCATGAGCGCAATCAGGCTGCTGGCGGCACAGACGCCGGACGCGGCGGCAAAAGATGAAGTGGCGATCCTGCGCAACAGCTTTATCGAGCTGGCGCGCAAAATCACCCAACAGTGGGATCGGCTGGCCGACAGCGATCGCCAGCGCCGGGAGTTTATCGCCAATATTTCGCACGATCTCCGCACGCCGCTGACCTCACTGCTGGGTTATCTCGAAACCCTGTCGCTCAAATCCGCCACCCTGACGCCGCAGGAACACCAGCAGTATCTCGCCACCGCGCTGCGTCAGGGGCAAAAAGTCCGGCATCTTTCGCAGCAGCTGTTTGAGCTGGCACGCCTTGAACACGGTGGTATTAAACCCCAGCGCGAGCGGTTCGCAATGGCGGAGCTGATTTCCGACGTGGCGCAGAAGTTTGAGCTCACGGCCCGCACGCGAGAGGTCAATCTGCATATTGACGTGCCGGGGCCGCTGCCGATGGTAAACGCCGATGTGTCGATGATTGAACGCGTGGTGACCAACCTGCTGGATAACGCGATGCGCCATACGCCTGGCGGCGGAGAAATTCGTCTGGCGGTGTGGCAGGAAAATGAACAGCTGCAGGTCGAAGTGTCCGACAGCGGAACGGGTGTGGATGCCTCGCTGCGCGACGATCTGTTCCAGCGGCCGTCGGCGCTCAATACCCAGGCCTCGCGGGAGAATCGCGGCGGGTTGGGGCTATTAATCGTGAAACGGATGCTGGAGCTGCACGGGGGCGGGATCAGGCTAATGGAGTCGGTGAGCGGGGCACGGTTCAGGTTCTTTGTGCCGTTATGAGAGAGTGCCGGGCGGCGCTGCGCTTGCCCGGCCTACAAATCCCCCCGTAGGCCGGGTAAGGCGAAGCCGTCACCCGGCAAAAGACATTACTGCGGGAACCACTGCTCGCTGATTTTCTGGTACGTACCGTCCGCTTTAATCGCTTTCAGCGCGCCGTTCAGTTTTTCCAGAAGCGCTTTGTTATCCGGACGTACCGCGATGCCGAGGCCCGTGCCGAAGTACTGTGGATCGGTCACTTTCTCGGTAGCCGTGCCCAGTTGCGGGTTGGTTTTGAGCCACTCGTTCACCACGGCAGTATCGCCGAAGACGCCGTCGATACGGCCATTTTTCAGGTCGATAATCGCGTTCTGGTAGCTGTCATAGGCCACGGTCTTCACTTCAGGATGTTTGTCCTGCAGGTATTTCTGGTGCGTGGTGCCGTTTTCCATCCCGATGCGTTTGCCTTTCAGCTGATCGAAAGAGGTATACGCGCCTTTCTTCGCAATCACCACCGCCGAGTTGGCGTAGTACGGGTCGGTGAACGCCACCTGCTTGCTGCGCTCAGGCGTGATGTCCATCCCGGAGATCACCGCGTCGTATTTTTTGAACTTCAGCGACGGGATCAGGCTGTCAAAAGCATGGTTAGTAAAGGTGCAGTCGGCCTGCATCTGTTTGCACAGCGCTTTCGCCAGATCGATATCGAAACCGACGATCTGGTTGCTGGCATCCAGCGACTCAAACGGCGGATAGGTGGCGGACACGCCGAAATTGATTTTTTCCGCAGCGGATGCGCCAGCGGCGAGGGTGGCGAGTAATGCGGCCAGAACTAACTTTTTCATTGTAATGCTCCCGTCTGTCTTATTGATGCGCCGTGTCTGCGGCCTGGATGTACAATGCCAGTTAATGAATTTATATGCAATAAAAATGATTAAGTATTATTTTTATCGCAAAAAAAAGCGGATAACCCATCAGGTTACCCGCTTTATGAATACCGTTTTATGCATTCGCGTGGTTAATTTCTGCGCTCAAACGCCAGCGCTTTACGCTCAATCAGGCGCATCATCAGCGTCAGCAGACCGTTCACCACCAGATACACCACGCCCGCCGCGCCGAACACCATTACGTCATAGGTGCGTCCATACAGCAGCTGTCCGTGTCCCATCACTTCCATTAGGGTGATGGTGTAGGCCAGCGAGGTACTTTTGAACACCAGCACCACTTCGTTGGAATAGGAGGAGAGGGCGCGCTTAAAGGCGTACGGCAGCAGGATTGCCAGCGTGTCTTTCTTGCTCATGCCCAGCGCCCCGCAGGACTGCCACTGGCCTTCCGGGATGGCGCGGATCGCCCCGTAGAACAGCTGGGTGGTATAGGCCGCGCTGTTCAGCGAAAGGGCAATCAGGGCACACAGCCACGGCTCAGAGAGCAGATGCCAGATAACCGGATACGCCTGCAGCGACGGGAACTGGCCCGGGCCGTAGTAAATCAGGAAGATCTGCACCAGCAGCGGCGTACCGGTAAAAAGGGTGATATACCCGCGCACAATCCACACCAGCACCGGCGTTTTTAGCGTCAGGATGATGGTGAAGATGAGCGCCAGGATCAGCGCCACGATAATGGACGCCACGGTCAGCGTCAGGCTGGTGTGCAGCCCTTTCATCAACTCGGGAAAGTATTCAAGCATCAGCCTGGTCTCCGTTCAAAGCGCGTCGCTCGCAGGTCAATACGCTTGAGGATGTACTGACTGAGCAACGTGATCACCAGGTAGATCGCCGCCGCCACAATGTACCAGGTAAACGGCTCCTGGGTACGGGTGGCGATGCTTTTGGTTTGCAGCATCAAATCGTTAACGCTAATCAGGCTCACCAGCGCGGTATCTTTCAGCAGCACCAGCCACTGGTTGCCGAGCCCCGGCAGGGCATGACGCCACATCTGCGGCATCACCAGACGGAAAAAGATGGCGGATTTCGATAACCCTAACGCCTGACCCGACTCCCATTGTCCCTGCGGCACGGCTTTCAGCGCACCGCGCAGGGTTTGCGACGCGTACGCGGAGTAGAGCAGGGAGAGGGCAATCACGCCGCACAGGAATGGGCTGACGTCGAAGTTGTCGATCTGCATCTGCACCGGGATCTGCGCAAAGCCGAGATTGATCGTGAAGCCGTCAGACAGCGTCAGTAGCAGCTGTGAGGAGCCGAAATAGATAAACAGGACCACCAGAATTTCCGGTAGCCCACGCAGCACGGTGACCAGCGCGGAGCCTGTCCAGGCGACGGGGAACCATTTCGCGGATTCCCACACCGCAAAGAACATCGCCAGCACGAGGCCGATAATCAGTGCGCAAACGGCAAGGCCGACGGTCATCCCGGCAGCGCTTGCTAAAGGAAAAATTTCATTCATCAGGAATTACTTCTGGAACCATTTTTTGTAGATGGTTTCGTAGGTGCCGTCTTTCTTCACTTTTTCCAGCGCAGCGTTGAATTTCTGCTGCAGCTCAGTGTTGCCCTGACGAACGGCAATCCCCAGACCGGTACCGAAGTAATCCTTATCGGTCACTTTGTCGCCCACGGGTGCCAGCTTGTCGTTGGCTTTCAGCCACTCGGTCACCACCGCGGTATCACCAAATACGCCGTCGATACGGCCATTTTGCAGATCCAGCTTCGCGTTCTGGTAGCTGTCATACGGAACGGTGGTGATTTCCGGATGCTTATCCATGATGAATTTCTGGTGCGTGGTGCCGTTCTGCACGCCCACTTTTTTGCCTTTCAGCTGATCGACAGAGGTGAATTTACCTTTCTGACCAATGAACAGGGCGGAGTTGTCGTAGTAAGGGGTGGTGAACAGCACCTGCTTTTCACGCTCGGGGGTGATGTCCATACCGGCCATCACGGCGTCGATACGGCGGAACTTCAGGCTTGGGATCAGGCTGTCGAACGCCTGGTTGCTGAAGGTACAGGTTGCATCGATCTCTTTACACAGGGCGTTAGCCAGGTCCACGTCGAAGCCCACAATTTTGTTGTTCGCATCAATGGACTCAAACGGAGGGTAAGAGGCTTCCGTCGCGAAACGAATGGTCTGGGCTGCGGTAGCAGAAAGGGTAACGCCAGCAAGCAGCACGGCAAGTAATACTTTTTTCATTATATTTCCCCTGACACAATCAATGAGATAAATAGTTTTTGAAGGCATCGGTTTGCGGGTTAGCGAAGCAGCTCGCATCACCTTGCTCAACGATATACCCATTTTCCATGTAGACCACACGGCTGGCGGTTTTGCGCGCCACTTCCACTTCGTGGGTGACGATAACCTGCGTAATGTTGGTTTCCGCCAGCTCGCGAATGATGCTCACGATCTGGGCGGTGATTTCCGGATCCAGCGCCGCCGTTGGTTCATCAAACAGCAGCACCGCGGGTTCCATCATCAGCGCACGGGCAATGGCCACGCGCTGCTGCTGACCACCGGACAGGTGCAGCGGGTAGCGGTCGCTGTAGGGCTTAAGGCGCAGACGCTCCAGCAGCTTTTCGGCACGCGCAATGGCCTGATCCTTGCTTAACCCCAGCACGCGGCACGGGGCTTCAATCAGGTTCTGCAGCACGGTCAGGTGCGGCCAGAGATTGTATTGCTGGAAGACCATGCCGACGTTTTGACGCAGTTCGCGAATCGCCTTATCAGACGGCGTCTTCGCGAAATCAAAATGGTTACCGGCAATCGCCAGCGTACCTGAACGGGGCATCTCAAGCAGATTAAGAACACGCAGAAGGGAGCTTTTACCTGCACCGCTAGGGCCAAGCAAAACCAGCGTTTCGCCTTCCGGGCAGTTTAGCGTGATGTCAAACAGCGCCTGGTGTGCGCCGTAGAAGCAGTTAATGCCGTTTAGTTTAATACTCATCGGGGCAGTCTTTACTCATCCAGGCAATCTATAGCAATTGAGGCCGCAGATAGTACCGTTGACAGAATAGTTATGCAATATTTCTGCGTTAAAAGTTAAATATAACCCGTATTTCCTCTTAAACATAGCACAAAATAGCGAACGGCAAGGTCGGCGAGTATAAATGTCGGCATTCCGCAAGAAATGCCGGACATTTTACGGGGGTAACATTTTTATCATTGATGAATCAGCGGTTCTCAATCGACTGGCGAAGCGTGCCTGCCGGGGCATGAACGCTGCCGCCCACGTAGCGTACGTCGTCCACCGCCCAACACTGTCCTTCACGGATCATCAGCACTTCGTCCTGCCAGGTTTGGGTGCCCTGCGTCAGCTTCACGCGCAGTGGAATATTACGGGCATCCGTGTTCGGGATGGTTGACGCGCTGGCCACTTCTGCGCTGTCCGGTAGCGTGGTGCGACTGGAGAACGGATCGGATTTCAGCAGCGCGTTGTGCTGCGGATCGCGGGTGGCATCATTAAGCAGTTTTGCCAGGCCATCGCTCAGATACGGGCGCAGGCCGGTGAGATCGTTGCTGCGGTGCTGGAGGCGATAATCATCGAACTGCTGCGCCACGGTGTCCGGGCCGCCCTCAATGCAGGGGCCGCTGCGGGTACCAATATCCTTAAAGGCAGGCGTGACCGTGGTGGTACAGGCGCTGAGCACCAGCGCGCAGGGCACCAAAAGTGTTAAAGCTGAATAGCGCATGTTGATTTCCTTATTTATTAACTATCCTTTCAATCATAGCGTAACGAACCGATAATGCTGTGCCTAAGGCATTGAACGCTAAAGAAGGAGAGAAACCATGCAGTTTTCAACAACGCCAACCCTGGAAGGGCAGACAATTACCGAGTACTGCGGCGTGGTCACCGGCGAAGCGATTCTCGGCGCCAATATCTTCCGTGACTTTTTTGCCGGTATCCGCGATATCGTGGGTGGCCGCTCGGGTGCATACGAAAAAGAGCTGCGCAAAGCCCGCGAAATCGCCTTCAAAGAGCTCGGCGAGCAGGCGGAAGCCCTCGGCGCGGATGCGGTCGTGGGGATTGATATCGACTACGAAACGGTCGGTAAAGATGCCAGCATGCTGATGGTGAGCGTAAGCGGTACGGCGGTGAAAACCCTGCGATGACGCGTTTGTTTGCCACCCTCCTGCTGGCGCTGCTGCTGGCAGGATGCGTCACGGAAAAGGGGATCGTTGATAAAGGCGCCTACGAGCTGGATACGCGTCATCAGGCGCAGGCGGCTTACCCGCGCATCAAGGTGCTGGTGATCCACTACACCGCGGATGATTTTGACAGCTCGCTGGCCACGCTGACGGATAAAAATGTCAGCTCTCACTATTTGATTCCTGCCAGCCCCCCGGCGCCGGACGGCAAGCCGCGCATCTGGCAGCTGGTTCCCGAGAGCGAGCTGGCCTGGCATGCGGGCATTAGCTTCTGGCGCGGCACCAACCGGATTAATGATACGTCCGTGGGGATTGAGCTCGAGAACCGCGGCTGGCAAATGCGCGACGGCGTGAAAACGTTTACTCCGTTTGCCCCTGCGCAGATTGCGGCGCTGGTGCCGCTCGCCAAAGACATTATTACCCGCTACAACATCAGACCTGAAAATGTGGTGGCCCATTCGGATATCGCCCCGCAGCGTAAAGACGATCCCGGTCCGCTGTTTCCGTGGCAGCAACTGGCTCAGCAGGGGATAGGTGCCTGGCCCGATCCAGCCCGCGTGGCGTTCTATATCAATGGACGGCCGCGCTATCAGGAGGTCGAACGAGGGGCGCTGCTCGATGTGCTGAAGCGCTATGGCTACGAGGTGCAGGACAACGCCACGGAACAGCAGCAGAAGAGGGTGATCTGCGCGTTTCAGATGCACTTCCGCCCCGCGCTGTGGAACGGCGTGGCTGACGTAGAAACCCTGGCCATCGCCGAGGCGCTTTTAGAGAAATACGGGCAGGGGTAGTCCTTCAGGACTGCCCCCTGACCAGGTCATATTACCTTATTTTCTATGAGATTAATCTTAAGTACATTCTCAATTCATTTTTAGTTAATTGACTTAAAAATACCCTCATTTAAGATAGACGTATAGCTTGCTAAGTAATAACAAAAAATAACACCTGCTTATTGCTCTTATTTCACTTCTTCCAGAAGTTTTTATCAGGATTATACGAATAGTTCGGTGGTTCCACCGTGGCCCCTTTTTATCTAAAATTAACATCTTAATTCGGGTATAACAATGTTAAGCATTTACGGCAGAAAATTGCGTCCGCATCATGAAATGGAAAACATTATTTCCGCAACAGAAGGATATGAAGAAAAAACGTTAAAGAAATGGCAAAAAATTACCACCGTCGACAATGAATTTATTCATGTTATCGTCAGCGGTGAAGTGGAATTTCGCCGCGAATCCGACGAGCTCTGTATGTTCACCCTGCAGGGGCAGTGCGTCTTTGGACTCTCTTCCATTTTTTATCATTCATCCCATATGTATGGCCTGGTCCGCTCGAATACCGTGGTGCGTTCGATTCCAAAAGACGCCTTTTCTCAGCTTATGACGGAGAAAGGCTTATGGCCTGAGCTTACCAAAGTGCTGGCCTGGTATATCTGCATGCTGAGCAAGCGTGATGACGTGCTGGTCGCCCGCAGCGCCTATTCTGTTGTGCGCGAGTTTTTGCTGGAGATTAATGAACTGATTGTCCATCATCAACGCGATATCAACGTTTATGATTATATTCAGGAATACACCAACCTGGCACGCAGCACCATTATCAAAATTCTCTCCGACCTGAAAAAAGGTCAATATATTGTGGTGGAAAAGGGTCGACTCCTTAACATCACCAACCTGCCTGAAAAATATTAACTATTCCAGCCGGTCTCCTTTTTCACTTAACGGAGACCGGGAATTTTCTTTATGTAATGTGCTGGCCTGAGCATTATCCTGCGTTTCGTCAACCGGCGGCGCGGGTATTTTGCCTTGCGAATAATCCTGCTCCTGTTCTTTTAACGCCTGCTTAAACAGCTCGGTTAATGAACCGTCGTCACCGTCCGTGCGGGCGGGGGCTGCATCGTCGTGCGCTTGCGTGCCGGGGAGGGTATCCCGCGAGGTATCGTGCGGCACCGTGCCGTCCGGCGCCTGCTGCCAGTCGGCGTCGTCGCTGTTAATCGGCAGATCCTGCATGGCAGGGACGTCGGCCTGCACCGGCGCGGGTTTCGGGTGCGGATGCGGGAACGGCTTACTCACATACACGTAGTGCATGTCGGAAAGCTGCGTTTCAGGCTTCGCCACGTGCACTTTTTTTACCGGCTCCGGCGCAGGGTGGCGCAGTTGCCAGTAAACGTGGGCGTACAGCCCCGCCATCAGCATGACGCAGAGGCTTACTATTCCTAACAAGGCGTTAGAAACGATCTTTCTCAGGCTGGGCATGCGGTACGAAAACCAGACCGCTTCCCCGGAAACGTAGCTGCGCTGAGCCGCAAGACAGATGGTAGACATTAGGAATGCTTCTCCTGCGTTTTCGCGTCCGGCGCGGCGTGGGTGGTCTGAAGCAGCACGCTCGGCGTGGTGTTGGTGTCACGCATTAACTGCATCAGCGTATCTTCCCCGGGAATGCCGTCGACGCGCAGATGCATTTTTTGCTGGAACTCGCGGGTGCGTTTCATCATCTCTGCCGTCCAGGTTTGCGCGTGGGTTACCGGTTCGGCAAGGGCCTGGCTCAGTTGCTGGTCAAGCCAGGCCAGCTCTTTACCGTCGCTGGCGGCGCTGATGGCGTCTTTGCCTTCCGGCGTCAGGCGGTGGAGCTGGGTATAGTTGCCGGTGGCATGCTGGTTAAACCAGTGACGGCTTACCTGCCAGGTGCGGTTGTTCATCAGCAGGTCGAGTGAGTTATCCCCGACGCGGGCGACCACGGCATAGTTAAGGTGGTTGCCGGTTTTCAGTTCACTCACCCACGGATACCCTTCCTGTGCCAGCGCATCCGGGGAAGCATTCCCCTGCTTACACATCAGGTTCACCTTCGCGGCGTTCTGGCACAGGGCATCCTCCGCCGAGGCGTCATACCCCCACATCAGATAGAGCTGATGCATCGCATCCGGCTGGTTAACCACCTCGTTGTCGATAACCGGCACCACCGGCGCCTGAACTTTTGGCGTCTGCTGTTTCCAGCTGGCAGGCACCGGCAGTTGAATCGGAAGTCTTGCACCGATTGAAGAGGTCAAATACCAGCCGCAGGCGGCGAACAGCACAGAGGCGAATACGCTCACGGTAGCCAGGCGCTTACCGTATTTTTTCGCAGGCAGGATTTCACCTGCCGCCAGGCGCAAATGACGCGGGCTGACCTGGGCTGCACGTTCGGTCCAGGCGGCAAGCATCGACAGGTGCGCCAGCTCGTTCAGCTTGCTGATATTCCCTTTAGTCAGGGCATGCATTTTACGCACCCGCGCCGGGGTTAACGGCGCGTGCTCACACCCGTGCGCTTCACACTGCGCCTGAACGTAGCTGAGAAACTCCCGGCAGGTAAGGGGACGCAGGGTGTGACAGGTATGCGCATATTCACGCAGTTCAGGCTGCTGCATCAGCGCGGCATCCCGATCCGCTGGCCCCATCAGCACGACGGACAGGCGAAACTCCAGCTCCTGCGCACGCGTCAGCAGCAGAGCCAGCACCTCCCGACAGGTCTCTTTCATGGCATCGGTATGGCTAATCACCAGCACTTTCGTCCTGCTTTTCCCTCCCTGCCACTGGTGCAGGATGGTATCCACTGCCTGAAGCCGGTTTTTGCTCTCTTTCGTTCCCGGGTTGAGTTTATACAGCAGGCTACTGGCACTCAGTTTTGGAAACGCATTGATAGCAATAACGCCAGGGGAGGTGGATTTCAGGGCGTCGCTGACCTGGCCCAGCAGCGGGGCATCGTCAGCAAAGAGCCCAATAATCCCCGCCTGTTGGGTTTTCTCTTTCAGCAGGTTGAAAATATCCTGATGATACGGCACGAAGAAATCGCCCGAGGCACGGGTGATTTTTCGAAAAGGCGGGTGATTAAATTTAAAATGACTCTGATACATAGCGACTTACCGTCTCTGGACATGAATAGCAATGGTCCGGAAAAGTACGGCAAGGCTGCATCATGGTCAATTTACGGACAGGGTAAAAATAACCTGTTGGCTACCTCTAACACCGGTCTTTTTGACGGTCAATCTTTTTCTTTATCAAAGTTAACGGCGAAGCAGGTGGTCGATTATCTGGCCGCTAATTACTATTTATGCCACATATTGGCGCAGCATGATGCTGCTTATTTTCGCTTTGCTAAAGGCCAGATGAATAATGAGGTTCTCACTTTTTTCACGGTGGATAACGCCCTGTATTATGTTTGTATTGCTGATTTTTTGCGGTCAGCAAGGCTACGTCATTTTTAAAGATTATAAAAAAGTGACGAATAAGCTGGCGAACGCAGCGGCGAAACCGCAAAAAAGACGTCAGGAAGAAAAGGCTTTTTCACTTTTCACCGCCGCCGTGCGTCAGGATAGCCTGCCTGAGGCCGCGAAAGCCCCGCTCGCCGCCGAAATTGAGGGGATCGTCCGCAGCGACGATGCCTGGCTCTCCTTCGCCGTGATCAAAACGCCGGGGGGACAGAAGAGCTATCGCGAAGGCGAGGCGCTGACTGGTTTTAACGATGCCTTTATTCAGGAAATTAACAAAGACAATGTGGTGGTTAATTACGAAGGTGCTACACAGGTACTGGCGTTAAATAAACCTGATTATTTTAAGGGCGGCGTTGACAGCGGTCCGGTAACCAAATCGACGAAAGATGCAGGTGCGGAAAGCGTGCATCTGGATGATTATCTGGTGTTAAAACCACTTATCGAAAAGGGCCAACTGGAAGGCTACAACATTAATCCAAGGAATGCCTCTGTCTTCTACAGCCATTCCGGGCTGGAAAAAGGCGATGTGGCGGTAAAAGTCAATTCTGTCGATATGACCGATGCAGCAAAGGCAAAAAATATTATTGCCAACTGGTCGAAAATGAAAGAAGCGGAGGTCGTCGTCAGACGTCACGCTCACCTTGAAAATATTCGGGTCAATGTTCTAAACAATTAACAAGTGTACAGACATGAAGAAATTTCCTTGGGCGTGCGTGGCGCTGACCGCATTGTCGTTATATTCCAGTTCGCTGCTCGCAGCCAACTTTAGCGCCAGCTTTAAAAATACCGATATCCGCGAGTTTATTGATACGGTAGGCCGCAATCTGAACAAAACCATTCTGGTCGATCCGTCCGTTCAGGGCACGGTGTCGGTCAGAACCTATAACGTGCTGACGGAAGATGAGTATTACCAGTTTTTCCTGAGCGTGCTGGACCTGTACGGCCTGTCGGTGATCCCGATGGATAACGGCATGGTCAAGGTGGTGCGCTCAAGCATTGCCCGCACCGCCGGTGCGCCGCTGGCCGACGGTAAAAATCCGGGCAAAGGCGACGAAATCATCACCCGCGTCGTGCGCATGGAAAACGTGCCGGTGCGCGAGCTGGCCCCGCTGCTGCGCCAGCTCAACGATGCCACCGGCATCGGGAACGTGGTGCACTTCGAGCCGTCCAACGTGCTGCTGTTGACCGGTAAAGCCTCGGTGGTCAATCGCCTGGTGGATCTGGTTCAGCGCGTGGACAAAGACGGTATTCAGCGCCGCGAGATTGTGCCGCTGCGCTTTGCGTCCGCTAAAGAACTCTCCGACATGTTGAACAACCTCAACAATGAAGAGCAGAAGGGGCAGAACGCGCCGCAGCTGGCCACCAAAGTGGTGGCAGATGACGAAACCAACAGCCTGGTGATCAGCGGCTCGGAAGACGCGCGCATGCGTACCCGCTCCCTGATCCATCAGCTGGATCGCGAGCAAAATAACGAAGGGAATACCCGCGTCTTCTATCTCAAGTATGCCAGCGCCACCAAGGTGGTTCCAGTCCTGACCGGCATTGGCGAGCAGCTGAAGGATAAGGCGGGCGCGCCGAAGTCGAAAGCCGCGCCTGCGTCCAGCGATCTGAACATTACCGCCGACGAGGCAACCAACTCGCTGGTGATCACCGCCCAGCCTAACGTGATGAACTCTCTGGAGAAGGTGATCGACAAGCTCGACATCCGTCGTCCACAGGTGCTGGTGGAAGCCATCATCGCGGAAGTACAGGACGGTAACGGCCTGGATCTCGGCGTGCAGTGGACCAGCAAGCACGGCGGCGTACAGTTCGGCTCAACCGGCCTGCCTATCAGCCAGATTAAAAACGGCACCATGAAGGGGGCGAGCTTCACTGGCCTGGCGACCGGCTTCTTTAACGGCGATTTCGGTGCCCTGATGACCGCGCTCTCCACCGACGGCAAGAACGACATTCTCTCCACCCCAAGCGTGGTCACGCTGGATAACAAAGAAGCGTCGTTCAACGTCGGGCAGGATGTGCCGGTGCTCTCCGGCTCGCAGACCACCAGTGGCGACAACGTCTTTAACTCCGTTGAGCGTAAGACGGTCGGTACCAAGCTGAAAATTGTGCCGCAGATCAACGATGGCGACATGATCCACCTGAAGATTGAGCAGGAAGTCTCCAGCGTCGACAACAGCGCGACGGAGGACGCCAGCCTCGGCCCAACCTTCAACACCCGCACCATCAACAACGAAGTGATGGTACACAGCGGCCAGACGGTGGTGCTTGGCGGCCTGATGGAAAACGTCACCAAGCAGTCGGTTTCCAAAGTGCCCCTGCTCGGCGATATCCCGCTGGTTGGTCAGCTGTTCCGCTACACCTCGCAGGATACCTCGAAGCGCAATCTGATGGTGTTTATCCATACCACCGTCCTGCGCGACGACGATAACTTCAGCGCGGCGTCGAAAGAGAAATATGACCAGATCCGCGCCCGTCAGCAGCAGCGCGTGGAGGAGAAGAAGCTCGGTATTATTGAACCGTCCGACAACGCGGTGCTGCCAGCCTTCCCGTCGGCCAGCGCCGCGCCGGCCACAACCCGCGCCAGCACGTCGCGCAATCCGTTTAAAAACTAAGGCGGAGGGCGCAACGTGGATGAACTGAGTAAAACGCTCTGCAGCAGCAGTTACGCAAAGGATAACGGCGTCCTGTTTTACAACAACGACGTCTACATTCGCGAGGATGCTCCCGCGTTTGCCCTGCTGGAGATGCGCCGGGTACTGGGACGCCCCTTCGAGCCGACGATCCTCGCCCCTGAGGCCTTTGAGGAGATGCTGGCCAAAATCTGGCAGCAGAGCAGCGGCGTCTCCCAGCAGCTGGTGGACGATATGGACGCGGATATCGACCTGATGGCGTTAACCGAGGAGATCCCGGACAACGAAGATCTGCTCGATAACGACGAAAACTCGCCGGTGATCCGCCTGATCAACGCCATTCTCGGCGAGGCGGTGAAGGACGGCGCGTCGGATATTCACATTGAAACGTTCGAACGGACGCTGAGCATTCGCTTCCGCGTTGACGGCGTCCTGCGCCCGGTTCTCCAGCCCGCGCGCAAGCTCGCGCCGCTGCTGGTGTCGCGCATCAAGGTCATGTCAAAACTCGACATCGCCGAAAAACGTCTGCCGCAGGATGGCCGTATCTCCCTGCGCATTGGCCGCAAGGCGATCGACGTGCGCGTCTCGACCATTCCGTCCCAGTACGGCGAGCGCGTGGTGATGCGCCTGCTCGATAAAAGTAACCTCAAGCCCGACATCAACAAGCTGGGCCTGATTGATGAAGAGCTGGAGAAGTTAAAAGGGCTGATTGACCGCCCGCACGGCATCATCCTGGTCACCGGGCCCACGGGCTCCGGGAAAAGTACCACCCTGTACGCCATTCTCTCGGCGCTGAACGGTCATGAGCGTAATATCCTGACCGTCGAAGATCCGATTGAATACGAGCTGGAAGGGGTGGGGCAGACCCAGGTGAACCCGCGCGTGGACATGACCTTTGCCCGCGGGCTGCGCGCCATCCTGCGTCAGGACCCGGACGTGGTGATGATCGGGGAGATTCGCGACGGCGAAACCGCACAAATTGCGGTGCAGGCCTCGCTCACCGGTCACCTGGTCATGTCTACGCTGCACACCAACAGCGCCGCCGGGGCTATCACCCGTCTGCGGGATATGGGACTGGAGTCGTTTTTAATCGGTTCATCGTTGCTCGGTGTCATTGCCCAGCGTCTGGTGCGTCGGCTGTGTTCGCACTGCCGCACCACCAGTCCGCTGGACGCCAATGAAAAAGCGCTGTTCAGCTTCATGGCGACGCCGCCGAAAGCGATCTATCGCGCGGTGGGCTGCGAGCATTGCCGGCAGAGCGGCTATCAGGGACGTGCGGGTATTCATGAATTCCTGGTGGTGGACACCGCCATGCGTCGCGCCATCCATGAAGATAAAGATGAGATGTCCATCGAAACGCAGCTCTTTAAGCAGGCCTACAGCCTGCGCGAAAACGGGCTGCTGAAGGTGATCAGCGGCGTCACCTCTCTGGAAGAGGTGATGCGCGTCACCGCCGAGCGTGGAGGGGATGAGTAATGGCCCTCTACGCATGGACGGCAACGGATGCGGCGGGCAAAACCCGGCGCGGCACGCTGCAGGCCGAAGGGCAAAAGCAGGTTCGCCAGACATTACGTGAGCAAAAGCTGATGCCCGTCAGCATCTCCGAAACGCGCGAGGCGGCGGCGTCCGGGAAAGCGAAAACCGGGGCGAAGCTCTCCACGCCGGTGCTGTCGATGTTTACCCGTCAGCTCTCCACGCTGGTCAACGCCGCACTGCCGCTGGAGAGCGCGCTGAAGGCGATCTCGAAGCAGACGGAGGACAAAAAGCTGGCGGCGATGGTGGTGGAGATCCGCGAGAAGGTGGTGGAAGGGCATACGCTGTTCGACGCCTTCAGCCAGTTCCCGCGCACCTTCGACAAGCTCTACTGCACGCTGGTGATGGCCGGTGAAAAAACCGGCCACCTCGGCGACGTGCTGGAGAAGCTGGCGGAGTACAACGAGCAGCGACAGAAGATGAAGAGCAAGCTGACGCAGGCGATGGTCTACCCGATCACCCTGACGGTGGTGGCCATCGCGGTCATTAGCATTCTGCTGGTGGCGGTGGTGCCGCAGGTGATCGAGCAGTTCACCCATATGAAGCAGCAGTTGCCGATCACCACCCGCACGCTGATTGCGGTGAGCGATTTCCTGCAGGCGTACGGCATCTATATTGTCGGGATCCTGACCGGTGGGGTTATCGGCTTTAAGACCTGGCTCAGAAACGCTAAAAACCGCTTTCGCTGGCACAGCTGGCTGGTGAACGGCTCGCCGATTAAAAAGCTGGTGTGCGCCATCAACAGCGCCCGCTATATCCGCACGCTCAGCATCCTGCAGGCGAGCAGCGTGCCGCTGCTCGAAGGGATGTATATCGCGATGGACGGTATCGAAAATCTCTACGCCCGGCAGGTGCTGGAGCAGGCGGCGGATACCGTGCGCCAGGGGGCATCGCTCTATGCCGCGCTGGAGCAGGCGAAATTATTCCCGCCCACCATGCTGTACATGATTGCCTCCGGTGAAGAGAGCGGCGAATTAGGCAACTTAATGGACCGCGCGGCGGAAAACCAGGAATCGGCGCTACAGCATCGTATTACGTTAACGCTGTCGGTATTTGAACCGGCGCTGGTGGTCTCCATGGCGACGATTGTTTTATTCATCGTGCTGTCAATATTACAGCCGCTTCTGCAACTTAATAATATGGTAGGTTAAATCATGGCTATAAAAACAAAACGTCTGGCTCGCCAGGCGGGGTTCACCTTGCTCGAATTAATGGTGGTGATCGTTATTCTCGGCGTTTTAGCGAGTATGGTGGTGCCAAATTTAATGGGTAATAAAGAAAAAGCGGACGCGCAAAAGGCGACCAGCGATATTGTTGCGCTCGAAGGTTCGCTGGATATGTATAAGCTCGATAACCACCGCTACCCGACCACCGAGCAGGGCCTGCAGGCGCTGGTGACCAAACCTGAGATCGCGCCCATTCCCAACGGCTACCGCGCCGACGGCTATATTCGCCGCCTGCCGCAGGACCCGTGGGGCAACGATTATCTGCTCGTCAGCCCGGGTGAACACGGCGCCGTAGACGTCTTCTCTGCCGGTCCCGATGGCGAAGCCAATACCGCAGACGATATTACGAACTGGTCTCTGGATAAGAAAGAGAAATAATGAAGCGTCAACGCGGCTTTACGTTGCTGGAAATTATTCTGGCGCTGGTGATATTTTCCAGCTGCGCCATGATGGTTGTATCAACAATACCCTCACGCAGCGGTGCGGATATATTTGGTCAGCAATTAAAAGCCCTCGTTGATTATGGTTCGGACCGCGCGGTAATGGACGGAAATATTGTCGGGCTGGTCATCACGACCGATAACTATCAGCTGGTCACGCTCGACGATAAAAACGGCGAACGTCGCTGGGTGCCATTATCCGCAGGCCGTATTACCACGAAGGGCGATTTCCCGGAAGAGATGCACGTATCGCTTTCGCCTCAGCGTCTGGCGGCGACCGTCGAGGCCGACCCCCAGATCCTCTTTCTGCCGGACGGCGAGATTGGCCGTTTTACGCTGACGCTGCAAAGTTACGACAAACAGCATCACTTCCGCGTGGTGTCGCAGGGCGCTGCCCCGGTATCGGTAGAAAACGATGACTAAAGGCAAGGTTAAGCAGAACGGGATGACGCTCCTGGAGGTGATGGTGGCGCTGGTCATTTTCTCCACCGCCGCGCTGGCGCTGATGAATTCCGTCTCCCTGAACGTGCGCTTCACCCACGGGCTGGCCGAAACGCTGCAGGCCAGCTGGGTTGCGGAAAATCAGCTGGCAGAAGCCCAGCTTGCTAAAGCCGATTTTCCCGATGCCGAGGAGCAGGGGACGGAAATTATGGGGGGACGCAGTTGGTACTGGCACAAGCAGCGGGTGAAAACCGCCAATAGCGGCTGGGCCAATGCCATCCGCGTTTACGCCGAAGGCGATGAAAGCCAGCCGGTCATTTCGCTTCAGATTATCGGGCCGGGAGAAGAGAGCAAGTGAAGACGATCCGACGCCAGCGCGGTTTTACCCTGCTGGAGATCATGATTGCGCTGACTATCTTCGCGGTCATCAGCACCCTGGCCTGGCAAATTCTGGACGGCGCGATGCGCACCAGTTCAGCCACGGATGCCAGTGCGGCAAAGCTCAACCAGCTACAGCGTGCCTGGAGCCTGATGGAGCGCGATTTTTTCCAGCTGCAGGCGCGGGCGCCGCGCAACGAGCCGGACCTGTTTTTGCAGGATGGTGATGCGGTTGAATTCACCACGCTGAACGGCGTGAGCGGCACGGTCCAGCTGGAGCGTGTGCGCTGGCGGCTGGAAGAGGGGCGCCTGTATCGCGACGTCTGGCCGGTGATTGACAGCCCGGCAGACGTCAAACCCGATGAAGTGCCGATTGTCAGCGAGGTGAAATCGATGCAGTGGCGGTTTTATCGCCAAGGCTGGCAAAAAAGCTGGGGTGAGTCCGCCCATCTGCCAGACGGCGTGGAGCTCACGCTGACCATGGAAAATGGCGAGACCTGGCGCTGGGTGTTTACCACGCCGGGAGATATGCCGGAAGCGGCGGCACCGCAGCCGGGCACCGAAACGGCGGCACCGGCGGCGGAAAATGCACCCGCCCCGCAACGTGCGCCTGCGCCGGACGTGAAGCCATGAGCCGGATACATCAACAACGCGGCGTTGCCCTGCTGGTTGTGCTGATCCTGTTGGTCATGATGTCGGCCCTGGCGGCCAAAATCAGCCAGCAGTTCTGCCGTAATTTGCAGAAAACCCACTATCAGGTGAGCCAGCAGCAGCTGCGCTGGGCAATGCAGGCGCAGGAAAAGGTGGTGAAAGATCGCTTGCAGAGCGACGCCAGCGGCGAGAGCAAACCGCTCGACCCGGAGGGCGACTGGCACCAGCCGCTGGAGACGCAGGGTGAAGACTATACGGTGGTCAGTCAGGTCGAGGACGCGCAGGACTGCTTCAACGTCAATAACCTGCTGGCCGCAGACAAAGTGGCTCAGGATCAAACTGCGTCAGCCGTGCCGGAAAAGCCGCGAAAAGAGAAGATTGTCGAGCAGATCCTGACGGACGGCGGCGTCAGCCAGACAACGGCGGAAGAGGTCTATCAGCAGCTGGTGGATTATCTCGACGGCGACACTACAACGGTGAAAGAGGGCGCGGAGACGGACGCCTGGGCTGGCGTGGTGCCGGCGCGTCAGCCAGCGAATCAGATGATGCGCACCCTTGCCGAGATAAAGCTGCTGCCGGCGTTTCCTGCTGCGGCGTACCCGAAGGTGAGCAAGCTGTTATGCGCGCTGCCGGACTCCGCCAGCAAGGTGGATGTCAATACCCTGACGCCGGAGCAGGCTCCCTTACTGGCAGCCCTGTTCCCGGGAAAACTGACCGCGGACGATGCCGTTCGTCTGATTGCGTCGCGGCCGGAGACCGGCTGGGAAAGCATGGAAGTCTTCAGCAAAGCGCTGGAACAGGCCTTCCCGCAGCTGAAGGACGATCTCCCGCAGGTGGCTGAGGTTCTCTCCATCAACAGCCGGTATTTCCGCGTCAACTATACCGGCAATACCGATGAGTTAACGCTTCGCGTGGTGAGCCAGCTTCAGGTGAATAACGAAGCCGGTGAAATTGTGACGTGGCAACGTCGTTACCGAATGATTGAATAAGAAAAGTAGAACGCTATGAAACAGGTCCTTTTTGTTCGTCCCGACAGCCGTGAGGACGGGAAAATCATGTGGTGTGAGTCGGGAAGCGAACAGGTTACAACCCTGGACACCCCGCAGGCGCTGCATACCCTTGCCGATCATCCGCTGGCCGCGCGCGTCTGTCTGCTGCTGCCCGCCAGCGAGATGATCTTCCGCCACTTTACGCTGCCGAAGAAAGTCGCGTCGCAGGCGACCGCCTTCTCGTGGATGGCGGAGGAGACCCTGATCGGCGAGGTGGACGATCTCCACTGGACGGTGCTGAACAAAAAAGGCGCCGAGGTGGACGCCGTGGCGATAGATACCGCCCGCCTGCAGCAGTGGCTGACCCGCTTTCACGAGGCGGGCCTGAAGGTGATTCAGGCCCTGCCGGACGCCTGGCTGCTGCCGGTGACGGCGGGCGGAAGCACGCTGGTCGCACAGGAGGAGAACTACTGGCTGCGCTTATCCCCGCATACCGCCTGTAACGTTGAGGCGGGTCTCTTGCCGCTGCTGATGCAAAAAGCCGGAGACGGCGAGGTGCGTTGCTACGGGGAGATCCCGCCAGGCGTTGAGGTTGACGAACAGCTGGCAGGCGAACATCCGCTGGTGCTGATCCAGCCCCAGTGGCAGGCGTGCCGCGTCAACCTGCTGCACGGCGCGTTCAGCGCGAAGGCGACCAGCGCGAGGGCGGCGAAAGGGATGAAGGCCGCCGTCGCGGCGATGGGGCTTCTCTCTCTGGGCCTGCTGCTCGGCCCCCGCATCGCCCTGGCGTGGATGTTGGTCGATCAGGAAAATCAGGTCCAGCAGGAGATGGTCCAGCTCTATCAGCACCATTTTCCAAGCATGCGCCAGCAGACCAACCTCAAGTACCACTTCGGGCAGAACATCAAGAAGCAGCCGAAAGGCATTTTTTTGCAGATGGACGAGCTGGAAAAAATCCGTCAGTCCGTTCCGTCGATGGAAATTACGCTGTTTGAATATGACGACACGCAGGGGACCCTGACGTTAAGTGTGAGTGCGCAAAACGAGCAGGCGCTACAGGAATTCATTCATCAGGCCAGCGCGAACTTTGATTTTACGTTAGAGCCTATTTCAAAGGACGCGCCGTATACGGCCATGATTACAGGGAAATATAAATGAAAGGGCGAATTGCACAGCTTAAATCTCGTTATCAACAATACAGCGTCAGAGAACAACGCATTTTAAAAATAGCGGCGGGAGCCTTATTCGGCGCCGTCATCTATTACGCGGGGGTAATACCCCTGGATAACATGATAAAAAATAGCCAGGCGACGCTGGCGCGACAAACGGAAACGGTAAACTGGATGAAAACAGAAATTGATAAAAACCATCTGCCGGTGCTACAGGTGAAAACTGATAATCCACGCAGCGTGGTGGAGAATAGCGCGCATGAAATTAACCTGACTTTGACCGATATTCGCCAGGATGGTCAGACCCTGGCCTTTGTGGTGAACCGGGTCAACGTCTATGAGTTAAAAAACTGGCTGCGTGAGATGAACCTCGCCTCCGGCGTCAGGCTGGAGAAAATAAACCTTACACCGGTGGATCACCTGAGCGACGTGAAGGCCGAAATCCAGCTGACCTGGAAAAAAGTGGCATGAACGGGCTGATGCTCGTCCGGGAGAGTTATCCCGTCGGGTTTGCCGCGATGAGCGGCGTGCTCGGCGCGATCCTGGGGAGCTTTCTCGGCGTCGTGGTGGACCGCGTGCCGGGGATGGTGATGGAGGAGGCGTGCCGCAGCAACCTGCTTTTCCCGGCATCGCACTGTCCCGTCTGCCAGCATGCGCTGCGCGCCTGGGAGAATATTCCGCTGCTGAGCTGGCTGGCGCTGCGGGGACGCTGCCGCTGCTGTCAGTCGGCGATTCCGCTGCGGTTATTTTTACTCGAACTGGTGATGGCGCTGTTCTTTGGCGTCACCGCCTGGTGGATACCGGGATTGGCATCTCTTTTCTCGCTGTGGGTGCTGGCGGCCTTTCTGTTGCCGCTGGCGATGATTGACGGACAGCACCAGCTGCTGCCCGACTGCCTGACGCAGCCGCTGCTGTGGGCCGGGCTGCTGTTCCACGCTTTTAGCCACGGACTGCCCCTGCGCGATGCGCTGCTGGGCGCGGTGGCGGGCTATCTTTCGCTCTGGCTGGTGTACTGGGCGTTTCGTCTGCTCACCCGCCGGGAAGGGCTGGGCTACGGCGATTTTAAGCTGCTGGCGGCGCTGGGCGCCTGGTGCGGCTGGCAGGCGCTGCCTGAGATTGAATTAATTGCCGCATTAAGCGGCATCGTGGGTTATTTGCTTTTAAATAAATTAAATAAAAATAACCTCACCATCGCTTTCGGACCTTATCTGGCTTTTGCTGGAATAGCACTCTATACCAGCCAGTTATTTTCACTGACATATTAAATAACCGGGTCAAGTTTTTTTATCAATTTTTTCGACGGGGAAAGAGAAGGACGACCTTTTATCCTCAGTGTATCGTAAAAGGCATAAGCTACACGGAGTTTTAGCTTGTATCTTTTAATGGAGGAATACAACGCGTCTTTAAGGTTTGGGTAACGGCTGTCTGCGTATTTAAAAAACGCACTATGTGAATAATATTCCATGTTTTAAAGGAAGATATGGGTCAATTACGTTTACGAATAAATTTATCAGGAAATAAAAATGAAATTTATTAAGCCTAAATATCTGGCGCTCTTTATTGCAGCGGCAACCGGTTCTGCATTCGCAGCTGCGCCAGGTGCACCGACCATCGGCTACGGCAATGACAAATTTGCGCTGGTGGAAGTGGATCAGGCCGCGCAGGATTACAACAGCCTCGTCAAGGTGCATAACGACGGCGTGGATGTGAAAGTCGAGTGGAACGTGTGGAGCGGCGACGCGCCAACCTCTGCAAAAGTGCTGCTCGATGGTCAAACCGTGTGGACCGGAGCAGCCGGTGCAAGCGGCTCAGCCACCTTTAAGGTGAAAAAAGGCGGACGTTATCAGGAACAGGTGGAAGCCTGTAACGCCAGCGGCTGTACCAAAAGCGCCAGCAAGCTGATCATCGTTGCGGACACTGACGGCAGCCATCTGCTGCCGCTGAACGCACCGCTCCAGGAGAACAACAAAACGTTCGCCAAACATCCTGATAAAGTGGTTGCGGCGTACTTCCCTGAATGGGGCGTTTACGATCGTAACTTCCCGGTTGATAAAATCCCGGCTGCAAACCTTAACCACATCCTCTATGGCTTCATTCCAATCTGTGGCGGCGACGGCATTAACGACGGCCTGAAAACCGTTGAGGGCGGCAACAGCTTCTCCGTGCTGCAGCGCGACTGCGCCGGACGTCCAGACTTTACCGTGGCCATCCATGACCCGTGGGCTGCTCTGCAAAAACCGCAGGCGGGCGTCGCCGACTGGGACGACCCGTATAAAGGGAACTTTGGCCAGCTGATGGCGCTGAAAAAAGCGCATCCTGACCTGAAAGTGCTGCCATCCATCGGCGGCTGGACCCTGTCCGACCCGTTCTACCACATGGGCGACCCGGCAATCCGCTCTCGCTTCGTGGCCTCCGTGAAGGAGTTCCTGCAGACCTGGAAATTCTTTGACGGCGTGGACATCGACTGGGAATTCCCGGGCGGCGGCGGTGTGACTGAAACCAAAGGCAATCCGCAGCAGGATAAAGCCACCTACACGGCGCTGATTCACGATCTGCGTACCATGCTGAACGAGCTCTCCGCGCAGACGGGTCGTACCTATGAGCTGACCAGTGCCATTGGCGCAGGCCGCGATAAGATTGAAGACGTGGATTACACCACCGCTCAGCGCGATCTCGACCATATCTTCCTGATGAGCTACGACTTCTACGGCGGCTGGAGCAACACCGAGCTGGGCCATCAGGCCGCGCTGCGCGCGCCGTCATGGCGTCCGGACACGAACTACACCACCGAGAACGGCGTGGACGCGCTGCTTGCTCAGGGCGTACAGCCAGGCAAGATCGTGGTGGGTGCGGGCATGTATGGCCGCGGCTGGACGGGCGTGCATGGCTACACCGGCGACAATCCGTTCACCGGTACCGCAACCGGCATGGTAAAAGGCACCTGGGAACCGGGCGTGGTGGACTATCGTCAGATTATGAACGAGTACAAAGGCAAGCCAGGCTGGGAATCCGGCTACGATGCGACTGCCGAAGCGCCGTATGTCTTCAATAAGACAACGGGTGATCTGATCTCCTATGAAGATGCACGCTCTACCACGGCAAAAGGGAAGTACGTGCTGTCGAAAAAACTGGGCGGCCTCTTCGCCTGGTCTATCGACTCCGATACCGGCGACATCCTGAACGCGATGAACGAAAGCCTGATGGGCGGCTCTGCGCCAGTTGATCCGGTCGTGACCAACCATGCGCCGGTTGCCACCGCGGTTGACCAGACGGTAACCGGTCCGGCTACCGTGACCCTGGACGGTTCGGCTTCAACCGATCCAGACGGTGATGCCATCACCTACAAATGGACCCAGATCTCTGGCCCATCGGTGACCCTCACCAACAGCACCAAAGCGAAGGCTTCCTTCAACGTGGCGGCCGTCACCAGCAACCAGACGCTGGCGTTCCGACTGACCGTGACCGACGCGAAGGGGCTGAGCAACTCCGCTGATGTTCAGGTCGTTAACAAAGCGCCAAAAGCGAACCAGGCGCCGGTGATTAACCCAATGCAGAACGTCACCCTGCAGGCAGGCGAAACTTATGCCCTGCACGCGCAGGCGGCGGATCCAGACGGTGATGCGCTGACCTACGCCTGGAGCGTACCGGCTGATATGCACGCGACCGGTACCGATAGCGCGAACGTGAACATCACCGCGCCTGAGGTGAGCTCTGAGTCGTCCTATACCCTGAGCGTGGTGGTGAGCGATGGCAAGACCAGCGTTCAGTCCAACGTCCAGGTCGTGGTCACGCCAAAACCGGCTGACGAAGTGACGCCTCCGGCAGAAGACGTCACCCCGCCTGCGGATGAAGTAACGCCACCGTCAGACGAGGTGACCCCGCCATCTGATGAAGGGACGGCGACCGGCAGCTGCGATAAGCCTGTTGACGCCAACGCCAGCAAATATCCGGCGTGGGAATCCAGCAAAATCTACAACACGGGCGATACCGTCAGCTTCGACCATCTGGTGTGGAAAGCGAAATACTGGACGCAGGGCAACCAGCCTGACTTCGGTGTGGACGCATGGGAAATGGTAAGCAACGTGAAGATGAACTGGCGCTCTGACCTGGCATATAACGGCGGCGAAACCACGACCTACCAGGGCAACGTTTACCGTGCGAAATGGTGGACGCAGGGTGATAACCCGGCCAACAGCGACGTATGGGTGAAAGAAGGCGCATCAACCGATTGCAAATAACCTTCTGAACCGTGAATTGCGGGAATGATATCAACCCGCAATGGTTGGTCACACCCCACTTCGGGTGTGACCAACACTTCAGAATGATCGCTAATTATGAGCAGGAAGAGGTTCAGTATTTAAGAGCAGGTGCTCATGAAACGCGTGATTTTATTTTTACTGCTGTTTAGTCAAAGCGTATTTGCGAACTGTTGGGATAACGCCGGACATTATTATCACGTCGATCCGTGGCTGTTATATGCGATTGCCAAAGTGGAATCCGGAATGAATCCCTACGCGGTAGGCTGGAACCACGACGGCACGCGTGACGTCGGGTTGATGCAGATTAATAGCTCGCACTTCAGCGAGTTAGAGCGTCAGGGGATTGATGAGAACCAGCTTATGACTGAGCCCTGTACCTCCATTATGGTCGGCGCGTCCATCCTGTCCGGAATGATAAAAGTGTATGGCTATAACTGGGAAGCGGTAGGTGCCTATAACGCCGGGTTGAAAAAAGAAAATTATCCGCAGCGCATGCGTTATGCCCATAAAGTGTGGGCGAAGTATCAGCAAATAAAGTCGGGTAAATAACGATGGCGTCATTTTTGTTTTTTGAAGAATTCCTTTTGGTGTTCTTCAGAAAATGAAAAAGAACCACACTCTCAGGCTTATTTATTAAGGGAGTAATACATAAGCCGGGAATGTACTCACCCTAGTTGCTTAAATACAGGATTATTTGAAATGACGAAAAGGACATTACTGAGCGTTCTCGTGGCGGGAGCATGCATTGCACCCTTTATGGCGCAGGCTGCATCACTGCAGGCGGCCAGCAGCGAGCCGTACACCATGAAAGCCAGCGATCTGGCGAAAAAGGAAAAAGAGCTGACCAATTTCCCGCTGATGGTTTCGGTGAAAGACACCATTGCGACTCTGGACAACAGCCTCGTTGAGCAGATTGAGCCAGGTCGTGCGTCGAACCCTGACAACGTCAAGCGCGTTGAAGGGATCGTGAAGGCCAGTGACTGGGAATATCTCTTCCCGCTGCGCGCTCAGTCTTACACCTACAGTAACTTCCTGAAGGCTGTTGGTAAATTCCCGGCACTGTGTAAGACCTATAACGATGGTCGCGACAGCGACGCCATCTGCCGCAAAGAGCTGGCGACCATGTTTGCCCACTTTGCGCAGGAAACCGGCGGTCATGAAAGCTGGCGTCCGGAAGCCGAATGGCGTCAGGCCCTGGTTCACGTTCGTGAAATGGGCTGGACTGAAGGCCAGAAAGGCGGCTATAACGGCGAATGTAACCCTGACATCTGGCAGGGACAGACCTGGCCATGCGGTAAGGACAAAGACGGCGACTTCGTAAGCTACTTTGGCCGCGGCGCGAAGCAGCTGTCTTACAACTACAACTACGGTCCGTTCTCGGAAGCGATGTTTGGCACCGTCCGCACCCTGCTCGACAAGCCTGAGCTGGTGGCGGATACCTGGCTGAACCTGGCGAGTGCGATCTTCTTCTTCGCCTATCCGCAGCCGCCAAAACCAAGCATGCTGCAGGTTATCGACGGCACCTGGCAGCCAAACGATCACGATAAAGCCAACGGACTGGTTCCTGGCTTCGGCGTGACCACCCAGATCATCAACGGTGGCGTAGAGTGCGGCGGCCCGACCGAGATTGCCCAGTCTGAAAACCGCATCAAGTACTATAAAGAGTTCGCGAACTACCTGAAAGTGCCAGTTCCGGCGAATGAAGTGCTGGGCTGCGCCAACATGAAGCAGTTCGATGAAGGCGGCTCCGGCGCGCTGAAGATCTACTGGGAGCAGGACTGGGGATGGAGTCCGGATACGCCGGACGGTAAGACCTACTCCTGCCAGCTGGTGGGTTACCAGACGCCGTTCAGCGCGTTCAAAGAGGGTGACTACACCAACTGCGTTAAGAAGTTCTATAACGTGAACATCATTAACGATGACGGCTCGGCAGTGACCCCAGGCGAAGACAAAACTCCGGCAGACACCACGCCGCCAGCGGATACCACGCCAGCGGAAGATACCACCCCTGTTGAACCGGCAACCGTGAATCACGCCCCTGTAGCGCAGATTGCGGGCCCAATCGGGGCGGTTGAAGCGGGTGCGCAGGTTTCCCTGAGCGCGGAAGGCTCCACAGACGCCGACGGTAACAAGCTGACCTACACCTGGCGTTCCCAGGATGGCCAGACCGTGACCGGTCAGGACAAAGCGGTGGTGACCTTCAAGGCACCAGAGTCTGCAACGGCTCAGCAGTACGAAATCGGCCTGACCGTCAGCGATGGCGAACTGACCAGCACCACGTCCTACCTGCTGAACGTGAAAGCGAAAGCCACGTCTAAGGACGAAGGCACTTCCGGCTCTTACGCCGCGTGGAGCGCGAACAGTAAGTACAACGCAGGTGATATCGTGAACAACCACGGTAAACTGTTCCAGTGCAAACCGTTCCCGTACAGCGGCTGGTGTAACAACTCTCCGGCATACTACGAACCAGGCGCTGGCCTGGCGTGGGCAGATGCCTGGACAGCTCTGTAAAAGCAAACGGCAACCCTCGGGTTGCCGTTTTCGTACATGAGGCTAATGGGGCGAGGGGGCAGTACGGAGCAGTTGTAGGCCCGGTAAGGCGAAGCCGCCACCGGGCAAAAAGGCTAGCGATGAAGCTTCCCGTGATCCCGTAACCACGCCGCCGTGCGCATAATCCCTTCATCCAGCGTCACAACCGGTTTATACCCCAGCTCATTCTCCGCCCGCGAAATATCCAGCGTGAAGTCAAAGTTGAGTTTAGAAACGCCGTAATGCGTCAGCGCAGGCTCTTTGGCTGTTTTACTGCCAAAGCGCTCCATGCTGCGGGCAATCATATCCAGCATGGGATAGGGAACAGAACGGATACGGCAGTCGATCTGCAGCTCGTCGATCAGCCGCTGCACAATGCTGCGCAGCGTGCAGGGTTCGCCATTAGTGATGTTATAGGCACGACCGGAGATCAGCTTATCGCAGTCCGGCTGGCTGGCCAGCCACATGGCGTGAACGGCATTTTCGTAATAGGTCATATCCACCAGCGCATCGCCGCCGCGCGGCAGCAGCACGCTGCCGTAGTGGTGCATCATCTGCGCCAGACGGGGAATAAATACCTTGTCGTGCGGCCCGAACAGGCTCTGCGGACGCAGGACCGTAAAGCGGGTATGCGGGTTTGACTGCGCCAGCAGGTCAATGACCTCTTCGCTGGCCGCCTTGCTGCGGGCAAATTCACAGGCAAAGCGGGCAGGGCGGAAATCTTCCTGCACGTCGCGATGGTGGTGATAGTCGAAATAGAGTGACGGTGACGAGATATGAATAAAGTTACGCACGCCCCAGGCAACGGCCCATTCACCCAGACGGCGGGTGGCCCGCACGTTGGCGAGATCGAAGGCTTCCTGGGTCCCCCACGGGGAGGTAAAACTGGAACAGTGCCATAGCGTGTCGATACCGGCGAGCATCACCTTCGCCTGCGAGGAGACGAGCTCCGTCAGGTCGGCATGGACGAACTCTGCGCCCATTTTTTGCAGCAGTTTACCCATCGCTTCGTTGCGACCGGTAGCCCTGACGCTGATGCCTTTATTGCGCAGAAATTCGACCGCATTTCGGCCTAAGCCGCTGGTCGCCCCGGTAACCAGTACCTTCATAGCTATCCACTGTGTTGAAAAGAATTTCGTGCGCATTCTTTCGTGAATTACGGCGCTATGCAATGGGAAAGGTGAAAGAAAGAGAGTTTTATTTAGATCTTTTCCGTCTTTTGTTCTGCCCGTTGCGCAATGCGTTTCGCCATGCCCCGGAAGATAAACAGGTGGGCAGGTATCATCAACAGCCAGTAGAACAGACCCGGCATTCCGTGCGGATGCCACCATGCGCGGACGTCCAGTTCACGATGATCGCCTTTGTCTTTCAGGGTAAAGCAGAGTCGGCCCAGCCCCGGGGCTTTCATGCCGAACAGCAGTGCCAGCTGTTTTTCCGGTTCGACGATGATCACCTTCCAGCTGTCAACCGCGTCACCCACCTCAAGATACGGGCGTGCCGGGCGGCCTTTTGCCAGCCGGTGGCCCACCAGCAGGTCCATTGCCCCGCGCGTTTGCCAGAGGAGATTACCGAAGAAATACCGTTCTTTGCCGCCAATCTGGTTCACCACCTCCCACAGCGCGGCCAGGCTGGCGTCGGTTTTCACCGTACAGCCCTCCTGTTTCGGGTAATAACCATACTCCGGCCGCCAGCGGGCAAAGGCTTGGGCGTCGTAACCCCAGTCGCTGGAGTTCACCAGCTTTTCTTCTTCCTTGAGCGTATTGCGCACGGCATCGTCAAAGCGGATCAGGTCCTGGGGAATTAAGGCGCGCAGCGCGCGATCGTCGGCCAGTAAATCATGCTTCAGCCCCTGAATAAGCGCTTTGGCGGTCGTCGGCGGCACCGAGGTGATCACATTCAAAAACCACACCGAAATCCAGCGGGTCGGGAAGGGAATGGGGATCAGCCAGCGGCGGCGTCCGCTGACGCGCATGAAATGTTCGAACTGCTCCTGATAGCTCAGTACGTCCGGGCCTGCCGCCTCGAGCACGCGGTGTTGTTCCGCCGGATGATCCAGCAGGGCCACCAGATAATGCAGCAGGTTCTCCAGCGCAATCGGCGTGGTGCGCGAACGGACCCAGCGCGGCGGCGTGAGCACCGGCAGGTTGTAGACCATATCGCGCATCACTTCGAAGGCGGCAGAGCCTGCGCCGACGATGATCCCGGCGCGCAGTTCTGTGACGGGGATATTGGCCCCCCGCAGGATGTCCGCCGTCAGCTGGCGGGCGCGCAGGTGATCGGACTGCTCGTGTTCAGGTGCCTGGAGTGAACTGAGAAAAATCACCTGCTTCACCGGGGTTTGCAGCAGGGCATCGCGGACGTTCATCGCCACCTGACGCTCGTGGGCGATAAAATCCCCGCCTTCGCCCATGCTGTGCACCAGGTAGTAAAGGGTGTCGACCCCGTCCAGCAGCGCGGGAAGTGACTTCGGCCAGTTGAGGTCAACGTTGTGACAGGTAACGCCCGCTAAACTGAGTTTTTGCAGGCGTTCGGTGTTGCGTGCCGCAGCCAGCACCTGGTGCCCCTGCTGGCTTAACGCCGCGGTGAGATGCTGACCGATATACCCGCTGGCGCCGAGCACCAGAATGCGTTGCGGCACGTGCTGCTCCTTATCGCTGTAAAAACGCCTGCCAGTGTTTCACCACGTCGGTCAGCTGCTCGCGGCTGACGTCGAGATGCGTGACCAGACGCACGACAGGCGAGGCGTTGATCAGCACGCCACGTGCTTTCATGAACTCGCCAAGCGCAGCAGCGTGGTCATCGCCCACGCGAACGAACAGCATGTTAGTGTCGTGGCGCATCACGTCGGCGCCAATTTCACGCAGCTGCGCCGCCATCCACGCGGCGTTGTCGTGATCGTCCTTCAGACGCGCCACGTTGTTTTTCAGGGCATACAGCCCCGCAGCTGCCAGAATACCCGCCTGACGCATGCCGCCGCCGGTCATTTTGCGCCAGCGGTTGGCACGCTTGATGTAGTCCGCATTGCCGACGAGCAGGGAACCCACTGGGGTGCCCAGCCCTTTAGAGAGGCAGATGGTGAATGAGTCGCAGTATTGCGTAATCTCTTTCAGCTCGCAGCCGTACGCCACCACGGCGTTAAAGATACGCGCGCCGTCCACGTGCAGGCCCAGCCTGCGTTCGCGGGTAAACTCCCATGCGGCTTTCAGATATTCGCGCGGCAGCACTTTGCCGTTGTGGGTGTTTTCAAGGCTGAGCAGCCTGGTGCGGGCAAAGTGAATATCGTCGGCTTTTATTTTCGCCGCGACCTTATCAAGGGGCAGGGTGCCGTCCGGCGCGGCGTCAATCGGCTGCGGCTGAATGCTGCCGAGCACCGCGGCACCGCCGGCTTCGTAGAGGTAGTTATGCGCGCCCTGGCCGACAATGTACTCTTCACCGCGCTCGCAGTGGCTGAGCAGCGCCACCAGGTTGGCCTGCGTGCCGGTGGGCAGGAACAGGGCGGCCTCTTTTCCGCTCAGCTCTGCGGCATAGCGCTGCAGTTCGTTGACCGTCGGGTCGTCGCCGTAGACGTCGTCCCCGACCGGGGCGGCCATCATCTCTTCGAGCATGGCGCGACTCGGGCGGGTAACGGTATCACTGCGTAAATCAAT
Source organism: Enterobacter sp. HK-058-C-ECC (assembly GCF_047531125.1). Classification (NCBI taxonomy): domain Bacteria; kingdom Pseudomonadati; phylum Pseudomonadota; class Gammaproteobacteria; order Enterobacterales; family Enterobacteriaceae; genus Enterobacter; species Enterobacter sp. HK-058-C-ECC. The sequence goes on from NZ_JBLKCH010000001.1 coordinate 48,834, forward strand.
CATGGCATGTCCTTATATTTAAAAAGGCGATGCCAGATGTTTTACCTGAGCCAGTTGGTTTTTGCCAGTTCGATCACCTCGTCACCGCGCCCGCTGATGATCGCGCGCAGCATGTACAGGCTAAAGCCTTTGGCCTGTTCAAGCTTGATCTGCGGCGGGATCGCCAGCTCCTCTTTGGCGACGACCACATCCACCAGTACCGGGCCGTCGATGGAGAAGGCGCGCTGCAGGGCTTCATCCACCTCGGACGCTTTCTCCACGCGAATGCCGGTGATGCCGCAGGCCTCGGCGATGCGGGCAAAGTTGGTGTCGTGTAGCTCGGTGCCGTCCGTCAGATAGCCGCCGGCCTTCATCTCCATCGCCACGAAGCCCAGCACGCTGTTGTTAAAGACCACGATTTTCAGCGGAAGCTTCATCTGCACCACCGACAGGAAATCGCCCATCAGCATGCTGAACCCGCCGTCGCCGCACATCGCCACCACCTGGCGCTCCGGCGCTGTCGCTTTTGCGCCCAGCGCCTGCGGCATGGCGTTGGCCATCGAGCCGTGGTTGAACGAGCCGAGCAGACGGCGCTTGCCGTTCATTTTCAGGTAGCGTGCCGCCCAGACGGTTGGCGTGCCTACGTCGCAGGTGAAAATGGCATCGTCGTCCGCGAAATGGCTGATCTGCTGCGCCAGATACTGCGGGTGAATGGCTTTGTCGCTCGGTTTGGCGAGATCGTCCAGACCCTTGCGGGCATCGCGATAGTCGCTTAGCGCTTTATCGAGGAACTTGCGATCGGTTTTCTCTTCCAGCAGCGGCAGCAGGGCGGCAAGGGTGGATTTGATGTCGCCCACCAGCGCCATATCGACCTTGCTGTGCGCGCCGATGCTGGCCGGGTTGATATCAATCTGAATGATTTTGGCGTCCGTCGGGTAGAACGCGCGGTACGGGAACTGGGTGCCGAGCAGGATCAGCGTGTCGGCGTTCATCATGGTGTGGAAGCCGGAAGAAAAACCGATCAGTCCGGTCATGCCCACATCGTACGGGTTATCGTATTCGACGTGCTCTTTGCCGCGCAGGGCGTGGACGATTGGCGCTTTCAGCTTACCGGCAAATTCCAGCAGCTCCTTGTGCGCGCCCGCGCAGCCGCTGCCGCACATCAGGGCGATATTGCTGGCGTAACGCAGCAGCTGCGCCAGCTTTTTCAGCTCCTCCTCGGCTGGCGTCACCACCGGCTGCGGCGCGTGATACCAGTGGGTGCTGGCCCCTTCTGGCGCAGCCTTGAGGGCCACGTCGCCCGGAATAACGACCACCGAAACGCCGCGATTCAGCACGGCCTTGCGCATGGCGATCGCCAGCACCTGCGGGATCTGCTCCGGGGATGAAACCAGTTCGCAATAGTGGCTGCATTCACGGAACAGCTCCTGCGGATGCGTCTCCTGAAAATAGCCGCTGCCGATTTCGGACGAGGGGATGTGGGCGGCAATCGCCAGCACCGGCACGTGATTACGATGACAGTCGAAGAGACCGTTGATCAGGTGCAGGTTACCCGGCCCGCAGGATCCGGCGCAGACGGCCAGTTCACCGGTAAGCTGCGCTTCAGCGCCTGCGGCGAACGCGGCAACCTCTTCATGGCGGGTCGGCATCCATTCGATGGTCTTCATCTTGTTAAGGCTGTCGCTGAGTCCGTTCAGGGAATCGCCGGTGACGCCCCAGATACGTTTTACGCCAGCCTGTTCGAGCGTTTTCGCTATATATGCAGCCACGGTTTGTTTCATGGTTGTCCGTCTCCTTTTTGTGATAACGCTTACAAGCTTAGAAGAAAGTCTCCGTATTGCCCGTCAAATCCCCCCAATTAAAAGGTGCTTTTCACGCACAATTATTCGGCATAATCTGGTGATACCTCAGTGAAAACAGGAATCATTTCAAATGGTTAAATCATTGTTAATTGCTGTTAATGAAAAGCTATCGTGCGACGATCTTGGCAAACTCTTGTTACGACTTGCCGTCGGCGGGCTGATGCTCTTTCACGGTTTGCATAAGCTGTTTGGTGGGGTGGGCTTTATCAGCGGCATGCTGGTGGAGAAAGGGCTGCCGGGGTTTATTGCCTACGGCGTGTTGATTGGCGAAGTGGTGGCGCCGATCCTGATTATTGTCGGGCTCTTTACGCGCCCGGCCGCGCTGGTGCTGGCGTTTACGATGATCGTGGCATGGCTGATGGTGGGAATGGGGGAAACGCTCGCCCTTGATAAGGTTGGCGCATGGGCGATTGAAAGCCTGGTGTACTTCTTTATCGGCTCGCTGGCGGTGGCGTTTTTAGGCGCAGGGCGGTTTGCGCTGGGGAAAGCGCCTGCGTGGCGGTAGGGGTTGGAATCTGTTCCGAGGGAAGGGGTCTACGGACCCTTTTTTATTGTTGAGTTTTAACTTGTTGATTTCACAACGGTGAATTGTTGATGGTGAAAAAAGGGTTTACGGAGAATTTTAGGGGGATTTCTTTATATCACAAGAAGATAGGTGTAGATTGTTCCAGTTCACTGCCGTACAGGCAGCTTAGAAAGTTGCCCACTATCAGTAACGTCTCCGCGCTCTGTTCACTGCCGTACAGGCAGCTTAGAAACCCGGAACAGGGCGCAAGTGATTTTTACATACGTTCACTGCCGTACAGGCAGCTTAGAAATATACAGTTACAGGCACGAGTAGAGATGAGCAGTTCACTGCCGTACAGGCAGCTTAGAAAAAAAAAGATGGCGTCGTATTTACTGAAAAAACGTTCACTGCCGTACAGGCAGCTTAGAAATTCCGGGATTTCCGGATATACGCCGAACGTTTTGTTCACTGCCGTACAGGCAGCTTAGAAAATCACATGAAAACCTTAAGGCTCTAGCTAAGGCTGCACTGCCGTACAGGCAGCTTAGAAAGCACTTCAGCCGGGTAAGCGTCGGTGGTTAGGGTCGAATGCCGAACAGGCAGTAGGCACAACGTAGGCCGGGTAAACGCAGTGCCACCCGGCAAAAAAGCCCGGTGGCGCTGACGCTTACCGGGCCTACGAACGAACGTTTATCGTTTATGCGAGAACCAAATCCCCCTGCGGATGGCAAGAGCACGCCAGCACGTAACCCTCGGCAATTTCCGCGTCGGACAGCGTCATGGTGCTGGTCACGGTGTACTCCCCGGAAACCACCTTCGTTTTACAGCAGCCGCACACCCCGGCGCGGCAGGCCGCTACCACCGGCACGTGGTTACTTTCCAGCGCCTCCAGCAGCGTGGTCCCCACGCGGCCAAAGAAGGTCTGCGCAGGCTGCAGTTTGGTGAACTGAATCCCGCTGGTTGCTGCTTCCGCCACCGGCGTGAAGAACTGCTCTTTGAAGAAGCGGGTCACGCCGAGCGCTTTCACATCTTCTTCCACGATAGCCATGTACGGCGCCGGGCCGCAGGTCATCACGGTGCGGTTCGCGATGTCCGGCACGCTTTGCAGCAGATCGCGGCTCAGGCGACCGGGCACAAAACCGTGCGTCGCGTTGTGCTCAGCCACCAGCGTCACCGGATAATCACGCCACTCCTCGGCAAAAATGACATCGTCCGGAGAGCGCACGCTGAAGATCACCTGCACGTCGGCCTGCGGGCGGTGTTTGGCCAGCCAGCGGCGCATTGACATAATCGGCGTTACGCCACAGCCTGCCGCCAGCAGTAGGAATTTCTCTTCCGCTTTGTCGTCACAGGTGAACTCACCCTGCGCATCGGACAGCCAGATATAATCCCCGCGCTTCACGTCCCGGGTCAGCCATTCTGAACCGGCTCCGCCTTCAATGCGACGGACGGTAAGCGTGATGTACTCGCTCACGCCCGGCGTGGAAGAAAGGGTGTAGGCGCGCAGGGTGTCTGCCGAATGGCGAACGCTAACCAGCGCATACTGACCCGCACGGTACGGATAGTAGTCGTGGCACAGCAGCGACAGCGTCCACACATCCGGCGTCTCCTGATGGATGTGATGAACCTGCATGCGCCACGGGCAGTGTGAGGTTGGCATGGTCATGAGTTACTCCTTACGCGCTCAGCAGCTGCTTCATATCGTCTTCAACGTTGGTCACGGAGCGCAGACCGAATTTTTCATTGAGCACCGCCAGCAGGTCCGGAGTCAGGAAGCCTGGCGCGGTCGGGCCAGTCACGATGTTGGTCACGCCCAGAGAGAGCAGGGTCAGCAGAATGACAATCGCTTTCTGCTCAAACCACGAGAGCACCAGCGACAGCGGCAGGTCGTTCACGCCGCAGCCCAGTTTCTCCGCCAGGGTAACGGCCAGAATGATGGCCGAATAAGCATCGTTACACTGGCCCGCATCGATCAGGCGCGGCAGACCTTCGATGTCGCCGAAGTCCAGCTTGTTGAAACGGTATTTGCCGCACGCCAGGGTCAGGATCAGGCAGTCTTCCGGCACGCGGGTGGCGAAATCGGTGAAGTAGTTACGCTCGCCGCGCGCGCCGTCGCAGCCGCCGACGAGGAAGATGTGGCGCAGCTTTTCACGGCTGACGAGGTCGATCAGCGAATCGGCGGCACCGAGCAGGGTTTCACGACCGAAGCCGACGGTGATCAGATGCGGGATCTCGCTGTACGGGAAGCCTGCCATCTGCTGCGCTTGCGCTATCACCGGACCGAAATCGTCACCTTCAAGATGGCTCACGCCCGGCCAGCCGACGATGCTGCGGGTCCAGATGCGGTCGTCATACGCGCCCACGGTCGGGTCGATGATGCAGTTAGAGGTCATCACGATAGGGCCAGGGAAGCGGGCAAATTCCACCTGCTGGTTCTGCCAGCCGCTGCCGTAGTTACCGATCAGGTGCTTAAACTTACGCAGCTCCGGATAGCCGTGCGCCGGCAGCATTTCACCGTGGGTATAGACGTTAACGCCGGTGCCTTCGGTCTGCTTCAGCAGGTTGTAGAGATCTTTCAGGTCATGGCCGGAGATCAGGATACATTTACCCTCGGTCGCTTTGACGTTGACCTGCGTTGGGGTCGGATGGCCGTAGGTGCCGGTTTCACCCGCGTCCAGAATGCTCATCACCCTGAAGTTCATCTGCCCGATTTCCATCGAGCATGCCAGCAGCGCGTTCATATCGGCAGGCCAGGTGCCCAGCCACGCCATGATTTTATGGTATTGCGCGTAAATGTCGTTGTCGTATTGACCGAGCACGTGCGCGTGCTCCATATAGGCTGCCGCGCCTTTCAGGCCGTACAGGCACAGCAGGCGAATGCCGAGAATGTTCTCGCCAATCGCCGCTTTGTCTTTATTCGGCGTGAATTCTGCCGCCTGACGCTGCAGCTCGCCCAGATCGTCGCTCACCAGCTGAAGGTCTGACATCGGGTTTTCCACGCGGGCGCTGGCATCCGCCTTCAGACACTGCGCCTTCAGCGCTTCACGCAGGGCAATGGCTTCGCGGGCATAGCCAACAATGCGCGGAGAGTCGAAGTTAACGTTGGTCAGCGTGGAGAAGAAGGCGCGCGGGGCGAAGCTGTCGACGTAGTGGTCGATGATGCCATATTCGCGGGCTTTAAACGCCCATGCGGAAAGGCCTTGCAGGGCCGCAATCAGCAGGTCCTGAAGGTCAGATGTTTCTGCGGTTTTGCCGCACATACCCTGTGCGTAAGAGCAGCCATTGCCTGCCGGGTTACGGATGGTTTGTTCACATTGCACACAAAACATAATCACACCTGTTAAAGTTATATTTAATATACATGTTTAAGGTTATGCCTGTGCCAGAACGGTGAAAAGGGCTTTTTACTACAAAATAGAGGGAGATTGATTTAGCGCAATTTTGGCGGCAGGAACCCTACCGCCAAAGAAGTATCAGGCCGAGAAGACGGCCATCAGAACCGGAACCAGCAGGCTTAAAATAAAGCCGTGAACGATGGCGGCGGGCACCATCTCCAGCCCGCCAGAGCGTTGTAACACTGGCAGGGTAAAGTCCATCGACGTCGCGCCGCACAGGCCCAGCGCGGTAGAGCGGCTGCGGCGAACCAGTCCCGGGATCAGCATTATGGCGATCAGCTCGCGCGCCAGATCGTTAAAGAAGGCGGCGCTGCCGATCACCGGACCGAATGATTCGGTCAGCAAAATACCGGAGAGGGAATACCAGCCAAAACCTGACGCCATCGCGAGGCCGGTTTTCAGCGGCAGGTCGAGAATAAAAGCGTTAATCACGCCCGCCACCATGGAACTGGCGATAACAATGACCGCGACCATCATTCCCCGACGGTTCAGAACAATTTGCTTCAGCGTCATGCCATTATTTCGCAGTTGGATACCGATCAGGAACAGCAGGAAGATCAGCGTATATTCACTGGCCTCTGTCGCGTGCTGTAAAAACGCCCATCCGGTCAGCCCAAGAAGAAAACCGAGCACCACGACGCCGCACAGTTTTAATGATTCCAGCGCCATCGCAATTCGGGAAGGCAGCTTTTCCTGATGATGATGGTTTTTCCACGGAACGGTGCGCTCAAGCCAGAATAATGCGGCGATATTACACAGCAAAATAACCACCACGGTGACCACCGAATAATGCAGGATGGAAAGCAAATTCGTCGCCAGATTATCCAGGAAGGCCAGGCTTATCCCCATAAAGAAAAGAATGACGTAAACAATCCAGCTGAGAAAACGGTTGATGAGCCGTAATGCAGATTCTCTGTGCAGCGGAATAAGGTAGCCCACAATCAGGGGCAGCAGAATAATGAGGAGTCCTGAAAACATGAACAGCCGGTCCTTTTGAGTATCTGTTGAGCGCCAGAGACACTACCCAATAAAGGCTGTCAGGTAAAGGAGCAATAAAAAAGCCGGGTGGCGGCTGCGCCTTACCCGGCCTACAAGTGCACTCTCACGTAGGTCGGGTAAGCGTTAGCGCCGCCCGACACCACGCGCAATTAATCGCGTTTTTCCAACAGGGTGCGGTACAGCACGCCACCCAGGATACCGCCAATAATCGGCATGACCCAGAACAGCCACAGCTGCTCAAGCGCCCAGCCGCCCTGGAAGATGGCGACGGCGGTACTGCGTGCCGGGTTAACGGAGGTGTTGGTGACCGGAATCGAAATCAGGTGAATAAGGGTCAGCGCCAGACCAATCGCAATAGGGGCAAAGCCTGCTGGAGCGTGTTTGTCGGTTGCGCCGTGGATCACCAGCAGGAAGCCTGCGGTCAGCACAATTTCAATCACGATGGCAGACAGCATGGAATAACCGCCCGGAGAATGCTCGCCGAAGCCGTTAGAGGCGAAGCCGCTGGCCGCCGCGTCGAACCCGGCTTTACCGCTGGCAATCACGTACAGAACGCCCGCTGCGATAATACCGCCAACCACCTGGGCGACAATATAACCAATCACCTCTTTCGCCGGAAAACGACCACCGGCCCATAAACCTAACGTTACTGCCGGGTTAAAATGACCGCCGGAAATATGCCCCACGGCAAAGGCCATGGTTAATACGGTCAAACCAAATGCCAGCGCGACGCCGACAAAACCGATACCTAATTCCGGGAATGCTGCTGCCAGAACGGCGCTACCGCAGCCACCAAATACCAGCCAGAATGTACCAAAGCATTCTGCAGCCAATTTTCTAAACATAACCACCTCAAATAATTTTCCGCACGCTTTCCCGCGCGCGGGATATATCGCCATAAAGGGATGACGACTCAAAGAGTCCGTATTTTAAAAACCAACAACACCCCTTCGCCACTTAAATAAATTCGATTAATTTGATTTAAGGCAATGTGATGTCAATCCTTGTTCAAATCAGCGGTAAATAGAGCATAGACCAATTCTCGACACGGTGAATGTTGTGCTGTCGTGACAGGGCGCCTCCCGCTATACTGCTGATAACTTAAAGGAAAAAGTGTTCATTGCGCGGGGGATTTATGCTTCTCGAACGTGTGGAAATTGTCGGGTTTCGCGGTATTAACCGCCTGTCGCTGCAGCTGGAACAGAACAACGTCCTGATCGGCGAGAACGCCTGGGGTAAGTCCAGCCTGCTGGATGCGCTGACGTTACTGCTTTCGCCCGAAGACGATCTGTATCACTTCGTTCGCGATGATTTCTGGTTCCCGCCCGGCGACGTGACGGGGCGCGAGAAGCATCTGCATATCATCCTGACGTTCCGCGAATCCGAACCCGGACGCCATCGGGTGCGTCGCTTCCGCCCGCTGTCACCCTGCTGGGTGCCGTGCGATGACGGTTTCCACCGGATATTCTACCGGCTGGAAGGGGAGATGGCGGAAAACGAGGGCGTGTTGACCCTGCGTGATTTTCTTGATGAGAAAGCCAGTCCGATCCCGCTGGACAATATCGACGATCTGGCCCGCAACCTGATCCGCCTGACGCCGGTGTTGCGCCTGCGCGATGCGCGTTTTATGCGGCGTATTCGTAACGGTACCGTCCCGAATATGCCAGAAGTGGAAGTTACCGCCCGCGAACTGGATTTTCTGGCAAGAGAGCTGGTGTCGCGTCCGCAAAATCTGACCGACGGTCAAATTCGTCAGGGGCTGTCCGCCATGGTACAGCTTCTGGAGCACTATTTTTCCGAGCAGGGGACGTCGGAGTCGCGCCATCGCCTGATGCGCCGCCGCTCTCATGACGAGCAGCGCAGCTGGCGCTACCTCGATATCATTAACCGGATGATCGACCGGCCCGGCGGTCGTACCCATCGGGTGATTTTGCTGGGGCTGTTTTCAACGCTTCTGCAGGCCAAAGGCACGGTTCGTCTTGACCGGGACGCCCGGCCGCTGCTGCTGGTGGAAGACCCGGAAACGCGCCTGCATCCCATCATGCTCTCCGTGGCATGGCATCTGTTGAACCTGCTGCCGCTCCAGCGCATTACGACCACCAATTCCGGTGAATTATTATCGCTGACGCCGGTAGAGCACGTCTGTCGTCTGGTGCGTGAATCTTCCCGCGTCTCCGCCTACCGCTTAGGGCCGGGGGGATTGAACGCGGAAGACGGGCGGCGCATCGCGTTTCATATTCGCTTTAACCGCGCGTCGTCGCTCTTTGCCCGCTGCTGGCTGCTGGTGGAAGGCGAGACGGAAACCTGGGTCATCAACGAACTGGCGCGCCAGTGCGGCCACCATTTTGATGCGGAAGGCATTAAGGTGATTGAATTCGCCCAGTCGGGATTAAAGCCGCTGATAAAATTTGCCCGCCGGATGGGGATCGAGTGGCACGTTCTGGTCGACGGTGATGAGGCGGGCAAAAAATATGCCTCGACCGTACGCAGCCTGCTGAATAACGAGCGAGAAGAAGAGCGCGACCATTTAACCATGCTGCCCGCCATGGACATGGAGCACTTTATGTATCGTCAGGGGTTCGACGACGTATTCCACCGAATTGCCATGGTGCCGGTCGATGTCCCGATGAACATGCGGCGCGTGATCGCCAAAGCTATTCATCGTTCTTCAAAACCGGATTTAGCCATTGAAGTGGCAACGGAAGCGGGGAGACGGGGCGTGGAGGCGGTGCCGACCCTGCTGCGGAAGATGTTCTCCCGCGTGCTGTGGCTGGCACGCGGGAGAGCGGATTAACGTTGAGTCGCCTGGTTCACCTGCTGAATCAGGCTATCCAGCAGCGCGTAGCGGCGGCGATATTCGGAACGCTTTTTGCTCGCGATCTCTTCCATTGGTTTGCGCGGCATGACGAGGGGCAGCATAAAGTTGCCGCTATCCTGCTTTTCACCGCCGATGGAGATCCAGAAACTGTCGTAATCGGCCAACAGTTTCCCCTCTTTTTTCTTGCGGTAGCGCCAGCTGCGATAAATATGGGTGTCGTTACTGACGGCGACAATCTGTTCTACCGGGAAGGCGGTGCCGAGCGTCATGGCGGCTTCGACCAGCAGACGTTTCGGGAACAGACCATGGCAGGCCTTCGTCGCGCCCTGGATCAGCTCATGGGGAACGTGGGCTTTTGCGCCCTGCAGGCCGCCAATAAACAGCGTCGATTTTCCCTCAAACTGGCACAGGGTGAAGGTCATCTCGGCCAGCACCGTATTCTGATGGTCGCAGAAGGCGAGGGTGGCTTCCCCTTCTTTATCCAGAAACGCATCGGCGCACAGGCGGACGGTAAATTGCTCTTCATCTTTACCGGTTAAGGTGAGCAGCGTGAAGCCCTTTTTCGACAGATAGCCCGAGAGCAGCGATGCCGGCATATGGCGGCTCATCGTTTGATAGTGCCAGTTAAGGGACTCGAGGGCCTGCTGGCGATTCATATTCACCGTCAGCCAGGGGCGATGCAGACGGCACGGCAGTCCTGGCTGTACCTGCAGCATTTGCATCAGGCTCGGCTGTTTTGCAAGGCTCGTCAACAGGCGAGCGGTACTTACAGGCGTCGCCAGCGAACGTAGCATGAATTTACGTCGATAGGCGGGGTTTTGCCACGCCAGCCCTGGCATGAGCTTACCGGAAGCCAGATGACTGAAGAGCTGCCAACCCGATGCAGGCTGTGGCAGGTTTGAAAAAGGTGTATCGACGATGGAAGACATGTTAGATCCTGCTTCTTGATGAAGATTTCTATTTCAGCAGGCGAACGTTCAACGTCTCGTAAACAAATTGTGACGATTTCGGAGAACAGGGGTTTCGTTGAGGAGTCGTTTAGATAGAATCAGCATTTATCATTGCCAGAACATTTATTTGGAATATTTATGAACCTCAAGGGAAAACGCAGAACGCTGTTTCTGCTGCTGGCGGTCGTGGTGTTAGCCGGTGGATACTGGCTATGGCAGGTGCTGAATGCGCCGGTGCCGCAGTATCAGACGCTGATTGTTCGCCCGGGCGAACTGCAGCAAAACGTCCTCGCGACGGGCAAGCTTGATGCCCTGCGCAAGGTTGACGTCGGCGCGCAGGTCAGCGGTCAGCTGAAAACGCTGTCGGTTGAGATTGGCGATAAGGTGAAAAAAGGCCAGCTGCTCGGCGTGATCGATCCTGAACAGGCTGAGAACCAGATCCGCGAGGTGGAAGCCACCCTGATGGAGCTGCGCGCGCAGCGTGCGCAGGCGCAGGCAGAGCGTAACCTGGCCCAGGTGACGCTGACCCGTCAGCAGGCGCTGGCCAAAACCCAGGCGATCTCGAAGCAGGATTTAGACACGGCCACCACGGAACTGGCGGTGAAGCAGGCGCAGATTGGCACGATTGACGCGCAAATCAAACGCAATCAGGCCTCGCTGGATACGGCGAAAACCAACCTCGACTACACCCAGATCGTGGCGCCGATGGCCGGTGAGGTCACTCAGATTACCACGCTGCAGGGGCAGACGGTGATTGCCGCGCAGCAGGCGCCAAACATTCTGACGCTGGCGGACATGAGCACCATGCTGGTCAAAGCCCAGGTCTCCGAGGCGGATGTGATCCATCTGAAGCCGGGGCAGAACGCCTGGTTTACGGTGCTGGGCGACCCGCAGACGCGCTACGAAGGCGTGCTGAAGGACATTCTGCCGACGCCGGAAAAAGTGAACGACGCCATCTTCTACTATGCCCGTTTTGAAGTGCCGAACCCGAAGGGCGTGCTGCGTCTCGACATGACCGCGCAGGTGCATATTCAGCTGACCGGTCTGAAGAACGTGCTGACCATTCCGCTCTCTGCGCTGGGTGAATCCGTCGGGGAGAGTCGCTATAAAGTGAAAGTGCTGCGCAACGGCGAAACGCGCGAGCGTGAAGTGGTGATTGGCGCGCGCAATGACACCGACGTGGTGGTGGTGAAAGGGCTGGAAGAGGGCGAGGAGGTTGTTGTCAGTGAAAGCCTGCCCGGAGCCGCGAAATGACCGCATTGCTTGAGCTGAAGGACATTCGCCGCAGCTATCCGTCGGGCGATGGCCCGGTGGAGGTGCTAAAAGGCATCTCCCTTCGGGTAGAAGCGGGCGAGATGGTGGCGATTGTCGGGGCATCGGGTTCCGGTAAATCGACGCTGATGAACATTCTCGGCTGTCTGGATAAGCCGACCAGCGGGACCTATCGCGTGGCCGGAACGGATATCTCCACGCTGGATGGCGACGCGCTGGCGAAGCTGCGTCGGGAGCACTTCGGCTTTATCTTCCAGCGTTACCATCTGCTTTCTCACCTCAATGCCGCGCAGAACGTGGAAGTTCCGGCGGTCTATGCGGGCGTCGAGCGGAAAAAACGGCTCGAGCGCGCGCAGATGCTGCTGACGCGTCTGGGGCTGGCAGAGCGGGTGGAGTACCAGCCTTCGCAGCTGTCCGGCGGCCAGCAGCAGCGCGTGAGTATTGCCCGCGCCCTGATGAACGGCGGGCAGGTGATCCTCGCGGATGAGCCAACCGGCGCACTCGACAGCCATTCCGGCGAAGAGGTGATGGCGATCCTGCACCAGCTTCGCGATCAGGGGCACACCGTCATCATCGTGACCCACGATCCGCAGGTGGCGGCGCAGGCGGAACGGATCATTGAGATCCATGACGGCGAGCTGGTCAGCAACCCGCCGCCGCGTGAGTCCAGGGCTGCGGCGCCGAAAGAAGTGCTTCCGGCATCAACCGGATGGGGGCAATTCTCCAGCGGCTTTCGTGAAGCATTGACCATGGCCTGGCTGGCGATGGCGGCCAATAAAATGCGTACCCTGCTGACGATGCTCGGCATCATCATCGGTATTGCCTCGGTGGTGTCGATTGTGGTGGTGGGCGATGCGGCCAAGCAGCTGGTGCTGGCCGATATCCGCGCAATCGGCACCAATACCATTGACGTCTATCCCGGCAAAGACTTCGGGGACGACGAGCCGCAGTATCAGCAGGCGCTGAAATACGACGATCTGGCGGCCATTCAGAAGCAGCCGTGGGTCAACTCCGCCACGCCTGCGGTGTCGCAGAATCTGCGCCTGCGGGTGGGCAATGTTGACGTGGCTGCCAGCGCGAACGGCGTCAGCGGGGATTATTTCAACGTCTACGGCATGACCTTCAGCGAAGGCGCCACCTTCAACGCCGAGCAGCTGGCGGGCAGGGCGCAGGTGGTGGTGCTGGACGCGAATTCGCGCAGACAGCTCTTCCCCAATAAAGCCAACGTGGTGGGCGAAGTGATCCTGGTCGGCAACATGCCTGCCACGGTCATCGGCGTGGCGGAAGAGAAACAGTCGATGTTTGGCAGCAGCAAGATCCTGCGCGTCTGGCTGCCCTATACCACTATCTCCGGGCGGATTATGGGGCAGTCCTGGCTCAACTCCATCACCGTACGCGTGAAGGAGGGCTACGACAGCGCGCTGGCCGAGCAGCAGCTTGAGCGGCTGTTAATCCTGCGCCACGGGAAGAAAGATTTCTTCACCTGGAATATGGACGGCCTCTTGAAAACGGCGGAAAAGACCACACGTACTCTTCAGCTGTTCCTCACGCTGGTGGCGGTGATTTCGCTGGTCGTCGGCGGTATCGGGGTGATGAACATCATGCTGGTGTCGGTAACCGAGCGAACCCGGGAGATTGGCATCCGCATGGCGGTCGGGGCCAGAGCCAGCGACGTGCTGCAGCAGTTTTTGATTGAAGCCGTGCTGGTGTGTCTGGTCGGCGGTGCGATGGGGATTGCGCTCTCGATGATGATCGCCTTCGCGCTCCAGCTCTTTTTACCCGGCTGGGAGATTGGCTTCTCGCCGGTGGCCATTATTACCGCATTCTTGTGTTCGACCTTTACCGGCATTTTGTTTGGCTGGTTGCCCGCCCGCAACGCGGCGCGGCTGGATCCGGTGGATGCGCTGGCTCGGGAATAACCCGAAAATAAAAATGCCAGCCGATCGGGCTGGCATTTTGACTGCGGGATGTACACAATAAAACAGAGAGCTATGCAACCGTCTCTGCTTCAATGGGGACGATAAGGCTTGCATGATTGCCTTTTGGTCCCTGGTGGACATCGAACCGGACGGACTGCCCGGCTTTGAGCGTTCTGTAACCATCCATCTGAATGGTGGAATAGTGAGCGAAGATATCCTCGCCGCCGCCTTCGGGGCAGATGAAGCCAAACCCTTTGGCGTTGTTGAACCACTTAACAGTACCCATTTCCATGCTTCGACATCCTTCGTAAATCTTATAAGTTAAGATGGAATGAACCGGTGGTGGAGTGGGGGCTGTTCAAAACCTCGCCATCTCACGCTTGTACAATTTAGAGAAACGAAAGAAGTCGTCAAGCGTTTGGCGCTGGAGATGGGACAATAATCAACCAAAGTTTGAAGCAGTTAACGCTATTGCAACAGTTTGTGACAGACATCGCGGATGACAGTAATAGATGATTGTTATCTAACATCTGAGGTAGATTCAAAGTGGTTATGCAAAATGGGTAAGACCAACGACTGGCTGGATTTTGACCAGCTGGCGGAAGACAAAGTGCGTGACGCGCTAAAACCGCCATCTATGTATAAAGTTATGTTAATGAACGATGATTACACGCCGATGGAATTTGTTATTGACGTGCTACAAAAGTTCTTTTCTTATGATGTAGAACGTGCAACGCAACTGATGCTTACCGTTCATTATCGCGGCAAAGCTATCTGCGGCATCTTCACTGCCGAAGTGGCGGAAACCAAAGTGGCGATGGTGAACGACTATGCGAGGGAGAACGAGCATCCGTTGCTGTGTACGCTGGAAAAGGCCTGATAAGGCATAAAATTGGGGGAGGTGCCTATGCTCAATCAAGAACTGGAACTCAGTTTAAACATGGCTTTCGCCAGAGCGCGTGAGCACCGACATGAGTTTATGACCGTCGAGCATTTACTGCTCGCACTGCTTAGCAACCCATCTGCCCGCGAAGCGCTGGAAGCCTGCTCCGTGGATCTGGTGGCGCTACGTCAGGAACTCGAAGCCTTCATCGAACAAACCACACCGGTGCTGCCAGCCAGTGAAGAGGAGCGCGACACGCAGCCGACGCTCAGCTTCCAGCGTGTGCTGCAGCGCGCGGTATTCCACGTCCAGTCTTCCGGACGTAGCGAAGTGACTGGCGCAAACGTCTTAGTCGCCATCTTCAGCGAGCAGGAGTCACAGGCTGCCTATCTGCTGCGCAAACACGAAGTCAGCCGCCTCGATGTGGTTAACTTTATCTCTCACGGAACGCGCAAAGACGAGCCTAACCAGGCATCGGATTCCAGCAATCAGGTCAATAACAATGAAGAGCAAGCAGGCGGGGAGGATCGTATGGAAAACTTCACCACCAACCTTAATCAGCTTGCTCGCGTTGGCGGTATCGACCCGCTGATTGGTCGCGATAAAGAGCTGGAGCGCGCGATCCAGGTGCTGTGCCGTCGCCGCAAGAACAACCCGCTGCTGGTGGGGGAATCTGGCGTGGGTAAAACCGCAATTGCCGAAGGGCTTGCCTGGCGCATTGTGCAGGGCGACGTGCCGGAAGTGATTGCCGACTGCACCATCTACTCGCTGGATATCGGCTCGCTGCTGGCGGGCACGAAATACCGCGGTGATTTTGAAAAACGCTTCAAGGCACTGTTAAAACAGCTGGAGCAGGACACCAACAGCATCCTGTTTATCGATGAGATCCACACCATCATCGGCGCGGGTGCGGCCTCCGGTGGCCAGGTGGATGCGGCTAACCTGATCAAACCGCTGCTCTCCAGCGGCAAGATCCGCGTGATTGGCTCCACCACCTACCAGGAGTTCAGCAACATCTTTGAGAAAGACCGTGCGCTGGCGCGCCGCTTCCAGAAAATCGACGTGACCGAACCGTCCGTCGAGGAAACGGTACAGATCATCAACGGCCTGAAACCGAAGTACGAAGCGCACCACGACGTGCGTTACACCGCGAAAGCGGTGCGTGCGGCGGTGGAGCTGGCGGTGAAATACATCAACGACCGTCATCTGCCGGATAAGGCGATTGACGTGATTGATGAGGCAGGGGCGCGTGCGCGCCTGATGCCGGCCAGCAAGCGTAAGAAAACCGTTAACGTGGCGGATATTGAGTCCGTGGTGGCCCGCATCGCGCGTATCCCTGAGAAAAGCGTCTCTCAGAGTGACCGCGACACGCTGCGCACCCTCGGCAATCGCCTGAAAATGCTGGTCTTTGGTCAGGATAAAGCCATTGAGGCCTTAACCGAAGCGATCAAGATGGCCCGTGCCGGGCTGGGGCATGAGCACAAGCCTGTCGGTTCCTTCCTGTTTGCTGGCCCGACCGGCGTGGGAAAAACCGAGGTAACGGTTCAGCTCTCCAAAGCGCTGGGCATTGAGCTGCTGCGCTTTGATATGTCCGAGTATATGGAGCGTCACACCGTCAGCCGTTTGATTGGTGCGCCTCCGGGCTATGTGGGCTTTGACCAGGGGGGCCTGCTCACCGACGCGGTCATCAAGCATCCGCACGCGGTACTGCTGCTCGATGAAATCGAGAAAGCGCACCCGGACGTGTTCAACATCCTGCTTCAGGTGATGGACAACGGGACGCTGACCGACAACAACGGGCGCAAGGCGGACTTCCGTAACGTGGTGCTGGTGATGACCACCAACGCCGGGGTACGTGAAACCGAGCGTAAATCTATCGGCCTGATCCACCAGGATAACAGCACCGATGCGATGGAGGAGATCAAGAAGATCTTCACGCCGGAGTTCCGTAACCGTCTGGACAACATCATCTGGTTCGATCACCTGTCTACCGAGGTGATCCATCAGGTCGTGGACAAGTTCATCGTCGAGCTGCAGGTTCAGCTGGATCAGAAAGGCGTGTCGCTGGAAGTAAGCCAGGAGGCCCGCAACTGGCTGGCCGAGAAAGGCTATGACCGTGCGATGGGCGCCCGTCCGATGGCGCGTGTGATTCAGGACAACCTGAAGAAACCGCTGGCGAACGAGCTGCTGTTTGGCTCGCTGGTGGACGGCGGCCAGGTGACCGTGGCGCTGGACCAGGCGAAGAACGAACTGACGTACGATTTCCAGAGTGCGGCGAAGCACAAGCCGGAAGCGGCTCACTGATTTCTTACGTAGGTCTTAAAAAACCGGGCAATAGCCCGGTTTTTTTATGCCTGCTTTTCTCCCTCTCCCTGTGGGAGAGGGTTAGGGTGAGGGCATCAGGCCGCAGAGGAATTTTGCGAGGCGCTTTCCAGTTTCGTACGACGTTGGTTGCTGGATAAATCCACAGTAATAAAATGGCGGCGCACCTGCAAAATCAGGTGCCGGGATTGGCGTCCTGAAAGTGTGCACAAACAATCTTACGTGCATAAAGGATCACATATGATTGATATTAATAATTTCGCCCAACTTTACAGCGAACTCTTCCTCAACCCCGATCTCCCCACCCTGGCCGAGCGCTGCAACCTGCTCACCGAAATCCTGCTGGATTGCAAATCACTCCCACAAACGCAGCCCGTATGTCGTTGCCTCGGGTCTTATCTGGAAGAGGTAAAATCCGGCCTCACAGAATCCATGCGTGATTTTCAGATAGTGGAATTTGAGGACGAATCGGAACCACCGCAACAAAAGGAATGGCTGCTGGAAGATACAGAAACAAAGTGTGACTACTGTCGTGCGTTAAACCACGTACTTCTGGTATCGCATTTTGACCGCGATATGTTGCCGCACCTGACGGGATTACTCCATGACATGGCTCATTCTATGGCGGGGGATTTAATCGCTCCTGCACAACCGTGGATGACAATACTTCTTCCGACGCAGCAACACTAACGCCACAAATAAAAAAGGCCGGGATTAACCCGACCTTTTAAATATTCATCTGCCATTACAGGCGAAAACAATTAGCGACTACGGAAGACAATGCGGCCTTTGCTCAGGTCGTACGGGGTCAGTTCAACAGTCACTTTGTCGCCCGTCAAAATGCGGATGTAGTTTTTGCGCATTTTACCGGAGATGTGCGCAGTTACCACGTGACCGTTTTCCAGCTCTACGCGAAACATGGTATTAGGCAACGTATCAAGTACGGTACCCTGCATTTCAATATTGTCTTCTTTGGCCATCTAATCCTCTGGGGTATCACTACCAAGTTTTGAACCGGCAAGATAATGCCGAAATTCATCAATTAAGTAAAGAATTGCGCGATTAAAACGCAGCAAAACAGTTTCGGCGCATTGCCCAAGCGTCACGGTACAACCGAACAGGAAGCGCATTCGTAAAGGGGAGACAACAGGATAAACGTCAGGACGTTATCTGAAGCGAGGGTCCCAAACGGCGGCGGGGCAACAGGCAGAAGCTACTCTGCGGCATAATTATAACACCCTCACAAAAAATATGCGGAAAACATTTAGGCATTGGGCATAAAGAGCGTTCTCGGTATCCAGAAGTCGCGGGGGAGCTTCTCCTGACGACTGGCATCCAGATGCTCGATGTACTGACGTCGCGGGATCTCAACGGCGCCGAGAGAAGCCGTGTGCTCGTTGAGCACCTGACAATCGATCAGGCGTCCACCGCGCTGGGCAAACGCCTGGCTGAAGACCAGCAGCGCCGTTTTCGAGGCATTTACCGCACGGGAGAACATCGACTCGCCGCAAAACAGCGTCCCCTGCGCCACGCCATACATGCCGCCGACGAGTGCTCCACCGTCCCATACCTCGATGGAGTGAGCGTAGCCAAGCTCATGAAGCTGGTGGTAGGCGGTAATAATATCGCGGGTTATCCATGTTCCCTCAAAGCGGTCTTCGGCACAGCCTTCAATGACCTGTCCAAAGGCGTGGTTCAGGGTGACGCGGTAGGGGGATTTCGCATGGAAACGCTTCATGCTGCGGCTCTGGTGAAACTGCTCTGGCCACAGCACGGCACGCGGATCGGGAGACCACCATAAAATGGGGTCGCCGGGAGAAAACCAGGGGAAGATACCGCGCTGGTACGCCATCAATAACCGCGCAGGGCTGAGGTCACCGCCAAGGGCCAGCAGCCCATTGGGCTCACGCAGCGCCCCTTCCGGAGAAGGGAACGCGATATTATGACGAGAAAGCTGGACCAGGCGCATGACAGCAAAACTCCAGTACGCGAGTGAGGACGCTACAAATATAGTCTACAGACGCTGTTTAAACTGGTAGTAGCGACCCTGTTTCGCCAACAGCTCTGCGTGACTACCTTGCTCAATAATGTGTCCGTTGTCCATCACAATTATCTGATCAAAACTCGCCAGTCCGCGCAGGCGGTGCGTGACCATCAGGACGGTTTTACCGGTCATAACATTGGCCAGCAAATCAAGTATTTGGCTCTCGGTCGTGACATCCAGCCCTTCGGTGGGCTCGTCAAGCAGCATCAGCGGCGCATCGTGCAGCAGCGCGCGCGCAATGGCCAGACGGCGCAGTTCACCGCCGGAGAGTTGACGACCGCCTTCGCCCAGCCAGCTGTTCAATCCCTCGTCCTCAAGCAGCTTATGCAGACCGACCTGTTCCAGCATGGCGCGAAGCGCATCATCCGTGGCCTCTGGGGCTGCCAGCAGAAGGTTATCGCGCAGGGTGGCGCTGAACAGATGCACGCGCTGCGGAACGACGCTGACCGTTTTGCGCAGGGCCTGCTCGCTGAAATCAGTCAGCGACGTATTATTAAAACGAATCTGACCGCGCTGCGGATCCCAGGCACGGGTCAGCAGCTGCAGCAGCGTCGATTTACCGCAGCCGGTACGGCCGAGGATCGCAATCCGCTGTCCTGCATTAACGGACAGATTGATACCGTCCAGCGCGTTCTGCGCCTGTTTGTCGTAGGCGAAAGTGACATCTTCCAGCGTCAGTGCAACCTGCTCTGGTACCACGGTCTGCCCGGCACTGAACGTGACTTCAGGTTTCTGCTCGGCAATCTGGGTGATGCGCAGGGCAGAAGCGATGACCTGCCCCAGATGCTGGAAGGCACCCGTCACCGGGGCCAGCGCTTCAAACGCGGCCAGCGCACAGAAGACGAAAAGGGCAATAAGCGGACCCGGCTGTGTATTTCCCCCGATATCGCCGGATGCCAGCCACAGCATGGCTATTACCGCCACGCCGCCGATCAGCATCATCAGCGCCTGAGAGAAGGCCGTCAGCTCCGACTGGCGTCGCTGGGCTTCATGCCAGTTCAGCTCCGTGCTTTCCATGCGGGCGCGGTAGCGCTTGCTGGCACCAAAAATGGTCAGCTCCGCCTGCCCCTGAAGCCAGGCGGTCAGCTGCTGGCGGTAGTCCCCGCGCAGGCGCGTCAGGTTTTCCCCGGTGGATTTCCCGGCGCGGTAAAACAGCGGCGGCAGAATGATAAGCGTCAGCAGCATGATCCCACCCAGCGTCAGCGCAACGGGGACATCCAGAACAGACAGCCCCAGCGTGACCACCACAATCACCACAAACGCGCCCACGATTGGGGAAATCACCCGCAGGTAAAGATGATCCAGCGTGTCGACATCCGCCACCACGCGGTTAAGCAATTCGCCCTGACGAAAACGCGCCAACCCGGCAGGGGAGAGGGGCAGCAGTTTGCTAAAGGTATAAATACGCAGGTGCTGCAGCACGCGAAAAGTGGCGTCGTGGCTGACCAGCCGTTCGAAATAGCGTCCGGCAGTACGGGTGATGGCGGTACCGCGAACCCCGGCAGCCGGAAGCATGTAGTTGAAGCTGTATAAACCGGCGAACCCCGCGACGGCCGAGGCCGACAGGAACCAGCCGGAAAGCGTGAGCAGGCCTATGCTGGCGAGCAGCGTGACAATAGCCAGCACAATCCCCAGCGTCAGCATCCATTTGTGGCGTTTATAGAGCGCCAGGTAAGGCAGCAGAGCGCGCATCAGATATCCTCCTGACGGTTCGCCAGCAGGGTAGCAAATGGCCCCTGGGCGGCAACGAGAGAGGCGTAATCGCCTTGCTCAACAATACGGCCGTTTTCCATGACCCAGATCTGGTCCCAGTCGGCAATCCCTTCCAGCTGGTGGGTGACCATCAGGGTGGTTTGCTGCAGGGAGGCGGCGTTAAGCGCTTCCATGACGCGCTGCTCGCTGTGTGCGTCAAGGCTGGCTGCAGGCTCGTCCAGCAGCATCAGCTGGCATGGGTTGAGCAGCGAGCGGGCAACGGCCACACGCTGCGCCTGCCCGACCGACAGCCCGGCGGACTGGTCGCCGACAACGGTATCCACCCCTTGCGGCAGCAGCGGCAGAAACTCGCTAACCCAGGCGCGGTCGAGAACCGATTGCAGTTCATCTTCACGCGCGTCCGGGCGCGCCAGAAGCACATTTTCGCGCAGCGTAGCGGCGGGAAGCTGTGGGTTTTGGCCTACCCAACTGAGCTGTTTACGCCAGGCGTCAGGGTCGAGATTGCGCAGTTCGGTTTTGTTGATCCGCAGTGAACCGGTGTAGGCCATAAAACCGGACAACGCGTTCAGCAGAGAACTTTTCCCGGAACCGCTGATGCCGACAAGGACCACGCGTTGTCCGGCAGGTAAGGTAAAGTTCAGCGGACCAGCGAGCACTTTGCCTTCGGGCGACAGAATGGAAAAGTCCTGCGCTTCAATGGTCACTGGATCTTTCGCATTCAGCGTCACGTCACCGCGCTCCGGGTGGGCCAGCGGCGTTTCCAGGAACGTTTTAAGGCTATCGGCGGCGCCAACCGCCTGAGCTTTGGCGTGGTAGAAAGTTCCCAGATCGCGAAGCGGCTGGAAAAATTCCGGCGCCAGGATCAGCGCCAGGAAACCGGCGGAAAGGGTCACCGCCGTACCGTAGTGGCCGAAATCCAGCGCACCGAGGTAGGAGAAGCCGAAGTAGACCGCCACAAGGGCAATCGACAGCGAGGTGAAGAATTCCAGAACGCCTGAAGACAGGAAGGCGAGGCGTAGTACTTCCATGGTGCGCTGACGGAAGTCCTGTGACGCCAGGCGAATATTTTCGGTTTCCGCTTCACCGCGGCCAAAAATGCGCAATGTCTCCATACCACGCAGACGATCGAGGAAATGACCGCTTAAGCGACCCAGTGCGAGGAAGTTACGGCGGTTGGCATCCGCAGCCCCCATCCCGACCAGCGCCATAAACAGCGGGATCAGCGGGGCGGTGCCCATCAGAATCAGCGCCGCCATCCAGTTCACCGGGAAGATGGCGATCACGATCAGCAGCGGAACGAAGACGGCAAGGGCCATCTGTGGCAGATAGCGCGCGTAGTAGTCATGCATATCGTCAATCTGCTCAAGGATCAGCGTCGCCCAGCTACCGGCCGGTTTACCCTGGATCCACGCGGGCCCGGCTTCCTGAAGCCTGTCGAGCACCTGACGGCGGATCTCGTAGCGGATGTGCTGTCCGGCGTGAAAACCGACACGCTCACGTAGCCACACCACCCAGGCGCGCAGGATAAAAATCAGGATCAGGACAATAAAGGGCAGCAGGAGCGCTTCGCGTGGAATGTTCTCCATGATCATGTGATTAAGAATGCGTGCCAGCAGCCATGCCTGGGCAACAATCAACAGACCGCTGACGAAACCCAAAAGACGGGAAATCGTAAGCCAGCGGCGGGAAAGAACGCTTTGCTGTTTCAGCCAGCGTGTTAACTCTTGTTGACGGGTTTTTTCCATTGCGTACTTTGCAGGTGACGTTATTAGAAGTTAGGCAGCGCAATGTTACAACGGGGAGACAATAAAGGCGACTTATCGCCGCCTTTATTTACGTTTGTTACTGACTTGTAAAGATTATTTACCTTGTTCAGCCAGTCCATCAAGGTAGCGTTCAGCGTCCAGCGCGGCCATACACCCGGTGCCCGCAGAGGTGATCGCCTGACGATAAATATGGTCCATCACGTCGCCAGCCGCGAATACGCCCGGGATGCTGGTTTGAGTCGCATTACCATGAATGCCGGACTGCACTTTGATGTAGCCGTTTTCCAGCTCAAGCTGACCGTCGAAGATTGCGGTGTTCGGGCTGTGACCAATGGCCACAAACAGACCCGCCACTTCCAGCGTTTCGACATTATCGGTGTTCTGGGTATCACGAATACGCAGACCGGCAACGCCCATCTGGTCGCCCGTTACCTCTTCCAGGGTACGGTTGGTGTGCAGCACGATGTTGCCGCTCGCCACTTTGTCCATCAGACGTTTGATCAGGATCTTCTCCGCGCGGAAGGTCTCGCGGCGGTGGATCAGGTGCACTTCAGAGGCAATGTTCGCCAGATACAGCGCTTCTTCCACGGCAGTGTTGCCGCCGCCGATGACCGCGACCTTCTGATTGCGATAGAAGAAACCGTCGCAGGTGGCGCAGGCAGAAACCCCACGGCCTTTAAACGCTTCTTCGGATGGCAGGCCGAGATAGCGGGCAGAGGCACCGGTTGCAATGATCAGCGCGTCACAGGTGTATTCACCGCTGTCACCCGTCAGGCGGAACGGACGGTTCTGCAGGTCGACCTTATTGATGTGATCGAACAGAATTTCGGTTTCGAATTTAGCGGCATGCTCGTGCATACGCTCCATCAGCAGCGGCCCGGTCAGGTCGTTCGGGTCGCCTGGCCAGTTTTCCACTTCGGTGGTGGTGGTCAGCTGACCGCCTTTTTCCATGCCGGTGATTAATACCGGGTGCAGGTTAGCGCGTGCAGCATAGACCGCCGCGGTATATCCCGCAGGTCCAGAACCAAGGATTAGCAGCTTACTGTGTTTGGCCGTGCCCATGAGATCCCCATTGTTGTTGGCAGACATTTGGCTGGATTGTAGGGAATTTGTTGCCGTAAAAAAAGAGCGCAGCAATTTTGATATCAATCTGTGTAATAGCCATGGACGATGAATCGCGCGCGATAACATCACGCTTTCTCCAGAAAAGCGGTCGTTTGTAAGGCAATAAAATGAGGATTAATACCCTGCCGCAATGAATATCCGGCATGTTGTACTAAAAAACGATGTTTTGCTTTGACAATCCCCTGCGCTTTTGCGAAAACATTCAAGGAAGAAAAAAACCGCGTTAACCGTATGCCGCATAGGCATGCACGTAAATGCCATTTTTACCGGGTCAGTGAAATCTACGCATGGCGTGGACAGACGCCATACGTGATGTCGGTGACTGCCTTCGGGCAACGGTCTTCTTACCAACAGAACCCGAATCCGCATCGCGTCTATTACATAATCAGGCGATGTGATGACTAACGGGTACAGGCTCTGAACAGTGATGTGCACAGGGTCCAGGCAGGAGTAGGGAAGGAATACAGAGAGACAATAATAATGGTAGATAGCAAGAAGCGCCCTGGCAAAGATCTCGACCGTATCGATCGTAACATTCTTAATGAATTGCAAAAGGATGGGCGTATTTCCAACGTCGAGCTTTCAAAACGTGTGGGACTTTCCCCGACGCCGTGCCTTGAGCGTGTGCGCCGACTGGAAAGACAGGGTTTTATTCAGGGCTATACGGCTCTGCTGAACCCGCATTATCTGGATGCCTCACTTCTGGTATTTGTTGAGATTACTCTGAATCGTGGTGCGCCGGATGTGTTTGAGCAATTTAACGCCGCTGTACAAAAACTTGAAGAAATTCAAGAGTGTCATCTGGTGTCCGGTGATTTCGACTACCTGTTGAAAACCCGTGTGCCTGATATGTCCGCCTACCGTAAGCTGCTGGGGGAAACCCTGTTGCGTCTGCCGGGCGTGAACGACACCCGTACGTACGTGGTGATGGAAGAGGTCAAACAGAGCAATCGTCTGGTTATTAAGACGCGCTAACACGGAACAGGTGCAAAATCAGTGTAGTTTGATTACACTCCTGTTAATCCATACAGCAACAGTGCCGGGGAGTCCCGGCGCTGTTGTCCGTTTTAGCAAACAGGCAGGATATGCCTGATACCTGGAGAGCCTTTCTTGAGCCAGGAATACACTGAAGACAAAGAAGTCACACTATCGAAGCTAAGCAGCGGACGTCGTCTCCTCGAGGCTTTGCTGATTGTTATTGCCCTTTTTGCCGTCTGGCTGATGGCAGCCTTACTCAGTTTCAACCCCTCGGATCCCAGCTGGTCACAAACTGCATGGCATGAGCCTATCCATAATTTGGGCGGTGTCCCCGGTGCCTGGCTTGCGGACACGCTGTTCTTCATTTTCGGTGTGATGGCCTACACCCTTCCCGTCATTATCATTGGCGGATGCTGGTTTGCGTGGCGTCATCGTCAGAACGATGATTACATCGACTATTTCGCCGTCTCGCTGCGCCTGATTGGCGCGCTGGCGCTGATCCTCACCTCCTGCGGGCTGGCGGCGATTAACGCCGATGATATCTGGTACTTCGCCTCTGGCGGGGTGATCGGCAGCTTATTAAGTTCTGCGCTCCAGCCGATGCTGCACAGCAGCGGCGGCACGCTGGCGCTGCTGTGCATCTGGGCCGCCGGGCTGACGCTGTTTACGGGCTGGTCCTGGGTGAGCATTGCCGAGAAAATTGGCAGCTTTATCCTCACCATTCTGACTTTTGCCAGCAATCGTACCCGCCGTGACGATACGTGGGTGGATGAAGACGAATACGAAGATGAAGAGGAAGACGATGCGCCTGTGCAGCATCGCGAGTCTCGTCGTGCCCGAATTCTGCGCGGCGCGCTGGCGCGTCGCCAGCGTGTTGCTGAGAAATTTGCCAACC
This sequence comes from Enterobacter sp. HK-058-C-ECC, assembly GCF_047531125.1. Lineage (NCBI taxonomy): Bacteria > Pseudomonadati > Pseudomonadota > Gammaproteobacteria > Enterobacterales > Enterobacteriaceae > Enterobacter > Enterobacter sp. HK-058-C-ECC. The sequence goes on from NZ_JBLKCH010000001.1 coordinate 74,262, forward strand.
CACTGGGCCGTAAAACCGATGCTGCGCTCTTCTCCGGTAAACGCATGGATGAAGACGAGCAGGTGGCGTATCGCGCTGCGGGTGTCGCCGTCGATCCTGACGATGTGCTCTTCTCCGGCAGCCGGGCCACGCCCGGGGACTTTGACGAATACGACCCGCTGTTAAACGGCCACTCGGTCACCGAACCGGTAGCAGCCGCGGCTGCCGCGACGACTGCAGCCCAGGCGTATGCCGCGCCTGTCGACGCCGTGATGCCATCCGCGCCGGTCCCGCCACCGGAATCCGTTATTCAGCAGCCTCAGGTTGAGTGGCAGACTGCGCCGGGTGTTCACACGCCAGAGCCCGTTATTGCGCCTGAACCTGAAAGCTACATTCCCGTGCAGCAGGAACAGTGGCAGCAGCCTTATCAGCCGCCGCAGCCTGAGTATGAGCCGCAGCAATATCAGCAGCCAGTGGCTCAACCGTATCAGGAGTATGTGCCTGAACCGGTCGAGCCTGTACAGTCTTACGTCGCACCGCAGCCTGAGCCTGAGCCTGAAATCGTGGAAGAGGTGAAGCCTGCCCGTCCACCGCTGTACTATTTTGAAGAAGTCGAAGAGCGCCGCGCGCGTGAACGCGAACAGCTGGCCGCCTGGTATCAGCCTGTGCCTGAACCTGTGCAGGAGCCGGTTACGAAAGCGCCTTCTGTTTCTGTTCCACCTGTCGACCCGACGCCTGCTGTTGCACCCGTAGCGGAAAGCGTGAAGCAGGCTACCGCGGCGGCGGCCGTGGCTGCACCCGTCTTTAGCCTGGCAACCGGGGGGGCACCTCGTCCTCAGGTGAAAGAAGGGATTGGTCCGCAGCTGCCTCGTCCTAACCGCGTCCGCGTGCCCACCCGCCGTGAGCTTGCTTCTTATGGCATCAAGCTGCCTTCCCAGCGTATGGCTGAAGAAAAAGCGCGCGAGTCTGAGTACGACGATGATGCTGATGAAATGCAGCAGGACGAGCTGGCCCGCCAGTTCGCTGCGCAGCAGAATCAGCGCTACGGTGAAGAGTATCAGCACGATGAACCGGCGCTGGAAGACGACGATGACGCCGCGGAAGCGGAACTGGCGCGTCAGTTTGCCGCCACCCAGCAGCAGCGCTATTCCGGTGAACAACCGGCTGGTGCAAATCCGTTCTCGCTGTCGGACTTTGAATTCTCGCCGATGAAAGATCTGGTGGATGATGGCCCAAGCGAGCCTTTATTTACCCCGAGCGTGATGCCGGAAGCTGAGCCTGTGCGCCAGCCACCGGCACCACAGGCCTACGCGCAGCCGCAACAGCCCGTTCAGCAGCCGTATACACAGCCGCAGCAGCCACCACAGCCGCCGCAGCCACCACAGTTCCAGCAGCCTGCGCCTCAGCCTCAGGAGAGCCTGATTCACCCGCTGCTGATGCGTAACGGTGACAGCCGTCCGCTGCAGCGTCCAAGCACGCCGCTGCCGTCTCTGGATCTGTTAACGCCGCCGCCGTCAGAAGTTGAACCGGTTGATACCTTCGCACTGGAGCAGATGGCGCGTCTGGTGGAGGCCCGTCTGGCTGACTTCCGTATCAAGGCGGACGTGGTGAACTACTCTCCGGGTCCTGTGATCACCCGTTTTGAACTGAACCTGGCGCCGGGCGTAAAAGCCGCGCGTATTTCCAACCTGTCCCGCGACCTGGCGCGTTCGCTGTCGACCGTGGCGGTGCGCGTGGTGGAAGTGATACCGGGTAAACCTTACGTTGGTCTTGAGCTGCCGAACAAAAAACGTCAGACCGTCTACCTGCGTGAAGTGCTGGACAACACCAAGTTCCGCGATAACCCCTCTCCGCTGACCGTGGTGCTGGGTAAAGATATCGCTGGCGATCCGGTGGTGGCAGACCTCGCAAAAATGCCTCACCTGCTGGTCGCGGGTACTACCGGTTCCGGTAAGTCCGTCGGTGTGAACGCCATGATCCTCAGCATGCTCTATAAAGCGCAGCCGGAAGATGTGCGTTTCATCATGATTGACCCGAAAATGCTCGAACTGTCGGTCTATGAAGGTATTCCTCATCTGCTGACCGAAGTGGTCACCGACATGAAAGACGCCGCCAACGCTCTGCGCTGGAGCGTGAATGAGATGGAGCGTCGCTACAAGCTGATGTCTGCGTTGGGCGTACGTAACCTGGCCGGCTATAACGAGAAAATCGCCGAAGCGGCACGTATGGGACGTCCGATTCCGGATCCGTACTGGAAGCCGGGTGACAGCATGGATGCCCAGCATCCGGTGCTGGAAAAACTGCCTTATATCGTGGTGCTGGTCGATGAATTCGCTGACCTGATGATGACCGTCGGTAAGAAAGTGGAAGAGCTGATTGCTCGCCTGGCGCAGAAAGCGCGTGCGGCCGGTATTCACCTTGTGCTGGCGACTCAGCGTCCTTCCGTGGACGTCATCACCGGTCTGATTAAAGCGAACATTCCGACGCGTATCGCCTTTACCGTATCCAGTAAAATTGACTCGCGTACTATTCTTGACCAGGGCGGTGCAGAATCGCTGCTGGGTATGGGTGACATGCTCTATTCCGGTCCGAACTCTACCTCTCCTGTGCGTGTTCACGGCGCGTTCGTGCGCGACCAGGAAGTGCACGCGGTTGTGCAGGACTGGAAAGCGCGCGGTCGTCCGCAATACGTCGATGGCATCACCAGCGACACGGAAAGCGAAGGCGGCGGCGGTGGCTTTGACGGCGGTGAAGAGCTGGATCCGTTATTCGATCAGGCGGTTAACTTCGTTACTGAAAAACGTAAAGCATCTATCTCCGGCGTACAGCGTCAGTTCCGCATCGGCTATAACCGCGCTGCGCGCATCATCGAGCAGATGGAAGCGCAGGGCATTGTGAGCGAGCAGGGGCATAACGGTAACCGCGAGGTGCTTGCACCGCCACCGTTTGATTAACCTTCCGCAATTGCAAAGAAGGGTAAATCAGCCAAAATTAAGCATTTTCTTCTGTCGCCTGCCTTCGGGCAGGTCCAGAATAGAAGACGGAAACCCCCTATCGGGAAGACGTATTTTAAGGAATAACAATGAAAAAAATCGCCATCGCCTGTGCATTACTCACCAGTTTTGTCGCCAGCAGCGTCTGGGCTGATGCAGCCAGCGACCTTAAAAGCCGACTGGATAAAGTAAGCAGCTTCCACGCCAGCTTCACCCAAAAAGTGACGGACGGCAGCGGCAACGCGGTGCAGGAAGGTCAGGGAGATTTGTGGGTAAAACGCCCCAATCTGTTCAACTGGCACATGACCCAGCCGGATGAGAGCATCCTGGTCTCTGACGGTAAAACCTTATGGTTCTTCAACCCGTTCGTTGAGCAGGCCACGGCGACCTGGCTGAAGGATGCGACCAGCAATACGCCGTTTATGCTGATTGCCCGTAACCAGGCCAGCGACTGGCAGCAGTACAATATTAAACAGACGGGTGACGAATTTGTCCTGACGCCGAAAGGCAGCAACGGCAACCTGAAGCAGTTCACCATCAATGTCAGCACTAACGGTACCATTAATCAGTTCGGCGCGGTTGAGCAGGACGATCAGCGCAGCAGCTATCAGCTCAAGTCTCAGCAGAACGGCGCCGTTGATGCATCGAAATTCACCTTTACCCCGCCGAAGGGCGTAACGGTGGACGACCAACGCAATAAGTAAGAGGCGTGAGTGGGCAATCTGTCGCTCGATTTTTCAGATAACGCGTTTCAACCTCTGGCCGCACGTATGCGGCCAGAAAATTTAGCGCAGTACATCGGCCAGCAGCACCTGCTGGCTGCCGGTAAGCCCTTGCCGCGCGCCATTGAGGCGGGGCATTTGCACTCCATGATCCTCTGGGGGCCACCCGGCACCGGTAAAACGACCCTCGCCGAAGTGATTGCCCGCTATGCCAACGCAGACGTCGAACGTATCTCGGCGGTGACGTCCGGCGTGAAGGAGATCCGCGAAGCGATCGAGCGTGCGCGGCAGAACCGCAATGCCGGGCGGCGCACCATTCTCTTTGTGGACGAAGTCCACCGCTTCAACAAGAGCCAGCAGGATGCTTTCCTGCCGCACATTGAAGACGGCACGATCTTCTTCATTGGGGCGACCACCGAAAACCCGTCGTTTGAGCTGAACTCGGCGCTGCTTTCCCGCGCGCGCGTTTACCTGCTCAAATCGCTGACGACCGAGGATATCGAAAAGGTTCTTACTCAGGCGATGGACGACAAATCGCGCGGCTACGGGGGGCAGGATATCGTTCTGCCTGACGAGACGCGTCGTGCGATTGCGGAACTGGTTAACGGCGATGCGCGTCGGGCGCTGAACACGCTGGAGATGATGGCCGATATGGCCGAAGTCGACGATGCCGGCAAGCGGGTGCTGAAGCCGGAACTGCTCACCGAAATTGCCGGGGAACGCAGCGCGCGGTTCGATAATAAAGGTGACCGTTTTTACGATCTCATTTCGGCCCTGCATAAGTCCGTGCGCGGCAGCGCGCCGGATGCGGCACTGTACTGGTACGCGCGTATTATCACTGCGGGCGGCGATCCGTTATACGTCGCGCGCCGCTGTCTGGCGATTGCCTCAGAAGATGTCGGCAATGCCGATCCTCGCGCCATGCAGGTCGCTCTGTCGGCCTGGGACTGTTTCACCCGGGTTGGACCTGCGGAAGGCGAGCGTGCCATTGCGCAGGCGATTGTCTATCTGGCCTGTGCGCCAAAAAGCAATGCCGTCTATACCGCGTTTAAGGCCGCGATGTCTGACGCACGCGAACGCCCGGACTACGATGTACCGGTTCATCTGCGTAATGCGCCGACCAAACTGATGAAAGAGATGGGGTATGGGCAGGAGTACCGCTACGCTCATGATGAACCCAATGCCTACGCCGCCGGGGAGGAATATTTCCCGCAGGAGATGGCACAAACGCGCTATTATCACCCCACAAACAGAGGTCTTGAAGGCAAGATTGGTGAAAAGCTCACCTGGCTCGCCGGACAGGATCAAAATAGCCCTATAAAACGCTACCGTTAGTTCAGTCGTTGCGGTAATGTTGGCAATTGTATCCTTGTGACCGCAGGCTGTGGTCACATTTCCTATTTTAATTCGATAAGCACAGGATAAGCATGCTCGATCCCAATCTGCTGCGTAATGAGCCAGACGCAGTCGCTGAAAAACTGGCACGCCGGGGCTTTAAGCTGGATGTAGATAAGCTGCGCGCTCTTGAAGAGCGTCGTAAAGTTCTGCAGGTACAAACTGAAAATCTGCAGGCAGAGCGTAACTCTCGATCGAAATCCATCGGCCAGGCGAAAGCGCGCGGGGAAGATATTGAGCCATTACGCCTGGAAGTGAACAAGCTGGGTGAAGAACTGGATCAGGCGAAAGCGGAGCTGGATGTTCTTCAGGCCGAAATTCGTGATATTGCCCTGGCTATCCCGAATATTCCTGACGACAGCGTGCCTGTCGGCAAAGATGAAAACGACAACGTTGAAGTGAAACGCTGGGGTACGCCTCGTGAGTTTGACTTCGAGGTGCGCGATCACGTGACGCTGGGCGAAATGCACGCGGGCCTGGATTTTGCGGCAGCGGTTAAGCTGACCGGTTCTCGCTTCGTGGTGATGAAAGGCCAGATTGCCCATCTGCACCGTGCGCTGGCGCAGTTCATGCTGGATCTGCACACCGAGCAGCATGGCTATAGCGAAACCTACGTGCCGTATCTGGTCAACCACGATACGCTGTACGGTACGGGCCAGCTGCCGAAATTTGCCGGCGATCTGTTCCATACCCGTCCGCTGGACGAAGAAGCAGACAGCAGCAACTACGCGCTGATCCCAACCGCGGAAGTGCCGCTGACTAACCTCGTGCGTGATGAGATCATCGACGAAGACGATCTGCCAATCAAACTGACGGCGCACTCTCCGTGCTTCCGTTCTGAAGCCGGTTCTTACGGTCGCGACACGCGTGGTCTGATCCGTATGCACCAGTTCGACAAGGTTGAGATGGTGCAGATCGTCCGTCCTGAAGAGTCCATGGACGCGCTGGAGGAGATGACCGGCCACGCGGAGAAAGTGCTGGAGCTGCTGGGTCTGCCATACCGTCGTATGGCGCTGTGCACCGGTGATATGGGCTTTGGCGCCTGCAAAACCTTCGATCTGGAAGTGTGGGTGCCTGCGCAGAACACCTACCGTGAAATCTCCTCCTGCTCTAACGTCTGGGATTTCCAGGCGCGCCGCATGCAGGCACGCTGCCGGAGCAAATCTGACAAGAAAACCCGTCTGGTGCATACCCTGAACGGTTCTGGTCTGGCTGTGGGCCGTACCCTGGTTGCCGTGCTGGAAAACTACCAGCAGGCAGACGGTCGTATCGAGATCCCTGAAGTGCTGCGTCCATACATGAAAGGCCAGCAGTACATCGGTTAATATTTGCCTTAAAACAAAAAAGCGCCTCAGGGCGCTTTTTTTATGCCTTTGATTTGATACGACGCAATAACCCCTCCCTCTAAAGTAGTAATACTCCTCCGAATGAAAGTCAGCATAAAACGCTGATAACGAAAAAATTCGTTATATATAAAACTACATAGCGGTTTGCGCCGCCTCTCTTTTCTTTGTGAGCAACCAAAGTGAGTCTCTATGAAAATCAACGCGCCTGAAGCATTAATGGCTGCCGAGGTCACTCGCCGTGGGTTGATGAAAACCACGGCCATAGGCGGCCTGGCCGTAGCCAGCAGTGCCTTCACGCTCCCCTTTACCCGACTGGCGTCGGCGGCAGAGGCTCTGTCTCCGGCCACTTCGCCGGAAAAAGTGGTGTGGAGTGCCTGTACCGTCAACTGCGGTAGCCGTTGTCCGCTGCGTATGCATGTGGTGGACGGTGAAATTAAATATGTCGAAACTGACAATACCGGCGACGATAACTACGAAGGGTTACATCAGGTCCGTGCCTGCCTGCGTGGTCGTTCCATGCGTCGTCGCGTCTATAATCCGGACCGCCTGAAATACCCGATGAAGCGCGTCGGTAAGCGTGGGGAAGGGAAATTCGAGCGGATTAGCTGGGACGAAGCCTACGACATCATCGCCACCAACATGCAGCGTTTGATTAAAGAGTACGGTAACGAATCTATCTACCTGAACTACGGTACCGGGACGCTTGGCGGCACGCTGACCCGCTCCTGGCCACCGGGAAAAACGCTGGTGGCGCGCTTGATGAACTGCTGCGGCGGTTATCTCAATCACTATGGCGACTACTCCTCTGCGCAGATCGCGGCAGGACTGAACTACACCTACGGCGGCTGGGCTGACGGCAACAGCCCGTCCGATATCGAAAACAGTAAGCTGGTCGTGCTGTTCGGTAACAACCCGGGTGAAACCCGCATGAGCGGTGGTGGGGTGGCCTACTACCTCGAACAGGCACGCGCCAAATCCAATGCCCGCATGATCATCATCGATCCGCGCTATACCGACACCGGTGCCGGACGTGAGGACGAGTGGATCCCAATCCGTCCGGGAACCGATGCCGCGCTGGTCTCCGCGCTCGCGTGGGTGATGATCACTGAGAACCTTGTTGATCAGCCTTTCCTGGATAAATACTGCGTCGGCTATGACGAGAAAACGCTGCCCGCCAGCGCGCCGGCAAACGGTCACTACAAGGCGTATATTCTCGGACAGGGCAGCGACGGCGTGGCGAAAACGCCGGAGTGGGCCTCCACCATCACCGGCATCCCGGCAGAGCGTATCGTTCAGCTGGCGCGTGAGATTGGCTCAGCTAAACCGGCCTATATCAGCCAGGGCTGGGGTCCGCAGCGTCATGCGAACGGCGAAATCGCGACCCGTGCCATCTCCATGCTCTCCATTCTGACCGGCAACGTCGGCATTCACGGCGGTAACACCGGCGCGCGTGAAGGTTCATATGAAGTGCCCTTCGAACGTATGCCGACGCTGGATAACCCGGTTCAGACCAGCATCTCCATGTTTATGTGGACCGATGCGATTGAACGCGGCCCGGAAATGACCGCTCTGCGCGACGGCGTGCGCGGCAAGGACAAGCTGGACGTGCCGATCAAGATGATCTGGAACTATGCCGGTAACTGTCTCATCAACCAGCACTCTGAAATCAATCGCACCCATGAAATCCTGCAGGACGACAAGAAGTGCGAGATGATTGTGGTGATCGACTGCCACATGACCTCCTCGGCAAAATATGCCGATATCCTGCTGCCGGACTGCACCGCCTCTGAGCAGATGGATTTCGCGCTGGACGCCTCCTGCGGCAACATGTCCTACGTGATCTTTACCGACCAGGCGATTAAACCGCGCTTTGAGTGCAAAACCATTTATGAGATGACCTCTGAGCTGGCGAAACGTCTTGGCGTTGAGCAGCAGTTTACCGAGGGACGTACTCAGGAAGGGTGGATGCGCCATTTGCATGAACTCTCCCGTAAGGCGATTCCTGACCTGCCGGACTTTGATACCTTCCGCAAGCAGGGGATGTACAAACAGCGCGATCCGGAAGGGCACCACGTGGCGTACAAAGCGTTCCGTGAAGATCCGCAGGCGAACCCGCTGACCACGCCGTCGGGCAAAATCGAAATCTACTCCGAAGCGCTGGCAAACATTGCGTCAACCTGGGAACTGCCGGAAGGGGACGTCATCGATCCGCTGCCGATCTACACGCCGGGCTTTGAAAACTATAACGATCCGCTGACGGCGAAATTCCCGCTGCAGCTGACCGGCTTCCACTACAAAGCGCGTGTTCACTCTACCTACGGTAACGTCGACGTGCTGAAAGCCGCCTGCCGTCAGGAGATGTGGATCAACCCGATGGACGCGAAAGCGCGCGGCATCAGCAACGGCGATCGCGTGCGTATCTTCAACGGTCGCGGCGAGGTGCATATTGAAGCCAAAGTCACCCCACGCATGATGCCCGGCGTGGTGGCGTTAGGGGAAGGGGCCTGGTACAGCCCGGATGCCAACCGCATCGACCAGGCGGGCAGTATTAACGTACTGACCACACAGCGTCCGTCGCCGCTGGCGAAGGGTAACCCATCCCACACAAACCTTGTCCAGGTTGAAAAGGTTTAAGGAGTAACCGATGACAACTCAGTATGGATTTTTTATTGATTCCAGCCGTTGTACCGGGTGCAAAACCTGCGAGCTGGCCTGTAAAGACTACAAAGACCTGACGCCGGACGTGAGCTTCCGTCGCATCTATGAATACGCCGGGGGCGACTGGCAGGAAGATAACGGCGTCTGGCATCAGAACGTCTTTGCGTATTACCTGTCGATTGCCTGTAACCACTGTGAAGATCCTGCCTGCACGAAGGTTTGTCCGAGCGGGGCGATGCACAAGCGCGAAGATGGCTTTGTAGTGGTGGATGAAGATGTCTGCATTGGCTGTCGCTACTGCCATATGGCCTGTCCGTACGGCGCACCGCAGTATAATGCCGCTAAAGGCCACATGACCAAATGCGATGGTTGCCACACCCGCGTAGCGGATGGCAAAAAGCCGATTTGCGTCGAGTCCTGTCCGCTGCGCGCGCTGGACTTCGGCCCGATTGAAGAGCTGCGTCAGAAACACGGTCAGCTCGCCGCCGTGGCACCGCTGCCGTCTGCGCACTTCACGAAGCCAAGTATTGTGATTAAACCTAACGCCAACAGCCGTCCTACAGGTGACACCACCGGCTACCTGGCAAACCCGAAGGAGGTGTGAGATGGGAAGTGGATGGCATGAATGGCCGCTGATGATCTTCACGGTCTTTGGTCAGTGCGTGGCGGGCGGCTTCATTGTGCTCGCGCTGGCGTTGTTGAAAGGTCAGCTCAACGCTGAACAGCAGCAGCGTTTACTGTTGAGCATGTTTGGCCTGTGGGTGCTAATGGGGATTGGCTTTATCGCCTCAACGCTGCACCTGGGCTCGCCGATGCGCGCGTTTAACTCTCTGAACCGCGTGGGGGCCTCATCACTGAGTAACGAGATTGCCAGTGGCGCAATTTTCTTTGCCGTCGGTGGGCTAGGCTGGCTGCTGGCCGCTATGAAGAAGTTGCCTGTGGGTTTGCGCAGCCTGTGGCTGATCCTGACCATGGTGCTGGGCGTGGTGTTCGTGTGGATGATGGTGCGTGTCTATAACACCATTGATACCGTCCCCACCTGGTACAGCGTCTGGACGCCAATGAGCTTCTTCCTGACGATGTTTATCGGCGGGCCGCTGTTGGGCTACCTGCTGCTGCGCGTGGCGGGTGTCGACGGATGGGCTATGCGTTTGCTGCCCGCTGTTTCGCTTCTGGCGCTGGTAGTGAGTGCGATGGTCGCCCTGATGCAGGGTTCTGAACTGGCAACCATTCACAGCTCTATCCAGCAGGCCTCTGCCCTGGTGCCGGACTACGGTGCGCTGATGGCCTGGCGTATCGTCCTGCTGGTCGCTGCGCTGGTATTCTGGATTGCTCCTCAGCTTAAAGGCTATCAACCTGCGCTGCCGCTGTTGTCACTGGCTTTTGTGCTGGTACTGGCGGGTGAACTGATTGGTCGCGGCGTGTTCTACGGGTTGCATATGACTGTAGGTATGGCTATCGCCAGTTAACGTTGTATTTGGTTATATCAAGCCGGGCCTGAGTGCCCGGCTTTTTCTTTTTTCGATCATGAAATTTTTCGACTGTCGTTTTGTTTTAATTTTGCCTATTAATAAATGAAAACAGAGACATAATTAATATCTATAGCAGGCGTGGCATTAGCAGGATAAGTTTTTTAAATCGACAGGGAACATATTGTGCGAGGCGGCTAAATCAGTGGATTGACTTTGTTTTTGCCAGTGGCATGATGCGCACGAAATCTGAACTTCCTCACGGCTTTTTAATCCATGACCACCTATACCCGGCCAGTGCTGCTGTTGCTCTGTGGCCTGCTTCTGTTGACCCTGGCGATCGCAGTGTTAAATACGCTCGTCCCGCTGTGGCTCGCCCATGAAAACTTACCAACCTGGCAGGTAGGTATGGTCAGCTCATCCTTTTTTACCGGGAACCTGCTGGGTACGCTGGTGACCGGGAGCCTGATCAAGCGCTTTGGCTTTAACCGCAGCTATTATCTGGCCTCGCTGATTTTCGCCGCCGGATGTGCGGGGCTGGGCCTGATGGTCGGCTTCTGGAGCTGGATGGCATGGCGCTTTATCGCCGGTGTCGGCTGCGCGATGATTTGGGTGGTCGTTGAAAGTGCGCTGATGTGCAGCGGCACCTCCCGCAACCGCGGACGCCTGCTGGCTGCCTACATGATGGTTTACTATGTCGGCACCGTGCTGGGACAACTGATGGTGAGCAAGCTGCCAACCGACCTGATGAGCGTTCTGCCGTGGGTGACCGGTATGGTGCTGGCCGCGATCCTGCCGCTGCTCTTTACGCGCATTGTGAACCAGAACAGCGAACACCAGGAAGCAACCCACGTCTGGCCAATGCTGAGGCTGCGTCAGGCGCGTCTGGGCGTTAACGGCTGCATTATCTCGGGGATTGTCCTCGGCTCGCTCTATGGCCTGATGCCACTCTATCTGAACCATCAGGGCGTCAGCGACTCCGGAATTGGCTTCTGGATGGCGGTGATGGTGAGTGCGGGTATTGTTGGACAATGGCCAATTGGCCGCCTGGCGGACCGCTTTGGACGTCTGCTGGTGCTGCGCGTTCAGGTCTTCGTGGTGATCATGGGCTGTCTTGCTATGCTCAGCAACGCCGCGATGGCGCCTGCGCTGTTCATTCTCGGGGCTGCTGGCTTTACGCTCTATCCCGTCGCGATGGCCTGGGCCTGTGAGAAAGTTGAACATCACCAGCTGGTGGCAATGAACCAGGCGCTGTTACTGAGCTATACCATCGGCAGCCTGTTAGGGCCGACGTTTACCGCGATGCTGATGCAGAATTACTCCGACAATTTACTGTTTATCATGATCGCCAGCGTGTCGTTTATTTATCTGTTAATGCTGCTGCGTAAAGCGGGCGAACATCCAACGCCTGTGGCACATGCCTGATGAATTAAAAGCCTGTCGATGACAGGCTTTTTTGTCCCCATCACAACTCAGAGTTTTACTTATTGTTTGTTTATTGCGCCGGACGATAATTCAGGTGAGTCCTACCACAATAAGGCAGCAATCATGTCTCTACGTCGTTTTTCCACTACCGCACTGGCCGTAGTGTTGTCTTTAACGTTTGCAACGGCTCCGGTCATGGCTAATCCTGGCAACGGGAATGGCAATGGTCACGGAAACGGAGGCGGACAGGGTAACAGCGGCAATCATGGTAACGGGAATTCTGGTAACGCCGGTAACCATGGTAATAAACAAAATAACGGTCAGGATAACCCTGGTAAATCGGATAAGGGCGTTAAAAACAGCAAAGATGTCGGTAATGACGTGGATGCTCGCGTGAGCTTCGATCATGCCCGCCATCTGGCCGTGAATTACGGCTTAACGGGCTATAAGTCTCTGCCTCCGGGGATCGCAAAAAACCTGGCGCGCGGTAAACCACTGCCTCCGGGTATTGCGAAGAAGGCCGTGCCGGCCTCAATGCTGGACCAGCTTCCTTCCTATCCCGGTTATGAATGGCGCGTAGTGGGTGACGACCTGGTCTTAATTGCGCTGAGTACTGCCATTGTGACGTCTGTTATTAACGGCGTCTTTAAATAGAATATAAAAAGGCCCGGTTTTTACCGGGCATTTTCTTTAATACATCACCTTGTGACCGTACTGTTCAAGAATACCTTTGACGCGTTCCATCGTGTCTTTTTTCGGCGGCTTCACGCCATCGAGCTTGTACTCTTCACCCATGGCCACCCATTTATGTTTACCCAGCTCGTGATAGGGCAGAAGCTCGATTTTCTCGACGTTGCCCATGTCGCGGGTGAATTCCCCCAGGCGGTGCGCGGAGTCATCGTCATCTGACCAGCCTGGTACCACCACGTAGCGGATCCAGGTTTTGATGCCTTTATCGGCAATGTATTTGGCAAACTCCAGAGTGCGGTGGTTGGAGACGCCCACCAGGTTCTGGTGGATCTCATCGTTCATCTGTTTGAGATCGAGCATCACCAGATCGGTCACTTCGAGCAGTTCATCAATTACCGGATCGTAGCGACGTACAAAGCCATTGGTATCCAGGCAGGTATGAATGCCTTCTTTGTGGCAGGCGCGGAACCAGTCGCGGACAAATTCAGCCTGAAGAATGGCTTCACCGCCGGATGCGGTCACACCGCCACCGGAGGCGTTCATAAAGTGGCGATAGGTCACTACCTCTTTCATTAGATCGTCGACGGTGACTTCTTTACCGCCGTGCGTGTCCCAGGTGTCGCGGTTATGGCAGTACAGGCAGCGCATCAGGCAGCCCTGGAAAAAGGTGATAAAGCGGATACCCGGGCCATCGACGGTGCCACAGGATTCAAAGGAGTGAATACGACCAATAGTTGACATTGCGGTGATATCTCCATCATCGGCCCGTCCCGGGCCTGTGTATGCACAGCTCAAAGCCGGCTGTGTTAAGTCTGTTTTGGCTGTTATCCATTCAGTATAGATAGCGGACAAAAGAGACTGAGGTGGAGAGGGTGCTAAAAAGGCCCCACTGACGTGGAGCCTTTATTGTACGCTTGTTAACGCGTGATTTCAGTCAATTCCACTTACATGGACTGAGTGAAAGTACGGGTGATAACGTCCTGCTGCTGTTCTTTAGTCAGGGAGTTAAAACGTACTGCGTAGCCAGATACGCGGATGGTCAGCTGAGGATATTTCTCAGGGTGTTCCATCGCGTCGAGCAGCATTTCACGGTTCATGACGTTCACGTTCAGGTGCTGACCACCTTCGATGGACGCTTCGTGGTGGAAGTAACCATCCATCAGACCCGCGAGGTTAGTTTTACGCACTTCGTCGTCTTTACCCAGCGCGTTTGGCACGATAGAGAAGGTGTAAGAGATACCATCTTTCGCGTAAGCAAACGGCAGTTTAGCAACGGAAGTCAGAGAGGCAACCGCACCTTTCTGGTCACGACCGTGCATTGGGTTCGCACCTGGGCCGAATGGCGCGCCAGCACGACGACCGTCTGGGGTGTTACCGGTTTTCTTACCATACACAACGTTAGAGGTGATGGTCAGAACAGACTGAGTCGGGATAGCGTTACGGTAGGTAGTCAGTTTCTGAATTTTCTTCATGAAACGTTCTACCAGGTCAACCGCCATGTCATCAACGCGAGAGTCGTTGTTACCAAACTGCGGATATTCGCCTTCGATTTCGAAGTCGATAGCCAGACCGTCTTCGTCACGAATTGGTTTAACTTTCGCATATTTGATTGCAGACAGGGAGTCAGCAGCAACGGACAGACCTGCGATACCACACGCCATGGTGCGGATAACGTCACGGTCGTGCAGCGCCATCAGAGAAGCTTCGTAGCTGTACTTGTCGTGCATGTAGTGGATAACGTTCAGCGCAGTGACGTACTGTTTCGCCAGCCAGTCCATGAAGTGATCCATGCGGTCCATCACTTCGTCGAAGTTCAGAACGTCGCCTTTGATCGGTTCAGACTTAGGACCAACCTGCATTTTCAGTTTTTCATCAACGCCGCCGTTGATAGCGTACAGCATGGTTTTCGCCAGGTTTGCACGCGCACCGAAGAACTGCATTTGTTTACCAACAACCATTGGGCTTACGCAGCAAGCGATAGCGTAATCGTCGTTGTTGAAGTCCGGACGCATCAGGTCATCGTTCTCGTACTGCAGAGAAGAGGTGTCGATGGACACTTTAGCGGCGAATTTCTTGAAGTTCAGAGGCAGTTTTTCAGACCACAGAACGGTGATGTTCGGCTCCGGAGAAGGACCCATGGTGTACAGGGTGTTCAGGAAGCGGAAGCTGTTTTTGGTCACCAGAGTACGGCCGTCAACGCCCATACCGCCGATGGATTCAGTTGCCCAGATTGGGTCACCGGAGAACAGTTCATCGTATTCAGGCGTACGCAGGAAGCGAACCATACGCAGTTTCATGACCAGGTGGTCAATCATTTCCTGAGCATCTTGCTCGGTGATTTTGCCTGCTTTCAGGTCACGTTCGATGTAAGCATCCAGGAAGGTGGATACGCGACCGAAGGACATCGCTGCACCGTTCTGAGACTTAACTGCGGCCAGGTAGCCGAAGTAGGTCCACTGGATAGCTTCCTGAGCGTTGGTAGCAGGACCAGAGATATCGCAGCCGTATTTAGCCGCCATCTCTTTGATCTGACCCAGCGCGCGGTGCTGTTCAGCGATCTCTTCACGCAGACGGATAGTCGCTTCCAGGTTTACGCCGTTTTCCAGATCGGACTGCAGGGAAACAAACTGCGCGTACTTGTCTTTCATCAGGAAGTCGATACCGTACAGCGCAACGCGACGGTAGTCACCGATGATACGGCCACGGCCATACGCATCTGGCAGACCAGTCAGAACGCCAGATTTACGGCAGTTCAGAATGTCTTTGGTGTAAACATCGAATACGCCCTGGTTGTGGGTTTTGCGGTATTCGGTGAAGATTTTTTTCAGCATTGGGTCCAGCTCGCGGTTATACGCTTTGCAGGAACCTTCAACCATTTTAATACCACCGAACGGGATGATTGCGCGTTTCAGTGGTGCTTCAGTCTGCAGACCAACGATTTTCTCAAGGGCTTTGTTGATATAGCCAGCATCGTGAGAAGTGATGGTGGAAGCAACGGAGGTGTCAAAATCAACTGGCGCGTGAGTGCGGTTTTCCAGTTTAACGCCTTCCATTACGCTGTCCCACAGCTTGGTGGTCGCGTCAGTTGCGCCAGCCAGGAAGGATTCGTCACCTTCATACGGGGTATAGTTTTTCTGAATGAAGTCACGTACGTTTACTTCATTCTGCCAGTCACCTTTCGCAAAACCTTCCCAGGCTGTGGCTAACTTTTCATTAAGCTCGGACATGTAACACCTACCTTCTTAAGTGGATTTTTTATTTACTGCCTGAGAAAACCATCAATGATGATCGTCGCCACGCAGGTAAATGACCCAGTATGTCAACCCAACTAACAGACCCCCACCGATAATGTTCCCGATAGTGACAGGGATCAGGTTATCAGTAATGAAATTCATAATAGTCAGGTGAGAGAAACTTTCCGGGGATGAACCAACTGCGGTCCAGAACTCCGGGCTCGCAAAGTCGCGGATAACAATGCCCATTGGGATCATGAACATATTCGCGATACTGTGCTCAAAGCCGCTGGCAACAAACATCGCAACCGGCAGAACCATAATTAAGGCTTTGTCCATCAGGCTACGACCCGAGTAGCTCATCCATACAGCCAGGCAGACCATCAGGTTAGCGAGGATGCCGAGAGCAACGGCTTCGATAAATGTGTGGTGCATTTTGTGGTCGGCGGTTTGCAGGACGTTAAGGCCCCAGCCACCGTTGGCGGTCATGTACTCGCCAGAAAGCCACATCAACAAAACAAAGAGCAGACAGCCAACCAGGTTACCCACGTAAACATTAAGCCAGTTACGTGCCAGCTGACCCCAGGTAATTCTTCCGCTGGCCTTTGCCACGACAATCAGCACCGTTGAGGTGAAGAGGTCGGCGCCGCAAATGACGCAAAGAATCAGACCCAGTGAGAAACAAATGCCGCCAATCAGTTTGGCCATGCCGAAAGGCATTCCGGCAGTACCGGTGGTGGCGGTGATGTAGAAGACGAAAGCGATAGAGATGAACACACCAGCCGTGATCGCCAGATAGAACGTCTTCATCGGGTGTTTCGTTGCTTTATAGACACCTGCTTCTTCGGCAACTTTGGCCATCGCAGCAGGGAGTAAAAGATCAAAAGGGTTGTCAGCTTTCACACTAACTCTCTCTTTATTAAGTCGGCGACGAGATACTAACAAAGCATTATAGAAGAGAAATTGATATAGATCATATCTCGCCTGGCTTATAGGCCCGCAGTGTGTATGGATTTACAGCAAATGCGGAGTAAGTGTTTGATTATCCGTATAAAAATAAATTTTAAAAGTTATGAAAAGAGTTGAATTTTTTCGTTCAGCCACCTCTTTATCAGTTAATTAATATGGAGTATTAACCATAAAAAGTAACAGTAAAGCCCAGATCAATATTATTATATTTACCCGTGTTTAACTTTATTATTACAATCAACAATCATTGCCGAAGAAAATAAAAAACGGGGCAATGAAATTGCCCCGTAATATAGCCCAGACGATTGAATACGCCTACTGCTGGTAATGTTATATGCGCTTATTTTGACCAGTAAGCAGCTTTTGCTTTCTGCAGCTTTTCGTAGGCCTTCAGCAGTGACTGATGCGCCGGGAAGGCTTTCAGATCGCTATCAACAGCCTGCAGGCCATAGAACGGCGCTTCGCCGCTCAGGGCCGCGCTGGCTGCTTCAACGGCCTCAGCCCCATACATACGCACGAAAGCATTCAGGTATTGCAGCGGTTCGCGATCCTCTTCCTGTGCAAGCAGCAGCAGGGTTTGCAGGCAACGGTAATAATTGGTGCGCTCGGCAGAGAAGACCGACTGGTTGAACTCCATGGTCCACTCGGTCCAGGCCAGGGCCTGATCCAGATCGCCACCCGCCAGAGCCAGCATTGCTTTCAGTTCACCGATACGCAGGGTATACCAGCCGTTATCTTTACCGGTCGCCAGACCCAGGAGTTCGCGTACGCGGGTGAAGTCATCGTGGCCTTCTTCGTCCAGTTGGGCGATCAGGTTCAGGTAATCTTCTTTCTCCCATTCACTGCCCGGCAGAGCCAGCAGCGTTTCTCGCAGATGGGCGCCCATGCTGTTGTTTGCCAGCCACAGGTCTTCCGCTGGATAGATATCAGACATGCCAGGCACGATGATGCGGCACGCGTAAACGCCCAGGTGCTCGTAATCGGCAATGTACACTTCCTGGTCTTCCGCGTTGAAGATCGCCATCAGCGTGGCGAACTCTTCTTCCGTGGTACCGGCGAAGCTCCAGTCCACGAACGGATAGTCCGCGTCCTGCTTGAACATATCCCAGGAAATTAAGCCGCTGGAATCGATGAAGTGGGTTTCGAGGTTGGTATGCTCGGCCACTTCTTCATCGTCAAACGTTGGCGGCGTAAACACGTCGAGATCTTTCAGGCTACGGCCCTGCAGCAGCTCGGTGACGGTACGCTCCAGCGCCACGCCGAAGTCCGGGTGCGCGCCGAAGGAGGCGAAGCAGGTACCGTTGGTCGGGTTAAACAGCACGACGCAGATCACCGGATACTTGCCGCCCAGCGAGCCGTCATACGCGAAGATTGGGAAACCTTCTGCTTCCAGTTTGGCGATGGATTCCACCACGCCCGGGTAGCGCGCCAGCACGTCTGCCGGAATTTCAGGCAGGCTGATGGATTCGGCAATAATGCGGTTTTTGATGTGACGCTCGAAGACTTCAGACAGTCCCTGCACGCGCGCTTCATTGCGGGTGTTACCGGCGGACATGCCGTTAGACACATACAGGTTGCCGACGATGTTCATCGGGATATAGACGGTCTGCTCGTCAGACTGACGGGTAAAGGGCAGAGCGCAAATACCGCGATCGTCGTTTCCGGACTGCAGATCGATCAGCATGCTGGCGGTCAGTTCGTTTTCCGGATCGTAGAAAGCGCGCAGACGCGCGTCGAGAATACCTTCCGGCAGTTCGTCATCTTCCGTCAGTGGGAACCACTTTTCGTTCGGATAGTGAACGAACGGGCCGTTGGCGATGGTTTCGCCCAGCCAGAAGTCAGCGAAGAAATAGTTGGTGGACAGACGCTCAAAATACTCACCCAGCGCGGAGGCCAATGCCGCTTTTTTCGTCGCGCCTTTACCGTTGGTAAAGCACAGGGCACAGTCTTTATCGCGAATATGCACGGACCAGACATGAGGCACCGGATTGAGCCAGGAGGCTTCTTCGATGTTAAAACCCAGGTCGGTCAGTTTCTGCTGGAAGCGAGCGATGGAATCTTCCAGAGCGGCGTCTTTGCCGGGGATAAACGTTTGAATCATGGCGTTCACTTTTATCGTACGTAAAGCGCGCAATGATACGGGTTTTGCGTGACGGGTGCTATCTTCGGCGAAAATAAATGCCTGAGCTATGCTTACACTCAGTAACCTACTGTTAAGGCATAGAAAAATGAAAGCGTTTGATCTCCAGCGGATGGCGTTTGATAAAGTCCCTCCAGAGTTTTTAGGCGAAGTCGCGCTTCGCAGCCTGTATACCTTCGTCCTCGTCTTCCTGTTTCTCAAAATTACGGGCCGTCGCGGCGTAAGGCAGATGTCGCTCTTTGAAGTATTGATCATCCTGACGCTGGGTTCTGCGGCGGGGGATGTCGCCTTCTATGATGATGTGCCGATGGTGCCGGTCTTCATCGTTTTTGTCTCCCTGGCGCTGCTTTACCGGCTTGTCATGTGGCTGATGTCGAAAAGTGAAAAGCTGGAAGATCTGCTTGAAGGGAAGCCGGTCGTTATCGTCGAGGACGGTCAACTGGCCTGGGAAAACGTTCAGAGCGCCAATATGACCGAGTTTGAGTTCTTTATGGAGCTACGCCTCAACAGCGTGGAACAGCTCGGGCAGGTGCGTCTGGCGATCATGGAAACTAACGGGCAGATTAGCGTCTATTACTATTCTGACGATGAGGTGAGGCCGGGACTGTGCATCCTGCCGGATATGCTGATCGAGCGTTTCAGAACCATACCTGAGTCAGGCGAGTATGCCTGCGTGAGATGTAGCCATGTCGTCGCGATGCAGCCAGGGGATCGTCAATTATGCCCCCGCTGTGCAAATCCGGAATGGACGAAGGTTAGCCGGGCTAAACGCATCACCTGACAGCCATTTTGTCGGTTTTGTCCTGGCGAGGCGGCAGATTGTTTTGTGTGACGTGGGGCACATTTCACGGGTCATAAGTTTTAGACATTGCGGCGCGTGTCACTGAATGATAAAACCGATATCCACAGTTATAACTTATGGCTTTTAGCGTGGTGAGGGGAAATGGCTCAAGTCTTTAATTTCAGTTCAGGTCCGGCAATGTTACCGGCAGACGTGCTTAAACAGGCTCAACAGGAACTTTGTGACTGGAACGGTCTCGGTACGTCGGTGATGGAAATCAGCCACCGGGGTAAAGAGTTTATTCAGGTGGCGGAAGAGGCAGAAAAGGATTTTCGCGATCTGCTGAATATTCCCTCGAACTACAAAGTATTGTTCTGTCACGGCGGCGGGCGAGGCCAGTTTGCGGGCGTACCGCTGAACATCCTGGGCGATAAAACGACGGCAGACTACGTTGACGCAGGCTACTGGGCGGCCAGTGCGGTGAAAGAAGCGCACAAATACTGCACGCCGAATGTGATCGACGCCAAAGTGACCGTTGACGGCCTGCGCGCCGTGAAGCCAATGAGCGAATGGCAGCTTTCTGATAACGCCGCGTATCTGCACTACTGCCCGAACGAAACCATTGACGGCATTGCCATCGACGAGACGCCAAACTTCGGCAGCGATGTCGTGGTTGCCGCTGACTTCTCCTCCACCATTCTGTCTGCGCCAATTGACGTCAGCCGTTATGGCGTGATCTACGCGGGCGCACAGAAAAATATCGGCCCTGCAGGCCTGACAATTGTTATCGTGCGTGAAGATCTGCTGGGTAAAGCGCATACTTCCTGCCCGTCGATTCTTGATTACACCGTGCTGAACGACAACGATTCTATGTTCAACACCCCACCGACGTTTGCCTGGTACCTTTCCGGCCTGGTCTTCAAATGGCTGAAGCAAAACGGCGGCGTGGCGCAGATGGACAAAGTGAATCAGCAGAAAGCTGAACTGCTGTATGGCGTGATCGACAAGAGCGATTTCTACCGCAACGATGTGGCGAAAGCTAACCGTTCCCGCATGAACGTGCCGTTCCAGCTGGCGGACAGCAACCTGGATAAAGTGTTCCTGGAAGAGTCCTTCGCGGCAGGCCTGCACGCGCTCAAAGGTCACCGTGTCGTGGGCGGCATGCGTGCCTCCATCTATAACGCGATGCCGCTGGAAGGCGTTAAAGCTCTGACCGATTTCATGATCGACTTCGAACGTCGCCACGGTTAATTGCGCTGTTTTCACCCCCGTAGCCCTGCTGCGGGGTTTTTATTATGTTGAGTTGAGAGTTAAGTTTCCATGGAATCCCTGACGTTACAACCGATCGCGCGGGTAGATGGCACCATTAATCTGCCTGGTTCAAAAAGTGTCTCGAACCGCGCTCTGCTGCTGGCAGCACTGGCAAACGGCACCACCGTCCTTACAAACCTGCTGGACAGCGATGACGTGCGCCATATGCTCAATGCGCTGAAAGCGTTGGGCGTTCATTACACTCTCTCCGACGATCGCACCCGCTGCGAAGTGACCGGCAACGGCGGCGCGCTGCAGACGGGTGAAGAGCTTGAGCTGTTTCTGGGCAACGCGGGTACCGCGATGCGTCCGCTGGCGGCGGCTCTGTGTCTTGGGCGCAACAACATTGTGCTGACCGGTGAGCCGCGCATGAAAGAGCGTCCGATTGGCCATCTGGTGGATGCCCTGCGTCAGGGCGGCGCGCAGATTGAGTATCTGGAGCAGGAAAATTATCCGCCACTGCGTCTGCGCGGGGGCTTTACCGGCGGTCACGTCGAGGTTGACGGCAGCGTTTCCAGCCAGTTCCTGACCGCGCTGCTGATGACCGCGCCGCTGGCACCGCAGGATACGGTAATTACGATTAAAGGCGAGCTGGTCTCCAAACCGTATATCGATATCACGCTGCACCTGATGAAAACCTTCGGCGTCGAGGTGGAAAACCAGTCTTATCAGCGCTTCGTGGTACGTGGGGCGCAGCAGTACCAGTCTCCGGGCAGCTATCTTGTTGAAGGCGACGCCTCGTCGGCTTCTTACTTCCTGGCGGCGGGCGCGATCAAAGGCGGTACCGTGAAGGTAACCGGTATTGGCCGCAACAGCGTGCAGGGCGATATCCGTTTTGCGGACGTGCTGGAGAAAATGGGCGCGGTTGTGACCTGGGGCGATGACTTCATCTCCTGTACCCGCGGCGAGCTGAAGGCCATCGACATGGACATGAACCATATTCCGGATGCGGCGATGACCATTGCCACAGCGGCGCTGTTTGCAAAAGGCACCACCACGCTGCGTAATATCTATAACTGGCGCGTAAAAGAAACCGACCGACTGTTCGCGATGGCGACTGAGCTGCGTAAGGTCGGCGCTGAGGTGGAAGAGGGCGAAGACTACATTCGCGTCACGCCTCCTGCAAAACTGCAGGTTGCCGAGATCGGAACCTACAACGATCACCGTATGGCGATGTGCTTCTCGCTGGTGGCGTTGTCAGACACGCCTGTCACCATTCTTGATCCAAAATGTACGGCGAAAACGTTCCCTGACTACTTCGAACAGCTGGCACGCATTAGCACGCTGGCCTGATAACGCCTGCCGCATCACCCGATGCGGCATTTCCTTACGCTTCCTGACGAACACTTCCGTTCATTTCTTCTACACTCTGCTTCAATCAATCCGTAATTTGCACGCAAAGGTAACAGTTGCGCACGTTGACGCGTATAATGCGCGGCGTTCATGTAAACGGTATGCCTTATTTAAGGAGAAAAAGATGACGGCAATTGCCCCGGTAATCACCATTGATGGGCCGAGTGGCGCAGGGAAAGGGACTCTGTGCAAAGCGATGGCGGA
This sequence comes from Enterobacter sp. HK-058-C-ECC, assembly GCF_047531125.1. Lineage (NCBI taxonomy): Bacteria > Pseudomonadati > Pseudomonadota > Gammaproteobacteria > Enterobacterales > Enterobacteriaceae > Enterobacter > Enterobacter sp. HK-058-C-ECC. Next base: position 96,930 of record NZ_JBLKCH010000001.1, read on the forward strand.
AGCGTTGCAATGGCATCTTTTAGATTCGGGAGCAATCTATCGCGTGTTGGCTCTGGCTGCGCTGCATCATCATGTGGACGTGGCGTCAGAAGAAGCGCTGGTTCCGCTGGCTGCGCATCTTGATGTGCGTTTCGTATCGACCAATGGCAACCTGGAAGTCATCCTTGAAGGGGAAGACGTGAGCGGGGAAATCCGTACTCAGGAAGTGGCGAATGCGGCCTCCCAGGTAGCAGCCTTCCCGCGCGTTCGTGAGGCGCTGTTACGTCGTCAGCGCGCGTTTCGTGAAGCCCCGGGCTTGATCGCAGACGGACGCGATATGGGAACCGTGGTATTCCCTGATGCACCTGTGAAAATTTTCCTTGACGCCTCTTCGGAAGAACGTGCTCAACGCCGCATGCTTCAGTTGCAGGAAAAGGGGTTTAGTGTTAACTTTGATCGCCTTTTATCCGAGATAAAAGAGCGCGATGACCGCGATCGTAACCGCGCCGTCGCCCCACTTGTTCCAGCAGAAGATGCATTAGTTCTGGATTCAACCAGTTTAACTATTGAGCAAGTGATTGAAAAAGCGCTACAATATGCGCGCCAAAAACTGGCACTCGCGTAATCGCGACCGATTTAGCAGTACCCCCGCTGCAAGGGATTGACGGCGGGTATGTGAAACAACCCCATCCGGCACGGAGCCAGGTGGACGTTAATATTAACCTGAAGATTAAACATGACTGAATCTTTTGCTCAACTGTTTGAAGAATCCTTAAAAGAAATCGAAACCCGCCCGGGTTCCATCGTTCGCGGTGTTGTTGTTGCTATCGACAAAGACGTAGTACTGGTTGACGCCGGTCTGAAATCTGAGTCCGCCATTCCGGCAGAGCAGTTCAAAAACGCCCAGGGCGAGCTGGAAATCCAGGTTGGCGACGAAGTTGACGTTGCTCTGGACGCAGTAGAAGACGGCTTCGGTGAAACCCTGCTTTCTCGTGAGAAAGCGAAACGTCACGAAGCATGGATCACGCTGGAAAAAGCTTACGAAGAAGCTGAAACTGTGGTCGGTGTTATCAACGGCAAAGTTAAAGGTGGCTTCACTGTTGAGCTGAATGGTATTCGTGCGTTCCTGCCAGGTTCTCTGGTAGACGTTCGTCCAGTTCGTGACACTCTGCACCTGGAAGGCAAAGAGCTTGAGTTCAAAGTAATCAAGCTGGACCAGAAGCGTAACAACGTTGTTGTTTCCCGTCGTGCCGTTATCGAATCCGAAAACAGCGCAGAACGCGATCAGCTGCTGGAAAACCTGCAGGAAGGCATGGAAGTCAAAGGTATCGTTAAGAACCTCACTGACTACGGCGCATTCGTTGACCTGGGCGGCGTTGATGGCCTGCTGCACATCACCGACATGGCGTGGAAACGCGTTAAGCACCCAAGCGAAATCGTGAACGTGGGCGACGAAATCACTGTTAAAGTGCTGAAGTTCGACCGCGAGCGTACTCGTGTATCCCTCGGCCTGAAACAGCTGGGCGAAGATCCATGGGTAGCTATCGCTAAGCGTTACCCAGAAGGTACTAAACTGACTGGTCGCGTAACCAACCTGACTGACTACGGCTGCTTCGTTGAAATCGAAGAAGGCGTTGAAGGTCTGGTGCACGTTTCCGAAATGGACTGGACCAACAAAAACATCCACCCATCCAAAGTTGTTAACGTTGGTGATGTAGTGGAAGTGATGGTTCTGGATATCGACGAAGAACGTCGTCGTATCTCCCTGGGCCTGAAGCAGTGCAAAAACAACCCATGGCAGCAGTTCGCGGAAACCCACAACAAGGGTGACCGTGTTGAAGGTAAAATCAAGTCTATCACTGACTTCGGTATCTTCATCGGCCTGGACGGCGGCATCGATGGCCTGGTTCACCTGTCTGACATCTCCTGGAACGTTGCAGGCGAAGAAGCAGTTCGTGAATACAAAAAAGGCGACGAAATCGCTGCAGTTGTTCTGCAGGTTGACGCAGAGCGTGAGCGTATCTCCCTGGGCGTTAAACAGCTCGCAGAAGATCCGTTCAACAACTGGGTTGCACTGAACAAGAAAGGCGCAATCGTAAACGGTAAAGTGACTGCAGTTGACGCTAAAGGCGCAACCGTAGAACTGGCTGACGGCGTTGAAGGTTACCTGCGCGCTTCTGAAGCTTCCCGTGACCGCGTTGAAGATGCCACTCTGGTTCTGAACGTAGGCGACGACGTTGAAGCTAAGTTCACCGGTGTTGACCGTAAGAACCGTGCAATCAGCCTGTCTGTTCGTGCTAAAGACGAAGCTGATGAGAAAGATGCAATCGCAACTGTTAACAAACAGGAAGATGCAAACTTCTCTAACAACGCAATGGCTGAAGCTTTCAAAGCAGCTAAAGGCGAGTAATATCAGGTTCTCAGCATCATGTGCGTTGTAATGCATTTACAGCGTGAAGGATGAGGAGCAAACTTGACAGATTACAGGATTCGTCCTGTAATCAATAACAAAGGGCGGCTACGGCCGCCCTTGTTTAATGAGCTGTTCAGCTAATTGGTTTGAAAGGAACCGGAGGAATCATGACCAAGTCAGAATTGATTGAAAGACTTGCCAGTCAGCAACCGCATATCCCTGCCAAAGCAGTGGAAGATGCCGTAAAAGAGATGCTGGAGCATATGGCCTCCACTCTTGCCCAGGGCGAGCGCATTGAAATCCGCGGTTTCGGTAGTTTTTCTCTGCACTATCGTGCTCCACGTACCGGGCGTAACCCGAAAACTGGCGATAAAGTCGAGCTGGAAGGTAAGTACGTTCCACACTTTAAGCCGGGTAAAGAACTGCGCGATCGCGCCAATATTTACGGCAACTGAGTTTAGCCAGCCGGTTAAACTGGGTTCGAAAGAAAGCACCTGCGGGTGCTTTTTTTGTACCTGTCGCTTTCTTTCTGAAGGTGCCCCGCATTTTCCGTTTCGTTTTCTGCAACCCGTAAAATACCTTGCTGCGCTTGCTGTAAATCGCATCCTTCACACCTGACGACCCGCTCACCCTGCTTGCATACTGCCACCCTGAAACAGGGAGGTAGCAATGGGAATTCCCACGCTTAGTGTCTGCGCCATGCTGGCGATAGTTCCATTACTCTGGTTACCTGAATTGCCGTCACCTTACGCCGTGTGGGTCATGGTGGCTGGCGGGATAGTGCTTGCTGCATGGCAAAACCGTCGAGTGAAGTATGCTGGTATCACGCTGTTATTTTGTGCGTGGGGCATTCTGGCCGCGCAAGAGAGCGTCTGGCCGATGCAGCATTTAACAACGGGAGCCGTGCAGGCTGAGGTAGAGCTCACCGCGACCGACGGCGCCACTCTGCATCAGGGAAACATTCGCAGCGTCGATGGCAAGCGCTGGTGGGCCTCCACCGGCGTAACGCTGTATGGCAATTATCTGCCGAAGCAAGCCTGTGCCGGTCAGCGCTGGACCATGACGCTCAGGCTCAGGCCTGCACACGGCGAACTGAACGACGGCGGTTATGATGCTCAGCGCAGCGCTTTTGCCCGACATCAAACATTGAGCGGGCGCTTCACCCGTGCGGAACTCGTCGACGGGCGCTGCAGCCTGCGAGCGCAATATCTGCTGTCGTTGCAAAACCGACTTTCAGCTTATCCATGGGGAGCGGTTATCCTGGGCCTTGGGATGGGGGAACGCCTGGATGTACCGCGGGAAATAAAAGATCTGATGCGGGAAACCGGCACGCTGCATTTGATGGCGATTTCGGGTCTGCATATCGCACTGGCAGCCTCTCTCGTCTGGTTACTTGCACGTGGACTCCAGTTTTTATTACCCAGCCATCGGGTCCACTGGCAAATGCCTCTCCTTGCCGGGTTAATCTTTGCTGCTTTCTACGCCTGGCTTACCGGCCTGCAACCGCCTGCGCTGCGGACGGTCATCGCACTTGCTGTGCTTGCTATGTTGCGGATCGCTGGCCGTCAATGGTCGCCCTGGCAGGTATGGGGGTGCTGTATCGCGGCGATACTGTTAAACGATCCGTTAGCCGTACTTTCGCAGAGTCTGGCTTTGTCAGCCTTTGCCGTCGCCGCGCTGATTTTCTGGTTTCAGTGGCTGCCGCTTCCTGACTGGCAGCGGACAAGACGTATACGGCCGCTAGTAAACCTGATTTATTTGCAGGTCGGCATGTTGCTTCTGCTCATGCCGTTACAGGTTCTGATTTTCCATGGCTTCAGCCTCTCATCCCTGGTCGCGAATCTCTTTGCCGTGCCCCTGGTAACGTTTGTCTCCGTCCCGCTGATCCTGCTCGGTATGCTGCTCCATCTGCTACCGCTGGCGGCGGTTGAAAGTGCCATCTGGTTTGCTGCCGATAAGTCGCTTGCAGGACTCTTCTGGCTACTGATGCGCCTGCCTGATGGCTGGCAGAATGTCGATCAACGCTGGCAAACCATGGCATTACTGCCGTGGTTGATCATCATTGCCTGGCGTTTTCGTGCCTGGAAAACCGTTCCTGCCGTTTGTCTTGCAGGCAGTGTCTTACTGACATTTCCCCTCTGGCGAGCGGCAAAAAGCGAGAGCTGGACGCTGCATATGCTGGACGTGGGGCAGGGGCTGGCCATGGTTATTGAAAGGCAGGGAAAAGCCCTTCTTTATGATACCGGGCTCGCCTGGCCGGACGGAGACAGCGCGCAGCGGTTAATTATTCCCTGGCTTCGCTGGCATCACCTGCGGCCAGACGGGGTGATTCTCAGTCATGAACACCTCGACCATGCAGGAGGCCTCATTTCGTTGCAAAAAGCATGGCCGGATATATGGATAAGAAGCCCGTTGCGCAGGACTGGACACCGTCCCTGTTTTCGTGGGCAGAAATGGTTATGGCAGGGGTTAACCTTCACCGTCCACTGGCCCCCTGAAAATTACCCGGCCCAGGGGAATAACCGTTCCTGCGTGGTAAAGGTGGACGACGGGGAGCAAAGTGTTCTGTTAACAGGAGATATTGAAGCGCAAGCGGAACAGGCTATGCTTAGCCATTACTGGCGCTATATGACGTCCACGTTGATACAGGTGCCCCATCATGGCAGCAATACCTCGTCTTCATTGCCGCTGGTACAGCGGGTGGGAGGACAGATTGCCCTGGATTCCGCGGCCCGCCATAACGCATGGCATTTCCCGTCGCCAAAAGTTGTCCGACGCTATCGAAAAGAGGGGTATATCTGGCACGATACCCCTCACTCAGGACAAATATCGGTGACATTCTCGCAACATCACTGGCAAATCCGGCGCTTGCGAGAGCAAATTTTACCACGTTGGTATCATCAGTGGTTTGGCGCGCCCGTCGATAACGGGTAGAATATGCGGCTATTTCAACAATGCTGGTTTTTTGAATGCATAACGACAAAGATCTCTCCACGTGGCAAACGTTCCGCCGACTCTGGCCGATGATTGCCCCTTTTAAAGCAGGCTTGATCGTGGCGGGTGTAGCGTTAATCCTCAACGCAGCCAGCGATACTTTTATGCTATCGCTTCTTAAACCGTTACTGGATGACGGTTTTGGTAAAACGGATCGCTCAGTGCTGCTATGGATGCCTCTGGTGGTTATCGGACTGATGATCTTACGCGGTATCACCAGCTATATCTCAAGCTACTGCATTTCCTGGGTATCCGGGAAAGTGGTGATGACCATGCGCCGTCGACTGTTCAGTCACATGATGGGCATGCCGGTTGCGTTCTTTGACAAGCAGTCAACCGGGACGCTGCTGTCGCGTATTACCTACGACTCCGAGCAGGTTGCTTCTTCCTCTTCCAGCGCGCTGATTACCGTTGTGCGCGAGGGCGCGTCGATCATCGGCCTGTTCGTGATGATGTTCTACTACAGCTGGCAGCTGTCGCTTATCCTTATCGTTCTGGCACCGGTGGTTTCCATTGCTATCCGCGTCGTGTCAAAGCGCTTCCGCAATATCAGTAAGAATATGCAGAACACGATGGGGCAGGTGACCACCAGCGCAGAGCAGATGCTAAAAGGGCATAAAGAAGTGCTGATTTTTGGTGGTCAGGACGTCGAAACCAAACGCTTTGATAAAGTCAGCAACAAAATGCGTCTGCAGGGGATGAAAATGGTCTCGGCCTCTTCCATCTCTGACCCGATTATTCAGCTGATTGCCTCGCTGGCACTGGCATTCGTCCTGTATGCAGCAAGCTTCCCGAGCGTCATGGAGACGCTGACGGCGGGTACCATTACCGTGGTCTTCTCCTCAATGATTGCCCTGATGCGTCCGCTGAAGTCACTGACGAACGTGAATGCCCAGTTCCAGCGTGGGATGGCCGCCTGCCAGACCCTGTTCAGCATTCTGGATTCCGAACAGGAAAAAGATGAAGGCAAACGCGTCATTGAGCGCGCGAACGGCGACGTTGAGTTCCGCAATGTGACCTTTACCTATCCTGGCCGCGAAACACCGGCTCTGCGCAATATCAACCTGACCATTCCGGCGGGGAAAACCGTTGCGCTGGTAGGCCGTTCTGGCTCGGGTAAATCGACCATTGCCAGCCTGATCACCCGTTTCTACGACATTGACGAAGGTGAAATTCTGTTAGACGGCCACGACCTGCGGGAGTATACCCTGCAGTCGCTGCGTAATCAGGTAGCGCTGGTCTCTCAGAACGTGCACCTGTTCAACGATACCGTGGCAAACAATATTGCCTATGCGCGTACTGAAGAGTACAGCCGCGAGCAGATTGAGAACGCCGCGCGTATGGCCTACGCGATGGACTTTATCAACAAGATGGATAACGGTCTGGATACCATCATCGGTGAGAACGGCGTATTGCTCTCCGGTGGGCAGCGTCAGCGTATCGCCATTGCCCGTGCGCTGTTGCGCGACAGCCCGATCCTGATCCTGGACGAAGCGACCTCTGCGCTGGATACGGAATCTGAACGCGCGATTCAGTCCGCGCTGGATGAGCTGCAAAAGAACCGTACCTCGCTGGTGATTGCGCACCGTCTGTCGACTATCGAGCAGGCTGATGAAATCGTCGTGGTTGAGGACGGTATCATTGTTGAGCGTGGAAGCCATGCTGACCTGCTGGAACACCGCGGCGTTTACGCTCAGCTTCATAAGATGCAGTTCGGCGAATGATTGCACGCATCTGGTCCGGTGAATCCCCGCTGTGGCTGCTGCTTTTGCCGCTCTCATGGCTCTACGGCCTGGTGAGCGGCATCATCCGCCTGCTTTATCGTCTGGGGGTGAAGCGGGCCTGGCGCGCGCCGGTGCCGGTTGTGGTTGTCGGTAATCTTACGGCGGGCGGCAACGGCAAAACGCCGGTGGTGATCTGGCTGGTGGAGCAGCTACAAAAACGCGGTATACGCCCGGGCGTGGTATCGCGCGGATATGGTGGTCAAGCGGCGCATTACCCGCTGTTGCTGACGGCGGAAACCACGACGGCTGAAGCGGGTGATGAACCGGTATTGATTTTCCAGCGTACCGGCGTACCGGTCGCGGTTTCCCCGGTGCGCAGCGATGCCGTACAGGCACTGCTTGCCGAACACGCGGTACAAATCATCATCACTGACGATGGTCTGCAGCATTACGCCCTGGCGCGTGATAAAGAGTTTGTGGTCATCGACGGCGTTCGCCGTTTTGGCAACGGCTGGTGGTTACCTGCCGGCCCCATGCGCGAACGCGCTTCGCGTCTGAAATCCGTTGATGCGGTGATTGTGAACGGGGGTGAGGCGAAAACGGGTGAAATCCCGATGCACCTGCAGCCGGGTCTGGCAATCAACCTGGTGACGGGGGAACGCCGGTCGGTTTCAGAGTTGCCTTCACTGGTAGCGATGGCGGGCATTGGTCATCCGCCGCGCTTCTTCGCGACGCTGGAACAGTGTGGTGCCCGGCTGGAAAAACGCGTTCCGCTGGCCGACCATCAGGCGCTGGTGGAAGGGCAGGTAGACGCCTTGACCGCACCCGGGCAGTCGCTGATCATGACCGAAAAAGATGCGGTGAAATGCCGCGCCTTTGCGAAAGATAACTGGTGGTATCTGCCGGTTGACGCCGAACTCAGCGGTGAGCAGCCGGAACATTTGCTCAAGGAACTGATTGCGTTGGTGCACTAAAGGCTTACGCGGTTCTGGTGACGCTTTGACTGACAGGAAAACGCATGTCTCTACCGCAACTCTCGCTTTCAGCCGCACGTAATCTCCACCTGGCCGCGCAGGGGCTGCTCAAAAAGCCCCGCCGCCGCGCGCAGCCTGCCGATATTCTCTCTACTGTACAGCGCATGTCGCTACTCCAGATCGACACCATTAATATTGTGGCCCGCAGCCCTTACCTGGTGCTGTTTAGCCGCCTGGGGAGTTATCCTTCCCAGTGGCTGGATGAGGCGCTCAGCAAGGGGGAGTTAATGGAGTACTGGGCGCACGAAGCCTGCTTCCTGCCCCGCAGCGATTTTGCCCTGGTGCGTCACCGCATGCTTGCGCCGGAAAAGATGGGCTGGAAATACAGACAGGCCTGGATGCTGGAACATGCGGCTGAAATAGAGCAGCTCATCGCGCATATTCAGGATAACGGTCCTGTACGCTCTGCCGATTTTGAACACCCGCGCAAGGGGACAAGCGGCTGGTGGGAGTGGAAGCCGCACAAACGTCATCTCGAAGGGTTATTTACCTCTGGCAAAGTCATGGTGATTGAGCGGCGTAACTTTCAGCGCGTCTACGACCTCACGCATCGCGTGATGCCGCACTGGGACGACGAGCGCGACCTGCTTACCCAGGAGGCGGCCGAGGCCATTATGCTGGAGAACAGCGCCCGTAGTCTGGGGATTTTTCGCACGCAGTGGCTGGCAGATTATTATCGCCTGCGCCAGCCCGTACTGAAACCGCTGCTGGACATGTGGCAACACGAGCAGCGCATTATTCCCGTTACCGTGGAAACGCTGGGCGAAATGTGGCTGCATGCGGATCTCCTCCCGTTATTGCCGCAGGCTCTGGAGGGGAAACTTCAGGCAACCCACAGCGCGGTATTGTCGCCTTTCGACCCGGTCGTCTGGGACAGAAAACGCGCCGAGCAGCTCTTTGATTTCAGCTACCGGCTGGAATGTTATACCCCGGCCCCAAAGCGCCAGTATGGCTACTTTGTTTTACCGCTGCTGCATAAGGGACAGCTGGTCGGGCGCATGGATGCCAAAATGCACCGCAAGACCGGCACGCTTGAAATCATTGCGCTTTATCTGCAAGAGGGCGTCAGGGTGACGGCGAGCCTGGAAAAAGGATTAACGTCCGCCATTAGCGAATTCGCGCGCTGGCAGGGTGCCGACGACGTGACGCTGGGCAGGGTACCTGATGGATTGTTTACATCCTGTCGAAGTGGCTGGGAAACAGGCACGCCCTGAAAAGGGAATGTGTTAAGCTTTAGCGATTACCCATACGGAGGAACTATGGATCACCGTTTACTTGAAATTATTGCCTGCCCGATATGCAACGGCAAACTGTACTACAGCCAGGACAAACAAGAGCTCATTTGCAAGCTGGACAGTCTGGCTTTCCCGCTGCGTGACGGTATTCCGGTATTGCTGGAAAATGAAGCCCGTTCCCTGGTGGCAGAAGAGAGCAAGCCATGAGTTTTGTCGTCATTATTCCTGCGCGTTATGCCTCAACGCGTCTGCCGGGTAAACCGCTGGTGGATATTAACGGCAAGCCGATGATTGTGCATGTCCTTGAGCGCGCGCGTGAATCGGGTGCTGACCGCGTGATTGTTGCCACCGACCATCCGGATGTCGCTCGTGCGGTTGAGGCTGCAGGCGGAGAGGTGTGCATGACTCGCGCCGATCACCAGTCCGGCACCGAACGTCTGGCGGAAGTGGTTGAGAAATGCGGTTTCAGTGATGATACGGTCATCGTAAACGTGCAGGGTGACGAGCCGATGATCCCCGCGGTGATTATCCGTCAGGTGGCCGAAAACCTGGCTCAGCGTCAGGTCGGAATGGCGACGCTGGCGGTACCCATTCATCATGCAGAAGAAGCGTTTAACCCGAATGCGGTGAAGGTTGTCATGGATGCGGAAGGCTATGCGCTCTATTTCTCCCGCGCCACGATCCCGTGGGATCGCGATCGCTTTGCGCTCTCTAAAGAGACCATCGGTGATACCTTCCTGCGTCATATTGGGATCTACGGCTATCGCGCTGGCTTTATTCGCCGCTATGTGGCCTGGGCGCCGAGCCCGCTGGAGCATATCGAAATGCTGGAGCAGCTTCGCGTGCTCTGGTACGGCGAGAAAATTCACGTTGCCGTTGCTGAGGAAGTCCCCGGCACGGGCGTAGACACCCCTGAAGATCTTGAGCGCGTTCGCGCCGAATTGCGTTAATCTTACCGGCATCTCTCCGCAGGGAGGGATGCACTCTCCGCTTTATTTTTCACTTTCTTTTTCCTGATTGATCTCTTCCGGGTGACATCTTCATTAAGGACGCTCATTATAAAAGCAGTAGTCTTAATGGGGGTAATCTCATATGGAACAGCTGCGTGCCGAACTTAGCCATCTGCTGGGTGAAAAGTTAAGCCGGGTCGAATGCGTGAGTGAAAAAGCCGATACCGCGCTCTGGTCGCTTTACGACAGTCAGGGTAACCCGATGCCGCTAATGGCAAGAAGTTTCACGTCACCCGGTGTTGCCAGGCAGCTTGCATGGAAAATGTCGATGCTGGCGCGGGAGGGAACCGTGCGTATGCCGACGGTGTATGGCGTGATGACCCATGAGGAACACCCCGGCCCGGACGTACTGCTGATTGAACGTTTACGCGGTGTGCCCGTTGAAGCGCCCGCGCGAACGCCGGAACGCTGGGAGCAGCTGAAAGACCAGATTGTCGAGGCGCTGCTGGCCTGGCACCGTCAGGATAGCCGTGGACTTGTCGGACCGGTTGACAGCACCCAGGAAAACCTCTGGCCGCTGTGGTACCGCCAGCGGGTTGAAGTGCTGTGGGGAACGCTTAACCAGTTCAACAATACCGGTTTAACCATGCAGGACAAACGTATCCTGTTTCGCACCCGGGAGTGCTTACCGGCCTTGTTCGAAGGTTTTAATGACAACTGCGTGCTGATCCACGGCAATTTTACCCTGCGCAGCATGCTCAAAGACGCCCGCAGCGATCAGCTTCTGGCAATGGTGGGGCCGGGCATCATGCTCTGGGCACCGCGCGAATATGAGCTGTTCAGGCTCAGCGACAGCGGGGCGGCGGAAGGCTTACTGTGGCATTACCTTCAACGCGCCCCCGTTGCGGAAGCGTTTCTCTGGCGACGCTGGCTATACCTGCTCTGGGACGAAGTCGCGCAGTTGGTGAACACCGGACGATTTAATCGCGCAAACTTCGATCTGGCAACAAAATCACTCTTGCCCTGGCTCGCCTGAGGATCCTTTCAGCCACTGCCAGAGGCGTCCGAGCGTCTCGTAGCCGACGCGGTCGCTGTGCATCAGCCACACCGGGGAGGGGATCGCCCGTTCCCACGGGTTGAGCGGTGCGTCGATGGCCATCTGGTTTGCGGGTGCGGGAAGCGGGTGCAGGCCTTGCTTCTCAAAGAAAATCATCGCGCGCGGCAGGTGTGAGGCGGAGGTCACCAGCAAGAACGGGGCATCGCCAATCGCCTGCTTCACTGCAGCAGCCTCTTCTTCGGTGTCTTTCGGGCTGTCCAGCGTGATGATTGAGGAACGCGGCACGCCGAGAGATTCCGCGACCCTGGCGCCTGCTTCAGCCGTACTCACCGGGTTCGTTTTGGCCGCCGCGCCGGTGAAGATCATTTTTGATCCCGGATTCGCCAGCCACAGGCGAATACCTTCGTTCAGCCGTGGCAGGCTGTTGTTGATCAGGTTTGAGCTCGGGGCCCAGTCAGGATCCCAGGTATATCCACCGCCCAGCACCACGATGTACGACACTTTCTGATTTCCCTGCCATGTTGGGTACCTGTTTTCGATGGGGCGTAACAGGCCATCCGCGACCGGTTGCAGGCTCAACAGCAGCAAGACCAGCCAGCCGAGCGTGATAAGCGTTTTGCCACTCTTCTGAAAGCGACTGAACCACACCAGCGCCAGCCCCAGCGCGATGATGATGAGCAGCAGCGGAAGGGGAAGCATCATCCCTCCAATGTATTTCTTAAGGGTAAAAAGCATCCTTTTTGGTTCCTTTTTTGACCATATAGCAGGTGATTGCCGGTGATATTACACCAGAGAGGTTCATTCTCCGCGCGGGTGTGACAAAATAGCAGTTTTGCAGTTAGCGAGTGGAACTCTCCCAATGCGGGATCGCAATTTTGATGACATCGCGGAAAAATTTTCGCGCAACATTTATGGCACCACGAAGGGGCAGCTCCGTCAGACGATCCTCTGGCAGGATCTGGACACCATTCTGGCAACGTTCGGTGGCCAAACGTTGCGCGTGCTGGACGCCGGTGGTGGTGAAGGGCAGACGGCCATAAAAATGGCTGAACGCGGTCATCACGTCACGCTTTGCGATCTTTCTGCTGAAATGGTCGCCCGCGCGACGCGTGCAGCAGAAGAGAAAGGTGTGAGCGACAACATGCATTTTATACAATGCGCCGCTCAGGACATCGCACAGCATTTGGAAACCCAGGTTGATCTGATATTGTTTCATGCGGTGCTGGAGTGGGTTGCCGATCCGCAAAGCGTGTTACAAACCCTGTGGTCGATGTTGCGCCCGGGCGGCACGCTGTCGCTGATGTTCTACAATGCTAACGGCTTCCTGATGCACAACATGGTTGCGGGAAACTTCGACTATGTTCAGGTCGGGATGCCCAAAAAGAAAAAGCGCACGCTTTCCCCGGACTATCCGCGCGATCCACAGCAGGTTTATGGCTGGCTGGAAGCGATTGGCTGGCAGATTGTCGGGAAGACGGGCGTCAGGGTGTTTCATGATTATCTGCGTGAAAAACACAAACAGCGTGACTGTTTTGACACCTTAACAGAATTGGAAACGCGGTATTGCCGTCAGGAGCCTTTTGTCAGCCTTGGCCGCTATATTCACGTCACCGCGCACAAGCCGCAGATGCAAGGATAACCTATGAGTGAATTTTCCCAGACAGTCCCCGAACTGGTTGCCTGGGCCAGGAAAAACGATTTCTCCATCTCGCTGCCGGTAGACAGACTCTCTTTCCTGCTGGCGGTCGCCACGCTGAACGGCGAGCGGCTGGATGGTGAAATGAGCGAGGGTGAACTGGTGGATGCGTTCCGCCACGTCAGTGATGCGTTTGAGCAAACCAGCGAAACCATTAGCGTCCGTGCCAACAACGCGATCAACGATATGGTGCGTCAACGTCTGCTGAACCGCTTTACCAGCGAGCAGGCGGAAGGAAACGCCATCTATCGCCTGACGCCACTGGGCATCGGCATCACCGATTATTATATCCGCCAGCGTGAATTTTCCACGCTGCGTCTTTCCATGCAGCTGTCGATCGTGGCGGGTGAGCTTAAGCGCGCCGCCGATGCGGCAGATGAAGACGGTGACGAATTCCACTGGCACCGAAACGTCTATGCACCGCTGAAATATTCGGTGGCGGAAATCTTCGACAGTATCGATCTGACCCAGCGCCTGATGGACGAACAGCAGCAGCAGGTGAAAGACGATATCGCACAGCTGCTGAATAAAGACTGGCGAGCGGCCATCTCCAGCTGTGAACTTTTGCTGTCAGAAACCTCCGGTACGCTGCGTGAGCTGCAGGATACGCTGGAAGCCGCAGGGGATAAGCTGCAGGCGAACCTGCTGCGCATCCAGGACGCGACGCTGGCGCACGACGATCTGCATTTTATCGATCGTTTAGTGTTCGACCTGCAGAGCAAGCTGGACCGTATCATCAGCTGGGGCCAGCAGTCGATCGACCTGTGGATTGGCTATGACCGACACGTGCATAAATTTATCCGTACCGCGATCGATATGGATAAGAACCGCGTCTTTGCCCAGCGTCTGCGCCAGTCGGTGCAGACCTATTTCGATGCGCCGTGGGCGCTGACCTACGCCAATGCCGATCGTCTGCTGGATATGCGCGACGAAGAGATGGCGCTGCGCGATGAAGAGGTGACCGGTGAACTCCCGCCGGATCTCGAATATGAAGAATTTAACGAAATTCGCGAGCAGCTTGCGGCGATGATCGAAGAACAGCTCGCGGTCTATAAAACCAGACAAGCTCCGCTGGATCTGGGACTCGTGGTGCGCGACTATCTGGCGCAATATCCGCGCGCGCGCCACTTCGACGTTGCCCGCATTGTGGTAGACCAGGCGGTTCGCCTGGGTATCGCGCAAGCAGACTTCACCGGACTGCCGCCGAAGTGGCAGCCAATTAACGATTACGGAGCCAAGGTACAGGCGCATGTCATTGACAAATATTGAACAAGTGATGCCGGTTAAGCTGGCACAGGCGCTGGCGAATCCGTTATTTCCGGCGCTGGACAGCCAGCTGCGTGCCGGTCGTCACATTGGCTTAGACGAGCTGGATAATCACGCCTTTTTGATGGACTTCCAGGAGTACCTGGAAGAGTTTTACGCACGCTACAACGTGGAGCTTATCCGCGCGCCGGAAGGATTTTTCTACCTGCGCCCGCGCTCCACGACGCTGATTCCGCGTTCCGTGCTCTCCGAGCTGGATATGATGGTCGGCAAAATTCTTTGCTACCTCTATCTCAGCCCGGAACGTCTGGCGAATGAAGGGATCTTCACCCAGCAGGAACTTTACGACGAGCTGCTGACGCTGGCAGATGAGAGCAAGCTGCTCAAGCTGGTGAACAACCGCTCCACGGGGTCGGATCTTGACCGTCAGAAATTACAGGAAAAGGTTCGCTCTTCCCTGAACCGTCTGCGTCGTCTGGGGATGGTCTGGTTTATGGGTCACGACAGCAGCAAATTCCGCATTACGGAATCTGTCTTCCGCTTCGGCGCCGACGTGCGTGCGGGCGATGACGCGCGTGAAGCGCAGCTTCGCATGATCCGCGACGGTGAAGCGATGCCGGTGGAAAACCATTTGCAGCTCAATGATGAGCATGAAGAAAATCTGCCGGATAGCGGGGAGGAAGAGTAATGATTGAACGCGGTAAATTTCGCTCACTGACGCTGATTAACTGGAACGGCTTCTTTGCCCGAACGTTCGATCTGGATGAGCTGGTGACGACGCTCTCCGGCGGTAACGGTGCGGGTAAATCCACCACCATGGCGGCCTTTGTCACGGCGCTGATCCCTGACCTGACGCTGCTTCACTTCCGTAACACCACCGAAGCGGGTGCCACAAGCGGCTCCCGTGATAAAGGTCTGCACGGGAAGCTGAAGGCCGGCGTCTGTTATTCGGTTCTGGACGTCATTAACTCCCGCCATCAGCGCGTGGTGGTGGGCGTACGCTTGCAGCAGGTTGCCGGTCGCGACCGTAAAGTCGACATTAAACCGTTCGCCATCCAGGGGCTGCCAACGTCTGTGCAGCCGACGGCGCTGCTGACGGAAACCCTGAACGAACGCCAGGCGCGCGTGCTGACGCTCCAGGAGCTGAAAGATAAGCTCGAAGCGATCGAAGGCGTGCAGTTCAAGCAGTTTAACTCGATTACCGACTACCACTCGCTGATGTTCGATCTCGGCGTGGTGGCGCGTCGTCTGCGCACGGCATCAGACCGCAGCAAATACTACCGCCTGATTGAAGCGTCTCTTTACGGCGGTATCTCCAGCGCCATTACCCGCTCCCTGCGCGACTACCTGCTGCCGGAAAACAGCGGCGTGCGTAAGGCCTTCCAGGATATGGAAGCGGCGCTGCGTGAAAACCGCATGACGCTGGAAGCGATTCGCGTTACCCAGTCTGACCGTGACCTGTTTAAACACCTGATCAGCGAAGCCACCAACTACGTGGCGGCGGACTACATGCGCCACGCCAACGAGCGCCGCGTCCACCTCGATCAGGCATTAGAATATCGCCGCGAGCTGTTTACCTCCCGTAAACAGCTGGTGGCCGAGCAGTACAAGCACGTCGAAATGGCGCGCGAGCTCGGTGAGCACAACGGTGCCGAGGGCGACCTGGAAGCCGACTATCAGGCCGCCAGCGATCACCTGAACCTGGTGCAAACTGCGCTCCGTCAGCAGGAAAAAATCGAGCGCTATGAAGCGGACCTCGATGAGCTGCAGATCCGTCTCGAAGAGCAAAATGAAGTGGTGGCCGAAGCCGCCGAGATGCAGGAAGAGAACGAAGCCCGCGCCGAAGCGGCCGAGCTGGAAGTGGATGAGCTGAAAAGCCAGCTTGCCGATTACCAGCAGGCGCTGGACGTGCAGCAGACGCGCGCGATCCAGTACACCCAGGCACTGCAGGCATTACAGCGCGCGAAAGAGCTGTGCCATCTGCCTGACCTGACGCCGGAAAGCGCCGACGAGTGGCTGGATACCTTCCAGGCCAAAGAGCAGGAAGCCACTGAGAAACTGCTGTCCCTCGAACAGAAAATGAGCGTTGCGCAAACGGCGCACAGCCAGTTTGAGCAGGCCTATCAGCTGGTTGTGGCGATTAACGGCCCGCTGGCGCGTAACGAAGCCTGGGACGTTGCCCGTGAACTGCTGCGCGACGGCGTGAACCAGCGCCATCTGGCCGAGCAGGTTCAGCCGCTGCGTATGCGTCTGAACGAGCTGGAACAGCGCCTGCGCGAGCAGCAGGAAGCCGAGCGTCTGCTGGCGGAATTCTGCAAACGTCAGGGCAAAAATTACGATTTTGACGAGCTTGAGGCCCTGCATCAGGAACTCGAGGCGCGTATCGCTGCGCTTTCAGACACGGTCTCCAGCGCCAGCGAACAGCGTATGACCCTGCGTCAGGAGCTGGAACAGCTGCAGTCCCGTTCGCAAGCGCTTCTGCAGCGTGCACCGGTCTGGCTGGCGGCCCAGAGCAGCCTTAGCCAGCTCAGCGAACAGTGCGGCGAGCAGTTTGAATCCAGTCAGGAAGTGACCGAATACCTGCAGCAGCTGCTGGAGCGCGAGCGCGAAGCCATTGTTGAGCGTGATGAAGTCGGCACGCGCAAGCGTGAAGTCGACGAAGAAATTGAACGCTTAAGCCAGCCGGGCGGTGCGGAAGACCCGCGTCTCAATGCCCTGGCGGAGCGTTTTGGCGGCGTGCTGCTGTCCGAGATTTACGACGATGTCGGTCTGGACGATGCGCCATACTTCTCCGCGCTGTACGGTCCATCCCGTAATGCGATTGTGGTGCCGGATCTGTCGCTGATTTCTGAGCAGCTTGCCGGCCTGGAAGATTGTCCGGAAGATCTTTACCTGATCGAAGGGGATCCGCAGTCGTTCGATGACAGCGTATTCAGCGTCGACGAGCTGGAAAAAGCGGTGGTGGTGAAAATCGCTGACCGTCAGTGGCGCTATTCCCGCTTCCCGGAACTGCCGCTGTTTGGCCGCGCCGCGCGCGAAAGCCGCATCGAAAGCCTGCACGCCGAGCGTGAAACGCTGTCTGAACGTTTTGCGACGCTGTCGTTTGACGTGCAGAAAACCCAGCGCCTGCATCAGGCGTTTAGCCGCTTTATCGGCAGCCATCTGGCCGTGGCCTTTGAAGCTGATCCGGAAGCGGAAATTCGCAAGCTCAATACCCGTCGCGGCGAGCTGGAGCGGGCGATTGCCAGTCATGAAAGCGACAACCAGCAGAGCCGCGTCCAGTTCGAGCAGGCGAAAGAGGGCGTCGCGGCCCTTAACCGTATTCTGCCGCGCCTGAATCTGCTGGCGGATGACACGCTGGCCGATCGCGTGGACGAGATCCAGGAGCGCCTGGATGAAGCGCAGGAAGCCGCGCGCTTCGTGCAGCAGCACGGCAATCAGCTGGCGAAGCTGGAGCCGGTTGTCTCTGTCCTGCAGAGCGACCCGGAACAGTTTGAGCAGTTGAAAGAAGACTATGCCTGGTCGCAGCAGGTGCAGCGCGAGGCGCGTCAGCAGGCGTTCGCCCTGACGGAGGTGGTGCAGCGTCGCGCCCACTTCGGCTACTCCGATTCGGCAGAAATGCTGAGCGGTAACAGCGATCTGAATGAAAAGCTGCGTCAGCGCCTTGAGCAGGCGGAAGCGGAACGTACCCGCGCCCGCGAAGCAATGCGCAGCCATTCCGCTCAGCTGAACCAGTACAACCAGGTGCTGGCCTCGCTGAAAAGCTCCTTCGATACCAAGAAAGAGCTGTTAAACGACCTGCAGAAAGAGCTTCAGGACATCGGCGTTCGTGCCGACAGCGGGGCAGAGGAGCGCGCGCGCATTCGTCGTGACGAGCTGCATGCTCAGCTGAGCAACAACCGTGCGCGTCGCAATCAGCTGGAAAAAGCGCTGACCTTCTGCGAAGCAGAAATGGATAACCTGACCCGTCGCCTGCGCAAGCTGGAGCGCGACTACTTTGAGATGCGCGAGCAGGTCGTGACCGCGAAGGCGGGCTGGTGCGCGGTGATGCGCATGGTGAAAGACAATAACGTTGAGCGTCGCCTGCACCGTCGCGAGCTGGCATATCTTTCTGCCGATGAGCTGCGTTCCATGTCGGATAAGGCGTTGGGTGCTCTGCGTCTGGCGGTGGCGGATAACGAACACCTGCGCGATGTCCTGCGCATGTCCGAAGATCCGAAACGTCCTGAACGTAAAATCCAGTTCTTCGTGGCGGTTTACCAGCACCTGCGCGAACGTATTCGTCAGGACATCATTCGTACTGACGATCCGGTCGAGGCTATCGAACAGATGGAAATCGAGCTGGGTCGCCTGACGGAAGAGCTGACCTCCCGCGAGCAGAAGCTGGCGATCAGCTCCCGCAGCGTGGCGAACATCATCCGTAAAACCATTCAGCGCGAGCAGAACCGTATCCGCCAGCTCAACCAGGGTCTGCAGAGCGTGTCGTTTGGCCAGGTGAACAGCGTGCGCCTCAACGTTAACGTGCGCGAAGCGCATGCCACCCTGCTGGAAGTGCTGTCTGAGCAGCACGAACAGCATCAGGATCTGTTCAACAGTAACCGTCTGACCTTCTCTGAAGCGCTGGCTAAACTGTATCAACGCCTGAACCCGCAGATTGATATGGGCCAGCGTACGCCGCAAACCATCGGTGAAGAGCTGCTGGATTACCGTAACTACCTGGAAATGGAGGTAGAGGTAAACCGTGGTTCAGACGGCTGGCTGCGTGCGGAGTCCGGAGCACTCTCAACCGGTGAAGCGATCGGTACCGGTATGTCAATTCTGGTGATGGTGGTACAGAGCTGGGAAGACGAAGCGCGCCGCCTGCGCGGCAAAGACATCTCACCATGCCGACTGCTGTTCCTGGATGAGGCGGCGCGTCTTGATGCGCGCTCCATTGCTACGCTGTTTGAGCTTTGCGAACGTCTCGATATGCAGCTCATCATTGCGGCACCGGAGAACATCAGTCCTGAAAAAGGGACAACCTACAAGCTGGTGCGTAAAGTGTTCCAGAACAGCGAACACGTGCACGTTGTGGGGCTGCGTGGCTTTGCGCCGCAGCCGCCAGAGTCACTGCCAGAAACCACGGCGGACGCTTCCTGACGCGTTTTCCGATCCGAAGCGGCGCCCTGGCGCCGCTTTTTTTTTAAACTTAACTTGTGCTTAGGGCTGCGTTATCTTTAAACTTCTTTACATAAGGTAAGGCAACAGCTTAGCCGTCTACCTATAATGAAAGAAAGCCCCAACGTGATGGGCATGTCGTGAAAACAGGGGGCAAGGGATGTTGCTTAAGAAAGAATGTGGTCGTCAGCTGTCGGCGCTAAGTTTATGTCTGGCAGTGATGTTTGCTCCACTGTTAACCGCCCAGGCCGACGAGCCTGAAATTGTGCCGACTGACAGCTCGGCAACGACAGGCACGCAGCCTACGTCGTTGTCCCAGCCGCTGGAACAGTCTCCGGCGACGGCTATCATGGCCGGTATTAAGCCGCTGCCGGAAGGCATCGATGCCGAATCGCTCAGCCAGCAGCTGAAGTCAGGGTTGCCGTCAGGCTACACGCCGGTCTATCTCAATCAGCTCACGCTGCTCTATGCTGCCCGCGATATGAAACTGATGTGGGAAAACCGCGATGCCGTGCGCGCCTTCCAGCAGCAGCTGGCGGAGGTCGCGATTGCAGGGTTTCAGCCGCAGTTTACAAAGTGGGTTGAGCTGTTAACCGATCCTGCCGTGTCCGGTCAGGCACGGGACGTCGTGCTTTCCGATGCCATGATGGGCTATCTGCAGTTCGTGGCGGGTATTCCGGTCAATGGCAACCGCTGGCTGTACAGCGACAAGCCGTATAAGCTGGCGACGCCGGCGCTGTCGGTGATTAACCAGTGGCAGTTAGCCCTGGATAACGGCGAACTGCCGCGCTTTATTGCCAGCCTTGCACCAGCGCATCCACAATATGCCACTCTGCACGAGTCGCTTCTCGCGCTGGTGGGCGACTCGCGTCCATGGCCGCAGATGCGCGGCACCGCGACGCTGCGTCCGGGGCAGTGGAGCAGCGATGTGCCTGCTCTGCGTGAGATCCTGACGCGCTCCGGTCTTCTTGATGGCGGGCCACATATCGCTCTGCCTGGTGACGATCCACAAAACGCGGCGGTCAGCCCGTCAGCGCCCGTGAAAGAGAAAAAAGCGATTGCCGTCAGCAATAAACCCGCAGCATACGATCGTGAGCTGGTTGCGGCAGTGAAGCAATTCCAGGCCGCTCAGGGACTGGGAGCCGATGGCGTCATTGGCCAGACGACACGAGACTGGCTGAACGTATCGCCTGCGCAGCGGGCTGGGGTGCTGGCGCTTAATATCCAGCGTTTGCGCCTGCTGCCTGGAACCCTCTCTACCGGGATTATGGTTAACATTCCGGCGTATTCACTGGTCTATTACCAGGACGGTAGCGAAAAACTGGCGTCACGCGTGATTGTCGGGCGTCCGGATCGCAAAACGCCGATGATGAGCAGCGCGCTGAATAACGTGGTGGTTAACCCGCCGTGGAACGTGCCACCGACGCTGGCGCGTAAAGACATTCTGCCGAAGGTCTGGAACGATCCGGGTTATCTGGAACGTCATGGTTATACGGTGATGCGTGGCTGGAACAGTAAAGAGGCCATCGATCCTTATATGGTCGACTGGTCGACAATCACGGCTTCTAACCTGCCGTTCCGTTTCCAGCAGGCACCGGGGGCGCATAACTCTTTAGGGCGTTACAAATTCAATATGCCGAGTTCTGACGCTATCTATCTGCACGATACGCCGAACCACAATCTGTTTCAGAAAGATACGCGCGCGCTGAGTTCTGGCTGCGTGCGCGTGAATAAAGCCTCGGAGTTGGCCAATATGCTGCTGCAGGACGCGGGCTGGAACGATACGCGCATTTCGGATGCCCTGAAGCAGGGGGATACGCGTTACGTTAATATTCGACACAATATTCCGGTCAATCTTTACTATCTGACGGCGTTTGTTGGCGAAGACGGGCGGACTCAGTACCGTACAGATATTTACAATTATGATCTCACCGCGCGATCTGGCGCACAAATTTTGCCAAAAGCGGAACAATTAATCAGGTAAATGAAGCAGTTCGGGAAAAATGATTGTCGTAAGTTAGGGTGAATAAGGGGCTATATCGCTGCAAGCCGCGTATTCACTGGGGTTGGGCGCCTTGACGTACCCGGTTTTGCCAGTTAAGGTGCCCTTCGTGCGCTAAGCATATTACGATTTCTTTTACCTGTAGACCTGATTATCATGGACAAATTTGACGCTAATCGCCGCAAACTGCTGGCGTTAGGTGGTGTTGCGCTTGGCGCAGCGGCCATCTTGCCGACGCCAGCATTTGCCACCCTCTCGACACCTCGTCCGCGAGTTTTAACACTCAACAATCTTCATACCGGTGAGTCGTTAAAAGCGGAGTTCTTCGATGGCAGAGGCTATATTCAGGATGAATTAGCAAGACTTAACCATTTTTTCCGTGATTTCCGCGCGAATAAAATTAAAGCCATCGACCCAGGACTGTTTGATCAGCTTTTCCGCCTTCAGGGCCTGCTGGGTACCAGCAAGCCGGTGCAGCTTATTTCTGGTTATCGCTCGGTTGATACCAATAATGAACTGCGCGCCCACAGTCGCGGGGTAGCGAAAAAAAGCTATCACACGAAGGGCCAGGCAATGGATTTCCATATTGAGGGCGTTTCGTTAGCCAATATTCGCAAAGCTGCGTTATCTATGCGCGCAGGTGGTGTAGGATATTACCCCAGCAGCAACTTTGTGCATATTGATACCGGTCCGGTTCGGCACTGGTAATAACGAAACACAGGAGCAGTATGAACTATCGTATTATTCCGGTTACCGCGTTCTCCCAGAATTGTTCACTCATCTGGTGCGAACAGACTAAACTGGCCGCGCTTGTCGATCCCGGCGGTGACGCTGAGAAGATCAAGCAGGAAGTCGCCGACAGCGGCGTGACGCTCATGCAGATTTTACTGACGCATGGTCATCTCGACCATGTGGGCGCAGCGGCTGAACTGGCTGAACACTACGGCGTGCCGATTGTCGGTCCGGAAAAAGAAGATGAGTTCTGGCTGCAGGGGTTACCTGCCCAAAGCCGCATGTTTGGCCTTGATGAGTGTCAGCCCCTGACGCCCGATCGCTGGCTGAATGAAGGAGAGCGCGTTAGCATAGGGAATGTGACTTTACAGGTGTTGCATTGTCCTGGGCATACGCCAGGCCATATCGTCTTCTTTGATGACCAGTCCCGTCGGCTGATCTCCGGCGATGTGATTTTCAAAGGTGGCGTAGGACGCAGCGATTTTCCGCGCGGCGATCACGGACAGCTGATTCAGTCGATTAAACAGAAGTTATTGCCGCTGGGTGATGATGTGACGTTTATCCCTGGGCACGGTCCGATGTCGACGCTGGGCTATGAACGGCTCCATAATCCGTTCCTTCAGGATGAAATGCCTGTCTGGTAACCCGCATAAAAAAAGCCTGCATAATGCAGGCTTTTTTATAGGCGCAAATTACAGTACGGCGACAATCGCTTCGCACAGCGGCGCCATGTTGTCAGGCGTCATGCCTGCAACGTTCACGCGGCCAGACGCCACTGCGTACACGCCGAACTCTTCACGCAGACGCAGAACCTGCTCTTTGGTCAGGCCGCTGAAAGAGAACATGCCGTTCTGTTTGATGATAAAGCTGAAGTCGCGATCCGCGCCTTTCTCCGCCAGGGTGTTCACAAACAGCAGGCGCATGCGCTGAATACGCTGACGCATATCGTTCAGCTCTTGTTCCCAGATGGCGCGCAGCGCATCGTTGCTCAGGATAGTCGCAACGACAGATGCACCGTGAGCCGGCGGGTTAGAGTAGTTAGCGCGGATAACGGATTTCATCTGGCTGAACGCGCGATCGACGGTCTCATCGTTAGCCGCAACCAGCGTACAGGCACCTACACGCTCATTGTACAGACCAAAGTTCTTGGAATAGGAACTGGCAACGATCAGCTCCTGATGCACGGCAGCGAACGCGCGCAGGCCTTCAGCATCTTCTTCCAGACCACGGGCGAAGCCCTGGTAGGCAAAGTCAAACAGCGGCAGCCAGCCTTTCTCTACGGACAGCTTCGCCAGGTGTTCCCACTGCTCAAGCGTTGGATCGATACCGGTTGGGTTGTGGCAGCAGCCGTGGAACAGCACCACGTCACCCGCTTGCGCTTCGTTCAGGCTTGCCAGCAGGCCGTCAAAGTCCAGAGAGTGGTTTGCTGCGTCGTAGTAGGCGTATTCACGCACTTCCAGACCCGCAGAGTTAAACACGCTCTTGTGGTTCGGCCAGCTTGGATTGCTTACCCAGACACGCTTCACAGAGGTGTTTTTCGCAAGGAAATCCGCCGCCACGCGCAGCGCGCCGGTACCGCCCGGGGTCTGAGCTGTACGGGCACGTTTGTCACTCACAATTGCGCTGCCTTTACCGAACAGCAGCTCCTGGGTGCAGCGACCAAATTCAGGGATACCATCAATACCGAGGTAGTTTTTGGTGGTTTCGTTTTCCAGCAGATACTGCTCAGCTTTCTTTACGCTGGTCAGTACCGGAGTTTTGCCGGTTTCATCTTTATATACACCAATACCCAGGTTGATTTTGCCAGGGCGGTCGTCGGCACGAAACAGATCGGCCAGGCCCAGAATCGGGTCGGCAGGAGCGGCGGTAATGTTCTCAAACATGACGAAGTTCCATTGTGATTACAGAAGTGAAATCCGCTATCAGGTTAACGGTAGATTTACAAAATGCCAACCGTTTGCGACGAAAAGCGTGCGGCTTTTCAAAAGTCGCCATTATTTTCTGTCAGGCATAAAAAAACAGGGCCGAAGCCCTGTTCATTAAGCATATAACAAAGTGGTGTACTGATTAGAACTGGTAAACAGCTGCCAGGCCAACCTGGTCGTCGGTACCAACCCAGCCGCCGCCAGTGCGCTTGGCCTGATCTTCGTCGATCAGGTTGATACGGTAGTCAGCAGATACGTTGAAGTTTTTGTTGAAGTAGTAAGTAGCACCAACTTCAACGTACTTAGCCAGATCTGCATCGCCGCCAGATACGGTGTTCAGGTTTTTACCTTTACTCTGGACGTAGGAGAGGGATGGACGCAGGCCGAAGTCGAACTGGTACTGAGCAATGACTTCGAAGTTCTGGGTTTTATTCGCTACGTTGAACACGTCGCCATCAGCATCCGGAGTATTAGAACCGGTGCTGTTGCCCAGGATGCTCATGTTGCGGGTTTCTGCATACACAGCTGCCAGATACAGGCTGTTGGCATCGTATTTACCGCCAATTGCCCATGCTTCAGCTTTGTCGCCCTTACCATCGGCCTTCTGGTCAACAGTACGGTTAGCATTGCTGTACGCACCAGTCAGAGCAAAGCCACTGCCGAAGTCATAAGCTACAGAGTAACCAACACCGTCGCCATTCGCACGACGCAGGTCAGCGCGTTCGTTTTTAGCCTGGTACTGGAGACCGAAGCTCAGACCATCAACCAGACCGAAGAAATCGTTGTTACGGTAGGTCAGCAGGCCAGTAGAACGGCTGGTCATGTAGTTATCAACATAACCACCACCCCAGGTTTCGCCGGACCAGGTTGGCGCCATGTCGGTGTAGGATTCTACATCGTATACGATGCCGTAGTTACGGCCGTAGTCGAGGCTACCAGCGTCAGCCATTTTCAGGCCAGCGAAAGCCAGACGAGTACGAGTAGAGTTGTTTGCAGATTGTTCACCTTCCGCAGAGCTTGCCAGTGCACGGTATTCCCACTGACCATAACCGGTCAGTTGGTCGTTGATCTGAGTTTCGCCTTTGAAACCGATCTGAGCGTAAGTTGAATCTGAGTTATTGGTGTTATCACCATTGGTAACGAAGTCACGCTCAGCATTAACTTTCCCGTACAGATCCAGTTTGTTGCCGTTCTTGTTATAGATTTCTGCAGCGTTCGCTGCACCGGCTACCAGCAGGGCAGGGATTACCACTGCCAGAATATTGCGCTTCATCATTATTTATTACCCTCATTGGTTTTTTTATGACACTCGCCACTGCCGTCAATAAATTCTGTCAATAAATATTTCCGGAACTATTGATGAGAGTTTGGTGTCTTTATGTATCTGACAGGCATCTTTCCATTCGCCGAAGCGTTTCGCTAGCCTGAAAGTGCTACAATTCTCAAGATTAGGTAACCAAAAGAAAATATGTGTAACTAAATATGTATTTTTGGGAACTTTGTGAACCACCTCAAACTTCAGAGCGCCCTGGCGAATTAAGCGACAGGACATATCCTATATATATGAATTCCTTATGATTAATTTGGATAAAGGCATTTCATATAAACAGACGCTAAACGACTCGTTTTTTCTTATGGCGCCGAAAAGCCTTCTGGACGGCTGTAAAGCTGATTGAAATTTGTGCTATCGCTTGAGAATGTAATAATCGCAATAAGAATGGGGTTTGTTTTTTGTGGCTGGATATTTCGTGGAAATAAAACGTAACAACCAGGGATTGTGACGGGGTGATGGTTTAAAGAAGCTGACTTTGCGCTGACGAAAACTGACAATGCAGAATAAAATAATGGCCAGCATAAGCTGGCCATTTTAGTCTTTACTGATTAGAAGCTGGCGTTACGTGGTGTACGTGGGAACGGAATCACGTCACGAACGTTCTGCACACCGGTCACGTAGGCGATCAGACGCTCGAAGCCCAGACCAAAACCAGCGTGCGGTACGGTACCGTAACGACGCAGATCGCGGTACCAGCTGTAGTCCGCAGGGTTGAGACCCATCTCTTCCATACGCGCGTCCAGCACGTCAAGACGCTCTTCACGCTGTGAACCACCGATGATTTCACCGATGCCCGGCGCCAGGACGTCCATCGCTGCCACGGTTTTACCGTCTTCGTTAAGGCGCATATAGAAGGCCTTAATGTCTTTCGGATAGTTTTTAACGACAACCGGCGCTTTGAAATGCTTCTCGGCCAGATAGCGCTCGTGCTCAGACGCCAGGTCTACGCCCCAGTAAACCGGGTTTTCGAACTTCTCACCGCATTTCTCGAGGATCGCCACCGCGTCGGTGTAGTCCACCTGCGCAAAATCGGCAGAGACGAAGCGCTCCAGACGGGCTACTGCGTCGCTGTCTACGCGCTCGGCGAAGAATTTCATGTCGTCCGGACGCTCTTCCAGCACCGCTTTGAAGACATACTTCAGCATTGCTTCCGCCAGACCCGCAACATCGTCCAGGTTGGCGAACGCCACTTCAGGCTCCAGCATCCAGAATTCCGCCAGGTGACGGCTGGTGTTGGAGTTTTCGGCACGGAAGGTAGGGCCAAAGGTATAGATTTTAGACAGCGCGCAGGCGTACGTTTCGCCGTTGAGCTGACCGGATACGGTCAGGAAGGCCTCTTTACCAAAGAAGTCTTTGTCATAGTCCACTTTACCTTCCGGGGTGCGCGGCAGGTTTTCGAGATCCAGCGTTGAGACGCGGAACATCTCACCGGCGCCTTCCGTATCGGACGCGGTGATCAGCGGGGTAGACACCCAGAAATAACCCTGCTCATCGAAGAAACGATGCAGCGCCTGCGCCAGCGTATGACGTACGCGAGCAACCGCACCAATCAGGTTGGTACGTGGACGCAGGTGCGCCACTTCACGCAGATACTCAATGCTGTGACGTTTAGCCGCCATCGGATAGGTATCCGGATCTTCAACCCAGCCGGTGACTTCAATGGCAGAAGCCTGAATTTCGAAACTCTGACCCTGACCCGGGGATGCCACGACCACGCCGGTGACAATAACGGAACAGCCCGTCGTCAGGTGCAGAACGTCATCATTGTAATTGGGCAGAGAATTATTAATGACGGCCTGTACAGGATCAAAGCAGGAACCGTCATAGACGGCAAGGAAGGAGATGCCAGCTTTAGAATCTCGGCGGGTACGCACCCATCCGCGCACGGTGACTTCCTGGTCAACGGCGACACGGCCCTGGAGTACGTCGGCTACAGGCACAACGCTCATAATATTCTCTCTGTTAATAGTCGGAAAAAATAAACACTTGTCCACCCTTATGGGGGGATATCTATGTTACCTGCCATCCGCTATCAGACAAGTAAATTTCGCAGTCAAAAGAGAAGAATTGAGAAATAAATAAGAAGAGGGGAGCCATGAAGGCTCCCTTAAGCGCTTAACTGGCTTTTTTGATCTGGGGAAGATCGAAGGCTTTACGCAATGCGCGGACAAACGCCTTGTCATGGCAGATGGTTTTGCCCGGGCTGTCGGAGAGTTTCGCCACCGGCTTGCCGTTACATTCCACCAGCTTTATCACGATATTCAGAGGTTTTACCTGAGGAATATCGCAGGTTAACCGGGTACCAATCCCGAAGCTCAGGTTCACTCTGGCGTTGAAATGGCGATAGAGTTCGACGGCTTTCGCCAGATCGAGGTTATCGGAGAAGACCAGCACCTTGCTCATCGGGTCAATACCCAGTTTCTCGTAATGGGCAATGGCCTTCTCGCCCCACTCAATCGGATCCCCTGAATCGTGGCGTAGCCCCTGATAACGCTCCGCAAATTCAGGTCCAAAGTCGCGCAGGAAGGCATCCATCGTAATACAGTCGGTGAGGGCGATCCCGAGTTGATTCGGGTACTCCTCAAGCCATGCAGCCAGTGCCGCGCGCTGGCTGTTTGCCAGGTCAGGGCTGATCTGCTGATGCGCCTGGAACCACTCGTGTGCCTGGGTACCCATTGGCGTCAGGTTGAGGCGACGGGCCAGATCGTAGTTACTGGTGCCCACGAACCATGGCTCCTGTTGCAGACGTTTAACGATGGCCTCCTGGACGTCGCGCGAAAAACGGCGACGGGTGCCAAAGTCCATCAGGCGGAAGCGGGACATGTCCAGCCCTGCGGTCAGCGTGGAGAAGTCAGCGAGCTTGTTTTCCAGCGAGGCGACCGCCTGCGCTACGCCCGTTTCCGGTGAGCGATAGCGGTGAGCCAGTTCGCTGATCACCGCCAGAAGCGGCACTTCCCACATGATCACTTCCCGCCACGGACCTTCAAGGCGAATATCCAGCTTGCCGTTATCGTTAACCACGGTGACCTGCTCCGGTCTATAGCGGAAATCGCGCAGCCAGTTCAGGTAGTCGGCTTTGAAGAAAGGCAGGCCAGAAAGCCACTGATATTCCTCGTCCTGCAGCGTCAGATGCTGCATAGCATTGACCTGTTCACGAATGGCGTCTGCGTAGATACCGAGCAAGTCGTCGCCACGGCAGCGGAATTCCGCCGCGACATGAACGTCATAGTAATGGTGGAAAACGGCTTGCTGCATATGCAGTTTATACGCGTCGGTATCCAGCAACGTATGCAGAACTGGAGAAGCGAATTGAGTCATAGGTGCGCAGTAGCATCCTCTCACAGGAGCGTTTAGTACAATAAACAACTCCGGAGTATACCTTGTTTAGTGATTTATTGAACCCCGATCACAACATAAGCGCGTTTTATGGTCGAGGGCATTTTGTGCCCCGTGTTATACAAATGTAGCAAAAAAAGGTGTTGACCCTGAAAAGATGAACATTCTGCATAGCGCGTTTTGCGCAACAGGAATATATTGAAACGTTACTCGACAAACGATGCATAAGGTTTTCTATGACACAACAGCCACAAGCCAAATACCGCCACGACTACCGTGCGCCGGATTATCTGATTAGCGAAATCGATCTGACTTTTGACCTGGATGCCACTAAAACCGTTGTCACGGCGGTGAGTCAGGTGACGCGCCACAGCGCAACTGCCGTGCCGCTGCGTCTGGATGGCGAAGACCTGACGCTGGTCTCCCTGCATATTAATGATGAAGCCTGGTCGGACTATAAAGAAGAAAACAACCAGCTGGTCATCGACAACCTGCCGGATCAGTTTACGCTGCGCATCGTGAATGAAATCAGCCCGGCCGCCAATACCGCGCTGGAAGGGCTGTACCAGTCTGGCGTGGCGCTGTGTACCCAGTGTGAAGCGGAAGGGTTCCGCCACATTACCTGGTATCTCGACCGCCCGGATGTCCTGGCGCGCTTCACCACTAAAATCATCGCCGATAAAACCCTGTATCCCTTCCTGCTCTCCAACGGCAACCGCGTAGGTGAAGGCGAGCTGGAGAATGGCCGTCACTGGGTTCAGTGGCAGGATCCCTTCCCGAAACCGTGCTACCTGTTTGCGCTGGTGGCGGGCGATTTCGACGTGCTGCGCGACACCTTCAAAACGCGCTCAGGCCGCGAGGTGGCGCTGGAGCTGTTTGTTGACCGTGGTAACCTGGACCGCGCGCCG
Source organism: Enterobacter sp. HK-058-C-ECC (assembly GCF_047531125.1). Taxonomy (NCBI): domain Bacteria; kingdom Pseudomonadati; phylum Pseudomonadota; class Gammaproteobacteria; order Enterobacterales; family Enterobacteriaceae; genus Enterobacter; species Enterobacter sp. HK-058-C-ECC. The sequence goes on from NZ_JBLKCH010000001.1 coordinate 126,671, forward strand.
TGGGCGATGACCTCGCTCATCAACTCCATGAAGTGGGATGAAGAGCGCTTCGGCCTCGAATATGACCTCGACATCTATATGATCGTCGCCGTTGATTTCTTCAACATGGGCGCAATGGAAAACAAAGGCCTGAACGTCTTTAACTCCAAATACGTGCTGGCGCGCACCGATACCGCCACCGATAAAGATTATCTCGATATCGAACGCGTCATCGGCCACGAATATTTCCACAACTGGACCGGTAACCGCGTCACCTGCCGCGACTGGTTCCAGCTGAGCCTGAAAGAGGGCCTGACCGTCTTCCGTGACCAGGAGTTTAGCTCCGATCTGGGGTCACGCGCGGTGAACCGCATCAACAACGTGCGAACCATGCGCGGCCTGCAGTTTGCGGAAGATGCCAGCCCAATGGCGCATCCGATCCGCCCGGATAAAGTCATCGAAATGAACAACTTCTACACCCTGACGGTGTATGAGAAAGGCGCTGAAATTATCCGCATGATCCACACTCTGCTGGGTGAAGAGAACTTCCAGAAAGGGATGCAGCTCTACTTCGAGCGTCATGACGGCAGCGCGGCCACCTGCGACGATTTTGTGCAGGCAATGGAAGATGCCTCTAATGTCGATCTTTCCCACTTCCGCCGCTGGTACAGCCAGGCCGGTACGCCGATTGTTACCGTCAAAGACGATTACAATCCAGAGACCGAGCAGTACACCCTGACCATCAGCCAGCGCACGCCGCCGACGGCAGAGCAGGAAGAGAAATACCCGCTGCATATTCCGTTCAGCATTGAGCTGTACGATAACGAAGGCAAAGTGATCCCATTGCAGAAGGGCGGTCACCCGGTACACCACGTGCTGAACGTGACCCAGGCCGAGCAGACCTTTATCTTCGATAACGTCTATTTCCAGCCGGTGCCTGCGCTGCTGTGTGAATTCTCCGCGCCGGTGAAGCTGGAGTACAAGTGGAGCGATCAGCAACTGACGTTCCTGATGCGTCACGCGCGTAACGACTTCTCCCGCTGGGATGCCGCACAAAGCCTGCTGGCGACCTACATCAAGCTCAACGTAAACCGTCATCAGCAGGGCCAGCCGCTGTCGCTGCCTGTTCACGTAGCTGACGCGTTCCGCGCGATCCTGCTGGATGAGAAGATTGACCCGGCGCTCGCCGCTGAAATTCTGACCCTGCCGTCAGCAACGGAAATCGCGGAGTTGTTCGAGATTATCGATCCGATCGCGATCGTGGCGGTGCGTGAAGCGCTGACCCGTACGCTGGCTGCTGAGCTGGCGGACGAGTTCCTCGCCATTTATAACGCCAACAAGCTCGACGCTTATCGCGTTGAGCACGCGGACATCGGTAAACGTTCTCTGCGCAACACCTGCCTGCGCTATCTGGCGTTTGGTGAAACCGAGCTGGCGAACACCCTGGTGAGCAAGCAGTATCACGAAGCGGATAACATGACCGACGCGCTGGCTGCGCTGGGCGCAAGCGTTGCCGCCGAACTGCCGTGCCGCGATGCGCTGATGCAGGAGTACGATGACAAGTGGCATCAGGATGGCCTGGTGATGGACAAGTGGTTCATCCTGCAGGCGACCAGCCCGGCGGCCGATGCGCTCAGCAACGTGCGCAGCCTGCTGAAGCATCGCTCCTTTACCCTCAGCAACCCAAACCGCGTGCGTTCGCTGATTGGCGCGTTTGCCAGCAGCAACCCGGCCGCGTTCCACGCCGAAGACGGCAGCGGTTATCAGTTCATGGTGGAAATGCTGACCGAGCTGAACAGCCGTAACCCGCAGGTGGCGTCGCGTCTGATTGAGCCGCTGATCCGTCTGAAACGCTACGATGCGAAGCGTCAGGCGAAGATGCGTGCCGCGCTTGAGCAGCTGAAAGGGCTGGAAAACCTGTCTGGCGATCTGTACGAGAAGATTGCTAAAGCCTTAGCGTAATGTAGAAAAAAGCCTGGTGGGCAGGTAAAAGCAAAACGGCAACCTCGGTTGCCGTTTTTAGTGTTTTCTCCCTCTCCCACATGGAGAGGGCCGGAGTGAGGGGATCAGACATTAGCCTTAACTCGCCGCAACTCCGTTTCCCCTCGCTTCATCACCCGATCCAATACCTCAGCCTCCAGCTCCGCCAGTCTTGCCGAACCCACGCGACGAGGCCGCGGAAGATCCACCGTCAGATCCAGACCGATTTTCCCTTCCTCTATTAACAGCACCCGGTCGGCCATTGCGACGGCTTCACTCACGTCATGCGTCACCAGCAGTACCGTAAAGCCGTGCGCCTGCCAGAGGGATCCAATCAAATCCTGCATTTCGATTCGCGTCAGGGCGTCGAGCGCGCCCAGCGGTTCATCGAGCAACAGCAGGCCCGGACGGTGAATTAACGCCCGCGCCAGCGCCACGCGCTGCTTCTGTCCACCCGAAAGGGCAGCAGGCCACTCATCGGCGCGATTTTCCAGCCCAACGGCGGCCAGCGCCTGGCGGGCTTCATCCCGCCAGCTGCCCTTAAGGCCAAGCCCGACATTGTCGATAACCGTTTTCCACGGCAGCAGCCGCGCGTCCTGGAACATCATGCGGGTATCGTCCTGGATATTCGCAAGCGGCGTTGTCCCTGCCAGAATGTCGCCACCGTTGGGGGCTTCCAGACCGGCCAGCAGCCGTAGCAGCGTACTCTTGCCGCCGCCGCTGCGACCGACAACGGCCACAAACTGTCCGGCGGGAATATGCAGATCCAGCCCGTTAAGAATGGTGTTTTCGCCGTAGCGTTTGGTGACGCCGTTCAGCAGTAACGGGGTCCCCTGATTCAGTCGTGCCGTATTCATGCTTTCGCCTCCTGAAGGGTATAGGCCGGGTTCCAGCGCAGCCAGCTGCGCTCCAGCCACTGGGCGCTGACGTCAGCGAGTTTGCCGAGCAGGGCATAAAGAATAATGGCAACCACCACCACGTCCGTTTGCAGGAATTCACGGGCGTTCATCGCCAGATAACCAATCCCGGAGTTGGCTGAGATGGTTTCCGCCACAATCAGCGTCAGCCACATCAGGCCGAGCGCAAAACGCACGCCGACCATAATGGAGGGCAGGGCGCCCGGCAGAATCACATGAATAAAGAGGGAAAAACCCGATAAGCCGTAGCTGCGTGCCATCTCTACCAGACCGCGATCGATATTGCGGATGCCGTGCCAGGTATTGATGTAAATCGGGAACAGCGTGCCCAGCGCCACGAGGAAGATCTTGGCACTCTCATCAATTCCAAACCACAAAATGACCAGCGGGATCAGCGCCAGATGCGGCACATTACGCAGCATCTGGATAGAAGTATCCAGCAGCCGTTCACCCCAGCGTGAAAGGCCGCTGATCAGGCCCAGGACCAGCCCGATGCTGCCGCCGATGGAAAACCCGATCACGGCGCGCCAGGAGCTGATCGCCAGGTGCTGCCACATCTCTCCGCTAACGCTCAGCGACCAGAACGCTTCTACAACGCCCTCCGGAGAGGGCAGAATGCGGCTCGACAGCCAGCCGGTAGACGATGCGAGCTGCCAGAGCGCCACAATGCCGACGGGTAAAAACCACGGCGCGGCGCGCAGCAGCCATTTTTGTGAGGTGGCAGACATGATCACTCCTTAGCTCTGTGCGGCTTTGCGTGGAATGAATTCGTTCGCCACGGCTTCGCCCTGAAGCTGAAGCCGCTGCGGCTGTGGCACCTCCGGAATGGCGACATCCAGGTGCGGGAACAGCAGTTCGCCCACCTTGTACGCCTCTTCCAGATGCGGATAACCGGAGAGAATAAAGCTGTCGATGCCCAGTTCGGCGTATTCATTGATGCGCGCGGCCACGGTCGGGCCGTCGCCGACCAGCGCTGTGCCCGCACCGCCGCGTACCAGGCCGACGCCTGCCCACAGGTTCGGGCTGATCTCCAGATTCTCGCGCTTGCCGTTGTGCAGGGACGCCATCCGGTGCTGCCCGACGGAGTCGGTTTTGGCAAATGCGGCCTGGGCTCTGGCGATCGTTTCATCATCCAGATGGGAGATCAGGCGGTCCGCCGCCTGCCAGGCTTCTTCATTGGTCTCGCGCACAATCACATGCAGACGGATACCGAAGCGCACCTTGCGGCCATGGGCGGCCGCTTTCGCGCGAACCTGGGCAATTTTTTCTTTTACCAGCTCAGGCGGTTCGCCCCAGGTCAGATAGAGATCGACCTGCTCTGCGGCCAGATCCTGCGCCACATCCGACGACCCGCCAAAATAGAGCGGCGGGCGCGGTTGCTGAACTGGTGGGAAGTAGAGCTTCGCGTCGCGAACGTGAATATGCTTGCCTTCAAAGGTGACGGTTTCCCCTTCCAGCAGACGTCGCCAGACGCGGGTGAACTCGGCGGAGGCCTCATAGCGTTCGGTATGGTCGAGGAACACGCCGTCGCCCGCCAGCTCCTGCGGATCGCTGCCCGTCACCAGGTTAAACAGGGCGCGGCCGTTGGACAGTCGGTCCAGCGTTGCCGCCTGACGTGCCGCCACGGTGGGGGAGACGACGCTCGGGCGTAACGCGACCAGGAACTTCAGACGCTGGGTGACCGGGATCATCGACGCGGCGACCAGCCACGCATCTTCACATGACCGTCCGGTTGGGATCAGCACCCCGGTGAAACCGATTCGGTCTGCTGCCTGAGCAATCTGCTGCAGGTAGCCATGGTCAACCGGGCGTGAACCCTCTTCTGTGCCAAGATAGTGTCCATCACCGTGGGTGGGTAAAAACCAGAAAAGATTCAGACTCATGATTTAGCTCCTTCTTTGCCTGCGGGTTGCCAGATGCGTTCGCGAATAGTGACCTGTTTTGGAACCAGGTGATTTTGATAGAAGAGGTCGGCCGTTTGCTGCTGAAGCGCGGCGACGTGCGCGTCAACGGGCGTAATGGTGGTCGGCGGACGGTGGTTGAGATAGCTCGCGATCACCGGCTCAGGTAAGCCCATGGTTTTCGCCAGCAGGGCAATGCTCTCCTGACGTTGGCTCTGAGTCAGGGCATCGGCCTGGGTAAAGGTATCCAGCACGCCCTGAATAAATGTGCCGTTCTTTTCCGCATAAGGGCGCGCGGCCAGATAGAACGAGCCGGTTTGCTTCAGCGTGGTACCGTCTTTCAGCACGCGAACGCCGCCCTGCAGTAATGCGGCGGAGTAGTACGGATCCCAGATGGCCCAGGCATCAACGTTCTTCTGCTGGAACGCGGCGCGCGCGTCGGCAGGCGTCAGGTAAACAGGCTGAATGTCAGTGAACTTGAGCCCGGCCTCTTGCAGGGCACGCAGCAACAGGTTGTGTGAGCTGGAACCTTTCTGGAATGCGACCTTATGGCCTTTGAGATCGGCGACGGTTTTAATATCGCTGTTTTCAGGCACCAGGATCACCTCGGCCTTCGGCTTGGGCGGCTCAACGCCTACATAGACGAGGTCCGCTCCCGCCGCCTGGGCAAATATTGGCGGAATATCGCCCGTGCTGCCGAGATCGATACTGCCCACGTTAAGGGCCTCCAGCATCTGCGGGCCGGCAGGGAACTCCACCCAGGAGAATTTGGTGTCCGGGAAGCGTTTTTCCAGAAGCTGGTGGCTTTTTGCCAGCACCATGCTGACGCTGCCTTTCTGATAGCCGATACGTAAGCTTTCCGGAGCCGTTTCTGCGGCATGGGCCAGCGAGGTAAATGCCATCAAACCGGCCAGTCCGATGCGGGTTAAGATTTTAAACATGGGCGACTCCTTGAGGCTGACCAAACGCCGGGGCCTGGATATCCCGGCGATGCAGGGCATGCCAGAAGGTTTCCAGAGCGTTATCGAGGCGGGTTTGCAGGTTGGGCGTAAAGTGGGGTTTGTGCTGATAGTCGATAACCTGTGAGTCATCGGCGAAAACGCCGTGGAGGATCTCCTGCGCTTTCAGCGCGTTCAGCACCGGCTTCAGGGCGTAATCCACGGCCAGTAAATGGGCAACCGTACCGCCCGTTGCCAGCGGCAGCACCACCTTTCCGTCCAGCGCGCGTTCCGGAAGCAGATCGAGCAGGGTTTTCAGCGCCCCGGAAAAAGAGGCTTTATAAATGGGCGTTGCCACGATCAGGCCGTCCGCGCCGTTAAGTTGCTCAATGAGGGTTTTCAGCGCGGGGCTGTCGAAACGGGCGTAGAGCAAATCTTCAGGTTCGAAGTTATGCAGGTTCCAGTGGCACACTTCCACATCCAGAGCATTCAGTTTTTCACGGGCATATTCCAGCAGGGCGCTGGAGCGTGACGGGAATCGTGGACTTCCGGCCAGGGTAATGACGCGCATACTTCCTCCTTATAACTAATTGTTTGCTTTTATCTAACATTCATAACAATTTTAAGGAGTGTGACACCGCGCGTTTATTCCACTAAATGATTTATCTGCAATTAAAATGCGAAAAAGTGCATAAGAAATAGACGGGGAGGTAAACGATTGCGTTTTACGCTGATTTTTTGCCGCAGGTCAATTCCCTTTCGCGCCGGGATCGCCCATAATCCCCTCCCGGTTTGCACACCGGGAATCCAGGAGAGTTCATGTACTACCCCTTCGTTCGTAAAGCCCTTTTCCAGCTCGACCCTGAGCGCGCTCATGAATTGACATTCCAGCAATTACGTCGTATTACCGGAACGCCTCTGGCCGCGTTGGTGCGCCAGCATGTGCCGGTAAAACCTGTGCAATGCATGGGGCTGACCTTTAAAAATCCGCTGGGTCTGGCGGCCGGTCTGGACAAAAACGGCGAGTGCATTGATGCCCTGGGCGCGATGGGCTTTGGCTCCATTGAAATCGGCACCGTTACCCCGCGCCCGCAGCCGGGAAATGACAAGCCGCGCCTGTTCCGACTGGTGGAAGCCGAAGGGCTGATCAACCGCATGGGCTTCAATAACCACGGTGTTGATCATCTCGTCGAGAACGTAAAAAAAGCCCACTTTGACGGAATTCTGGGCATCAATATCGGCAAAAATAAAGACACGCCGGTCGAGCAGGGTAAAGATGACTATCTGATTTGTATGGAAAAAGTCTACGCCTATGCCGGTTATATTGCGGTGAATATTTCTTCCCCCAATACCCCGGGGCTGCGATCCTTACAATATGGTGAGGCGCTGGACGATCTTCTGAGTGCCATTAAAAATAAACAAAATGAACTCCAGTCGATCCATCATAAATATGTTCCTGTCGCGGTTAAGATCGCGCCGGATCTTTCTGCCGAAGAATTGATCCAGGTTGCCGACAGTTTAGTTCGTCATAATATTGATGGTGTGATTGCGACCAATACCACCCTCGATCGCTCCCTCGTGCAGGGAATGAAAAACTGTGACGAAGCGGGTGGGTTAAGCGGGCGTCCGGTGCAATTAAAAAGCACTGAAATTATTCGTGCTCTGTCTGCGGAATTAAATGGCCGTCTGCCGATTATTGGCGTCGGTGGCATTGACTCGGTGATTGCTGCGCGCGAGAAGATGGCAGCGGGTGCGTCACTGGTGCAAATCTATTCCGGTTTTATTTTTAAAGGGCCGCCGCTGATTAAAGAAATTGTTACTCATATCTAATCTTTTCTCTTAATCAGACAACCAGGGCTTTATTTCCAGCCCTGGTTGTTTTATATTCCGTCACTGTTGCTTATTTAGACATTATAGTCTTTTATTAATGGTGTTATAAACGAAGCGGCGATCAGGACATTTTTAGTACAGGACGTTTCGGGGACGGGAGAGAAACATGCGAATTAAACCTGACGATAACTGGCGCTGGTATTTTTGCGACGAGCATGACCGAATGATGCTCGACTTAGCCAATGGCATGTTGTTTCGCTCTCGTTTTGCCCGCCGAATGTTAACCCCGGACGCCTTTTCCCCGTCAGGCTTTTGCGTTGATGACGCTGCGCTGTATTTCTCCTTTGAGGAAAAATGTCGCGATCTGGTGCTCTCGAAAGAGCAGCGTGCCGAGCTGGTATTAAATGCGCTGGTGGCTATCCGTTTCCTGAAACCGCAAATGCCAAAGAGCTGGCATTTCCTGCCGCACGGCATGAACTGGACCCCGGCAACGGGTGATGCGGCCAGCGTCAATCTGAGCGATACCGCAGAAGAGGTGAGCCTGCTGGTGGTGGAGCCCGGCGAAAATGCCGCGCTCTGTTTGCTGGCCCAGCCCGGCGTGACGATTGCCGGGCGGACAATGCAGCTTGGGGATGCCATTAAGGTTATGAACGACAGGCTGAAGCCCCAGCTTCGCGTGGATGCCTTCAGCCTCGAGCAGGCGGTTTAAGCTTCCAGCTGTACGGACGTTTTCGGGACGCAGCTACAGCACAGAATTGTGCCGTCATTTCCAATTGCCGATTTTTTCAACGCACTCACTTCGCCATCCACCAGCCTGATGCGGCAGCATCCGCAAATTCCTGCGCGACAGGAATAGGGGATGCGGATCCCTGCTTGTTCCAACTGCTCAAGCAATACCTGCTGGTTATTACCCCGGATCACGTTGCCCTGCCAGTGAATCTCTACCGCAGCGGCGACGTTTGTCTCAACGTCGACAAACTCCTCTTCCTGACCCGAGCCGTACACCCTTGCTGGCCCACGGGCGAGCACTTCTACCTCATCACCAACGCGGATCGCGCCGCTGGAGCGCGGGATCAGGTTCTGGCCGAAATCGACATCACCGTTATCCTGCGCGGTGCGGAATGACTGCAGCGTCTTCAACGGTTCGCCGGAAGGGTGCTTCTGACCTTTCTCCGGGCTGACCGTCGTGAAAATGCAGCGGCTGCACGGCTTCACCACGTCAAAAATGACGCTGCCAATGCGGATCACTTTCCAGGTATCTTCGTCCCAGGCCTCTGCACCCGTCACCACCAGGTTCGGACGGAACTGTTCCATCTGAACGCTGGCTTTGCAGCGGCCTTGTAAATCACGCAGCGAGGCTTCGTTGGTCAGCAGGAACGGGAAGCCATCGGCGAAGGAGAGGGGAACGGCATCGTGGCGCTTCACGCGACGCGTCAGTTCAGGCCCAACCCAGCGCAGCTGCACGTCACGGGAAAAGAAGTCGCTCAGCCAGCGGTTAATCTCATCCGGGGCGATGCGCGCGGTAAAATGATTACCCCACACTTCCGTTGGCGCATCGACGGGCGCAAAATCAGCAAAGCGAATCACCGCGCTGGAACCGTCCGGTGCGGTAAGGTGCAAACCGTCGTGAAGCGGGGAAGGGGTAAAGCGAACCATCTGAGGGAACTGGCGTGCGGTAATGAACGTACCGTCAGGCTCGGTGACCATAAAAATACGATCAAAGGCAAATCCGCTCATGTCGGCCAGCGCGTGAGAGACGCCGATGCCGCGCATGGATTTCACCGGATGAATAAAAAGCCTGGATAACGTCGCCACTGCACACTCCCTCGAATGAAAATAAGCCTTCAACTTTATGACATACACGCCATATTAGCTATAATGCGCGACAATTTTCTAAGAGTAAAAGTGACGATATGAATTCTCTGTTTGCCAGTACGGCCCGTGGGCTGGAAGAGCTGTTAAAAACTGAACTGGAAAGCCTGGGCGCGCAAGAGTGCCAGGTGGTTCAGGGTGGTGTCCATTTTGAGGGCGACACGCGGCTTATTTACCAGAGCCTGATGTGGAGCCGCCTGGCGTCGCGCATCATGCTGCCGATGAAGGAGTGCAAGGTCTATAGCGACCTTGATCTCTATACCGGCGTACAGATGATCGACTGGACAGAGATCTTCACCCCGAATGCCACCTTTGCGGTGCATTTCAACGGCGTGAACGACGAGATCCGCAACAGCCAGTACGGAGCCCTGCGCGTAAAAGACGCCATTGTGGACTGCTTCACGCGTAAAAATAAGGAACGTCCCAACGTCGATCGTGAAAACCCCGATCTGCGTATTAACGTCTGGCTGAACGGCGACACGGCGAGTATCTCCCTCGATCTGAGCGGCGCGGGCCTGCACCTGCGCGGCTACCGCGATCGTACCGGCATGGCACCCATCAAAGAGACCCTGGCGGCCGCGATTGTGATGCGCTCCGGCTGGCAGCCGGGCACGCCGCTGCTCGACCCGATGTGTGGTTCCGGTACCCTGCTGATTGAAGCGGCTATGCTGGCCACCGACCGCGCGCCGGGACTGCACCGCGGCCAGTGGGGCTTCAAGGGCTGGGCGCAGCACGATGAAGCGCTCTGGAAAGAGGTCAAAGACGACGCGCAGACCCGCGCGCGGAAGGGGCTGGCGGAATATACCTCTCATTTCTACGGCTCCGATAGCGACCCTCGCGTCATTGAGCGTGCGCGCAGCAACGCCCGCCGTGCTGGTATCGGCGAGCTGGTCACCTTTGAAGTGAAAGACGTGGCCAACCTGACCAACCCGCTGCCAAAAGGCCCGTACGGTACCGTCATCAGCAACCCGCCATACGGCGAACGTCTCGATAGCGAACCGGCGCTGATTGCCCTGCACAGCCTGCTGGGCCGCAATATGAAGGACCACTTCGGCGGCTGGAACCTGTCTCTGTTCAGCGCCTCGCCGGAACTGCTGAGCTGCCTGCAGCTGCGCGCCGATCGCCAGTTTAAAGCGAAAAACGGCCCGCTGGACTGCGTGCAGAAAAACTACCATCTGGCGGAGAAGGCGGCCGACAGCAAGCCGTCCGGCGTGGCGGAAGATTACGCCAACCGCCTGCGCAAGAACCTGAAGAAATTTGAGAAGTGGGCGAAGCAGGAGGGCATTGAATGCTATCGCCTGTACGATGCCGACCTGCCGGAGTACAACGTGGCGGTTGACCGCTACGCGAACTGGGTGGTGATTCAGGAATATGCGCCGCCGAAAACCATTGATGCACAAAAAGCGCGTCAGCGCATGCTGGACGTCATTGCCGCCACCATCGCCGTGCTGGGTATTGCGCCAAACAAGCTGGTGCTGAAAACGCGTGAACGTCAGAAAGGCAAAAACCAGTACCAGAAGATGGGCGAGAAGGGCGACTTTATCGAAGTGGGCGAATACAACGCGCGCCTGTGGGTCAACCTGACCGACTATCTGGATACCGGTCTGTTCCTCGACCACCGTATCGCCCGCCGCATGCTGGGCCAGATGAGCAAAGGCAAGGACTTCCTGAATCTCTTCTCCTATACCGGCAGCGCCAGCGTGCATGCCGGTCTGGGCGGCGCGCGCAGCACCACCACGGTGGATATGTCCCGTACCTATCTGGAGTGGGCGGAGCGCAACCTGCGTCTTAACGGCTTAACCGGACGTCAGCATCGCCTGATGCAGGCTGATGTGCTGGGCTGGCTGCGCGATACCGACGAGCAGTTTGATCTGATCTTTATCGATCCGCCGACCTTCTCCAACTCCAAGCGTATGGAAGATAGCTTTGATGTACAACGCGATCACCTGCGCCTGATGACCGACCTGAAGCGCCTGCTGCGCAAAGGCGGCACCATTATGTTCTCGAACAACAAACGCGGCTTCCGTATGGATCATGACGGCTTAGCAGCCCTGGGACTGAAAGCACAAGAAATCAGCCAAAAAACGCTGTCTCAGGACTTTGCCCGTAACCGTCAAATCCATAACTGCTGGTTGATTACCGCGGTCTGAAAGGAAAAATAAATGTCTTTAATTAGTATGCACGGCGCGTGGCTCTCCTTCAGCGACTCACCGCTTCTCGACAATGCAGAACTGCACATCGAAGATAACGAGCGCGTCTGTCTGGTGGGCCGTAACGGCGCGGGTAAATCCACGCTGATGAAAATCCTTAACCGCGAACAGGGGCTGGATGACGGGCGTATTGTTTACGAGCAGGATCTGATTGTCTCCCGCCTGCAGCAGGATCCACCGCGTCACGTGACCGGCAGCGTTTACGATTTCGTGGCGGAAGGGATCTCCGAGCAGGCTGAATACCTGAAGCGCTATCACGAGATTTCGCATCTGGTGATGACCGATCCGAGCGACAAAAACCTCAACGAACTGGCGAAAGTGCAGGAGATGCTCGATCACCACGGTCTGTGGCAGCTTGAAAACCGCATTAATGAAGTGCTGGCACAGCTCGGCCTGGAACCCGATATGGAGCTCTCGGCGCTCTCCGGCGGCTGGCTGCGTAAAGCGGCCCTGGGCCGCGCGCTGGTCAGCGGGCCGAAGGTGCTGCTGCTGGACGAACCGACCAACCACCTGGATATCGAAGCGATCGACTGGCTGGAAGGTTTCCTGAAAACCTTCAGCGGCACCATCATCTTTATCTCGCATGACCGTTCGTTTATTCGCAATATGGCGACGCGCATTGTCGACCTCGACCGCGGCAAGCTGGTGACCTATCCCGGCGATTACGATACGTATCTGCTGGAGAAAGAAGAAAACCTGCGCGTGGAAGAACTGCAGAATGCCGAGTTCGACCGCAAGCTGGCGCAGGAAGAGGTCTGGATCCGCCAGGGCATCAAAGCCCGCCGTACCCGTAACGAAGGCCGCGTGCGTGCCCTGAAGGCGATGCGTCGCGAGCGCAGCGAACGCCGTGAAGTGATGGGCAGCGCCAAAATGCAGGTGGAAGAGGCGTCCCGTTCCGGCAAGATTGTCTTTGAAATGGAAAACGTCAACTATCAGGTTGACGGTAAAGTGCTGGTGAACGATTTCTCCGCGCAGGTTCAGCGCGGCGACAAAATTGCGCTCATCGGCCCGAACGGCTGCGGTAAAACCACGCTGCTGAAGCTGATGCTGGGCCAGCTGCAGGCCGACAGCGGACGTATTCACTGCGGGACCAAGCTGGAGGTCGCCTACTTCGACCAGCACCGCGCGGAGCTGGATCCGGACCGTACGGTGATGGACAACCTCGCCGAAGGTAAGCAGGAAGTGATGGTGAACGGCAAGCCTCGCCACGTGCTGGGCTACCTGCAGGACTTCCTGTTCCATCCGAAACGCGCCATGACGCCGGTGCGTGCGCTGTCCGGCGGTGAGCGAAACCGCCTTCTGCTGGCGCGCCTGTTCCTGAAGCCAAGCAACCTGCTGATCCTCGATGAACCGACGAACGACCTGGATGTCGAAACGCTGGAATTACTCGAAGAGCTGATTGACGGCTATCAGGGCACCGTGATGCTGGTCAGCCATGATCGTCAGTTCGTTGATAACACCGTGACCGAGTGCTGGATCTTCGAAGGTGAAGGGCGAATTGGTCAATATGTCGGCGGTTATCACGATGCAAAAGGGCAGCAGGCACAGTCGCTGGCGACGAAGCAGTCAAAGTCCAAAATAAGTTCTGAACCTGCTGTAACAAAAGCAGAAACTGTCAAGAAAACCTCGGCTAAACTAAGCTATAACCTGCAGCGCGAACTGGAGGGGCTACCGCAGCGTCTTGAAGAGCTGGAGGCTGCGCTTGAGGATCTGCAAAAACAGGTTGCTGATGCGTCATTCTTTACTCAATCGCATGACTATACTCAGAAAGTACTGTCAGAACTGTCCGCGGCTGAAAAAGCCCTGGAAGAAGCATTTGAGCGCTGGGAGTACCTTGAGTCTCTGAAAAACGGCGCATAAACAGGGATAACATATGTGTGACCAGCACCATGCCGACAGGCATATTTTATGCTCGCAATGCGATATGCTCGTGGCGTTGCCAGAGCTTGGTCACGGACATAAAGCCCTGTGTCCACGTTGCGGTGCGACGTTGACAACCGAGTGGGACGCGCCGCGGCAGCGTCCCACTGCTTACGCTCTGGCAGCCTTGTTTATGCTGCTCCTCTCCAATCTCTTCCCCTTCATCTATATGAAGGTGGGGGGGATCACCAGCCAGGTGGATTTGCTTGAAATCCCGGGTGTGATGTTCTCAGAAGATTACGCCAGCCTGGGGACCTTTTTTCTCCTGTTTGTCCAGATAGTCCCGGCTTTTTGCCTGGTCGTCATCCTTTTGCTGGTGAACCGCGTCAGGATGCCGGCACCGCTGAAAATCCGACTGGCGCGTATTCTTTTTCAGCTCAAAAGCTGGGGGATGGCCGAGATTTTTCTGGCGGGGATTCTGGTCAGCTTCGTGAAGCTGATGGCGTACGGCGACGTGGGGATTGGCAGCAGCTTTATTCCCTGGTGTCTGTACTGCGTTCTGCAGCTGCGCGCCTTCCAGTGTGTGGACCGACGCTGGGCGTGGGACGATATCGCGCCAGCGCCGACGCTTGCTCAGACGGTGAAGGTCGGCGTGCCCGGCATTCGCCAGGGGCTTCGCTCGTGCCCGTGCTGTACCGCCGTGCTGCCCGCCGATCTCAACGTCTGTCCGCGCTGCGAAACAAAGGGGCACGTACGCCGTAAAAATAGCCTGCAGTGGACGATGGCGCTGCTGGTCACGTCCGTCATGCTGTATCTGCCAGCCAATATTCTGCCAATCATGATCACCGATTTGCTCGGTGACAAAATGCCCTCGACGATCCTCGCCGGGGTGATACTGCTCTGGGGCGAAGGTTCCTATCCGGTCGCTGGCGTCATCTTTATCGCCAGTATTATGGTGCCCACATTAAAAATGATCGCCATCGCCTGGCTCTGTTGGGATGCGAAAGGGCATGGGAAACGCGATAGCGAACGCATGCACCTGATTTATGAAGTGGTCGAGTTTGTCGGACGCTGGTCAATGATTGACGTGTTTGTCATCGCCGTTCTCTCTGCGCTGGTGCGGATGGGCGGTTTGATGAGTATTTATCCTGCGATGGGGGCTTTAATGTTTGCACTGGTCGTGATCATGACCATGTTTGCGGCCATGACCTTCGACCCTCGTTTATCGTGGGATCGTGAGCCTGAATCAAGCCATGAGGAAGAGTAAGAGCATGGAAAATAAGAGTGGAGAGGCGAAAGTGCAGAAGGTCAAAAACTGGTCTCCGGTGTGGATTTTTCCCATCGTGACTGCGCTGATCGGTGCCTGGATCCTGTTTTATCATTACAGTCATCAGGGACCGGAAGTGACGCTGATAACCACCAATGCCGAGGGGATTGAGGGCGGTAAAACGACCATCAAAAGCCGTAGCGTGGATGTGGGCGTGGTCGAAAGCGCAACCCTGACGGACGATTTAACCCATGTGGAGATTAAGGCGCGCCTTAATGCCGGCATGGAAAAACTGCTGCACGGCGATTCCGTTTTCTGGGTCGTTAAGCCGCAGGTGGGGCGAGAAGGGATCAGCGGCTTAGGGACGCTGCTTTCGGGCGCCTACATTGAGCTGCAGCCCGGCGCTAAGGGTAACCAGCCAGCCAAATACCAGCTCCTGGACTCACCGCCGCTTGCGCCACCTGATGCCAAAGGTATCCGCGTGATCCTCGACAGCAAAAAAGCAGGTCAGCTCACGGCGGGCGACCCGGTTCTGTTCCGCGGCTACCGGGTCGGGTCGGTTGAGAAAAGCACATTTGATCCGCAGAAACGCGCGATCAGCTATCAGCTCTTCATTAATGCGCCAAACGATCGCCTGGTCACCAGCAATGTCCGCTTCTGGAAAGACAGCGGGATCGCGGTGGATCTGACCTCGGCAGGTATGCGCGTTGAAATGGGTTCGCTGACCACACTGTTTGGCGGCGGCGTAAGTTTTGACGTGCCGGAAGGCCTGGATTTAGGGCAGCCGGTCGCAGAGAACACCGCTTTCCGTCTCTTTGACGATCAAAAAAGCATTCAGGATGCGCTCTATACCGATCACGTTGACTTCCTGATGTTCTTTAAAGACTCCGTTCGCGGCCTGCAGCCGGGGGCGCCTGTTGAGTTCCGCGGTATTCGCCTCGGTACGGTTGGGCAAGTGCCGTTCTTCGTCCCGGGTCTGAGCCAGATGCTGGATGATGACTATCGCATTCCGGTGCTGATCCGCATTGAGCCGGAGCGTCTGCTAAACCAGATTGGCGAAAATCAGGATATTGCAGCTCATATCTCTCAGCTGATGGAACGCGGTTTGCGCGGGTCGCTGAAAACCGGCAACCTGGTCACCGGTGCGCTGTATGTGGATATGGACTTCTACCCGAAAGCACCGCCAATTACCGGTATCCGTGAATTCGGTGGCTATAAGATCATCCCAACGGTGAGCAGCGGCCTGGCGCAGATCCAGCAGCGTCTGATGGAGACGCTGGATAAGATCAACAATCTGCCACTGAATCCGATGATTGAAGCGGCGACCGGGTCGTTACATCAGAGTCAGGAGACAATGCAGCGCCTGCAAACCACGCTGGATAACATCAACAAGATCACGGCGAGCCAGAGCATGCAACAGCTGCCGCAGGACATGCAGAAAACGCTGCGTGAGCTGAACCGCAGTATGCAGGGCTTCCAGCCGGGCTCAGCAGCCTATAACAAGATGGTGGCAGATATGCAGCGTCTTGATCAGGTCCTGCGTGAACTGCAGCCTGTTCTGAAAACGCTCAACGAGAAGAGCAACGCGCTGGTGTTCGAAGCGAAAGATAAAAAGGATCCTGAGCCGAAGAGGGCAAAAGAATGAAAAAGTGGCTATTGATGGTTGGCGCTCTGCTGTTAACGGCGTGCAGTTCAGGGGTAGAGAATAAAAGCTACTATCAGCTGCCTGTGGCGACCCACAGCGGCGGGCAAAGCACGGCGAGTCAGGGAAACCGCCAGCTGTGGGTTGAGCAGGTTGCCGTGCCGGATTATCTGGCAGGAAACGGCGTGGTCTATCAGACCAGCGACGTTAAATATGTGATTGCGACCAACAACCTGTGGGCCAGCCCGCTGGATCAGCAGCTGCGCAACACGCTGGTGGCCAATCTGGGTAGCCAGCTTCCGGGCTGGGTTGTCGCGTCGCAGCCGCTGGGTAACGATCAGGATACGCTAAACGTCACCGTAACGGGCTTCCACGGCCGCTATGACGGTGCAGTGGTGATCAGCGGGGAGTGGTTGCTGAATCATCAGGGGCAGCTGATTAAGCGTCCTTTCCATCTGGAGCTGAAGCAGCAGAAGGATGGCTATGACGAAATGGTGAAAGTCCTGGCTCAGGGTTGGGCGCAGGAGTCGGCCAGTATCGCGAGAGAGATTTCCCGGCTGCCATAAGTAAAATTCATCATCAAAAACCGCAATCGGTCTGTCGCTGATTGCGGTTTTTTTTCGTTTTCACTTCAGGTTGTTACTTGTGCCACGTCACAATTTTTGTACAAATGATCTTCCAGGTAGCTCACAAATATGACACCCGTATGAATTTTGAACATTGACGATGCGACTAATTCGGGGTATTCGTTATCTGTGCCTGTGCAGATAGTGCAGACACTGTTTTCTTTCCACCAGACAAAAGAATGAGGGAAACGAGGCATGAAGAGACAGAAACGAGATCGCCTGGAACGGGCTCATCAACGTGGTTATCAGGCCGGCATCGCTGGACGTTCTAAAGAAATGTGTCCTTATCAGACGATAAATCAAAGGTCACAATGGCTTGGAGGCTGGCGAGAAGCCATCGGCGACAGGGCACTCATAGCCTGATAACGTCTCTTTTAAAAAAGAAACCTCCGCAATGCGGAGGTTTCGCCTTTCCGGGGGTGCAAAAAGCACGATCAGAACGCGGACGTGTCCTGGAACAGGCCAACCTTCAGGTCGCTTGCGCTATAGATCAGACGACCGTCGACCAGCACTTCGCCATCAGCCAGGCCCATAATCAGGCGGCGGTTAACGATGCGCTTGAAGTGAATACGATAGGTCACTTTCTTCGCTGTAGGCAGAACCTGGCCGGTGAATTTTACTTCGCCTACGCCCAGCGCGCGGCCTTTACCTTCACCACCCAGCCAGCCAAGATAGAAGCCAACCAGCTGCCACATCGCATCCAGACCCAGACAGCCAGGCATTACCGGATCGCCGATAAAGTGGCAACCGAAGAACCACAGGTCCGGGTTGATATCGAGTTCTGCTTCTACGTAACCCTTATCGAAGTTGCCGCCGGTTTCGGTCATTTTCACGACACGGTCCATCATCAGCATGTTCGGGGCCGGTAACTGTGGGCCTTTCGCGCCAAACAGTTCACCGCGACCAGAGGCAAGAAGATCTTCTTTTGTATAGGATTCGCGTTTATCTACCATGTTCTCAGTAAGCCTTATTTTAGTGAAGGACGCAGGATAGCTAACACGTGTACGCTGAACAAGTCCGATCAGTTCGAACTAAACCAGCCCAGCCAGCGTAACGGCCATGGATAACGATGACGAGCATCCTGCTGTGTCGCCTGAGCAATACGCTCCTGGATAGTCTGCATCAGGGTGGTTTGCCCTTCGCCATCCCATACCAGGTTTGTCAGTAAGGGTAGTGCATCCTCAATCCCTTCGATGGCCCAGATAGCGAACTGCTCATGTTCAACCGCATCCAGGATCTCCTGACTGAGGCTTAAATGGCGTGCGTTGGGAGCCGGAATAATCACACCCTGCTTGCCGTTTAAACCGCGCTGCTGACAGATTGAGAAGAAGCCTTCAATTTTCTCGTTGAGGCCACCCACAGGCTGCGCACGACCAAATTGATCCACCGAACCGGTGATCGCGATGTTCTGATTGATGGGCACTTCCGCCAGGGCGCTGATTAAGGCGCACAGTTCAGCCATAGAGGCGCTATCGCCATCCACTTCGCTGTAGGACTGCTCAAACGTCAGCGAGGCGGAGAAGGGGATCTGTTGCTCAAGCTGCAGTTCAGACATTAAAAACGCCTGCATGATCATCATGCCTTTGGCGTGAATGTTTCCGCCCAGCTCGGCTTTGCGTTCGATATCGGTAAACTCGCCATCGCCAATATGCACAACGCAGCTGATACGAGACGGCTCCCCGAATGCGCGCGGATGGCCAGGAAATTCAATTACCGACAGGGCGTTAATCTGCCCGACGCGTTCGCCTTCGGTTTCCACCAGAATTTGTTCCAGCAGAATTTCATCCTGCATACGGTCAGCAAGATAGCCTTCTCGCCACTCTCGTTGAGCCAGCATCTGGGTGAGTTGTTCTCCGGTGAACGCACCGTTACCGCTAATCACACCCACTTCACGCAGCTGCTTGCCGATCCAGAGCGGGCAGAGTGGCAGCGTTTCCTGGTCACCGGTATAGCGCACCGCTTCGCGGATCAGGCCTGGCCACGCGTCAGCCGCAGGCGTTGGCAGCGCAAAACGTTCGGCAACGGCCATCACCCACTGACACCACTGCGCCATATCGTCGGCATCGGCAATCTGGATATTGTCTTCGTATTCGCTATATACCGCCTGCTCAGCCAGTTCCGGCTCCATTTCCTGGAAATCCGCCAGCGATTCACGATCGCCCGTCAGCACGACGGTTAACGACAGCGGCATAGACGGAACAGAGACGGGCAGAGGACGGGACTCATCGTAGCCGACCCAGTCGAAACGCTGCTGGTGCACGATGGTTTTCAGACGCATCCACAGCAGCGGCTGCGAGAGCAGGGTACGCAGTGAGATAATCAGAACACCGCCATTTGCGCGATGTACCAGCCCCGGCTGCAGCGAAAGCTCGCCGTTAAACTGGCGCAGACAACCAAAGAGTTGTTCTGCCTCGACCCAGTTCGCGGTAATCACCTCGCCCTTGGCGGCAAAACGACCGTCGGCCTGTGCCGCCGGTTCGAAAGTGACATCATGTCCCGTAATACGATACTGGCCGCCAAAAACGGCATTCGCTTCCGGCTTTAACTGACGCACGGCATCCCCGAACAACGTCAGGTATTCCGCTTCTTCCGGGGCTTTGAGCAGCATAAAAGGCGCAGTTGCCCATGGGCTTAATACCTGCTCCAGCGCGTAATGCAAACGGGGCTGCGTATCGCTAAGGATGAATTCGTGTTCTTTTGCGAGATCTGGCTGTGCAAACAGTTCCTGATAACTTTCGGTATCCGGAACAAGGTCACGCCATGCAAGTTTCGTAATGGTCAAAGTTGATGTTTTTTAGTCAGATGTAAAAGCGTGGAGTATACCGTAAGCGGGGGGCTGTACCCAAGCAGGATTGGGGATTTCGACAGGGTGATTGGCTGCATTCACTCACAGGATATGATTTCTTTTCAGCAGATTGCTAAAAAACTGATATTCTGAACAGAGTTACGTGGTAACACTGAGATCGCAATGAAATATCAACAACTGGAAAATCTCGAAAGCGGCTGGAAATGGAAGTACCTGGTCAAAAAGCACCGTGAAGGGGAGCTGATCACCTGCTACATCGAAGCCAGCGCTGCACAAGAAGCCGTGGATATTTTGCTGACCCTCGAAAATGAACCGGTACAGGTTAACGGCTGGATTGAGAAACACATCAATCCTGCCTTGTTAAACCGGATGAAGCAAACTATCCGTGCGCGACGCAAACGGCATTTTAATGCTGAGCATCAGCACACGCGCAAAAAATCAATCGACCTGGAATTTGTTGTCTGGCAGCGCCTGGCCGGGCTGGCACAACGACGGGGCAAAACGCTGTCGGAAACCATCGTGCAGCTGATTGAGGATGCAGAACATAAAGAGAAATACGCCAACCAGATGTCGACACTGAAGAACGACCTTCAGGCGCTGTTGGGTAAAAAGTAGATTTTTTTACTTTTCTTCAGACAATAAAAAACCCCGCATTGCGGGGTTTTTTTATAAGACGATAACTTATGCCGCTGGCTGAGTTACAACGTCTTTGATGCCTTTAACTTCGATCTCTACGCGACGATCTGGAGCCAGGCAGTCGATCAGTGCAGCGCGAGCTTTCACGTTGTCACAGGTGTTGCCAGTAACTGGGTTAGATTCGCCCATACCACGTGGGGAGATCTTGTTAGCTGGGATACCTTTAGAGATCAGGTAATCAACAACAGACTGAGCACGTTTCTCAGACAGTTTCTGGTTGTAAGCGTCAGAACCGATACGGTCGGTGAAGCCCAGAACCACTACAGAACCGTCTTTAGGATCCAGGTTGCTCAGCTGGGTGTACAGCTGATCCAGTGCCTGCTGGCCTTCTGGTTTCAGAGTCGCTTTGTTGAAGTTGAACAGAACGTCAGACTTCAGAGTGAAGTGCTTGGTCTGTACTTCTGGAGCTGGAGCCGGCGCTGGAGCAACAACTGGTGCTGCTTCTTCCTGCTGGCCGAAACGGTAGGAAACACCTACGCTCAGCATGCCGTTGTCTGGACGAACACCAACGGTGTTGCCGTCGCCGATGTTGTTAACCCACTGGTATTCCAGACGGGTAGCGATGTCACGGGTCATAGCCCACTCAACGCCACCAGCGAATACTGGGGAAACACCGGTGTCATGGTCGTCGCCAGCGATGCTGTTGCTGGAGTCAGCGCGCCATACCATGCCGCCCAGACGGGTGTACACGTCCAGATCGTCAGTTACTGGGTAACCCAGTTTAGCGGTCAGCTGAACGCCCTGTGCTTTGAAAGCGCCGTTTACGGTGTCGCCTTTGTATGGCATACGACCTAACCAGTCGTAACCCATTTCAAAACCAACATACGGGTTAACCTGATAGCCACCGAACGCACCTGCACCAAGCTGGCTCTCGTGAGTTGGGCCATCATTGTTCAGGCTGCTGTTGTACCAGCCAGTGTCGTGGAACTGAGACCAGCCCAGTTTACCACCTGCATACCAGGTATTATCTTTCGGAGCGGCCTGCGCTACGGTAGCGAAGCCAGCCAGTGCCACTGCAATCGCGATAGCTGTCTTTTTCATTTTTTGCGCCTCGTTATCATCCAAAATTCGCCATGAAAGTCTCAAGAGAGAATCACGGTTAAATCCTTCACCGGGGGGCGTGGTCAAATATAAATCTACCGATATCTTCGGCTTAGGCCGAGCACCCCTGGCGATGTAAAGTCTACAACGTAGCTGAAAACTTACAAGTGTGAAGTCCGTCAGGCATATGAAAAAAAAAGTTCCGTATACCGATTATTTAACATTTTTCGAACGAATTTTGTGCAATAAAATTAAGGAGAACCGCACCAGACAAGCCTTGCCGCAATTTTGAGGTCGGGAACTAAAACCTCATCTTGCGGTCAAAAAAAATTCCAGGAAAAATCTTAATTTCACTCAATGATACAAATTTGAGTGAATTTTTAGCCCAGAAAGTTGTCCTCTGCGGTAAGAATCCGATCGAACCGGACGCATAATGAACCCGATCGCATTCCCTTCTTCAGCAGCTTCAGTCAGGCGGAAATGTTCCTCTTCCGTCAACTCTTCCGTCAACTCTTCCGGTAACCAGCCAATCACCACGCTGTAATTCCCTGTGCGTAACGCGCGGATCATCGACTCAACGGTATCGCAAGGCGAGAGCTGATTAATCTGCATGACCTTGGTCAGCGGAAGGCCGGCGGACTGAACCCACTCGCGGCTCAGCTTTTGCTGAGGCGTGAGCCAAAGCTGCCAGCGCGATTGCTGACCGAGCTGTTGTAATAACGGTAGTAACAGAAGTTGCGTTAACAAGGGCTGGTCTTCACGATAAACCACTTCACTGATAATCCCTGTGGAAACACGCTCGACGGAATTCTGCGCGACATTGCCTGCGGCAGAAGAGAGAGAGATTGCGCGATTTGCATAGCCTGAAGTGTGCATATTCATTCCAGCCCTGTAGTTACTGTATGGATATACAGTAACTCCTGTATGCCCAAAGATCAACCTCATTTTCGGAAAGCGACTCGCAAAATTCATTCAATCTTGATGCCCCTCGAAAAATCATCTTGCTCAATGACGATAAGTTGCCTATTTTCCTGCTAACGGATCCGCTAGTAAGAAATTTTGTTGTTAGTCTATGATTCTGAAGGGAAATATCATGAAAAAGATATCTTATGAACGGATTTATAAATCCCAGGAATACCTGTCCCCGTTGGGCGAGATTCATCATCGCGCGCTGTTTGGCGGCTACACCCTGGCGGTGGATGATGCGGTCTTTGCCATGGTGTCCGATGGCGAACTTTATCTTCGTGCGTGTGAGGAGAGTGCAAAATACTGTGTAAAAAACGCCTCCTCCTTTTTGACGTTGATGAAGCGAGGCCGCCCGGTGCTGCTCAACTATTATCGTGTGGATGACGGATTATGGCAGGACAGGGAGCGGTTGCTTCAGCTCTCCTCGTTTGCGCTCAGTGCGGCAAGGAAAGAGCGCTACCAGCGTCATCAACGAAACCGTCTTAAGGATCTGCCGAACCTGACCTTTCAGCTTGAAGTCTTGCTCTTTGAAGCCGGTATCACCAATGAAGAAACGCTGCGGGCGTTGGGCGCCAGAGCGAGCTGGTTGAAGATGCGGGCAAAGAATAAAGCGCTCAGTATTAAAGTTCTGTTTGCGCTGGAAGGGGCTATCGAAGGGCTGCATGAGGCGGCACTCCCGGCAGGCATCCGCCGGGAGCTGACGGAGTGGTTTAATGCGCTGCCTGAGCCACAGGAGAGTCGTTCCTCCAGATAGCGATGTGCTGTTGCAGCCGACAAATTTCAGGCAGCAGAGCGATAAGCAGGCCTATCTGCTGAAGAACCAGCGGCGCTTTGCTGTCGTTTCCCGGGTCAAGGTGCGCAATGCGTTGAGCCAGTTCATCCAGAGCCTGTTGCACACGCGGTTCATCGGCTGGGCGGTGATGCAGTGCATCATCGACATAGCAGACGGCGTCATCAAGGAGGTTGAGAATTCCCGGGTTGGTGAGCTTCTCACGGTGGGCCCCCAGCGTCGAAATATAGCTGGTGAACGTATGGTTAAGGCAAAGCAGGCGAAACGCGGTTTCACGAATCTCTGCCGTGGCGCGTGGCTCCGTTGACATATTAGAGACAACGGAAGCCAGTTCAGCATCACTGTTATGCGCGTCGCGACGTGCTATCCGGTAAGCCAGACGGTTATCGCGGCCCTGGTGATACTGCTCCAGAATAGCGTCAAGGTAACGACAGTTGGCATTCATCGCCCTGTCTACCACGCGCGGCAAATTGCGAAAACGCCAGTCCGGCCAGATAAAGCTGACCGCGGCCCAGGCGATCGCGCAGCCAATCAGCGTATCAATCACGCGGGGCAGGGCGACTTCAAACCCTTCACCCAACAGATTAAAGCAGAGCAGCACCAGCAGCGTGATGAACATGGTGGCATGGGCGTACTGCACGTTGCGAAACGCGAAAAACAGCACGCCGGTGATCACAATCAGAATCAGCTGCCCTTCGACGGAAGGCACGAAATAGAGCACCGGCAGGCCGATTGCGACGCCGACCAGCGTGCCGATAATGCGCAGCGCAAGACGGTGCCGGGTGGCGTTATAGTTCGGCTGACAGACGAACAGGCTGGTCAGCAGGATCCAGTAGCCATGATGCAGCCCGGTTATCTGGATAAAGGCATACCCGACGCAGAGCACCAGCGACATTCTCACCGCGTGGCGGAAGAGAGCCGACTCTGGGGTAAAGTTGCGGCTCAGGCGAAGCCACATATCGCTAAAACTGTGCACGCTGTCATCAGCAAGCTGATTGTCCACTTCACTGGCCGGAAGTGCCATCGCCTGCTCGGACTCAATGGTCGCCAGCTGTGCGTCAATCGCCCGCAGGTTGTTCAGCAGAAAGCCCAGCGCTTTGATGTGTTCCGGTGACGTTCCGCTGGCCTGAACGCGGTCGAGCGCCGCGTCAAGATGGCTGAAGACGCGTTCAAAACGTGGGTCATGCTGATAGGGCGTGCGCAGCAGAATGGAGCGCGAGAGCTGCTGGCACGCCTGGGACTGCATGGACAGCAGGCGCTGGAAGCGGAACATCACGTCGCTATAGCGGAACTTCTCGCGCAGGGCGGCATACTGCACGTGTGAGGAGCTGGCACGTTCATGAATGTCCTGGGCGGCAAAATAGTAGTGCAAGGTTCTTCGCGTTCCGCGCTGACCACGATCGCCGCGCAGACGGGTCAGCAGAGAGGCTTTTGTCTGGTTGAGGGTGGCAACCAGCTGGCCATTAGCCAGCGCCAGATCGTAGAGCGGCGCCTGGCTTTCTTCCTCGATATCCGGGTCGAACAGCCGGGATTTCAGTTCCAGATAGTGGGCTAGCTGCTCAAAGCTGCGGGCAAGGTTGTCCTGCAGAGGGCGAACCGGGAAGAGCAGATGACCGGTTAAGGTCAGCAGGTTATACCAGATGGCACCGAGCAACAGCAGAACCGGCTGCTGGTACCACTGGTCGTAGAGGGATGCGCCCAGCATGGTGTAGATGGCGATCAGCAGGGCGCCAAACGCGATAGTGGCATAGCGCTGCCCAAGGCCGCCCAGCAAAATAAACCCGCTGGTTGAGAGCGTCAGACCCAGGGCAAACAGCCAGGGCCAAGGGAAAAGTAACTCAACGGACGCTGATGCAATAAAAAAGCAGACGAGCGTGATGACCAGGTTACGTAAACGCCCGGCCAGACGATCGTCCAGGTCCGCCAGCGCCCCGGCCACAACGCCCAGCGTGAGTGGGATGGTGAGTTTGACATCATTCAGCCACCAGGGCAGGGCAACCGTGCCGCAAAGCGCGATAAATATCCTGACGTTATAAAGCCAGGTGCTGTTCCAGGTATAACGGCGAAGCAGTGGGCTTAGCATAAACGCGGCCAGTCCTTAGTTACTGAAAACGACGACGCGCATTGGCTTCACGCGCCGCCTGGGCCACTTCGACCGGAACAACCCTGCGCCCGACGGGCCAAAGAGCGATCGCGGCGATCTTAAAGTTCGCGATCCCAACCGGAATACCAATAATCGTGATGCACTGCGCAATCCCCGCAAAAATATGCATGATGCAGAGCCACCAGCCGAAGAAAATCAGCCACAGAATGTTCAGCAGGGTTCCGCCCGTATTCATCAGGGCGTTTTTGTTCTCCGGATTCAGCTCGTCAACGTGGATGGCTTCATTCCCGTAGGGGACGAAGGAGAGTTTTGTGATTTCCCAGCAGGAGCGGGTCAGGGGGAGCGTAAAAATCAGGACGATGCTCACCAGCGTGGCAAAAAGCCAGGAAAGGGTGGTGGCAAAACCGCCCAGCACAAAATTCAACACATTCAGAACGGTACGCATAAACCCTCACTTCCTTTCGATAAAATTAACGCCCAATGATTGTAACGTTTTTTTAGGCTGGAGCACCTTAAAACTGGCAGTTACACTGTCAGGTAAATTATCTCTTCGTGGATTTGGCGGAACATGGAACTGAAAGCAACGTCGTTAGGCAAACGTCTGGCGCAACACCCTTATGACAGGGTGGTTCTCCTCAATGCCGGGGTAAAAGTCTCCGGAGAACGCCACGAATACCTTATTCCGTTTAATCAGCTTCTGGCTATCCACTGCAAACGCGGGCTGGTGTGGGGCGAACTGGAGTTCGTACTGCCTGACGATAAAGTCGTGCGTCTTCACGGCACCGAGTGGGCAGAAACCCAGCGTTTTCATCATCACCTGAACGCGCTCTGGCAGCGGTGGAGTCAGGATATGAGCGTGATTGCCGCCGGGGTGCTTCAGAAGGTGCTGGACGATATCGCGCAAAGCAACGCGCAGCATTCGTGGCTCACCCGTCAGCAGACCGCCGGGCTACAGCAAAAAATCCGGCAGGCACTCTCGGCGCTGCCGATCTCCGTGACGCGTCTCGAGGAGTTTGACAACTGTCGCGACGCCTGGCGCCAGTGCCAGGCCTGGCTGAATGATAAGGATAAAAGCCGGCTCGCCCATAATCAGGCCTGGACGGACGCCATGCTCACCCAATACGCCGACTTTTTCAGTACGGTGGAGTCTTCGCCGCTCAACCCGGCCCAGGCGCGCGCGGTGGTTAACGGCGAGCAGTCGCTGCTGGTGCTGGCGGGGGCCGGTAGCGGTAAAACGTCGGTGCTGGTGGCCCGTGCCGGCTGGCTGCTGACGACCGGGGAAGCGGTCGCCGATCAAATTCTGCTTCTGGCCTTTGGTCGCAAGGCGGCCCAGGAGATGGACGAACGGATCCAGGAACGTCTGCATACCCGGGATATCACGGCCAGAACCTTCCATGCCCTTGCCCTGCATATTATTCAGCAGGGCAGTAAAAAAGTGCCTGCTATCAGTAAGCTGGAAAACGACGCGCAGGCGCGTCAGGCGCTGTTTATCAAAACGTGGCGCCAGCAGTGCAGTGAGAAAAAGGCGCAGGCGAAAGGATGGCGTCAGTGGCTCGAGGAGGAGCTCAGCTGGGACGTGCCGGAAGGCAGCTTCTGGCAGGATGACAAACTGGCGCGTCGGCTGGGTTCACGGCTTGACCGCTGGGTCAGCCTGATGCGAATGCACGGCGGAACGCAGGCAGAGATGATTGAAAGCGCGCCGGAGGCGATCCGCGATCTGTTTTCGAAGCGGGTCAAGCTGATGGCGCCGCTGCTGAAGGCCTGGAAAACCGCGCTGAAAGCGGAAAATGCCGTCGATTTTTCCGGCCTGATCCATCAGGCCATCATCATTCTTGAGAAGGGGCGTTTTGTCAGTCCGTGGAAGCATATTCTGGTGGATGAGTTCCAGGACATCTCTCCGCAGCGTGCAGCATTGCTCTCAGCGCTGCGGGCGCAAAATAAGCATACCTCGCTGTTTGCGGTGGGGGATGACTGGCAGGCCATCTATCGCTTCAGCGGGGCTCAGCTTTCGCTGACGACCGCATTCCACCACTATTTTGGCGAAGGCGATCGCAGCGATCTGGACACGACCTACCGCTTCAATTCACGGATTGGTGAAATTGCCAACCGCTTTATCCAGCAGAACCCGCATCAGCTGGCAAAACCGCTCAATAGTCTGCGGCCAGGGGATAAAAAAGCCGTGACCCTGCTGGCGGACGATCAGCTGGAACCGCTGCTGGACAAGCTCAGCGGTTACGCGAAGCCCGATGAGCGTATCCTGGTGCTGGCGCGTTACCATCACCTCAAACCCGAGGCGCTGGAAAAAGCGGCCACCCGCTGGCCGAAGCTGCAGCTTGAATTTATGACGATTCACGCCAGCAAAGGGCAGCAGGCCGACTATGTGATTGTCATGGGGCTGAAAGAGGGCAGCGACGGTTTCCCGGCTCCGGCCCGCGAGTCGGTCATGGAGCAGGCCTTGCTGCCGGTGCCGGAAGACTTCCCGGATGCCGAAGAGCGGCGTTTGCTGTATGTGGCCATGACCCGCGCGCGCCATCGCGTGTGGCTGCTGTTCAATAAAGAGGAGCCATCCGTGTTTGTCGATATTTTGAAGAGTATTGATGTGCCGGTGGCGCGGAAGCCTTAACGAAGACGGGCAAGGATGGGTAGGCCGGGTAAGGCGTAGCCGCCACCCGGCAAAAAAAGCTACTTCAATCTCTCTGAAAGATAACGCTGATAGTCCGGAATAAGGATATCTACCGGCGAGTTAAACTGCGGCGATTCGATGATGAAATCCGCCGTCGAGAGGTTTGTCGCCACCGGAATATTCCACACCGTCGCCAGACGCAGCAGGGCTTTGACATCCGGGTCGTGCGGAACCGCGTTCAGCGGATCCCAGAAGAAGATCAGCACATCAATCTTCCCTTCGGAGATCTGCGCGCCGACCTGCTGATCGCCACCCATCGGGCCGCTCAGCATGGCGTTCACCTCCAGACCCGTTTCGCGCTGGATCAGGTTACCGGTAGTGCCGGTTGCCGACAGGGCGTGCTTTTCCAGCAAAGACTGATGGCGGCGAACCCAGTTAAGCAGCATTTGTTTACAGTGATCGTGCGCCACCAGAGCAATGTGTTTGCGTTCTGGGAGCGTGCGTGTTGTCAGTTCCATAATCATATCCATCAGGTTAACTGCCTACACGATGACGGGAACCGTTTGACGCTGCAAGAGAAAGGCGTAAAAAATGTGGCTTATGATGAAGGTTGTTGTTTTGCCCACTGTAAAAATCGGGCCCGCGTGTCGGCATCGGCCTGCTGGAACCAGAATTTAAGGCGTTGTTCTGTCAGGGTCTGGGACTGGGGAGGAATGACGTCCAGTTCTGAGACGCCGGAAAGCAGCGTACTGTCGTCAGCCATCATGGTGGCAAACTGAGGAAGCGACGCGCGTTTACCCGCTTTGTTATAGGTCTGCGTCGCGGCCTCGTAGTCCGGACCTTTCGGTGAGGTCGTCAGCGCCAGAATATCAAGCTTCACCGGAATCGGCATCGCATCCCCGTCCAGCAGTTCAATGCGGGGGGACGCGTCGAAGGCCGCCGATTCTTTCTCCGTTTCAATACGAGGCAGGGTAATGTTGACCTGACTGATTTGCCGGGTATTAAAGCTGACAATCAGCGGCGGGGAGATATACATCCTTTGCTCGTGATTCGCCAGACCGATCGATTTTTCCACCCGGAATACCAGCTGATGCGGCCCGTTATCCAATTCGATGCTGTCCGCACCGCGCAATAAGGAACTGGAGACCTTTTTTCCGTCCAGTACCAGGAGATCAATATCGGTAGAGAGCCGGAGCGTGGTAGCAAAAACGCAGACCGGCATCACTAACGCAATCAGAGCAGTGGCAATACCGGTTTTCATAGAAGGCTCCCGTCAGAAATCCTGTCGCCGCATTAATGTATCTAAATTTTTCGAGAATCATGTTTACTAACATATAGACATATTTCGCCGTTTTGCCCTCATGCGTCGGTATGGGATGGATGGTTGAGATGTGCGGTTTGGCGTACACTTTTAAAAAAGCCAGGAGAAAAACCATGAAAGAGAACGATATTGCCGAGATTCTGACATCCACGCGTACCATTGCGCTGGTGGGCGCGAGCGATAAACCCGATCGTCCAAGCTATCGGGTGATGAAATACCTTCTCGATCAGGGCTACCACGTCATCCCGGTCTCGCCAAAAGTGGCGGGGAAAACCTTACTGGGCCAGCAGGGTTATGCCACGCTCGCTGACGTGCCGGAAAAAATTGATATGGTTGATGTCTTCCGAAACTCTGAGGCGGCGTGGGAAGTGGCGCAGGACGCTATTGCCGTCGGGGCGAAAACGCTGTGGATGCAGCTGGGCGTGATTAACGAGCAGGCTGCGGTGCTGGCGCGGGATGCGGGGTTAAACGTCGTCATGGATCGCTGTCCGGCGATCGACATCCCCCGTCTGGGGCTGGCGAAATAATAAAAAAAAGCCCGTTCATCGGGCTTTTTTTACACGCTTAGTTCCGCAGGCGCGGAGCCTGTAACTGTTTGCGGATAGTCTGAGCAAGTTCATCCATAGTCGGTTGCTCCGGATGCTCTTCCTGCAGCTCGCCGCTGAGCTGCGCTTCAGCAAGATAGGTGTGAACGGGTTGTCCATCATCCCCCTCCATCACCACATGGTACCAGGGCGCGGCGCGAAGCTCTGCGCTCACCGCCAGTT
Organism: Enterobacter sp. HK-058-C-ECC; assembly: GCF_047531125.1. NCBI lineage: Bacteria > Pseudomonadati > Pseudomonadota > Gammaproteobacteria > Enterobacterales > Enterobacteriaceae > Enterobacter > Enterobacter sp. HK-058-C-ECC. Next base: position 156,807 of record NZ_JBLKCH010000001.1, read on the forward strand.
CGTCTGCTGACGGTTCATCAAGGGAATACTCCGGGTCGATATCCACGACCACACCCAAATACCCGAGCAAAGTGTGGCGGACCTGCTGGCCGATACCGAATTTGCTGGCAATCATAGTCACCTCCCGGGAAATACGACTTACACGTTATGTGCGGGCAATATTTCTCTTTTCAAGTTACATGACGCGACAGGCAAACCCTTTCAGATACAGTCCTTCCGGGTAGGTAGCAATCACGGGGTGATCGGCTGCCTGACGGAACTGCTCTATAAATTGTACATCACGGCCAGCATCTATTGCGGCATCGGCGATGATTTTCTGAAATAAATCTGTGGTCATCAGGCCGGAGCAGGAGAAGGTGAGCAGAACCCCGCCCGGATTCAGCAGCTGGATGGCCAGCATGTTGATATCTTTATACCCACGGCACGCGCCCATCAGCTGGCTTTTGTTTTCCACAAACTTTGGCGGATCCATCACGATGACGTCGAACTTCTCGCCCTGATCGCGATATTTACGCAGCAGCTTGAAGACGTCGTCACGTATAAATTCGGCTTTGCTCAGATCCAGCTTATTCAGCTCGACGTTTTGTTTTGCCACGTCCAGCGCTTCCTGCGAGGTATCCACGCTAACCACCTGGGCACAGCCGCCCATCAGCGCCGAAACGGCGAAACCACCGGTGTAGGAGAAGCAGTTGAGCACGCGTTTGTCGGCAACGTACTGACGCGTAGCCAGACGACTGTCGCGCTGGTCGAGGTAATAACCCGTTTTGTGCCCGCCCTGAATATCCACCAGCAGCTTCATGCCGTGCTCTTCAATCGGCAGCAGGGCAGGCGGCAGTTCACCCGTGACCGGACCCTGGGTCAGCTCCATGCCCTCTTTTTTGCGCACCGCCACATCGCTGCGGTCGTAAATGGCGCACTGCGGGAACAGCGTTTGCAGGGCGCTAATCAGCGCAGCGCGCTGGTATTCCGCCCCGGCGCTCAGAAGCTGTAGCACCAGGAAGTTACCGAAGCGATCGATGGTCACGCCCGGCAGACCGTCGGACTCACCGGCAATCAGGCGGTAGCTGTCCAGCCCGTCGCGTTTTGCCAGCCACTCACGCCACTGCTGCGCCTGCTGCAGACGACGCACGAAGAAGTCGATGTCGATGGTTTCGTCTTTATCGAAGGTCCAGACGCGGGCACGGATCTGGGACGCTGGCGAGTAAGCACCTCGCGCTAACCATTTCCCCTGGTGGTCCACGATATCAATGGTTTCACCGAGGCTGGCTTTGCCTTCCATACGGGCAACCGCGCCGGAAAAGACCCAGGGATGACGGCGCAGTAATGATTTCTCGCGCCCTTTGGCTAACACTAAACGTACACTCATAATTTGCTGTTCTGTCGATTTCAGGGAAATGGCGCGTAGAGTAGCACATCAAAACGGATCAGAGCTTGTTGAAATCATTTTCTGTTGTTCCTGATCGCGTCGCACGTAAAATAATCAAAGCGATGGAGTAATTAAGCTCGTTACCGTTAAAAAGCCGGAGGGAATCAAAATGGATATTGCGTTACTAAATAAGGGAAGAAACAGGGCATGGTCTGAGACCATGGTTAATCTGGAGGCGCGTAAGCTCGTTGATACAGCCAACCAGTTATCAGCCTTCTACCTTCAGGACGGGCTTTGTCGTATCAAGTTTGTAGAAGAAATAAAACAGGTCGTTGAAAAGGAGTTTGCAACAGCGCGTCATGCCAGAACAGATGAAGAATGTATGGTTTGCATCAAGAATCTTCGAGCTGAAACGGAAAATCTTCGTGAGCAAGAGCATCTGCTAAGAACCCGCGCCGCGCAGCTTTATGCAAAAGTCGAGTTTGTCAGGGAAAATAATAAAATTGTCGGATATGTCATTTCGGCAGTGAATGTTGTGCTATCAGGCGTCGTTTTGTTTGGTGGATTTGTGATGTTATCCACTATGGGGCCGATAGGCATGTTTGCAGGAGCTGTCCTTATTGCTGATGGAATTAACGGGTTGACCCGGGAAGTACTCAACTTTGATCTACCAGCAGGACAAAAACCTTCACAGGGAATGATTGCTGATACCGTTATGGAAACAGCTCAGTTTATGGGGTTCAGTCCCAACTCAGGATTGGCTTTTTATAACGGTGTTACTCTTGGTGCCAGTGTCTATAGTATCGCTGGACTAGCCCGAAAAACGGGAGCGTGGAGATTGTTTCGATGGCTTCCACACGATTACTATCGCAAAGTCAGTACGATGGGCGCGCCTAAACTCACGATGAAGATTGTCGGATATGGCGTTAAAGCCAAGGTCATTTTTGATCTGATAACAACAGATAACGGAATCCGTTAATCTCTGGTGCTTTTTCGGTAACGCCAGGATTTATACGACAGTACAGGAGGCTGTGCAAGAGTCATAATGCTTACCCCTATGATAATCGCCAGCCCCCACGCCAATGCTTTGAGAGGTGAACTGAAAACGACAAGTATAATCAGGATCGTGAAGCATACACTGGCTACCCAAAGTAAGGTATTAAATCGACGGGCGAGATCGTAAATCGCCTCTTCAAGCGTTCCACCGTATCTCTCAACGTTATTTTTTATCTTCTGCAAGTCAGACAGTGTGAAACCAGAACGCAACAGAGCTTCATCAGTGACATTCATATCGTTTTCCTTTCACGCAAAAAATCCCATTTACTGTTTGTACACGTACATACTCACGGTGCGTAGAGTAGCACATTCAGCAAGGCGCAATCATCTGCGGATGCCGTTGAGCGTTTCGGCACAAAATCAAATCGCTTAGGCACATTGGGGCATTGTTGCGTGCTTTATCTTAGGGTTTCCGGTTCAGCAAAGGAAATACCCATGAAAAAGCGTAGTGTCATCACAATAGCCGCTCTGACGGCAATGAGTTTTCAGGTTTTCGCAGCAACGCCTTTCAGCATGACCAGCCGGGATATTTCCGGCGACCGGCGGTTAGCGTCACCGCAGGTGTTTGAGGGATTTGGCTGCCATGGTGGGAATACCTCACCGCAGCTGGTGTGGACAAATCCGCCAGCCGGTACGAAAAGTTTTGCCATTACGGTCTATGACCCGGATGCGCCTACCGGCAGCGGCTGGTGGCACTGGACTGTAGCCAACATTCCCGCGAAGACAATGAGGCTGCCCGCTGGTGCCGGTAACCCAAATGGCGAAAAATTACCTGCTGGCGCTGTGCAGGGGCGTAATGATTTCGGTTATTCTGGATTCGGCGGCGCATGTCCGCCCGCAGGCGATAAGCCCCACCGCTATCAGATTACCGTCTGGGCGCTGGACGTGGATAAACTGCCCGTCGACAAAAATGCCAGCGGCGCGCTGGTCGGTTTTATGCTCAATAGTCACGTTCTGGCAAAGACTCAGTTAACAGCAACCTACAGCAGATAAGGATGGCGGGGTGCAGGAGTTCCATTTTCGACATAAACATCTCACGGCGGGTGAAGTGAGTGCCAGCAAAATGCATCGCCTGCACCAGGTTAAGCTCTTTTTCCCGGCGATTTGCCATATCACTCACGGCAGTAAGGTGATTGTGCAGGACGATAACCGCCTGGTGGCAACCCGGGATGAGCTCATCATTATTCCTGCCAATACGGCGATGGAGATCATCAATCAGCCTGCAAACGGTCTGTTTCACTCGGACTTGCTGATGTTATCGCCGGAAATTGTTGCCGAGTTTAAAGCGCATTACCTGAAATCCTGGCCGCGCACGACGCTTCATTCGCTCTGCGCTCCGCTGAGCGAGGGGCTGGCGTTTATGTGGGATAACCTGCTGCACGCCGTGCGTCAGGAGTTACCGGAGGCGTTGCAAAAACATCAGGCCTTCGGTCTGTTGCTGGCATTGCTGCATGACGGCGTGGCAGGTCCGCTGCTTATTGAGCGAAACAATAACCTGACCGAGCAGGTGCGACAGTTCATCATGCTGTCGCCCGCCAGAGCCTGGACCGCGCAGGATGTCGCCAGCCGTCTCGCATTAAGCGTGCCGACGCTGCGCAGGCGGTTACGCGAGGAGTCACAGAGTTTTCGCCAGATTGTGGAGGAGGTGAGGATGGCCGTGGCTTTGTCACAGCTACAGTCAACCCGATTACCGATCGGCGAAATCGCATTACAATGTGGGTATCTGTCCAGCTCTCGTTTCACCGCCCGTTTTCGGCAACACTACGGCTGTTTGCCGAAAACGCTACGTTAAGGAGAAGAAGAATGTCTAAAGTCTGTACTATTGCCTGGGTTCACGGCGTTGTTCAGGGCGTCGGGTTCCGCTACAGCACCCAGCGCGAGGCCGTTCAGCTTGGGCTAACGGGATACGCGCGCAACATGGATGACGGCAGCGTTGAAGTGGTCGCCTGCGGCGAAGCGGAGCAGGTCGACAAGCTGGTGGCGTGGCTGAAAGCGGGCGGGCCGCGCAGCGCGCGGGTTGATAAGGTACTAACGGAACCGCATCAACCCGGCCGGGAGTACGTTAACTTCGGTATTCGCTACTAAATGCACTTCACCGGTTTAGGCAGGCCGGCAATTTTGGTGGCCTGTTTTGCCGGGCCTTTCGGGAACAGACGATAGAGATAGCGGCTGTTGCCTTTCTCTTCACCGAACTTATTGGCCATCGCCTTGACCAGCATGCGGATGGCCGGAGAGGTGTTGAACTCGAGATAAAACTCGCGCACAAAACGCACCACTTCCCAGTGTTCGGGGGAGAGGGTAATGCCTTCGTTTTCCGCAATTTTCTCCGCCAGCGGTTCGCTCCAGAGCGTCGTATCTTTCAGATAGCCTTCGCTATCGGTCTCAATTTCCTGGCCTGCAAAAATGAACATAATCTTCTGTCGTAGGTGAAAAATCGGCGACAGTGTAGCAAAAAAGCGGGCTCAGGATAAACCGTGACCTACAGGAGCAGCTGAAGCAGATTGTTGGCATTGAGCTTCTTCAGCGCGTTGCATTTATGGGTTGAAACCTGTTTCTCCGACATGTGCGTCACGATGGCAATGTGGCGGACCGGCAACCCGGTCAGCATCAGATCGAGCACGTTGAATTCAGGAACGGTCAGGCAGCAGTCCAGGCTTCGAACGCGACGTGGCTCTTTTGCCAGCAAATACGCCGCATCGGCAACGGCGATCCTGTCGTCGATGATATAAAGCGTTAGCGTACTGAAACGCTTGCGTAAATGCGTCGCCAGCGCCCACCCCTTTTCGTTGCAGACCAGATAAAGGCTACCTTTCCAGCGGGCGGCTTCCAGCCTGAGCAAAATGTTGATCAGCGCCTGATGCGTCGCCGCCACGGAAAAACGGCAGCGGACGACCACCACGCGGCGGGTAAGCAGCGTTGGCTGCCATTGTACGGTATCGCTTATGACCTCTGGCTGGACGCCCCGACGCAGCAGCGCATAGCGCAACCCTTCGGCGTAAAATCGATTATTGTCGAGAATGGCGTAACTCACGGTGACCTCGTTATAACGTGCTGGGCGTATAGATAACGCGCAGCGTGCCGGTATAGTCGCCTGCGTTTTTGCTGCTGGCGGCAAACGCAGGCGTTTTCAGGATAATCGGCGCAGGAATGCACAGTACGCTTTCGCGTCCGCCCGGCAGCACGACCTGCCGCAGATACTGCGGATCGTTAGTGCCTTGCCAGACTATGGTTTTACCGTTCGCGACCGTTTCGGTTGCGCCTGTGACGGGATGGGTGACGGAGACCTGATAGTCGAGACGATCCCGCGCATCGGTCTGGCTTCCACCGCGCCGCCGGATAGAAAACGCCCCTTCGGCACGCCCCTCTGAGGGAAGCCCGTCATCCTCAAAGCGCAGATAGGCGCGGGTGCTGGTGCTGTTTTTGCCGTCGTACAGGCACATATCCAGCGTGTTTTCCCCCCGGATCTCGCTGCCCCCGGGGCGCCCCGGGAAGTTGGTCAGGTTGAGGTTAACGATGGGCGTGGAGTGCGGAAAGGCCGGCAGATAGATCTGCTGATTACCTGGATCGACCACCTCAATGCGAATATTTGCCTGCCATTTGGCGATGGTGAGATAGCCAGGACAGCCGACATTCACGTCATTGAAGTTCCCGCCGCAGTCGGCGCTTCCCCACTGGCGCAGGTTCTGCTTCAGCGTGGCGGTCCAGATCCCCGGCAGGGCGAGCTTATCCAGTTCGCTTTTCACGATATAGAAATCGAAGTAGGGCTCTCTGTTCCAGGCTGAGACGTCGACCGTTCCTCCTGTCACGAAGCTGGCGAAAGTAAACACTTTATTGTTGATAAACATGTAGTGATCGCCATACACCTTGATATCCACCGTCTTGCTGGTGAGAGCATGCGTAAAACGCAAGTTGATGGCATAAGGCGCGGCTGGGTTCGCCGAGAACCAGACCGGGGCGTTCATGCAGGCGCCGTTCGTGGTGTCAGTCCGGGACTCACAGGTCAGGGTGTTACGTCCCCACTTTTGAGGATCGGCGGGGTCATAACCACCCGATTCATGAAACCAGATGTCAAAACGCGCAGGCGGTGCCATACGATCGAAGCTGATCCCAACGCTGGAGTTTCGTCCCGCGGGGGCGCCCGCCAGCGTCTGGCCAGCCCACAGGCTTAACAACAGTAAAATAAAGAGGCACTTAATCACATCATTTCCCTTTAGTGAGGTTATCGGTGTTCATAGCCGTCGGGCCAGCAGGGACTGACCGTCCGGCCAGCATCAGCTGTGCCTGCTGCTGGACGGCATCCGGCAGGGCGGAGAAAGTTAATTCCTTACAGGGAATCGAACCGACGTAACGCACGACGTCGCGCATACTCTTCACGTTCAGCGCACACTGATAAAATTGCTGCTGACGCACCAGGTAGAGGTTATGCAGCAGGGCGTCGCTTTGCGCGCTAAACCCGCCGTTGCCAAGGTCACTCCAGCCGTTCACGTTCAGCGGCACGCCGCCGATAAACGGCGAATGGTGCTCGTCGGTTAACTGGCCAAGCCAGGTGTAGCTTGCGGTCGTTTGCACGTCCCGGCGCAGCAGTTTGCCTGGCACCATAAACAGCGTTCTGCTGCCTGACCCTTGCGTGATTTCACTGCTGGCTCCCCGGGAGACGTCCAGCGATTCGTTAATCGTCAACGTCGTCTGCTGATAGCCCGGTACCGCGAAGAGGGCGCGGCTATTGCCCGGAATGTCTGCGCTCCCGCTGTTATCCAGCGACACGGCGACACGTGGATCCTGAGCATCTTCCGGCGTCGCCACGTTCACCGCGACGGCGGAAGCAGGGCGACCGTCGCTCCAGCGGCCCAGCCACAGGCCAGAGCGGGACAGCGCGAGCGTTGAGCTGTAGTTGCCGCTGCTGCTCAGCGTATGGCGACGATCCTGACGATCCCAGGCGTCGCTGACGGTCAGGCTTCCGTTGCCATATCGTCCGCCCTGGCGCGTATAGGCTGAGGTATTCAGCGAGTCGCTGTTAATGCCCGACGCGCTGAGGCCGTACTCATTTTCACCGCGGGCATCGGCATACCAGTTATGCGCCACGCTGTAGCTCAGCTGGTTTTTTTCACGCTGCTGGTGCTGCCATGTCGCGCCCAGAGAGGTGTAGCTTGACGCATCACCCTGACGGTTATGCGCCATGGACAGGCTCACGCTCAGGTAGCCGCCTTTATCCCTGCCGTCGCGGGCGTCATCGTTACGCATAAACAGGTTAATGCTGCTGTTAATGTTCAGGCCTCGGGTGCTAAAGGCATTGCTCAGGCCAGCCTGCCAGGCCCGCGTGCGCGAGCGGGTCATATAGACCGATTCCCACGGCAGACCCGCATCGTGGCGATCGTCACTGTCCGGCAGCTCCCGGCGTGAAACGTACCGGCCTTCGTTGCGGTTATCCGAATACCCCAGGCTCGCATACCAGGCGCCGACCGGGACGGAGAACATCACCGAGAGGGTGCGATAACAGCCATTCACGGCGTCAAATCCCGCGCTTTGGGTGTTGCAGTTTTCAGCGGATAACGCGTTGCGATAGACGCTCAAATAAAAACCGTCGTTGTAGCTGATTTGCTGAATATTGCCGCGCTGGCCTTCGCTGCCGTAGAGGTAGCTAAACCGGGTACTCAGCACGCCATCGATCGGGCCCGCGTTGAAGCCCCGGCTCCAGTCGAGCGCGTTCTCCAGGAAACGCTGGTTTTTCTTGAACGTTGCGCCGCTGGTCAGCGCCAGCGTCGGGGTCACGGGCAGACGAACGCCCGCCTGCGCAACCGCGCGGCGTTCTTCGTTTTGATCGCTGTTGTCGGTTTCGCCCGCCTGCAGGAACCACTCGACGCGGTCAAATGGCGTAATGCCGGTTCGGGTAAACGGCACCTGCTCGGTGCGCGTCAGCCGGTTATTTTCATAGATGGAGAGCGTCACGGTGTAGCTCCCGTCCGGGAACGAACGCGTGTCCAGGGTTTGCGCCCCGGCATTCAGATAGAAGCTCGCCAGCAGCTGATTTCCACGGCGGGCATCGATACGCGCGTCATGGGAAAGCAGCACGGTAACAGGGGTTCCCTTCGACTGCTGAACCGGGTTCATCCATGCCCGTGTTGAACCGGTGCGCAGGCCGCGAATTTTGCCCAGCGGCAGCTGGCTGAGGTTGATATTTCCGCCCGCGTTACTGAACAGATCGCGGGTATCCATCTCACCTAACTGGACATAGTACTGACGCAGGATATCCTGGCGGAACCAGGCGTTGTTGACGGTGACCTCCTGCTGCTGCTGGTGCCGTGAACGCTGCCCCAGCCAGGTCCAGTCGAGATTTACGTAGCCGTCCTGGGTGAGCGCCAGCGCGCCGTTGCCCTGCACGGTTGCCGACTGATAATCCCTGTCGGCAACGAAGTTAATGTTCTGCTGATGGATCAGCGCATTTTCGGTGCCCTGAGTGGGCTGATACCATTGATTCTCTGCCGTCTGCTTAGGCAGAAATTTCTTGTCCAGGAACAGGTTAATGCGGGCGTTATTCTCGTCATAAATAATGGCCGCGCGGTCGGTATTGATGTAATCACAGCCCGTTGCGGAGCCGTTGCTGCTGCAGGCCAGGTTGCCGTTACGGGCAAGCGGAACGGCCAGCGCGGCAGACACGGTGGCAACGAGGGATGGGTCGTCATTAAACCGGCGTTTGATGGCCGCTACCACGGTTTCAGGTGCGACAAAGCTCACCGTTTCAAGCGTGATATCCGTTTCAAAAAGGCCAAGCGCCTCGCCGTAGAGGTTCACCTCAGTCCACAGGCGCTGCGTCTTCGCCAGGTCTTCAAAACCTGGCGGGACGGCCATCCCTGCGCAGGCGAGTTGGATGGAAGCGGGTAACAAAGCAACAAAGAGGAGGGTATTTCTGTGAAACGCCATGAACGAGCCTCGACATCATCCTGACGTCAGAGGGTGAGCACCCTCTGACGTTATTCCTTAGGTGCTGTGGTGTTACGCACCGCCTTCCGTGGTCGTCGCCTGCGTCAGCATCAGGCTGACAACGCCGCTGTACTGACCGGTTTTCAGAATGCCTTTGGTGGTCTGGGAAATGGTCAGCGGCAGTACCGCTGAACCGTTTTCAATGCTCCCCGGGAACAGTTCGGCGCCGGTATATTCCACATCTGCGGTAGAGAGGGTTTTATCACCCAGAATCACCGTCATTGGGATGGTCTCAGCACCGTCGGCATTCGCCAGCTTCGCGGCGCTTACCAGACGGACTTTTACGTTGCTGGTCGCGGAGTTAGACCACACCTTGGTATTCAGACGGTAGCTTTCCAGGCCACGGCCAGGCAGGTACTGCATATCGATGCTTGCCGGCAGCGGCGTGTTATCGGCCTGGGTCATATCCAGCTGTGAATCAACGCTGGCGTTGACGGTAATATCTTTTTGAATCGCCAGCGCGTTAACGGACGTGGTCATCGCGGCAACAATCATCAGAGGTTTAAAATACTTACGCATTGATATCTCCATATTTACAAATGAGCACCCTGGCTCTTTAAACAAACCCTTTGGGGTCTTTACGGTAACGTCGTGTTATTGCACGACGGGTAAATCAGCTTCTTCAGCGGTTTTATTCAGCCAGTTGAAGTAGCGGAATTTATATTTCTGGCCTTGTGCCTTCGCGAGCGTTTTTAATTTCCGTTCAGTATCCGGATAAATCGTCGCGTCTTCTTTAATCCATCTGCACGACGAATCCGCATCACAAATACCGATCTCTCTCAGCGGCACGCGCAACGTGCCGTTGTTTTTTAACGTTCCCCTCTGAGGGTCAATCGACAGCGAAACCACGCTTTTTTCCGGTGCGAGATGGATCAGGGCGCCCCAGATTACATTGACGCCCAGTCTTGCCGTCGCAGCAGGGCGTTCTGCCTTGCCCGGAATAATGCTGTCAGGCTGCTTGACCCCTTCAAAATAGACGCGCCAGGTCGTCGCTTTTTACGGGGGCGTAAGCGATACCAGGCGAACCACGCGCATTGCGCCTGCCGCAAGGGCGAATTTTTCCGGCGTGACAACAACGCCACCCTCTTTCCACGAGGCCACATCAATCTCTTTTTCCTGGGCTGTGCCGGGATTAAGAATTTTCTTTTGCCTCACCCGAATGAACTGAATATCATCCGTTTTTGACGCCACCTTAATTTGCGCCGCACCGGACTTATCCACGTTAAGTTCCATGGGATACACGCTCATATTGGCCAGTGCCATTTCCGGGAAAAATGGCAATGACAGCGCGGCGACATAAAAGGCGGTTGTGACGCTCACTCTTTTTTTCTGTTTCACGATCAAGTCTGCCTGCTCTGAGTTTAAAGGCGGCGCGTTAACACCAGGACACCGTCTGCTTTCGTATCGCTTCAGGGCAGGGAAACTTTAACCAGAACAGCGGTTTGTGAAAATTTGTATTAATTAACTCGTTATATACAGTTTTTTATCCTGATTTTCTGGCTTTAAGGTTGTATAGTTAAGCGAAAATACCGCGACCAGGGATGGAGAGAAAATTCCTTCTGATGAAAAAATAAGCAAGTCAGGAGGGGGTTTTCATGTCGATGTACCAGGGATTAAAAAGCATGCGGTAACAGCCGAGAATAAAAGATGTTTTTTATATGCAATAATTCGTTGTTATTTGATCCTGAAGCACATGCAATAAGTCTTGTTGGGCAACCGGAATCTGTATTAACGCTTTCGGCCCCCGCCGTTCGCCTTTTACAGGAATTTATTAAGCACAAAGGGCACGACCTGAGTCGGGAGGAATTGATTACCCGCGTGTGGGAGGAGTTTGGCTTTACGCCATCGGGAAATAATCTCAATAAAGCGGTGAGCGAATTACGTAAAAGCTTCCAGGCACTGGGAGAGGGGTACGAATTTATCGTAACCGTACCCCGTTATGGGTTTCGTTTTGAGGCCGATGTGATTTTTCAGCCCGGAGAGCGTATTCAACCCGCCGAACCGCAGCCTCAGTCTGCAGCGAAAGTGGAAAAGCCACAACGCGCTTCCCTGAAACGATGGGGGATGACGGCCGTATTGATTATTGCTGCATTGGGGGCGAGCTTCTACTTTAGCCGGCAGCAGGGGATATTCGTTCCGGCGAAACTCATGCCGGTTAAGGAGAAAATCGCGCATTGTCGTCTCTGGATTATCAACGATCACGGAAGACCGCTGGTGTTATCGAAATTAGCGGCGCAGCTGGCTGCCAATAACGTGGCGTGCGAACGAGAGGAGTACGACATTTATTATTTCAGTGCCCGTTTTTCTATTGCCGCCGCAGATGAGGTGTTCATTGGCGCCTGCCCGGTCAGTCAATCCAGCCTGTGCAAAACCATCCGTTATAAAAGCGGGGCACAAAAATGAAAATAAAACTTCTTTTTGGGCTGGGTGGTGCATTGGTCGGCAGTGCCCTGGCGCTGTTTTACTATTCCGGCTGTGTGTTTAAAAAGGATGTGCTGGCCTGCAGCACCGAATTTAACTTTACGCGCAATGAGGGAAAATCCAGCGAAGTGAAGGTCAATACCGTTGCCCAGTTCTATTTTCATCAGGACGGTACCGGAGTGACCACCTATAAAGGCGCGGCAAGGGCTGACGGGCAAAATCTGATCGTTGACAGGGACGTGGATTTTACCTGGCAGCAGCGGGACGATGATAACGTCATTGTGTTGAGCTACACCGAAACCTGGCGTCGACACAACGACAATACGCCTGACGCCCAGTGGGGAAGCTTTGCCAGCCCGACCGCACGCTACTATCTCACCATCTCTGAACTCTCGCCTTCCGTGTGGCTGATTCAGGACCGGCGCTATCCGACCTATATTTGCCGGGGTGAGTAGGGCATAAAAAAAGGAGAATGCCGGGGCATTCTCCTTTTTCATATCCGTTGCGCTTAATCGCGGCTGGCGAAGCCCAGGATGCTCAGCAGGCTGACGAAGATATTGTACAGCGACACATACAGGCTCACGGTGGCGCGAATATAGTTCGTTTCACCGCCGCGAATGATGTTGCTGGTTTCAAACAGGATCGCGCCGGAAGAAATCAGAATAAACACGGCGCTGATCGCCAGATGCAGGGCAGGCAGCTGCAGGAAGATGTTGGCCACCATACCCACCAGCACCACCACAACACCCGCCATCAGCATGCCGCCGAGGAAGGACATGTCCTTACGGGTGGTCAGCACGTAGGCCGAGCAGCAGAAGAACACCAGTGCGGTACCGCCCAGCGCCATACCGATAAGGTCACCCATACCGGCAGACAGATACGCGTTCAGCATCGGTCCCAGGATGTAGCCCAGGAAGCCGGTGAAGGCAAACGCGGACAGAATACCGACCGGTTTGTCAGCGGTTTTGTAGGTCAGGAACATCAAACCATACATACCCACCAGGGTCAGGATCAGCCCCGGAGACGGCAGCATCAGCACGGTGCTGGCGGTGGCGGTGATCGCGGAAAACGCCAGCGTCAGGCTGAGCATGAAATAGGTATTGCGCAGCACCTTGTGGGTGCTGAGTAGCGATGTGCGGTCGCGTGAGGAAGTAATTATACGATCCATGAGTCACTCTCTTATGACAGATGTAATTAACGGAAAGAATAGGAAACGGCGCGTCACTCTCAAAGTGGTTTTACCCATCTTTACTCAGCAGGTTAGCGCGGGAGCTGGTTGTTTCTTCTGCATAAATACGTTTCACCAGTATGAACAGCGGTTTGACGCGATTAATCAGATCAACCTCTTATAGGTTACTGAAAATTATTGCGTTATTACCATAAGGCCGCTAAGAGTTATTTCCGGATCGTCACAAAAACAGACAATAAGGCGAAGGAAATGAAACCACAAACACGCACGCGCTTTACGCTCTCTTTACTTACCGCCGGGATCCTGTGCGCCAGCACGGCAGCCTGGGCGGCTAACGTGCCGGCAGGAACGCAGCTGGCCGATAAGCAGGAACTGGTCAGGAACAACGGTAATGAGCCCGCGTCGCTCGACCCGCATAAAGTCGAAAGCGACGTCGAATTCAATATTATCAGTGATTTATTCGACGGGCTGGTCAGCGTTTCCCCGTCGGGTGAAGTTCAGCCACGGCTGGCGGAAAAATGGGAGAACAAGGACAACACCGTCTGGACGTTCCACTTGCGTCCGGGCATCACCTGGAGCGACGGCACTGCCATTACCGCGGAAGATGTGGTCTGGAGCTGGCAGCGTCTGGTTGATCCTAAAACCGCTTCACCGTATGCCAGCTATCCCGGCAACATGCACATTGTAAATGGTGCGGATATCGCCCAGGGGAAAAAAGCGCCCGATACGCTGGGCGTGAAAGCCATTAACGACACCACCCTGGAAGTGACATTGACGCAGCCTAACGCGGCGTTCCTCGCGATGCTGGCGCACCCGTCGCTGGTGCCGGTGGATAAAGTCCTGATTGGCCGCTTTGGCGACAAGTGGACCAAGCCTGAACATATCGTCACCAGTGGGGCCTATAAACTGTCCCAGTGGGTGGTCAACGAACGCATCGTGGCGGAGCGTAACCCGCGCTACTGGGATAATGACCATACCGTGATTAATAAGGTCACCTATCTGCCTATCACCTCCGAGGCCGCGGATGTGAACCGCTATAAAGCGGGTGAAATTGATATTGTCTACACGGTGCCGATCAACCAGTTCGCGCAGCTCAAGAAAACCCTGGGCAGCCAGCTGGATGTCTCTCCGCAGCTGGCGACCTATTACTACGAATTCAATACCACCCGGCCGCCGTTCAACGACGCCCGCGTGCGCAAGGCGCTGAACATGGCGCTCGATAAAGACATCATTGCCGGAAAAGTCTTAGGGCAGGGGCAGCGCCCGGCGTGGCTCATCAGCCAGCCGGATATCGGCGGCGTTAAGCTTCAGAACCCGGACTACGCCAGTTGGCCGCAGGACAAGCGCATCGCTGAGGCGAAAAAACTGCTCAACGAGGCCGGGTACAACGAAAGCCACCCTCTGAGCTTTAACCTGCTCTATAACACTTCTGAATCGCACCAGCGTATCGCGATTGCGGCCAGTTCCATGTGGAAAAAGAACCTCGGCGTGGAGGCGAAGCTGCAAAATCAGGAGTGGAAAACCATGCTGGATACCATGCACACCCACAACTTTGACGCGGTGCGTTACGCCTGGATTGCCGACTACGACGACGCGGCGACCTTCCTGAACAACTTCCGCACCGGCGACAGCGAAAACACCAGCCAGTACAGCAATCCGGAATATGACCAGGCGCTGGTGAATGCCGCAAAAGCCAAAACAACGGAAGAGCGGGGTAAGTTCTACCAGCAGGCGGAAGATCTGCTGGGACGCGATGTGCCCGCCATTCCGGTTTATCACTACGTCCGTACGCACCTGGTTAAACCGTGGGTGGGCGGATTTACGCCGGATAAGCTGGGGTACTATTACACGAAAGACATGTACATCAAAAAACACTAGGCCTGTGCTGATAAAATCGTCGATGTGTTGTCAGTTCAACCGATTAAACACGTTTTGACTATTTTTACAGCGAACGATTGCTGGCACTCTTTACAGCACGCGGTGAGGTGTTTATAGTTCGCCTCACTCAGGAAGTGTGGCCGAGCGGTTGAAGGCACCGGTCTTGAAAACCGGCGACCCGAAAGGGTTCCAGAGTTCGAATCTCTGCGCTTCCGCCAGATATAAACCCCAGGTTACTTGTTAACCTGGGGTTTTTCTTTTGCCTTAACACAGGTTTGTCCTTCACCAGATTCTGGCCATTCCTTCGCTTGCCGGGCGAACGAGCGTAAAACCAAATTTAGTATAAAGCTCAGGCACATCGGCCATTAAGCAAACGTACGCTCCTTTACAGGCGTGGTTATCCAGCCAGGCAACAAGCGTTTCCATAATGACTCTGCCCAGTCCTTTCCCCTGATGAAGCGGATCAACCGCGACGTCGACGATATCAAAATTCAACGCACCATCCCCTACGATGCGCCCCATACCGACCGGTTTTCCCTGAAACACTATATGCATGCCATAGCAGCTGCCGGGCAGCGCTTTTCGGGCGGCCTCCAGCGGGCGAGGGCTAAGACCCGAGATTTCGCGCAGCCGGCAAAACGCTTCTGCAGTGGGGACGGTTTCAACCACGGTATAGTTATCAGGCATAAGAAGAGCTCCAGTCGGTGTTCAGTAAAGGGCTTCAGTCTGGCAGTAAAATTGACGAAAGACGATTTTACGGACCGATCCCGTTCACACTTTTAACCTCCCGCTATTCCCCTGTAAAAAACAGGCGTTATCATTCACCCCGTAAATACCTTTTTACCGCTTACCGAGGCTTTGATGCTGGAGAATGTTTTCATCAGATAATCAGCTTCCCGCCCATCTCAGGACGGACTGGTTATCGCTGCGCTTAAACCTTACGCACGCACCTGCGGGTGTGGGCTCGTTTTTACGCATGATGATTACACAGGTTTTCCAGTATGAATTTATCCCGTCAGGAACAACGTACCTTACACGTTCTCGCCAAAGGTGGACGTATTGTGCACGTCCGCGACAGTTCTGGCCGCGTCACGTCCGTTGAGTGCTATACCCGTGAAGGGCTGGTGCTGAGCGACTGCACGCTCAGCGTCTTCAAAAAACTCCGCACCAAAAAGCTGATCCGATCCGTGAACGGGCAACCTTATCGGATCAACACCACCGGGCTGAACAACGTTCGCGCCCAGCTGGATAATCGCTAAGCAGAATAAACAACGCCACCCTCGGGTGGCGTTCATGCATTGAATGGAATATCGTAGCGGAATGAAGGCCGGGTAAGCGCAGCGCCACCCGGCAAGAAACGCGGCGTTATGAGCGAATAAAAGCCAGAATGTCCGCGTTGATAGTATCCGCATGGGTGGTATGCATCCCGTGCGGGAAGCCCGGATAAATTTTCAGCACGCTGTTCGCCAGCAGCTTGTCCTGGAGAAGGGCGGCATTTTTATACGGTACAACCTGATCGTCATCGCCCTGCAACACCAGAACGGGAACCGTGATGGTTTTCAAATCTTCCGTCTGGTCGGTCTCTGAAAACGCCTTAATCCCCTCATAGTGGGCTTTGGCGCTGCCGATCATACCCTGTCGCCACCAGTTCTGGATCGTACCTTGCGAAACCTCGGCGCCATCGCGATTAAAACCGTAGAAAGGACCGCTGGCAACGTCGAGATAAAACTGGGCGCGGTTAGCCGCCAGCGCTTTGCGGAAGCCGTCGAAGACCTCGATGGGCGTTCCGCCGGGATTCGTCTCCGTTTTGACCATCAGAGGCGGGACGGCGCTCACGAGCACCGCTTTGGCGACGCGCCCCTGCGGTTGTCCATACCGCGCAACATAGCGGGCGACCTGGCCGCCGCCGGTGGAGTGACCGACATGCACGGCATTGTGCAGATCCAGGCTTTCAACCACGGCTGACGCATCGGCCGCATAATGATCCATATCGTGGCCTTCACTCACCTGGTCCGATCGTCCATGTCCGCGGCGATCGATAGCGATAACGCGATAGCCTTCTGCAAGGAAGAAGAGCATCTGGTTATCCCAGTCATCGGCACTCAACGGCCAGCCGTGGTGGAAGACAATGGGCTGGGCCTCTTTTGGGCCCCAGTCTTTGTAGTAAATATTGACGCCGTCTTTCGTGGTTACGAATGCCATACCGCAGACTCCTCTGTTAAGAACAACACGACCCCTAAAGTGTAGGAGAAATCACAAAAGCGGTTGGTTTAATTCCGGTGAAGGATATTCATTTTGCGTCTGGGG
>NZ_JBLKCH010000001.1:174011-444874 GCF_047531125.1 Enterobacter sp. HK-058-C-ECC
CCCTTCAGGACAGGATTAACAGCAGAGGCGTTTAGCGGTTTTCTTCAATATAGCGGGCCAGGTCCGCCGGGGTTTTCAGCACCGTCGCCACGTCTGTCGGCGGGATCATGCAGCCGTAAACGTCCTGCACCTCCATGACCATATCGACCGCCAGAATGGAGTCGAGAATGTCGGATTCAATCAGTTCATCGTGAAAGCCCACCTTGCGGGATAACACTTTTTCGAACAGGGCGAGAATTTCTTGTTCCATAATTTTTCCTGGGGTCATTAATTTGTGCGGGCGTAAGCGTCCAGCAGCTTGCGGTCAATTTTGCCGTTAGGATTCAGCGGCAAAGCGTCTTTTACGATAATTTGTGAAGGCACCATATAGTGGGGAACCACCTTCGACAGCGAGGTTTTAATGGTATCCGGCGCCAGCTCCGTCACGCAGAACGCGGCAATGCGCAGCACGCTGCCGCAGGATTTCATCAGCGGCAAAACCACCGCTTCGTTGATGCCGGACATCGCCAGCAGGCGGTTTTCGATCTCGTTAATTTCAATACGGTAGCCATTCAGTTTGACCTGGCTGTCGTTGCGGCCCTGACAGTAGATGAGCCCCGCTTCATAACCCAGATCGCCGGTCCGGTAGCCGCGAAACGCCTCGTTTTCCCGATGAAGTAATTTCGCCGCGTTCTCCTGCGGCAGGCCGAGGTAGCCGCGCATGACATTTTTCCCCCAGATGATCAGCTCGCCTTCAGCGGAAATTTCCATTCTGCTCTCAGGCATCATGACCCCCACCGGCAGCACGGCGCTGTCGCTGTTCAGGATCGCATCCGTGATCTCGACGACGGTTGTTGCGATGGTCGCTTCCGTTGGGCCATAGGAATTAATAATTTTGGCCTGCGGGAAACGGCGGCGCAGCTGTTTGACCAGCGCTTTATTCAACACTTCACCAATGAAGATAAAGACGCTCAGCGCAGGCAAATACTCGCTGTTGAACTGCGGGGAAAGCAGCTGCTGATACGCAAAAGAGGGGGTGGAAACCCAGGCGGAGACGGCGTTGCTTTTCAGTCGCTCCAGCCAGTTCTCTTTCTGAATATCGTCTTTGGCGTTCAGCACGATGTGTCCACCCATCGCCAGATTCGCCAGCAAAGGGATCAGGGAGAGGTCAAAACTGAACACCGCGTGGTTCATCAGCACCGGTTTTTCCGGCAGCGAAAAGTCCTGGCTGACCCATTTCATGAAGTGCCACACGCTTTCACGCCCAATCTGCACCCCTTTAGGCTTGCCGGTGCTGCCTGAGGTAAACATGATATAGGCCAGATCCTGCTCCTCCAGCACCTTGCCCGGTTCACCCGTGGCGATGAACTGCCGGGTCGCGACGTCGTAATAGTAAGGGGCGCTGGCCAGATGGCAGATCTCCCGCAGGCGCTCCTGCGGGTAAATGCAGTCCACCGGAATGTACGGAATGTTGTGTAGCAGGCAGCTATAAATCGCCACGGCGAACTCGGCCTGCTGGTGTCCGTACAAGACGACCGGCGTACCGGCAACAGGCTGGCAACCCTGATAGCGCTGTGCCCAGTCCGTCACGGCAGCGGAAAGCTGCAGCCAGCTTAAGGCTTCGTCGCTGCCGCTGATGGCCAGCTGCTGCGGGGAGGCGGGATCGTATAATGCCGCACGCAAGAAATCCTGCAGTTCCTGAAGATCGGAGTGATTTTTCATAGAGGTGACATTCCACTAAAGATGTAAAGGGAGCCCGCGGCGCTTCCCAGCGTCAGA
The DNA here is from genome assembly GCF_047531125.1 of Enterobacter sp. HK-058-C-ECC. Classification (NCBI taxonomy): domain Bacteria; kingdom Pseudomonadati; phylum Pseudomonadota; class Gammaproteobacteria; order Enterobacterales; family Enterobacteriaceae; genus Enterobacter; species Enterobacter sp. HK-058-C-ECC. Next base: position 175,770 of record NZ_JBLKCH010000001.1, read on the forward strand.
ATGCGTCCCAAAAACGCAACAGCCGGATACTGCAACCCGCGGTGTAACGCCGGGCTGCGTTTGGCTGACCACAGCAGCATGTTGTGAGCGACAGAGATGGCGCCAAACAGCGCGCCGCTGATGACGTAATGGCGTTCCAGGCCATTCCATGCCCCCATGCAAAACAGGGTGCAAAAAATACCGATATTTTGCGCCAGCGTTTTGTTCTGACGGAAAAAGTTGAACTTCATCAGGTTCATATAAACGGGCATAAAGACCACATCGCGCAGCCATTCAGACAGGCTAATGTGGAAGCGGCGCCAGAAGTCCTGCGGATTCTTTGCCAGAAGCGGCATATTGAAGTTTGCCGGAATATTCAACCCAAAAAGGCGGCCCGCACCGATGGCCATATTGCTGTAGCCCGCAAAATCAAAGTAGAGGTAGGCGCTATAGGCAATCGACATCACCACGCCCACGGTCAGCGTAAACGGCTTATGGCTCCAGGGCTGCACGACAAGTGAATCAACCAGCATGGCAAACAGGAACTTCTGGACAATGCCGGTAATAATTTGCTCCAGTGCCACTAAAAACTGTTCGCGATTAAGGGCAAAGACGGGCTTACTGACGTCGCTCATCCATGTCCGCCAGCGATACATTGGGCCCGCCAGAATAATAAAGGGCATAAACAGATAGCAGAAATAATGCAGGAAATTCCGCCCTTCTTTTTTACTGCGATAGAGCAGCACGTCCACCGCGCGGAACGTCATAAAAGAGAGGCCGATCATGCCGAGATGATGATTAAGATGCAATTTCACCAAAAATAAAGGCAGCAGCGTTAACACAATCGCCTGCCAGGTTTTTAACCATCCTTTTTCTTTTAACGTGGCGACAAGGTAAAAACTGAAAAAAACGACCGCGGGAACACGGTAATCACCCTGAAAAATATAGCCCCAGCCTAATGCGGCGAGGACGGATAACGCCGATAAATACGTCAGGCGATGACGTAATACGCGATTGACCAGCGCAAACGCCAGGGCGGATGAAAATAAATAGACAAAAAACATGCCTGAGCTATACATCATTCGGCCTCAGAACTTTTGATATTCAAAATGCAGCTGCATACTCATGCTGTCATCGACAGAGGTCCACGCGACGATGGTGATCGCCAGCAGGAGATAAAGGAAAAAAAGACGGATCGCGATTTTCATTATTTAAAGCTCTGTGCAATAAAGCGAATCATAGGAACCCAGGCCAGCTCGGAAGGGTGCAAACGATCCCAGTTCCAGCCATTCTGATAAGGCATGGCGTACATATCTAAATAGGGGATCTGGTTCGCTTCCAGAATGGTTTGAATTTGCTTATCAACCGGGCGGAAGGTATCGGTGTTGTAAAGTGCCCAGGGGTTAACCGGGTCGACGATAGCAATCACCTGCACGTGACGGTCTTTCAGCAGCTGGACGGTTTTTCTGAACGCGGCGATTTGCGCAGGTACGACCGGCGTGTCATCCCACTGCTGCCGCGTACCGTCCTCCTCGTAAATCGTTTTGTCCATCCACAAGGTGGCCGCGCTCTGCTGGCGTTTTTTATTTAACTCGCGGGCATTCGCCAGCTCTTTATCCCAGTCTGGGGCAATATGGGTGGTTGGCTGCGGCGGCCACGGCTGTACCGTCCGGGGCGTGACGTGAAGCAGTGCCAGCCAGTCGTTTTTTATCAGGGTGCAGACGTTGGCAAACTGGAAACTCACCTCGTCCCATATCAGATCGGGGTGCCAGCCAAAGACACGCATTTGACCAAAGGTTAAATGGCTTATTTCTTTACTATCAATATGTTTTAAATAATTGACTAATATTGGGCGCGCCTGCGGATCCTTCATCAAAGGATTAAAAACAGAGCCCGGGAAATTATCGGCATAGATAGCGGGTGGCAGACCTTTTGAGTAAAAGCTGTCAGGTGCCAGAAGCAAAACAACTTTACTGTTTGCGTTAAGGCTATTTTTAAAACGTGAGAACAGTAAAAACTGCGTTTCGTCATCGACAAACGCATCGCCATACGCCACGACGGGTTTGTGTAATTGCTTATTAAAATAATTATAGACAGCGTAATGTTCATCTTCTGAGGTCGCCACCTCAGACGCACCAATGAAGAATATCGCATTCCCTTCTAAGGCATGAGAAATAGTGGCAATTTTTTCCGCTTGTTCTTTAGGCGTGCCCGCCATTGATTTAATCAGCGGCTGGAAGGCGAGCGGTGGATCGAAGCTCGTCACCAGCGGGTGAATACAAAGGAACAAAATGGCCAGGGTTGCCATCAGGATATGTAAGCAAAGCGTATTCTTGATTTTCATCATCAACCCGTAACACTGCATGGCAGTAATGTCTAAAATCTGCGGGAATTCAGATTTATAACAATTACACTACAAATGACCGTCTATTTTTGTGGCATTCTATACCAGAGCGATTTAAAAGGATGAGCGTTGCTATGTTACGGTATGTACAAGGTCGTGGAGAGTGACGTAGGGTCAGCGTGCGGGTGACTTTTTGCGCAGTCAAACGCGTGTGGGGAAAAATAGAAAAATTCCTGCTTTACAAGGCGCTAATAGATGTTTATAGTGCGCCTCACTTTGGAAGCGTGGCCGAGCGGTTGAAGGCACCGGTCTTGAAAACCGGCGACCCGAAAGGGTTCTAGAGTTCGAATCTCTACGCTTCCGCCAAATTCGAAACCCAGGTCGTTATGCGACCTGGGTTTTTTTGTGCATAAAACCTCCGGCCAGGCTGGAGGTTCAGCAAACCTGTCCAAAATCGCCCTGAGAGAGAATCCTGGTGCAGCGGATACTGCGCCGATACTGCAGTGGCGTCTGACGCATCATCTTTTTAAAGCAGGTAATGAAATAGGTCACCTCGCTAAACCCGACTGCCAGGGCAATAGCGTCAACAGGCTCATCGCTGTACCGTAACAGTTCGCAGCTGCTTTTTATTCGCCGGGTCAGCAAATATTCGTGGATGGTACCGCCGGTCTGCTGGCGGAAAATTCGTGAGGTATAGCAGCGTGAAAGCCCCAGGTCGTGAGCTAACTGGTCGAGCGAAAACTTGCTGGCATAGTGGGCTTCGACCCAGCTCATAATCCGCGAGGCGACGGTCTGCTGGCGCGGCGGGTAGGGCTGCGGCTGCTCGGGCAGAAACGTCATGAGCTGCATCATCAGAAAGGCCACCTCGCAGGCCTCTGTCTGCTCGTTGCCCTCCAGGCGCTGAAATTGTTCAAGGATCCTCTCGATAAACGCCGCGTGATTGCTGAGATCGTAAATCTGTGCTGGCAGATTGCTGGCGGCCAGCGCGGCGAACCGGGCCTGATGGCGCGGGAAGGCGCCGAGCGCACTTTCGACGACCGATTGCTCAATGTGCATCGTCGTGCGGTGATAGGGGTTCTTATCGCTATGATCGACCTGCACTTTGTGCAAACGGAAGGGCGGGAAGATAAAGAGTCGCCCCGGACGGGCGGTGTAGTGCTGGTTATCCACCACCACGATGCCGTAGCCGCTGGAGATATAGAGCAATTCAACGCATTGATGCCAGTGGTAGTAAATCGCGCTGGTGGTGTACATGCGGTTAAAAGAAATGGCCTGCCGATCGAGCGTAATGCGTTCCAGTAGTTGCGTTTCACCCATATTACCTCCAGAACAACAGATTTAAATTTTTAGGCCATCATTTGTAATTTATCCCCCTCGCGTTCGACAAAATCCAGAAAAAATGAAATGGCGGTTTAATTTTGTGAGTCTGCTCACTCAGCGCCAGGAATAAAAGCAGTTACTCTTCATTCAGACGTCGCACTCGTGGCTTTAAAAAAGCCTAATAACAATAACTTATCTCTACCCTCGTGTAATGCGGGAGGACCCTGTGCAACCTGAAAATATTCATCTGGATAATCCACTGACAAGCCGGGAAGAGGTGCTACGGCTGGTCAACGACATGCTGAACGCGGTGGCGCCCTGGTTTAAAAAAGACGCCAGCCGCATTGATTTAGCGAACTTTACCGCTCACTACGGTCAGCAGGTGGCGAGCATGGAAACGTTTTCCCGCCTGCTGTGGGGCGTGACGCCGCTGTTGGCTGGCGGCAGCGAGCCGCAGCACTTCTTATTCTATTTACAGGCGATAAAAAACGGCACCGATCCGCAGCATGCTGATTACTGGGGCGATGTCGGGCCTTACGATCAGCGAATCGTCGAGATGGCGGCCTACGGGCTGCTGCTGGCGCTGGCGGGTGAAACCGTACTGGCACACTTCACTGAGACGGAGAAAGAGCATTTATGGCGCTGGCTAAAGCAGTGCGAGACCCAGGACATCCCCGATAACAACTGGCACTTCTTCCCGATTCTGGTGCAGGTCGGCTTCCATTATTGCGGCATGCCGACCAACCCGCAGGCGCTGGAAGATCATTTTGCTGCCATGGAGCACTACTACCTCGGCGATGGCTGGTATTCCGATGGTCCGGGACGGCCGCGCGACTATTACATCTCGATGGGCTTCCATTTCTATGGCCTGATTTACGCGAAGCTCATGGCCGGGGTCGATCCGAAGCGCTGTGCAACGCTGCGCGATCGGGCCGCGCGTTTCTCCTCTGACTTCATCCATTTCTTTGCCGAAGACGGCGCGGCGATCCCGTTTGGCCGTAGCCTGACCTACCGCTTTGCCGAGGCGGCGTTCTGGAGTGCGGCGGCCTTCGCCGGACTGGAGGTCTTTTCGCCCGGCGTGATGAAGGGCATCGTCCTGCGTCATCTGCGCTGGTGGCTGAAGCAGCCGATATTCGACCGCGACGGCGTACTGAGCGTCGGTTACAGCTATCCGAACCTGGCGATGGCGGAAGACTACAACGCGCCGGGGTCGCCGTACTGGGGCCTGAAGACCCTGCTGGTGCTGGCATTAGATGAGGGTGATGCCTTCTGGCAGGCAGCTGAGCTGCCGCTGCCGCCGTTGCCCGCGCAGCACACGATAGCCCACGCGGATCAGGTGGTGGTACATCAGGCCGACCACCTGTGGATGCTGACGTCCGGCCAGCTGGAGCTGAACAACTTCGTGAACACCGAAACGAAATACTGCAAATTTGCCTATTCCACCCGCTTTGGCTTCACCATCGAACGCGGCCGCTACGGCCTGAACCATGCCGCGCCCGATTCGATGCTGCTGCTGGCCGAAAAGGACAACTACTGGCGTGGCCGTCGCGAATGTCAGCACGTGGTCACCGCTGACGGCACTATTTATAGCCGCTGGCTGCCGTGGCACGACGTGGTGATTGATAGCTGGCTGCTGGCGCTGGGCGACTGGCAACTGCGCGTTCATCGTATCAATACCCGGCGCGCGCTGGACTGCGCGGAAGGTGGCTTTAGCCTGGCAAACCGCCCGCAGCCGCAGGTCCTCGAGAGCGACAGCGCCTGCTGGTTACGCAATGCCCGGGATGTCTCAGCCATTTTCTGTTTACATCCGCACGCTCGCCGCGGCGAGACGGTGTTGACGCCGCCAAACAGTAATCTGCTGTTCGCCGAGCGCGCGGCGGTGCCGGTGCTGCGCGGCGAGCTCGACCCCGGTACGCATGTGTTAATCAGCGCGGTGTGGGCGGGAAATGCCGCCGACTTCGATCCGCAACGCTGCCCGCAGGCCTTCATTAGCGATGACGCGGTACGCTTCGTGACGGCACGACAAGAAACGACGCTCCTTCTGGCTCCGGAGGCATCGCTATGAGCACATCATCGTCCGTACGCGCCGCGCAGTACAAAATGAGTACCTTTATTTTCCTTTACTTCTTCACGTGGTCATCCAGCTTTGGCCTGTACGCCCTGTGGCTGAGCCAGAAAGTGGGCCTCGATAGCGTCACCATCGGCAGCGTGTTCGCTATAAATGGCGTCTTCGCGGTGGTCCTGAAGCCGGTGTACGGCTACATCATGGACAAAATCGGCATGAGCAAGTGGCTGCTCTATTTTGTCTGCGCCATTTCTGCGCTGATGGCGCCGTTTTTTGCGCTGGTTTACCAGCCGCTGCTGCAAAGCCATGCGATGGCGGGGATTATCATCGGCGCGCTGTATCTGAGCCTGGGCTGGTACGCCGGTGTGGCGGCATCTGAATCTTACGCCGACCGCTTTAGCCGCCTGTACGGGCTGGAGTTTGGCCGCATCAGAATGTGGGGCTCACTGGGCTGGGCGATGGCGGCGTCGGTCTCCGGGCTGTTGTTTAACGTCACCCCGCTGGCCAACTTTCTCCTCAGCAGCGGTACCTCGGTACTGATGCTGCTGGTGCTGATTAGCCTCAAAATCGGCGATGAGCAACTGCGCAATAACAGCGTCATTTCCGCTAATAAGATCGTCTTCGCCGATGTGCTGATGCTCCTGAAAAACCGCAAATTCTGGATGTTCAGCCTCTATGTCGCTGGAGTGGCGTGGATGATGTTTATCGCCGAACAGCAGTTCCCGCGCTACTTCGTCTCGTTCTTCGCCACCAAAGAGCAGGGGAATGCCTGGTACGGCTACCTGAGTACCGTCCAGTCGGGGATGGAGTTCGTGATGATGATGTTTATCCCGTGGCTGGTGAACCACTACGGCGCTAAGCGCGGCCTGCTGTTCTGCGGCTGCGTGGTCGGGGCACGCCTGATCGCCTCCGGGCTGACCAGTGACCCGATTGTTATCTCCATCATCAAACCGTTTTATGGCGTCGAGATCGCGCTGCTGCTCATCTCGGTCTTCAAATACATCGCCGAACATTTCCATCGTCGGGTTAACGCCACGATGTACCTGCTGGGCTACCAGGCGATGATTTACGTGGGTTCGATTGTGGTCGCCCCACCTGCCGGCTATCTGTACGACAAGATTGGCTTTGAGCATACCTATCTGCTGATGGGCAGCTGCGCCCTGGTATTTACGCTGATTTCCGCCTTTACGCTGTCGCGCTGCCAGTCGACGCGCGATGACTCACGATCCTTTGCTCCGGCTTTAGATACCGCCCCGGTTGAACCGGCCAAACATTAATTCAGGAGTTGTTATGACCAAATCTGTTATCACCGAAGCGCTGCGGCCGATCGAACTGCATCAGGTCGATCGCCTGGCACTGAGCCAGAAGCTGGAAGCGGCGTTAGCCCGCGTCACGCGCAAGCTCGACAACAATATTGTCGCCTTCGGCGATAAGTTCCCCGGTGAGGCCTGTGAGAAGGGGGTCTGGCCGCGCACCGATAACGTGGAATGGACCACCAGCTTTTGGCCAGGCCAGCTCTGGCTGGCGTGGGAGATGACTGGCAAAGCGCATTATCGCGAAGCCGCCGAACGCTATTTACCTTCGTTCGCCCGGCGTATTGAGCAGCGCATCGATACCGCAACGCACGATCTCGGGTTCCTCTATTCGCTCTCCTGCATCAGCGCATGGCGCCTCACCGGCAACGAGGCCGCTCGCCAGTCGGCGCTGCTGGCAGCCGAGCGCCTGATGGAGCGTTTTAACCCGACGGCCAACATTATTCAGGCGTGGGGTGATTTAAACGACCCGGAGCAGCAGGGGAGAATGATCATCGACTGCAACATGAACCTGCCGCTGCTGTACTGGGCCAGCGAACAGACCGGGGATCCGCGCTATGCGCAGGCGGCGACGGCTCATGCCGGACAGGCCGCGAACTATATCGTGCGTGAAGATGCCTCGACTTATCACACTTACTATATGGATGTGCAGACGGGTGAGCCGCGCTTTGGCAACACCCATCAGGGCTACAGCGATACCTCGTGCTGGTCGCGCGGCCAGGCATGGGGCATTTACGGCTTTCTGCTCAGCTATCAGCACACCGGTGATAAGCTGATGGTTGAGCTGTCCCGCAGCCTGGCGCATTACTTCCTCAACCGTCTGCCGGAAGATGATGTTTGCCACTGGGATTTGGCGCTGCTCGGTACCGACGCCGTGCGCGACAGTTCAGCGGCGGCGATTGCCGCCTGTGGCCTGCTGGAGCTGGTCAAGGCGCTGCCGACGCTCGACGCAAACCGTGCGTATTATGAAGAGATGGCGCTGCGTATTGCGCTGTCGCTGACCGATAACTACCTTGCTCACGACGACGATCCGACCGAAGGGCTGCTGCAGCACTCGGTTTATCATATGAGCAGCGGTAAGGGCGTCGATCAGTGCTGTAGCTGGGGAGACTATTTCTATCTTGAACTGCTGGCGCGGCTGCGACAGATTTGGCACCCGTACTGGTAACCCTTAAGCAATGGAGAGCAAAATGAAAAGCGTAGCCGTGCTATTAGCCCCTGGTTTTGAAGAGGGGGAAGCGATTGTCACTATCGATATCCTGCGCCGCCTGAATATTTCGGTGCAGACGATTGCCTGCGGCGAGAGTCGCGAAGTGGTGAGCTATCACGCCATCCCTATGGTGGCGGACAGTACTCTGCAGGCCAGCCTCGACCGGACCTTTGACGCCGTGGTGTTACCGGGCGGCCCGCAAGGCAGCATTAACCTGGCGAAAAGCGCGGAGGTCATTGCCTTCGTCCGCCGCCACGATGAAGCGGGCAAATATATCTGCCCAATTTGTTCCGCCGCCGCCCGCGTACTGGGCGGCAATGGACTGCTGAAGGGGCGTCGCTATGTCTGCTCCGGCGATCTGTGGAAAACAGTCAGCGATGGCATCTACGTTGATGCCGACGTTGTCGAAGACGGCAATCTGCTGAGCGGCCGTGGGCTGGGTAAAGTATTTGATTTCGCCTTTACCCTGGCGGCACGATTGCAGGGCGATGACGCGTTGGCGCGCGAGCAGGCCAGCCATATTGATTATGCGTGGCAGGATAGCGAGCCCGTTTACGGGCTGGCAAAGTGCGATTTGTAAGTTTCGCCCGGCGGCGCTACGCTTGCACGGGCCTACAATGAATAGTGCAATATATTGATATTGTTAAGGATTGTAGGCCGGGTAAGCGCAGCGTCACCCGGCAAGAAAGCGTGTGCAGACGGTTTACAGCCCTATCACCAGCTCCCCGGAATGGCTCCGCGAGCAGCACAGCGCCACCTGCTGGTCCGTTGCGCTTTTTTCCGCCTCCGACTGCACGCTATCCCGGTGATCCACCACGCCGTCAATCACCGGCGTCAGGCAGGCTCCGCAGATCCCCATCTCACAGGAAAGCGGGACCGCCACGCCATTTTCCTGCAGCACCTGGGCGATGGTTTTATCCGCAGGCACCGGCCAGCGCTCCCCGGTGGAGGCCAGCTTGACCGTGAAGATCTCACCGGTTTCACCGCCTGCGGCGGGCGCAACGGGCTGAAACGCCTCGCTGTGAAGATGGGCGTCAGCCCATCCCTTTGCCGTGGCGACCTCACGCACTTTTTCCATAAAACCTGCCGGACCACAGACCCAGGCGTGAAGGCCCGATTCGGCCGCCGGGAGATGTTCCGCCAGCGCGGTGCGCGGGCTGGCGGTATGAATGATGCACTCATCGCACAGCGAGAGTTCGCGCGCAAACGCCGCGTTTTCCCGGTTCCTGACGTAGTAGTGCAGCGTGAACGGCGTTCCGGTCGCCTTCAGCTGCAGGGCCATCGCGTACAGCGGTGTAATGCCAATTCCCGCCGCCAGGAGCAAAACCCGCTCTGCCTGCTGAAGCGGAAACAGGTTGCGAGGGGCCGATATCATCAACTTCTGCCCGGGACGCAGCGTCTCGTGAACGTAGCGCGACCCGCCGCGCGAGGCGGTTTCCCGCCCCACGCAGATCAGGTAGCTCTCGCCGCCACACGCTCCGGTCAGGGAATACTGGCGAACCACGCCGCAGGGCAGGTGAACATCAATGTGCGCACCGGGCTGCCACGGTGGCAGCGCTTCGCCATCTTCCGCCACCAGCCTGACGGCGAGGCTTTTGTCGCCCTCGCGCCACAACCCGTCAACAATCACGCTCAGCATATCGGCCTCCGTCATACCAGGAAAAACTCGCCAAAGCCCATCTTCTTCAGTCCCCGACGGTAGGCAATCGAGCTTTTATCTGCGGGGATATGCGCTTCCAGGGTCAGGTCCAGCGGCAGGCTTTCCGGGCGCTGGGTTTCCACCATCAGACGGTCCTCTTCAAAAATCCGCAGATTGAAGGCATGCACATCCTCCACCGGAATATGCAGGTCAAAATTGCGGGCGATAGGGGCGAACATGCGGGTCACGCGCGATGACACCGGCGATGCGGCGTTCATAATGACCAGTCTCGATTCACCCGGAAAATGAATCGTCAGGGTGGCGGTGAACGGCAGGTGCATCTCAAAATGGCGCAACCACTGGAACCCTTCCGGAGCCTGCACGGGGGAACTGGCGGGATAGTTGCTCACGGAGCTCCAGTAATCCGCCACGAAGCCAAACGGCGTCTCCTGCGGCTGATAGTGGGGCACCAGCGGGTTATTGGGGTCCGCAAAAGTATCAGTGTGGATCCAGGCAAAGTGCGCCACGTCCAGAAAACCCTCTACCTGACGTCCGGCAAAGCCGTTGACCTCAAATGCCGGGCAGTTAATCTGCTGAAATCCGTCGTCATCCCAGTGCGGCATGGTGGGCAGCGGCGCGGGGTTTTCCGGATCAAACGCCAGGCAGGTCCAGATGAGCCCGAACCGTTCCTCCACGGCGTAGTTAATCAGGTTCAGCTTCGCCGGAACGGGCTGGTCGGGGCTGGAGGGAATACGGTTGCAGCGCCCGTCCTCCCCAAAGCGTAAGCCATGATAGGGGCAGATAATCCCGTGCTCGTCGTGAAAGCCGAGCGTCAGCGGCACGCCGCGGTGCGGGCAAACGTCACGGGCGACCACGACCTGGTCGTTAATGCGGTAAATCACCAGCTGTTCATCCAGTAGCGTCGCTTTGACCGGCGCCGGACCGACGTCGCAGGCACGCGCGACCGGATGCCAGCATTTCGCCAGACGCAGCCAGTCCTCTGGCTCAAACGTACAGTGGGCGGGTGGAGTCGGTTCTCTTTTCATCATTATCCCTCTTACATTCAGCCTAACGGGCCGCCCTGAATGGTCTCGCACAGACCGTTGATGATGCGCTCTCCGGTCTCCTCACGAAGCTCCTGATACCAGGCCTGCGTCAACGCCATGTCTTTGCCGTGAGTGACGTCACAGCGCTTACGCGCCTTCAGCACCAGGTCGCGCACCCGGTCGCAGCGCAGCGCCTCGTACTGTCGCAGCGCCAGCGTGATGTTGTGGTTTTCACGCAGGCATTCCCCCAGCACCACGGCGTCTTCCATCGCTGCGCAGCCGCCCTGGCCGATATCCGGTGTGGTGCTGTGTCCGGCATCGCCCAGCAGCGCGACGTTGCCGCGTACCAGGCTGTCGAACGGCTCAATGTCGTGGATTTCAATGCGGTTGGTGGTTTCAGGATCCAGCGCCGCGATAAGCGTCTGCACCGGCGGCGCCCAGCCGCGGAAGTAGCCCGTGAGGTCGGCGCGCAGGGTAGTGCGATCCTCCGCCAGACCCGCAGGGAGCGGCACGTCAAAGAAGAAGTAGAAGCGTCCACCGGAGACGGGCATCAGCGACACGCGTTTGCCTTCGCCAACGAAGGTGGTCCACTGGTGCGCCGGGGCGATCTCCTCGTCAATCTTCACCAGCCCGTTCCAGTTCACGTAGCCGGCGTAGCGGCGCTCCGGCGTGTACCCCAGCACGTACGGGCGAACCGCCGAGTGGCTACCGTCGGCGGCAATCAGGAAATCCCCGGCAGCTGTGCTGCCATCGGTGAAGGTGACGCTCACGCCTGCGTCGTCTTCATGAACGCGTTCGACGCGCTTGCCGAACTGCACCTTGTCGCGCCCCCAGAAGTCCAGCATTTCGCGCTGAAGCTCAGCGCGCGAGACGGGGCAGGGACGCCCGCCGGTACGCTCAACCAGCGGGGCAAGGCTAAAGCGGGTCAGGGTATCGCCGCGCCGGTAATCCTTATAGGCCATAAAACGCATCGGTCCGCCCCAGGTCTCGATGATGTCGCCCATGCCGAGGTGCTGCATGCATTTCACGCCGTTCGGCCAGATGGAGATGGCCGCCCCGACGGGTCTGATCTCCTTTACGGCTTCAAACACGGTACAGTCGATACCCGCTTTCTTGAGCGCGACGGCGGCGCTCAGGCCGCCAATACCCGCACCAATAACGATTGCTCTCATGCTTCTCTCCTTTTGCAGGGTGTAAAGACATTCAGCAATTTGCGTACCAGGCTGCAGAGTGGTGAAAACGGCGTTGTGAGGGAGATGTTTGCACTGCTAAGGTGCGCAAACGCGGTGAGCGTGCCTTTTTATGAATCAAAAATTTCCTGGTCAGCCATCCGGAATCGACTGTTTCACGTTTGTCTCAAGAGTGGCGTGGTTTGTGCACTAACCTGAAGGAGGATAATCAAGGAGAACCTATGATCGCACTGCACGACTTCAATCAGCTGCCTGAGAAAGACGCTTTTACGCTGCTTCAGCCCTGCGTGGCGATACCCGGCTGGGCCGACGCGCTGGTGAGTGGGCGGCCTTATTCGAGCCGGGACGCGTTGTTCATTGCGGCGCAGGCTCTGACGCAACGCTGGGATGAAGCGGCCTTAACGCAAGCCCTGAGCGCCCATCCGCGCATCGGGGAAAAGCCCGCGGGTTCAGCGGCGGAGGCGGCACTGTCGCGCCAGGAACAGGGCGCGGTGAACGATCGCGATACCGCCCTTGCCAAGGCGCTGCGTGAAGGTAATGCCCGCTATGAAGCCCGCTTTGGGCGCGTCTTTCTGATCCGCGCGAAGGGACGCAGCGGCGAGGAGATATTACAGGCCCTGCACGCGCGGCTGGAGAACAGCGACGCGCAGGAAATCCGTGCCGCGCTGGAACAGCTGCGGGAAATTACGCTGCTGCGACTGGAAGGAGTCATTCACGAATGAGCACACTCAGCACCCATATCCTCGATATTTCGACGGGCAAGCCCGCTGAGGGCGTGACGGTTCATCTGCAACAGGACGGGAAGACGCTGGCCACGGGCGTGACCAACGTCCAGGGACGCATCGCCGCGTTCGCTCCCTCTCTGCCCGCGGGCCGCTATCGGCTGGTGGCGGAGATTGGGGCATGGTTTAGCGATACCGGCCGGGAGACAATCTATCCCTGCGCGCACATTGAGTTTGTGACGGGAGAAACGGCAGACGAGCATTTCCATCTGCCGTTTGTGATAGCCCCCGGCGGGTGGTCAACCTACCGGGGCAGTTGACCACACCCGATCGCCGTTGACCCAGGTCTCACTGATGTTGCGCTCGTCGCCGAGGGTCATCAGCACAAAGAGCTGCTCGTAGATATCCTGGCAGCGGCGATTGCGCAGGCGCTGCAGCGGCGTTACGTCGGGGTCGATAACCACGAAATCCGCCTCTTTGCCTGCCGCAAAGTTGCCAATCTTATCGTCCAGCCGGAGGGCGTGCGCACCGCCCAGCGTGGCGTGATAAAACGCCTCGCTGGCGCGCAGGCGGTAGCTCTGAAGCTGGCCCACCTTGTAGGCCTCCCCCAGCGTGCGCAGCATGCTGAAGGTGGTGCCCGCCCCGACGTCGGTGCCGATGCCCATCCGCACCCTGTGCTGCCAGCAGGCGGGCAGGCGAAACAGCCCGCTGCCGAGAAACAGGTTCGAGGTGGGGCAAAACGCCACCGCCGAGCCGGTGTCATGCAGGCACTGCCACTCGCTGTGGTGCAGATGGATCGCGTGGGCAAACACGCTGCGCTCGCCGGTCAGGCCGTAGTGGTGATACACGTCCAGATAGCGCTCATGCTCCGGCCAGAGATCGCTCACCCAGGCCACTTCGTTGGGGTTCTCGCTCAGGTGGGTCTGCAGCCAGGTGTCCGGGAACTCCTCTCTGAGCAGGCTGACCGCCGCAAGCAGCTCGGGTGATGATGTCGGCGCAAAGCGCGGCGTAATCGCATAGCCCAGCCGTCCACGGTGATGCCAGCGCTGGATCAGCGTCCGGGTCTGCCGGTAGCTCTGCTTCGCGTCTTCGCTCAGGTAGTCCGGCGCGTGCCTGTCCATCATAACCTTACCAGCGATAAGGCGCATGTTCAGGCGCAGGGCCTCGGTAAACAGTGCCTCGACCGATTCCGGATGCAGCGTGCAAAACACCAGCGCGGTGGTGGTGCCGTTGCTCACCAACTGGTTAATGAAAAATTCGGCGATCTCTTTTGCGTAGGCCTCATCGGCGAACTGGCTCTCCACCGGGAAGGTGTAGGTGGTCAGCCACTCCAGCAGCTGTTCGCCAAAGGCGCCAATCATCTCCGTTTGCGGATAATGGATGTGGGTGTCCACAAAACCGGGTAGCAGCAGCCTGCCGCGCAGGTCGGTATAGCCTTTGTGCGGGTCAAGATACTGCTCGCCCTCCTGCCACGGCATCTGTGCCAGAATTTTTCCGTGCTGGATAAACAGCAGGCCGTCCTCAAGGTAGCGCGCGTGCTGGGCAATGGCGTCTGCGCTGTCGCAGACCCGGGCAATATCAAAAAAAGCACCGCGTATCGCAGTCTGGTATTCCATCATGGTTCCTGCCTTCGTGTGTGCGTAGCGGGGGGGTAAGAAGGCTCAGCAAGAACGGTGCCAGAATGAACGGGCCGCAGAGATGCTGCGGCCGAAGGGAAAGGTTACTCTTTTTGCGTCGCCACGCGGGAGCCAAACGACGTCGCGCCTGCCGTCTCGCGCTCTTCCCGCGCCAGCCAGCGGTAGGTGACGCCGCCGAGGAAGACGCCAATAAACCAGCTGAAGTTTGCCACCTCATGCAGGGCCGGGATAAAGCTAATGACCAGGCCCACGGCAACGGACGGGATCAGCGCCCCAATGGCTTTCGGGTTAAAGCCGTTGCGGTACCAGTATTTGCCCTTTGGCGTGTCGTCGAACAGATCGTCAACCGACACCTTGCCGCGTTTAATCAGGTAGAAATCGGCGATCAGGATGCCGAACAGTGGGCCGATAAACGCCCCGAGCACGTCCAGGGTGTAGTGGATAAGCTCCGGCGAGTTGAACAGGTTCCACGGGGTGAGCAGGATCGAGCCGACGGCGGCAATCATGCCTCCGGTGCGGAAGCTGATTTTCTGCGGCGAGCAGTTAGAGAAATCAAACGCCGGTGAGACGAAGTTCGCCACGATGTTGATCCCGATGGTGGCGGTGATCATCGTCAGCAGGCCAATCGCCACGGCCAGATCGTTGCCCACGCGGCTGACGGTCTCAATCGGGTCGGTGATCATGCGGCCAAACAGCGACTGGGTGCCGGAGACAATCACTACGGTGACGATGGAGAACAGCAGGAAGTTAAACGGCAGCCCCCAGCGGTTGCCGCGGCGGATCTCACCCATGCTTTTGCCGTAGCGGGAGAAATCGCCAAAGTTGAGCAGCGGACCGGAGAAGTAGGAGACCACCAGCGCCGTGGCGGTGATCATCTGCCAGGTCTGCTCGCCCGCGCTCAGAGATTTGCTGGCGAGGGTAAAAGAGATCCCGTCAAAACCGGTCTTGTATACAATCCAGCCGGCGAGGGCCAGCATCACCACATAGACCGCCGGACCGGCGATATCAATAAAGCGCTTGATGGCGCTCATGCCGTGCCAGAAGACCATCGCCTGCAGGACCCACATAATGGCAAAGCAGATCCAGCCCAGATGTGACAGGCCAAGGAATGCGCCGGTAGTGAGTGAAGAGAGCGACGGCCAGAACTTCAGCGCCACCAGCATCAGCGCGTTGGCGGCGAGATAGGTCTGAATACCGTACCACGCGAAGGCAATCAGCCCGCGGATCACCGCCGGAATATTGGCCCCGAACACGCCAAACGCCTGACGGCTGATCACCGCGTAGGGCACGCCCGCCATCTGGCTCGGTTTGGCCACCAGGTTGGCGCACAGCTGCACGATGCAAATCCCCACCAGCAGGCAGAGCAGCACCTGCCAGCTTGCCAGCCCGAGCGTAAAGAAGCTCGCGGCGACAACATAACCCCCCATGCTGTGAACGTCCGACATCCAGAACGAAAAGATGTTGTACCAGCTCCAGTTCTGGTCACGCGTCGGTGCCAGATCCTCATTGCAAAGACGTGGGCTGTAAACCGCACCGGAATCAGCGGCCGTACCTTGCTGTGCGTTTTGACTGTTTGGCATGAAACCTGCTCCTGTGAATGAAAACCCGTTGAGTGGGAGTGCAAACGGTGTTGCAGGATCCAGGCCAAAATAATAAATCTTGTATGCAATATTTTATTTTTATGTATACGATTCGATAACGGAAAGTAAAATTCGGAGTGGTGAATGAACAACCTAAACGCCCTGCAGACCGCGCCAGACCTGCATGACAAAGACGAATCCATCTTCCAGGCGCTGATGACCGCGATTGTCGAACACCAGCTGCTGCCGGGGAGCAAATTGCCGGAAGAGGCGCTGGCCGAGGTCTTTGGCGTGAGCCGCACGGGCATCCGCAAGGTGCTTCAACGACTCGCCGCTGTGCAAATGGTCACCCTGACGCCCAAGCGTGGTGCACACGTCGCCAGCCCGACGGTGGAAGAGGCGCGGCACATCTTCCGCACCCGCGCCCTGCTGGAGGTCGCTAACCTGCCGGACGTGCTGGCGCACTGCCAGCCGCCGCATCTTGCCGCGCTGGAGGCCATTATTCGTCAGGAGCAGCAGGCGCACGAGGCCTATGACGGCCCGGCGGCGATCCGCCACTCCGCCAATTTCCATATTCAGCTGCAGGCCATCTCCGGCAACCAGGTGCTCACTGAGATGGTGACCAGCCTGAGCCAGCGTTCTTCGCTGGTGATTGCCACCTGGGGCGCGCCGTGGCGTCAGGGCTGCCGTTGCAACGATCACGAGCAGCTGGTGGATCTGCTGCGCCAGAAGGCGCTTGAGCCATTAAGCGATGCCCTCATGCACCATTTTGAACATATCGTCGCCAGCCTCTGCTTCGAGCGGGCGGGCGAGTGCCTGCCTGATTTTGCCCGGCTGTTTGCCGGCCACAAGGAGTCGTAATGTCTGTCTGTATACAAGTGATCAACCCCAACACCAGCCTCGCCATGACGGAAACCATCGGCGCGGCGGCGCGTGCGGCGGCGGCACCGGGAACGGAGATCCTCGCGGTCTGCCCAGGCGCGGGCGTGCCGTCGATAGAAGGCCACTTTGATGAGGCCATCGCCGCCGTCGGTGTCCTGGAGCAGATCAAAAAAGGCAGGGAGCAGGGCGTGGACGGTCACGTGATCGCCTGCTTTGGCGATCCGGGCCTGCTGGCGGCGCGCGAGCTGGCGCTGGGGCCGGTTATCGGCATCGCCGAAGCCGCCATGCATATGGCGACGCTGGTCGCGACGCGCTTTTCGGTGGTCACCACGCTGCCGCGCACGCTGATCATTGCCCGTCATCTGCTGCACCAGTATGGCTTTCAGGACCATTGTGCGGCGCTGCACGCCATCGACCTTCCGGTGCTGGCGCTGGAAGACGGCAGCGGTCTGGCGCAGGAGAAAGTGCGCGCGCGCTGTATACAGGCGCTGAAAGAGGATGGCTGTAGTGCCATCGTGCTGGGCTGCGGCGGCATGGCGACGCTGGCGCAAGAGCTGACCCGCGAACTGCGCGTGCCGGTGATCGACGGCGTCAGCGCGGCGGTGAAGATGGTGGAATCGCTGGTGGCGCTGGGGCTGTCGACCAGCAAGCACGGGGATCTGGCGTTCCCGGAGAACAAACCGTTAAGCGGGCATTTTCAGGCATTGAATCCATTTTAATTTTTTGGGGGTGGCAATGGGGCTTTTTGAACAGGATTATCCGCGGGATCTGCGCGGCTACGCGGGCAACCCGCCGCACGCGCGGTGGCCGGATCAGGCGCGCATCGCCGTGCAGTTTGTGCTCAATTACGAAGAAGGGGCAGAAAACCACGTTCTGCACGGCGATGCCGGGTCCGAGCAGTTCCTGTCGGACATCATCGGCGCGGCCAGTTACCCGGACAAACACATGTCGATGGACTCTCTCTACGAATACGGCAGTCGCGCCGGGTTCTGGCGGATCCACAATGAATTTCAGAAACGCAACCTGCCGTTGACGGTCTTCGGCGTGGCGATGGCGCTGGCGCGTCACCCGGAGATAGTCGAGGCGATCAAAGCCGCGGATTACGACGTGGTCAGCCACGGCTGGCGCTGGATCCACTACCAGAATATGGACATCAGCCAGGAGCGCGAACACCTGCACAAGGCGGTGCACGTTCTGACCGACCTGTTTGGCAAGCCGCCAGCGGGCTGGTACACCGGGCGCGACAGCCCCAACACCCGCCAGCTGGTGGTGGAGCACGGCGGCTTCGACTACGACAGCGACTACTACGGGGACGATTTGCCCTTCTGGACGGAGGTGGCCTGCAGTGACGGCTCCCGTAAACCGCACCTGATTGTGCCCTATACGCTGGATGCGAACGACATGCGCTTCGCGACCGCGCAGGGGTTTAACACCGCCGAGCAGTTTTATACCTATCTGAAGGACAGTTTTGACGTGCTGTACGAAGAGGGGGAAAGCGCGCCGAAGATGATGTCCATCGGCATGCACTGCCGCCTGCTGGGGCGACCGGGGCGTTTTCGCGCGCTGCAGCGGTTCCTGGATTATGTGCAGCAGCACGAGCGGGTGTGGGTCTGTACCCGCCAGCAGATTGCCGACCACTGGCGGGAGGTACATCCGTTTCAGAAGTAAGTGTGCGATGTTTTGCCGGGTGGCGGCTGCGCCTTACCCGGCCTACAGGGCCCACATGGCATACGGGACATCGTAGGCCCGGTAAGCGCAGCGCCACCGGGCAGGTTTTTCAGCGTTACACCATCAAACTCACCTGCGCCGCCACGATGCGCCACCCGTAGGCAAACCGCACCCACGTCTGCTGCTGGCGGCCAATGCGTTCTGTGTTCTCCCGGGTAAACTCGGTGCTGCACACGGCATAATCCTCCCCGAAGGTGGTGATGACGGTGTGGCGCAACGTCCGCTGCAGCCCGGCGGCGGGGCGCGCCGCGCGAAAGGCGCGGATTTCATCAATTCCGTACAGGTTTTCCCCCGCCCCCAGCCGCACCGTGTTTTTGTCGTGCCAGAACAGCTCGTCCAGCACCGCAACGTTGTTGCTCACCAGCGCGTCCTCATAGCGGTAAAACGCGGCCGTCACCTCGGCAACCACCCACGGGAGGTTAATGTCATCATGATTCATCATGCTGCTATCTCCGCCGGACGGGCATCGGTGATTCCGCTCTCCTCCAGAACCCGCGCGACGCGCAGGCAGGCCTGCTCGTTAAACGGCGCGGCAATCAGCTGCAGGCCGATGGGCGCGCCCTGCGCGGTGCGCAGCGGAACGGTGGTCACGGGCAGGCCCAAAAACGAAATTGGCTGGGTCAGCATCCCCATGCTGGCGCGAATGGGCAGCGGCTGACCGTTAATTTCCATGGTTTGCTCGCCCGCCAGCGTCGCGCTGCGCGGGGTGGCCGGGGCGATCAGCACGTCGGCCTGCGCGAATAAGGTTTTGAATGCCTGCCGGGCGTGAGCGCGAAACCGCTGGGCCTGAATGTACCAGGCGGAGGGGATCATCGCCCCGGCCAGCAGGCGTTCGCGGGAGTGAGGCTCAAAACGCGCTGGCTCCTGGCGAAGCGCGGGCAGGTACTGATTTCCCCCTTCGGCGGCGCTGATGATAAACGCCGCCGAACGCGCCAGCTCGGCTTCCGGGAACTGCAGCTCATCCTGCACGTCGAGCGCCTTCGCCACCCGCGCCACGGCGTCTCTGGCGTCCGCGTCGCACCAGGTGGTGAAGTAGCCGCCGAGTACCGCGCAGCGCAGGCCGTCAAGCCCGCGATCGAGCAGGGGGCGCGTCTGCTCCCGCGAGCTCTCTGCCTGAAAACCGTCGCTGGTGTCCCGTCCCTGCAGGGCGTCATACACGGACGCCAGGTCACACACGCGGCGGGCGAAGGGGCCGATATGATCCAGACTCGGGACAAACGGATGGCTTCCGGCGCGCGACAGGCGGCCAAAGGTGGGCTTCAGGCCGTAGATGCCGCACAGGGAGGCCGGAACGCGAATCGACCCGTTGGTGTCGGTGCCGAGCGAAAAGTGCACCAGCCCGGCAGCCACCGCGGCCGCTGACCCGCCGGACGACCCGCCCGCAATGCGCGCCAGGTCGTGCGGGTTACGCGTCGTGCCGTAGTGGCTGTTCTCGGTGGTAAAGCCGTAGGCGTAGGCGTCCATATTGACCATCCCGGTCAGCAGCCCGCCCGTGCTGCGCAGCTGGCGTACCGCAAAGCCGTCAGCCGCGGCGGCAGGGCGCTGGCTGAACAGCTCGGCCCCGGCGAGGGTGGGGTGACCGGCAACGTCGAACAGGTTTTTCACCGCATAAGGCACGCCCGCCAGCGGCGGCAGGGGACGCTTTTCCCGTCGCAGGGTATCAATATTATCGGCTTCGGCGAGCATGCGTGCTTCCGTCACGGTGGTCCAGGCGTTGATCTGCGGATTTACACGCGCAATCGCCTCCAGCGTCTGTCGGGCGATCTCATGGGCGCTCAGCTCTCCCGCGCTCAGCGCCTGCTGGATCGCGCTGATACTCATCTCGTGTAGCGTCATGCTTTATACACTCCTGCAATCTCCAGACGGTCGTCGAGCGGCAGCGCCATCAGCGGGGCGGCCATGCTGGCAATGCGGCTGAACTGCAGCTGCAGCTCGGCTCGGCGGGCGTCATCCAGCTCAACGCCGAGTATGGTTTCCATTTGCGCCAGGTACGGCTGCCAGTCGGGTTGGTGTGTCGTCATTGTTTTCTCCTCAGAATCCGGCGGCTGTGCCGTTGCTGCGCGGGTCAAATGCCCCTTCGAACAGCCCGTTGGGGTGGCGGACAATGGCGCCCGCGTGGCCCATGGCTTCACTAAAGTCAGGGAAAAGCTCCACCTCGTGACCGAGTGCCTGCAGGCGCGCGACCGTCTCGGGTGAAAAACGCCCTTCAAGCTTTAGGGTGTCCGAGGTTTGTCCCCAGGTGCGCCCCAGCAGCCAGCGCGGGCGGTTAATGCTCTCCTGCAGGGGGACGCCCTGAACAACGTAGCGGGTAAAGAGCGCTGCCTGGGTTTGAGGCTGTCCGTCGCCGCCCATCGATCCGTAGACCATCACGCGACCGTCCTTCAGACGTGCCGCCGCCGGGTTCAGGGTGTGGAACGGCTGTTTGCCCGGCGCGAGGGCCAGAAGATGGGCGGGATCGAGGCTGAAGGATGCGCCGCGGTTCTGCCAGACGATGCCGGTATCGGGCAGCACCACGCCGCTGCCGAACTCGTGATAAAGGCTCTGGATAAACGACACGGCAAGCCCGCTGCTGTCCATCACCCCCATCCACACCGTATCGCCGGGACCTTTTCCTGTTCCCCACGGCGCGGCGCGTCCGTCGTCAACCCTGTCGGCAAGCGCCTGCAGGGCGGCGGGATCCAGCAGTTGCTGAACATCGGTGTTCAGCGCGCGCGGGTCGGTGATGTGGGCATCCCGCAGGCCAAAGGCCAGCTTGGTGGCTTCCACGATACGGTGAAGGGTGTCGGCGTCGTCGGCCTCCGCCATGTTCAGGCGGTCGGTAATGCCGAGTATCGCCAGCGAGACCAGCCCCTGCGTCGGCGGGGCATGGTTAAAGATCTCCCCCTGCTGATGCTGCAGCTTCAGCGGCACGGTACGTCGGGCGGCGTGCGCGTTGAGATCGGCCAGCGTCACGGGGAGATCCAGCGTCTCCATGCCGCGCGCCAGGACTTCCGCCAGCGGGCCGCGATAAAAGCTGTCCAGACCATCCTCCACCAGGTGCGTCAGGGTCGTGGCCATGGCGGGCTGGTAAAAGCGGCTCCCGACCTGCGGCGGCTTGCCGTCCACCAGCCAGGTTTCCGCGAAGCCGGGGACGTCCTTCAGCTCGTCGAACTTGCTGGCCGTGGCGTGGGCCTGAGAAGCCGTGACCGGCGTGCCGTTTTGCGCATAGTCAATAGCATCGGCCAGCAGGCGGGCCAGCGGCAGCGCCTTGCCGGTCATCTCGCGCGAGACCGTCAGCGCCTCGTCCCAGCCGCTGACGGTTCCGGCGACGGTCAGCGCCGCACGGGGGCCGCGATGGGGGATCTGCGTGAGCCCGTCGTAGGCGGCCAGCGTCGCGCGCGATCCCGCCGCGCCGCTGGCATCGATGGCGATGGGATCGCCTTCCGGGGGCACAATAAGCCAGAATCCATCGCCGCCCAGTCCGTTCATATGCGGATAGACCACGGCGATGGTGGCCGCCGCCGCGACCATCGCTTCGATGGCGCTGCCGCCTTCGCGCAGCACCGCCAGCGCGCTCTGGCTGGCGAGGTGGTGGGGCGCAACCGCCATACCGTGTGTGGAGACATTACTTTGCATGAAGAGTCCTCGTAACCCTGAAAGTCACAAGGTGCTGCAAAAGCTGTTCCAGTTCTGAATAAAAAGTTTCATGCCAGTTGCCGCAGAAGCTGGCATGCTTAATGAATAATGAGCATGAGATGAAACAAACGTTACAGAGGCGTTATGGAACAGCTTGATGAACGACTGAAAGCACAATACGCGTCATTGTCGCCGCAGGAGCAGCGGGTGGCGGATTTTATTTTCGATCATTTTGACGACCTCATTAGCTACAACAGCGCCGAGCTGGCGCAGCTGAGCGGGGTGTCGAAAGCCACGGTGAGCCGTCTATTTAAGCGTCTGGGCTATGAGAAATATAAGGACATGCGCGAAGAGCTGCGCACCCTGCGCCAGAGCGGGATGCCGCTCACCGACAATCGCGACGCGGTGCAGGGTAATACGCTGCTGGCGCGCCACTATAAGCAGGAGATGGCAAACCTGACCCAGTGGGTCAATGCCCTCGACGCGCAGCAGTTTGCCGACGCCATGGCCTGCATGGTCAGGGCGCGCCGGATCGTCATTATCGGCATGCGTAACGCCTATCCGGCGGCACTGCACCTGCGCCAGCAGCTGCTGCAGGCGCGCGGTCAGGTGCTGGTGCTGCCGCAGCCGGGGCAGAGCCTGAGCGAGGAGCTGGTGGACTTAACGCCGGACGATCTGGTGGTGATGATGGCCTTTCGCCGTCGCCCGCGCATCATTCGCCCGCTGATGCAGCAGCTTCAGAGTAGCGGTATTCCGGTGCTGCTGATGTGCGAGCCGCAAGCCCACAGCCTGTTCCCGCTGGCGAGCTGGCAGCTCTGCACCCCGCTGGACAGCGTCTCCGCCTATGACAGCTATTCGTCGGTCAACAGTCTGATCAACCTGCTGGCGAACGCCTTCCTGCATGACATTCTCGATAAAGGCCGCCCGCGCATTCACGAGATTGCCTCCCTCTACCAGCAGCTGGACGAGCTGGAACAGCGATAATGGGGCATCAGGCTGGTGCTTTGCATTAAAACAGTGCAATCAGACGGGGCGTAAAAGAGCGCCCCCTTTTCGCCATTCCCCGATTTATCAGGCTTTATGACAATATCCCCCGTTTCGCCTGGCCTGGCACATTAGTTGCAAAATCACATTCAAAGAATCTTTTGTTTCATGTTAACGTTACGGGGAAGCACCATGAAAAAATTGTTGATTGCACTGGCCGGGGCAGCATGCCTCTTCACACAGCTGCCGGTAAAGGCTGACCAGCTTCAGGATATTGAGAAACGCGGCACCATCCGCATTGCCGTTCCGCAGGATTTCCCGCCGTTTGGCTCGGTGGGAACCGATCTGCAGCCGCAGGGCTATGACATCGATATGGCGCGCTATCTGGCTAAACAGATGAAGCTCAAGCTGCAGCTGGTGCCGGTGACCAGCGCCAACCGCGTGCCGTACCTGCAAACCGACAAGGTGGATCTGGTCATTTCCAGCCTGGGTAAAAACCCGGAGCGCGAGAAGGTAATCGACTTCAGCCGCGCCTACGCGCCGTTCTTCCTCGGCGTGTTTGGTCCGAAAGGGGCTGAGCTGAAGGATGCCGCCGCGCTCAGCGGAAAAACCATCGGCGTAACGCGCGGGGCGGTGGAGGACATGGTGCTGACCGGCCTGGCGCCGAAAGACGCGGATGTGAAGCGCTACGAAGACAACAACACCACGCTGTCGGCATATCTGTCCGGCCAGGTGCAGTACGTGGCGACCGGCAATCTCGTGGTGGCGGCCATTTCGCGCCAGAACGCGGCGAAAGCCCCGGTGCCGAGCTTTATGCTGAAAGACTCGCCGTGCTTCATTGGCCTGAAGAAAAACGAACCGGCCCTGAAGGCAAAAGTGGACGCGCTGATCGAGCAGGGCATTAAGGACGGCACGCTGAACGGTCTGTCTGAGCAATGGCTCAAGGCCCCGCTGCCGGCAAACCTTGGCGCCTGAGCCGATGACTGAGCAACTTGATTTTTCCGCCCTCTGGCCGCACTGGCCGGAGTTGCTGGCCGGGCTGTGGGTCACTATTCAGCTGACGGTGATGGCCACCGTCGGCGGGCTGGCAACAGGGATTGTCGGGGCGGCGATCCGCAGCGGACGCACCACCTGGTACAGCCGGATCTGGGGCGGGTATGTAGAGATCATCCGCAACACGCCGTTTGTGGTGCAGCTGTTTTTCATCGTCTTCGGCCTGCCGAATCTGGGGCTGAAGATGACGGCGGGGGAAGCGGCGCTGCTGGCCATGGTGGTCAACCTGGGCGCCTACAGCACCGAGATTATTCGCGCGGGCATTCAGGTCACGCCGAAAGGGCAGTGGGAAGCCGGTCGCGTGCTGGGGCTGACCCGCCTGCAGACCTTTATCCGCGTGGTGCTGCCGCCCGCGCTGCAGCGTATTTACCCGGCGCTGGTGAGCCAGTGCATCATCGTGATGCTCGGCTCGTCGGTGGTGTCGCAGGTCTCCTATGAAGAGTTGACCTTCGCCGCCAACCTGATCCAGTCCAGAACGTTTTTAAGCTTTGAGGTCTATCTGATGACCACCGGGATTTACTTAGCGCTGTCGATTACCCTGCGCCAGCTGATGATGGCGGCAGGACGGAAATGGCTGGGGGTGCAGGCATGATGACCACCTTTACCGACTGGGACATTATTCGCAATCTGCTGCTGGCCGGACGCTGGACGGTGCTGCTGTCGCTGGTGGCGTTCGTCGGCGGGGCGGTGGTAACGCTGCCGCTCCTGCTGCTGCGCCTGACGGGCGGGCGCACGGTGACGCGCATTATCCGCGGCTATATTGAGCTGTTTCAGGGCACGCCGCTGCTGATGCAGCTGTTCCTTGCCTTCTTCGGCGTGGCGCTGTTCGGCATCGACGTTTCGCCGTGGACCGCCGCCTCGCTGGCGCTGACGTTCTACACCAGCGCGTTTCTGCTCGATATCTGGTACGGCAGCATTCGTGCTTTACCGAAGGGGCAGTGGGAAGCCTCGCGCTGCCTGGGGCTGACCTTCGGCCAGACCCTGTTTCGCGTGGTCGCCCCGCAGGCGCTGCGCATCGGCATTGCGCCGACGGTCGGCTTTGCCGTGCAGGTGATCAAAGGCACCGCGCTGGCGTCGATTATCGGTTTTGTCGAGCTGACCAAGGCCGGGACCATGCTGACCAACGTGACCTATCAGCCTTTTAAGGTCTTTGCGCTGGTGGCGCTGGGCTACTTTATTCTGTGTTATCCGCTGTCGCGCTACAGCCGCTATCTGGAGACGAAATTCAATGCCTCTCATCACCATTAATCAGGTGCAGAAGTACTACGGCGATAACCACGTGCTCAAGGGCGTCGATCTGGATATCGACATGGGCCAGGTGATCTCCATCATCGGGCGCAGCGGATCGGGCAAAAGCACGCTGCTGCGCTGCATTAACGGCCTGGAAGGCTATCAGGACGGCAGCATCAAGCTGGGCGGCATGACCATTACCGACCGGGATTCCCAGGCGCGTGAAATCAGCCGCTCGGTCGGGATGGTGTTCCAGAGCTTCAACCTGTTCCCGCACATGACGGCGCTGGAGAACGTGATGCTCGCCCCACGTCGGGTGCTGAAAAAAAGCGCCGCCGAATGCCGGGCGCTGGCGCAGCAGATGCTGGAGAAGGTTGGCCTTGGCGATCGTCTGGATTACTACCCGTCTAGCCTCTCCGGCGGCCAGCAGCAGCGCGTGGCGATAGCCCGCGCGCTGGCGATGTCGCCGAAAGTATTACTCTGCGACGAGATCACCTCCGCGCTTGACCCGGAGCTGGTGGGCGAAGTGCTCAAAGTGCTGGAGCAACTGGCGGCCGAGGGGATGACGCTCATACTGGTTACCCATGAAATGAATTTTGCCCGCGAAGTGGGCGACCGCGTGGTGTTTATGCACCAGGGGAAAGTCTGGGAGCAGGGCGACAGCAAAACGCTGTTCGCCAACCCGCAGACCACGGAACTGAAGCAGTTCATCTCCTCCGTGCGCGGCCTCAACTGATAAGGACTGAACAATGGATATCGCACACTTTCCGCAAATCAACCCGCCGCAGCGCCTGCTGATGGGCCCGGGCCCGATCAACGCCGAACCGCGCGTGCTGCGCGCCATGTCGAGCCAGCTGATCGGCCAGTACGATCCGGCCATGACCCACTACATGAACGAGGTGATGGCGCTCTATCGCGGCGTATTCCGCACCGAAAACCGCTGGACGATGCTGGTGGACGGCACCTCCCGCGCGGGAATTGAAGCCATTCTGGTTTCCGCCATTCGACCGGGAGATAAGGTGCTGGTGCCGGTCTTTGGCCGCTTTGGCCACCTGCTGTGCGAAATTGCCCGCCGCTGCCGTG
Organism: Enterobacter sp. HK-058-C-ECC; assembly: GCF_047531125.1. NCBI lineage: Bacteria > Pseudomonadati > Pseudomonadota > Gammaproteobacteria > Enterobacterales > Enterobacteriaceae > Enterobacter > Enterobacter sp. HK-058-C-ECC. The sequence goes on from NZ_JBLKCH010000001.1 coordinate 202,390, forward strand.
CAGAGGTGCATACCATCGAGGTGCCGTGGGGCGAGGTGTTTACCCCGGACCAGGTCGAGGATGCGATAAAACGTATTCGTCCGCGCCTGCTGCTGACCGTGCAGGGTGACACCTCCACCACCATGCTGCAGCCGCTCGCGGAGCTGGGCGCGATCTGCCGCCGCTACGACGTGCTATTTTACACCGACGCCACCGCATCGCTCGGCGGTAACGCGCTGGAGACCGACGCCTGGGGGCTGGATGCCGTCTCGGCCGGGATGCAGAAATGCCTCGGCGGCCCGTCGGGCACGTCGCCGATCACCCTGAGCGCGCGGATGGAAGAGGCGATCCGCCGCCGCAAGTGCGTGGAGGAGGGCATTCGCACCGACGCCCACCGCGACGGCGACGAGGAGATGATCTACTCCAACTACTTCGATCTCGGCATGGTGATGGACTACTGGGGGCCGGAGCGGCTGAACCACCACACCGAAGCCACCACCGCGCTGTTTGGCGCCCGCGAATGCGCGCGGCTGATCCTGCAGGAAGGGCTGGATAATGGCATCGCGCGTCATAAGCTGCACGGCGATGCGCTGCTTAAGGGGATTCAGGCGATGGGGCTGGAGACCTTCGGCGACCTGAAGCACAAGATGAACAACGTGCTGGGCGTGGTCATTCCGCAGGGCATCAACGGCGACCAGGTGCGTAAGCTGATGCTGGAGGATTTCGGAATTGAAATCGGCACCTCGTTTGGCCCACTGCACGGCAAAGTGTGGCGCATTGGCACCATGGGCTATAACGCGCGCAAGGACTGCGTGATGACCACCCTGAGCGCGCTGGAGTCGGTGCTGAACTACCTCAAATTTACCACCACGCAGGGGGCCGCCATGCAGGCCGCGTGGGACCACTATCGCCGCGAGACGCCGCAATGAGCCCGGCGGCAGAACGGGTGATGGCGCGCGCCGACGCGCTGGCCGCCATCAGCGAAACCCCGGATGCGCTGACAAGGGTGTATCTCTCCACGCAGCATCTGCAGGCCAACCAGCTGGTCGGGGAGTGGATGCGCCAGGCGGGCATGACCGTCTGGCAGGACAGCGTGGGCAATATCTGTGGACGCTACGAAGGCGCGCAGGAGGGAGCCCAGGCGGTGCTGCTTGGCTCGCATCTGGACACCGTACGCAACGCCGGGCGCTACGACGGCATGCTCGGGGTGCTTACCGCCATCGAAGTGGTGGATAGCCTGCACCAGCAGGGTGTGCATCTGGCGCAGGCCATAGAGATTGTCGGCTTTGGTGACGAAGAGGGAACCCGTTTTGGGATCACCCTGCTAGGCAGCCGGGGGCTGACGGGCACCTGGCCGCAGGGCTGGCTGGAGACGTGTGATGCTCAGGGCATCAGCGTGGCGCAGGCGATGGTGCAGGCGGGGCTCGATCCTGCCCGCGTGGCGCTCGCGGCACGTCATCAGGACGATTTTAGCGCCTGCCTGGAACTGCATATCGAACAGGGTCCGTGTCTGGAGCAGGAAGGGCTGGCGCTGGGCGTGGTGGAAGCCATTAACGGCGCGCGCCGCCTCAACTGCCGCTTCACCGGCGAGGCCGGGCATGCGGGTACCGTGCCGATGCATCACCGTAAGGATGCCCTGGCCGCCGCCGCCGAATGGATGGTGCTGATTGAAAACACCACCCGACAGCAGGGCGGCAACCGGGTGGCGACGGTCGGTGAACTGCGCTGCCTGCCCGGTGCGGTCAACGTCATCCCCGGCGAGGTTGCGATCTCGCTGGATATTCGCGGCCCGCAGGATGCCCCGCTTGACGCGCTGCTCGCTGAGCTGCTGGCGCAGGCGCAGGCGATTGCCGCTCGTCGCGGGCTGAGCTTCAGCGCCGAGGAGTTTTACCGTATCGCTGCCACGCCGTGCGATGCGCGTTTGCAGGATCTGCTGGGACAGGCCGTTGAGTCGGTGCAGGGGCGCTCATTATCGCTGCCGAGCGGTGCCGGGCACGACACCATCGCGCTGGCAGAGCGCTGGCCGGTCGGGATGCTGTTTGTGCGCTGCAGGGGGGGCGTCAGCCACCATCCGGCGGAATCGGTGATGGCTGAGGATGTTGCCCTGGCGATTGAGGCGTTTGGGCGGGCGGTGAGAAAGCTTGCTGACGGTGGCGCGCGTTAAGCCACCGAACGCACCGCATCTTCGATATCCGCGCTCACCCGGACATCCTGCTCGTCAAAGACCATGCAGTGGCGATCGTCGAAGGCCACGTCTATCTTCTGCCAGGGCGCGAACTTCACGTCGCCCGGCAGCAAGATCTTCACGTTGTCATGGCCGTAGCATTGTCCAAACAGGTAAGTATTGTTCCCCAGCCGCTCCACTACTTCACAGCTAAATTCCAGCCGCGTGCCGCGGTGAAGGTCAGTGGTTAAATGTTCCGGACGGATGCCCAGCGTAACCTGGCTGCCCGGCTGCAGCGGTGTGGTGGTTATCGCGAGCGTGAGCGACTTCTGCTGCGACAACCTGACGGTGAACTTGCCCGGCTGCCAGGCCTCAACGGTCGCCGGCAGAAAGTTCATCTTCGGAGAACCGATAAACCCGGCGACAAACTTATTCGCCGGTTTGTAATAGAGATCCATCGGGGCGCCCATCTGCTCCACTTTGCCGTAGTTCATGACCACAATTTTGTCGGCCAGGGTCATCGCTTCGATCTGGTCGTGCGTGACATACACCATGGTGGTTTTCAGCTCCTGATGCAGGCGGGCGAGGTGCAGGCGCATCTCCACGCGCAGTTCGGCATCCAGGTTGGAAAGCGGCTCATCGAACATAAAGACGCGCGGGTTACGTACGATAGCGCGGCCAATCGCGACGCGCTGGCGCTGGCCGCCGGAAAGCTGTTTAGGTTTGCGGTCTAGCAGGTGGGAGAGCTGCAGCGTTTTGGCGACCATCTCGACCTGATGGCGGATCTGATCTTTCGGCACTTTATTCACCTTCAGCCCGTAGCCCATGTTTTCGGCCACCGTCATATGCGGATAGAGCGCGTAGGACTGAAAGACCATCGCCACACCCCGATGGGAAGGGGCGATGTCGTTCATCACCTCGTTACCGATCAGCACTTCACCCTCGCTTATCTCCTCCAGCCCGGCAATCATACGCAGCATAGTGGATTTGCCACAGCCGGAAGGCCCGACGAATACGGCAAACTCACCGTCCTCAATATCAAGATTAACGTTGTGGAGCGTGACGGTGTCGCCAAAGCGCTTGGTGACATTCCTCAATTGTATGTTCGACATCAGTGTTCCCCAGGTAAACCGCCGAGTATGTTTTACGTATAACAATTGTGTTCAACGTGGCCGGACGGTGCAATTTGTCTGCCTTGACTATAACTTCCAGCATTCATGCGCCCTATATAGATATTCCATTAATGTTATGACGATCACACAACTTACAGTTTTATGTAGAGTTATCATGATGTGAAGGGTAGCGTATAACAAACCAAAAGCATTTGGTGTCAGACGTACAACGCCAGTTTAATCAGGATATATAGCGGGGTTTGTAGGGCGTCATATGCGATAACAACCATAAAATTGTTATACCTTCACATGAGGTTGATAATGAAAAAGAACATACTCGCTGCTCTGATCCTCTCTACGCTCGCGGTACAGGCTCACGCCACCGCGCAGCTTAACGTCTGGGAAGACATCAAGAAGTCGTCCGGTATTAAAGATGCGGTCGCGGACTTTGAAAAACAGTACGACGTTAAGGTCAACGTGCAGGAAACTCCTTACGCACAGCAGCTGGAAAAACTGCGCCTGGACGGCCCGGCAGGCATTGGCCCGGACGTGCTGGTCATTCCTAACGATCAGCTGGGCGGCGCCGTCGTGCAAGGGTTATTGGCCCCCCTGAATCTGGAGGCTAAGCAGACCGAACAGTACACCCCGGCCTCGATTAACGCCTTCAAAATGGATAACGCCCTCTACGGCGTGCCGAAAGCGGTTGAGACGCTGGTGCTGATCTACAACAAAGATCTCATCGACAAGCCGCTCAACTCGCTGCAGGACTGGTATGACTTTTCCAAACAGCAGCGCGCAAAAAACCAGTACGGTCTGCTCGCCAAGTTCGATCAGATTTACTACAGCTGGGGCGCGATCTCCCCGATGGGCGGCTACATCTTCGGTCAAAACGGCAAAGGCGGCTATAACGCCAGCGACGTCGGCCTTAACAAGCCGGGCGCGGTAGAAGCCGTGACGTACCTGAAAAAATTCTACGCTGACGATATTTTCCCGGCCGGGATAGTCGGTGACAACGGCCTGAACGCTATCGACTCCCTGTTTACTGAGAAGAAAGCGGCAGCCGTCATCAACGGCCCGTGGGCGTTCCAGCCGTATGAAGCGGCAGGCATCAACTACGGCGTGGCGCCGCTGCCCACGCTGCCGGACGGCAAGCCAATGAGCTCCTTCCTCGGCGTGAAAGGCTACGTCGTTTCCACCTGGAGCAAGGACAAAGCGCTGGCGCAGAAATTTATCGAATTCATCAACCAGCCGCAGTACGTGAAAACCCGCTACGTGGCCACGCGTGAGATCCCGCCTTTGACCGCAATGATCGACGACCCGGTAATCAAGAACGACGAGAAGGCAAGCGCCGTTGCGGTGCAGGCCGCGCGAGCCACCGCCATGCCGGGTATCCCTGAAATGGGCGAAGTCTGGGGGCCGGCCAACGCCGCGCTGGAGCTAAGCCTGACCGGCAAACAGGATCCCAAAGCCGCGCTGGACAGCGCAGAGAAACAGGTCCAGATGCAAATCGAAGCCATGCAGGCCAGCAACCAGTAATTTTCTGACGTCGCAGAACGGGAGGCCACTCTCCCGTTTTATTGAAAGGAGTTGTCTGTGAGTATCATCCCGGAAAATTTTGCCAGACCGCACGGGGCCGGGCGTCACGCCTGGACCGGCCTGCTGCTGGCGGTCATCCCCGGCTTCGGCCAGTTCTATCACCGCCAGTGGCTGAAGGGCGTTATCTTCCTGGTGCTGCTGGCCAGTTTTATCGGCGTTTTTGCCGATTTCCTGCGCGAAGGACTTTGGGGGCTGGTGACGCTGGGGGAGGAAGTGCCGCGTGATAACTCCATCTTCCTGCTGGCAGAAGGGATCATTAGCGTACTGATCGCCGCATTTGGCGTGATGGTGTATTACCTGTCGATGCGTGATGCCTGGGTCAACGGTCGAAAACGCGATGAAGGGCTGGGGCTAAACAGCGTGCGTAAGCAGTATCAGATGCTGCTGAGCGACGGCTTTCCGTATCTGATGATCACGCCGGGCTTTATTTTGCTGGTGTTTGTGGTGGTTTTCCCGATCCTCTTCGGTTTTGCCATCGCCTTTACTAACTACAATCTTTACCACACGCCGCCGGCTAAGCTGGTGGACTGGGTTGGGTTTAAGAACTTCATCAATATTTTCACGCTCTCCATCTGGCGCTCAACCTTCTTTGACGTCCTGCAGTGGACGGTGGTCTGGACGCTGCTCGCCACCACGCTGCAATGTACCGTGGGCGTGCTGCTGGCTATTCTGGTGAACCAGAAAGACCTGCGATTTAAGCCGCTTATCCGCACCATCTTCATTCTGCCGTGGGCGGTGCCGGGCTTTGTCACCATTCTGGTGTTTGCCGGAATGTTCAACGACTCTTTCGGTGTGATAAACAATGCCATTCTGGCCTTCTTCGGCATTGCGCCGAAAGCCTGGATGACCGATCCGTTCTGGACCAAAACGGCGCTGATCCTGATGCAGACCTGGCTCGGTTTCCCGTTTGTTTTCGCCATGACCACCGGCGTGCTGCAGGCGATCCCTGACGATCTGTACGAAGCCGCCACCATGGACGGGGCCAGCAGCGCGACCAAACTGCGCACCATCACGCTGCCGCTGGTGCTTTATTCCATTGCGCCAATACTGATCACCCAATACACCTTCAACTTCAATAACTTCAACATCATCTACCTGTTCAACAACGGCGGGCCGGCGGTGGTGGGCTCCAATGCGGGTGGGACAGATATCCTGGTGTCGTGGATCTACAAGCTCACCATGTCGTCGTCGCAGTACGCGATTGCGGCGACCATCACTATCCTGCTGTCGATCTTTGTCGTCGGCCTGGCGCTGTGGCAGTTCCGCGCCACCAAATCTTTCAAAAACGACGACATGGCGTAAGGGACGTAACAATGGCTCAATCACAAAGTATTAAACGTGAGAAGTGGGTACGCCTCTCGCTCTCCTGGCTGGTTATCGTGCTGGTGTCGACGATTATCATCTACCCGCTGGTGTGGACGGTCGGCGCGTCGTTTAACGCGGGTAATAGCCTGCTCAGCTCCTCAATTATTCCTGAGAACTTTTCGGTGCAGCACTACGCCGACCTGTTTAACGGCCAGGTGAACTACATGACCTGGTACTGGAACTCGATGAAAATCAGCTTCCTGACGATGGTGCTGACCTTAATCAGCGTCAGCTTTACCGCCTATGCCTTTTCGCGCTTTCGCTTTAAGGGACGCCAGAACGGGCTGATGCTGTTCCTGCTCCTGCAGATGATCCCCCAGTTCTCGGCGCTGATTGCCATCTTCGTGCTGTCGCAGCTTTTGGGCCTCATCAACAGCCATCTGGCGCTGGTGCTGATCTACGTGGGCGGCATGATCCCGATGAATACCTACCTGATGAAAGGCTACCTCGACGCCATCCCGAAAGATCTGGATGAATCCGCGCGCATGGACGGGGCCAGTAATTTCCGGATTTTCATCGAAATTATCATGCCGCTATCGAAGCCGATTGTGGCGGTGGTGGCGCTGTTCTCCTTCACCGGGCCGCTGGGGGATTTCATCCTCTCCAGCACGATTCTGCGCACCCCGGACAAATATACCTTACCCATCGGGCTCTATAACCTGGTGGCGCAAAAAATGGGTGCCAGCTACACCACCTACGCGGCAGGCGCGGTGTTGATTGCGGTGCCGGTAGCGATCCTCTATCTGGCATTACAAAAATACTTCGTCTCCGGCCTGACCTCCGGGAGTACCAAAGGATAATCATGAAAAGACTCAAACCTGCTTTACTTGCCGTTTGCCTCTCATGTGGCCTGGCCGCGAGCGTGTTTGCTGCGGACGGGGTGCAAACGCGTCCTTTTAACGCCATGCCCGCGGACTTTATCAAGGGCGCAGATATTTCGACGCTGCTGGAAGCGGAACAACATGGCGCCAAATTTTATAACCAGAGCGGCCAGCAGCAGGACGCGATTGCTATCCTCAAAGCCAACGGTGTGAACACCGTGCGCCTGCGCCTGTGGGTTGATCCGCAGGATGCCGACGGTAACACCTACGGCGGCGGCAGTAATAATCTCGAAAACACCCTCGCGCTGGCGAAGCGCGTAAAGGCGCAGGGCCTGAAGCTGCTGCTCGATTTCCACTACAGCGATTTCTGGACCGATCCGGGCAAACAGTTCAAGCCAAAAGCCTGGGAGAAGATGGACTACCCGCAGCTGAAAACGGCTATTCATGACTATACCCGCGACACGATCGCCCGCTTTAAGAAAGAGGGCGTATTGCCGGACATGGTGCAGATAGGAAACGAAATTAACGGCGGCATGCTGTGGCCGGAAGGGAAAAGCTGGGGGCAGGGCGGCGGCGAATTCGACCGCCTGGCCGGGCTGCTCAAGGCCGCGATTGGTGGGCTAAAGGAGAACCTGACCGATGGCGAGCAGGTGAAAATCATGCTCCATCTGGCCGAAGGCACCAAAAATGACACCTTCCGCTGGTGGTTTGATGAAATCACGAAGCGCGACGTGCCGTTCGATATCATCGGCCTGTCGATGTACACCTACTGGAACGGCCCGATTAGCGCGCTGAAGACCAACATGGATGATATCAGCAGGCGCTATAACAAAGACGTGATTGTGGTGGAAGCGGCCTATGGCTATACGCTGGAGAACTGCGATAACGCCGAGAACAGCTTCCAGGCCAAAGAAGAAAAGGACGGCGGCTATCCCGGCACCGTTCAGGGTCAGTACGACTATATTCACGATTTAATGCAGTCCGTTATTGATGTGCCTGACCATAGCGGCAAGGGCATCTTTTACTGGGAACCGACCTGGATTGCCGTTCCGGGCACCACGTGGGCCACCAAAACCGGCATGAAATATATCCATGACGAATGGAAAGAGGGTAATGCCCGCGAGAATCAGGCGTTATTTGATTGCCAGGGTAAAGTGCTGCCGTCAATAACGGTATTTAACTAGTTTTTATCTCCATTCAGGACGTTTTAAATATGAATAAATTTGCGCCTTTAAGTCCAAAGGTCGCGGCGTTATTGCATGGCGCCGACTATAACCCGGAGCAATGGGAGAATTACCCCGGTATTATTGAAAAAGATATCGCCATGATGCAGCAGGCGAAATGTAATGTCATGTCGGTGGGGATATTTAGCTGGGCGAAACTGGAGCCGCAGGAAGGGGAATATGATTTTGCCTGGCTGGACAGCATTATTGAAAAACTCTATGCGGCGGGCATTCATATATTTCTCGCTACGCCGAGCGGCGCGCGTCCGGCATGGATGTCGCAAAAATATCCGGAAGTGCTGCGCGTCGGGCGCAACCGCGTCCCTGCGCTGCACGGCGGGCGTCATAACCACTGCATGTCGTCTCCGGTCTACCGCGAAAAGACGATGAAAATTAACAGCCTGCTGGCGGCGCGTTATTCGCATCATCCGGCGGTGCTGGGCTGGCATATCTCCAATGAGTACGGCGGCGAATGCCACTGTAGCCTGTGCCAGGAACGCTTCCGCGACTGGCTAAAGGCGCGCTACAAAACCCTCGACGCGCTGAACCATGCGTGGTGGAGCACCTTCTGGAGCCATACCTACACCGACTGGTCGCAGATTGAGTCCCCCGCGCCGCAGGGAGAAATGTCGATTCACGGCCTGAATCTCGACTGGCGCCGCTTCAATACCGCGCAGGTCACCGATTTTTGCCAGCATGAGGTGGCACCGCTGAAGGCCGCCAATGCTGAACTGCCGGTGACAACCAACTTTATGGAGTATTTCTACGATTACGACTACTGGCAGCTGGCGAAAGCGATCGACTTCATCTCCTGGGACAGCTACCCGATGTGGCACAAGGAGAAAGACGAAACGCAGCTGGCCTGCTATACCGCCATGTACCACGACATGATGCGCAGCCTGAAGGGCGGTAAACCCTTTGTGCTGATGGAGTCCACGCCGAGCACCACCAACTGGCAGTCGACCAGCAAGCTGAAAAAGCCGGGGATGCATATTCTCTCCTCTATTCAGGCGGTAGCGCACGGGGCGGATTCGGTGCAGTACTTCCAGTGGCGTAAGAGCCGCGGATCGGTGGAGAAATTCCACGGTGCAATTATCGATCACGTGGGGCATCTTGATACCCGCGTCGGGCGCGAAGTAACGCGTCTGGGGGAGATGCTGGCACGTCTGCCTGAGGTGGTGGGTTGCCGCACCGACGCGCGCGTGGCCATTATCTTTGACCAGCAAAACCGCTGGGCGCTGGACGATGCTGAAGGCCCGCGGAACATGGGGCTGGAGTACGAAAAAACCGTCAACGAACACTATCGTCCGTTCTGGGAAAAGGGCATCGCGGTCGACGTCATCGACGCTGACGGCGATCTGAGCCGCTACGCGCTGGTGATTGCCCCCATGCTCTACATGGTGCGCGAAGGTTTCGCCGAGCGGGCGGAAGCCTTTGTGGCCGCGGGCGGGCATCTGGTGACGACCTACTGGAGCGGGGTAGTGGATGAGACCGATCTCTGCCACCTCGGCGGTTTCCCGGGCCCGCTGCGCAAGCTCCTCGGCATCTGGGCGGAAGAGATTGACTGTTTGGGCGAGGGGGAGCGAAACCTGGTCCAGGGGCTGGCGGGCAATGCGGCGGGCCTGCAGGGACCGTATCAGGTCAGGCATCTGTGCGAGCTGATCCATACTGAATCCGCGCAGGCGCTGGCGACCTACCGGGATGATTTCTACGCCGGTCGCCCGGCGGTGACGGTCAACCGCTTCGGCAAAGGCAAGGCGTGGCACGTGGCGTCGCGCAACGACCTGCCGTTCCAGCGCGATTTCTTCGCCGGGATTATCGACGAGCTGGCGCTGCCGCGCGCAGTCGAAGGAGATTTCCCTCCGGGCGTGGTCGCCGCGGCGCGCACGGATGGCGAAACCGCGTGGGTGTTTGTACAGAACTACACGGCCCAGCAGCAGCTCATCACGCTGCCGCAGGGGTATACCGACTGCATGACCGACGCCGCCGCGGCGGGCGATACCGTGCTGCTGGCGTGGGACTGTCGGGTGCTCAGGCGTAAAGCGTAAGAACCGCCCGGCGGCGCTGCGCTTGCACGGGCCTACAAAACCCGTAGGCCCGGTAAGCGCAGCGCCACCCGGCAACAAGGCACAAAACGCCTGCTCCCCGAGCAGGCATTTTTTTATCTGCATAAAAGAGAGGCGTATTATGGACAGTCAAATTACTCAGCGTTTAATTCCTGCATTTGGCGGCGACGATAATATCGAGCACGTCGAAGCCTGTATTACCCGCCTGCGCGTGACGGTAAAAGATTTAAATAAGGTCGATTCACAGACGTTACAGAGTGAGGGGGCGCTGGGGGTGATTATTATCGGTCAGCAGGTGCACGCTATATTCGGCAGGCAGTCTGATACATTACGGAAATTATTAGACGAACATTTTAATCAGTAAATATAAAAAAGGGATAGCCAAAGTAATGGCTATCCCAAAGCAGTAAAATAGACTGCAGGTTGCTGGAGATACGATAACGATTAACGCAAATTATGAATTAAGACTTACCACCAGGCCTCGACCTGCACACCAAAGTTCCAGGTATTGTTGGCCGTGCCATCTTCGAAGGATTGCCCTTTTTCGGAGTCATTCAGATAGGAGGCGAATACGCGCAGTTCAGGACGTGACATAAACTCAGGACCGTCTGCCAGGCCCAGCGCGAGGGTGTACTTCTCGCCGCTCTGCTTGTACTTAGTGCCGTCGGTGTAGGTATCTTCCTGGTAGAATCCGCCCACTTCGCCAATCAGACGCACGTACTCGGTAAACTGATACTGTGCGCGCCCCACCAGCGATACCAGGCGTGATTTGTCCGTATACTGCGTGATGTCGTCTGCCGAACCCCATGTCAGGACGTGGTTAAAAGAGAACTTGTCGGTAATCGGAATTAAGCCGGTGTTAATCACGCGGTAGCCGGTGGCGTCGTTCACGTAGTTCCACATGTCGTACCAGCCCCCACCCTGTGACACCATGTTCTGGGCCAGACCTTTATTGGCGTACTGCAGCACCAGCTTGTTATAGCCGCCAAACATATCCTGGCTGATCTCACCGGTGACCATCACGCCGTTATCGGCCTCGTACAGCCCGCCATACTCTTTCTGCTTGTTGGTCGGGTTTGGCATGGCGTAATCAATACCCACTTCCGTCCACGCGCCCGCCCACGGCTTCCAGCCCGCATAGCGAAGGTCGATATAGTTGATGTTAACGTCGCTGTCGCCATCCACGCGATAGTCCACGTCGTTAGCATCGCCGCGGATCCACGCAACGGAGACTGCGCCCGGGCCAAGCGTGTAGTTCTCGATACCCGCACCGGAGCCGGAAATATTCCAGTATTTGGTATCAATGATGTGCAGGTCATGGCGCTGGTAGTAGCGCTTACCGCCCCAAATCACCGCATTGGGATCCCCGGGGATCAGCCCCTTGATCTGCAGGTTAAGCTGGCGCAGGCCGAACTGGGCATCGTCATCTAAGGTGGTTTCATTGTCGTTGGAGCCGTCTGATACCATGCTCACCATGCTGTCGAGATAGAAACTGACGTCGTTCTTTTTGTATACCTCGGAGCCTAGCTCCAGCTCGCCGTAGGTGTCGGCCTCGTTACCCAGACGGCCAATCTTGTTTTTTTGCCACTCCTCCATCCCACCATCCCGTGAGACGCCCACACCGGAGCGAAGATATCCATGAAAATCAATCGGTACTGAAGACGCTGCAAACAGCGAAGGCGATGCCAGCGCGGCAGCCAACGCAACAGATACAGAGCGGATCGTCGTGTTCATTGTAACCCTCTTATTGTTTTGTAATACGTTCACAAATCCGCTGTCATAAAATGCCTAAACCCGTTGGCTGGCAATTACACGATCTGAAATGTGTGATTAACTGCAAATAAAATAGACAATTTTGTTACGAGTAATGAGATTGGACACAAATTATGGCATTGTGAGCGTCATACTTTTTGATGGTGTTATGCCCGCAGCGAGAGGGTGATAAGCGTTTTTTTTCAGCACCCCTGTTACAATCAGCGCATAACAACATAAGGAACCGGACCATGAAGTCGAAAAGCGCAACGTTAGAGGACGTGGCACGCCATGCGGGCGTCTCCTATCAGACCGTGTCCAGGGTACTGAATAAGTCTGCCAATGTATCCGACGCCACGCGCAGCAAGGTGGAGAAATCCATAGAGTTATTGCGGTATGTACCCAACCGACTGGCTCAGCAGCTGGTGGGCAAGCAGAGCCAGACCGTTGGGCTGGTGACCATTTCGCTGGCGCTGCACGCGCCTTCGCAGGTTGCGGCGGCGGTGAAACGCTATGCCAATGTGGAAGGCTACCAGGTACTGATCTCAATGATTGATGAGAACGTCAACCACAGCATCCAGGATTCCATCAACGAGCTGAAATCCCAGCTGGTGAGCAAAGTGATCATCAACGTGCCGCTGGAGGCTGAAGCGGCGCAGAAAATCGCCACCGACAACGATGACATTGTCTGCCTGTTCCTCGACGTGGACCCGTACAGTTCCGTGTTTAACGTTTCGTTTAACCCGGCGGACGGCACCCGCGCCAGCGTCAAATATCTTTACGAACTGGGGCATCGCGACATCGCCCTGCTGGCGGGGCCGACGTCTTCCGTCTCGGCGCAGCTGAGGCTGAAAAGCTGGATCGAGACCCTGAAGGGCTACGGCCTGGAGCCCGCATCGGTCATTCGCGGCAACTGGGATGCGCAAAGCGGTTATTCGGGAGCGTTGCAAATGCTGCGGGAGACGGCGCAGTTTACCGCCGTGCTGGTGGCTAACGACCAGATGGCGCTCGGGGTGCTGAGCGCGTTCCATCAGCAGCAGATTTCAATTCCGGGCGAGAAGTCGGTGATTGGCTACGATGACACCTATGAAAGCTCGTTCTTCTACCCGGCACTGACGACGGTATCGCTGGATTTAGATCTGCAGGGTAAAGAGGCGGTGCGCCGTATTCTCGACAGCGGTGAAGAGAATGCCCAGCGCATGTCCTCGATTTTACCTGCCCGTCTGGTGGTGCGTCAGTCCACCGGCCCAAAAGGGGAGAAGGGGAAAAACCTGCAGGCGCTTGCCCAGCAGTTGCGTGAGATCGCGCATCAGCTCGGCGATGCGTAGCGAAGTGAGCACCTCAATCACGTGAATGAGGTGCTCGCAAGCTTACTCTAGCCCCAGCGTGTACTGGGCAATTTTGAAGTAGATAATCAGCCCGGTCCCGTCAATCAGCGTGGCGATAAACGGCGCGGACACCACGGCAGGGTCGATCCGGCAGCGCTTGAGCACCATCGGGATCACGGACGACACAATCGCGCTCCAGAGCGTGATACACACCAGCGTCAGACTGACGATAAGCGTGATCTCCAGGCCGATACCCATCATCCAGGCGCGGATACACCCGGCGATACCGAGTGTGGCGGCAATCATCAGCGAGGTGGTCATCTCTTTGCGCAGCACGCGCCCGACGTCGCGAAGGTGGACTTCTCCCAGCGCCATCGCGCGCACCAGCGTGGAGGTGATCTGCGTCCCGCTGTTGCCGCCCGTGCCGATCAGCAGCGGAATGAAGAACGCCAGCGCGATGGCGGACTCCAGCGCCTCTTCAAAATGCTGAATAACCGAGCTGGTGTAGGCTTCGGCGACAAACAGCAGCAGCAGCCAGACGGAGCGTTTTTTCCACAGGCTATACGGGCTGGTCTCCAGATAAGGCTTCTCCAGGGGGAGCGTCGCCCCCTGAAGCTGGGCATCTTCGGTGACGTCATCTTCCAGCAGATGGGCGATTTCGCGCTCGGTCAGGCAGCCGACGAGCTTGCCGTGGGTGACCACGGGCACCACATCCGCGCCGCCGTGCGCCAGCAGTCCGGCAACATCGGCACGTTCATCTTCCGGTTTGACCTGCAAAAACTGCGAAATCATCAGCGATTTCAGCGGCTGCACCGTATCGGTGGTCTGCAGCAATTTGCGCACGGCAACCATCCCCGCCAGGCGGCCATGGTCTTCGATAAAAATATGCGACGGAATATCATCGTCTTTTAATTTTTCGAAGAATTGCTCGCGCGCCAGCGCCACGCATAATGCCATATCGAGGACGATAAAATCGGTATTCATATATTGCGCGATCGCGCTGTCATTGAATGCCGGGTTTTGGTTGTGAATAGCGTAAGACATAGTGAATTCCCTTTGAATAATAAAATCTCTCAGGGGCGAGCAAGACAGGGCATGTCGAAGAGGAGATCCCCACGTCCTGGGTTCAGCACTGTACACCGTATCCCGCGAGGGAAGTTATACTGACAAAGCCTTGATTCGACAGTGCCTGTTTTACCCTGTGTCGATTCTCTCGAACCTACCAGAGCGATAACGTGTATTTGTACAGGAGCCTCGCCATAACGAGATCGTTGTAAAACGAGAGGAATAATACGCTTATTTAACGTTGCCGCTCAGGAATTTATAAAATGTTTAAGAACGGTTTAGGAGAATATTATTAATAGAATGTTGAGGTTTTATTTAAGGTTATTCATTTTAAATGGAGAATTAAATAATTAACGGGGGAGGGGAAAATGGCGTGGCTTGATAATCTGCTGAATCATTTTGCGCTGTATCCGGCACATCTGTTCGCGCTGTTATTTATGATGGCGCTGAGCAAGTCGACGGTGCTGATCTCCTCCGTGCTGCCGCCCGCCTCGGTCATGCTGCTGGCGGGCATTACCGTCAGCCAGGCAAGCATGCATCCAGCCCTGGCGTGGCTGGCCGTGGTGATGGGGGCAACGGCGGGCTCGGCGCTGAACTACCACTTAGGGCAGCGGATGGGGCACACGCGCTGGATGACCCGCTTCACGGCAAAACACGCCGGTAAATTTCTGCGGGTGCAGCATCAGCTACAAAAAAACGGGGTGCTGGTGCTGTTCACCGCGCGTTTCCTGGCGGTACTGCGCTACATCGTGCCGCTGGCGGCAGGCATGCTCAGGCTGAACGTGGTGAAAGTTTACGGCGTGAGCCTGGCCTCTGCCGCCGTATGGGCGGCGCTGTATGTCGGCATCGTCACCGGCATCAGCGCCTTTTGAGTTACAGGCTCCCCATTCCGCCGTCCACCAGCAGTTCCGTTCCTACCGTGTAGCTCGACTCGTCGGAGGCGAGATAGAGCGCGGCTTTTGCCAGCTCCGTCGTCGAGCCCATTCTGCCCAGCGGCACCAGCGTGATGATCTCCGCCATCATTGCGTTAAGCGCCTCTTCGCTTAAGCCCGTTTTCGTAAAGGCCGGGGTTTCCACCGGACCGGGGCTCAGGCCGTTGACGCGGATCCCGCGCGGCAGCAGCTCCGCCGACAGCGTGCGCGCCAGCGACAGCAGGGCGGCCTTGCTCGCGGCATACACGCTGCTGGTGGGCAGTCCGATGCGCGCGCTCACGGAGCCGCAGAGGATCACCGACGACGGGTTATTCAGCAGCGGCAGCAGCGCCTGGATTAAAAAGAACGGTCCCTTCAGGTTGATGTTCATCAGACGGTCCCAGGTCTCTTCCTGCCAGGCTTCCAGCGGCGCGTGCGTCACGTCGCCGGCGTTGAGAAAGACCGCGTCCAGGCGTGGCCAGCGGGCGGCGAGGGTTGCCGCCAGCGCTTTTTGCGACGCGATATCGCCCGCATCGGTTGGGATCACCCAGGCCTTATCGCCCAGAATGCGCTCTGCTTCGGCGAGGGTGTCCGGGTTGCGTCCGGTCACGGCGACGTGCGCCCCTTCGGCGATAAATGCCTGCGCGGTGGCGAGACCGATACCGCTGGTGCCGCCGGTAATCAACGTATACTTATCGGTTAAACGACCCATGTTCTTCTCCTGAAATGTCACTGGAGAAAGCACTATAGAAACGTTAGTATCGAAAGGAAACCAGGTACCAAATGGATACTAAAGAGGCAAGAGGTGTGCTATGGCTGAAATGCTGGAGGAGTGCTGTGAAAAAAAATCTGAGGCCTATACCTGCCCGATGACGCAGTTTGTAAACCTGATTTCCGGCAAATGGGCAATCCCGATCCTCTATCGTCTTATTGTGATTAAAACGCCTGTCCGCTTTGGCGACCTGCTGCGGGCGGCTGCCCCCATCACCCAGAAAGAGCTGACGAAGCAGCTGCGTCTGTTTGAACAGCGCGGGCTGGTGACGCGGACGGTCTACCCGGAGATCCCGCCGCGCGTGGAGTATCAGATTACCGGGCTGGGGTTAACCCTGCAGGATGCGCTCTCGCCGCTGGCCGCCTGGATGAGCGAGTACGGCGACCAGCTTCAGCGTTAGGCTACTGTTTTACGTAGCGCGGTGCCGGGATGCCGGTGCGCGCGCTGCTAAACAGCTCAAGGCGCGCCGCTTCGTAGCGGTCCCACAGGCCTGCATCATGCATCGGCGGGATGGTGATCGGTTCGCCCTGATCCAGACCCGCCAGCGACGCATCCACCATATCGTCGGTGGTCATTACCGATCCTTCCGGCAGATCATCCACCGTGACGCCTGAATGGCTCCAGATCTCCGTCGCGGTGGCGGCGGGCAGCACGGCCTGAATGCGCACGCTGCTGTCGGCAAATTCTTCCTGTAGCCCACGGGTAAAGCTCAATACCCACGCTTTCGTGGCGCTGTAGAGCGCGCTGCCCGCCCGGACGTGCAGCGCCAGCACGGAGGCGATATTGATCAGCGTGCCGCGATTGTTCTGTGCCAGACGCGGCAGGATGGCGTAGGTCAGACGCATCAGCGCCGTGGTGTTCAGGGTGTTAATGGCCTGATGCTGCGCCACCTCGCCCGCGAGGAACGGTGCCATCTGCGCGGTGCCCGCGTTGTTAATCAGCGTATCAATGGCGGTATTGCTGCGCAGTTCGTCTTCCACCGCCTGGATCCCGGCTTCATCGGTGAGATCGGCCACCAGAATATCGACGGCCACGCCATAGCGTGCGCGCAGGTCGGCGGCGAGGGCTTTCAGGCGATCCTCGCGGCGGGCGACCAGGACCAGGTTAGCACCGCGCGCGGCAAGGCGATCGGCATAGACGGCACCGATCCCGGAAGAGGCACCCGTAATCAGGGCGGTGGTGATTTGCGTAGTCATCGTGCATTACCTCAGGCAAAGTGGGTTATTTGGTTTCAATATGAAACTGAATTAACTCTCGGCTATTTGGTTTTATAATGCAACCATATTGGCGATCATTTTGTGCTTTTGCCGTCGGGAACGGTCAGGAGGGGAGTTTAGCCACGATCTCTTCAGGCGTCAGTTCGCGGCCATCGTCGGCGATAAGCGCCAGTTTACGCAGGGGTTTGCGCTGTTCGCTATCGACCAGCACGGTGCCGCATTCGTTTTCCGCGAACAAAAATTCATTGCCCCACTGGGACAGGGCAACCAGCACGGTTTGCAGGGCGCGTCCCTTGTCGGTCAGGACGTATTCCTGCCAGGCGCTGCCGTCGGAGGCGGGCTGAAGCCGGAGAATGCCTTCGTCTACCAGCAGCTTGAGCCGCGTGGTCAGCATGTTTTTCGCGATACCGAGGCTTTTCTGAAACTCGCCGAAGCGTTTAATCCCCCGGAGCGCGTCGCGGACGATCAGCAGCGACCACCAGTCGCCGATGATATCCAGCGAACGGGCGACGGGGCAGGTGCTCTCTTCAAGGCGGGTACGTTTCACAGCGAATTCTCCGGTGGGGTATGGTTTTATTATAAAACTAATCCGTACACACCGTAAGCACGTTAATCATCAGTTTGAGAAATGCTTCCCGGAAAATTGTGACGAATCTGTCACACTGAGCGCGACATTTTAAAACGAGTGAGGAATTAGGGATGAGAAAAGCACTACTCGCGCTGGCAGTCGCCGGTTCCATTTCAGCAACGTTTGGCGTGCAGGCGCAAGAGACGCCGGAAGGGTATCAGCTGGAGCAAGTTTTAATCATGAGTCGCCATAACCTGCGTGCGCCGCTGGCTAACAACGGCAGCGTGCTGGAGCAGTCCACGCCGAAGCAGTGGCCGGAGTGGGAGGTGCCGGGCGGCCAGCTCACAACCAAAGGGGGCGTGCTGGAGGTCTATATGGGCCATTACATGCGCGAGTGGCTGGCGCAGCAGGGGATGGTGAAGACGGGAGAATGTCCACCGGCGGAGAGCATTTACGCCTATGCTAACAGCCTGCAGCGCACCGTCGCCACCGCGCAATTCTTTATCACCGGCGCGTTCCCGGGCTGCGATGTGCCCGTGCACCATCAGGAAAAAATGGGCACCATGGATCCGACATTTAATCCGGTGATCACCGATAATTCGCCGGAATTCCGCGAAAAAGCGCTGAAGGCGATGGAGGCGGAACGGCAGAAAATGCAGCTTGGCGAAAGCTATAAGCTGCTGGAGCAGATGACGAACTACGCCGACTCGCCGTCCTGCAAAGAGAAAAAGGTCTGCTCGCTGGCGGACGCGAAAGATACCTTCAGCGCCGACTATGAAAAAGAGCCTGGCGTATCCGGGCCGCTGAAGGTGGGCAACTCGCTGGTGGATGCGTTCACGCTGCAGTATTACGAAGGCTTCCCGGCCGACCAGGTCGCCTGGGGAGAAATCAAAACCGACCAGCAGTGGCGCGTGCTGTCGAAGCTGAAGAACGGCTATCAGGACTCGCTGTTTACCTCCACCGAGGTGGCGCAAAACGTGGCGAAACCGCTGGTGAAATATATCGATAAAACGCTGGTTACCGACCAGGCGAAGGCGCCGAAAATCACCCTGCTGGTGGGGCATGATTCGAACATTGCTTCCCTGCTCACCGCCCTCGATTTCAAACCGTATCAGCTGCACGATCAGCAGGAACGTACCCCGATCGGCGGCAAGATTGTCTTCCAGCGCTGGCATGACAAAAATGCCAACCAGGAGCTGATGAAAATTGAGTATGTCTACCAGAGCTCAGAGCAGTTGCGCAACGCCAGCGTGCTGTCGCTGCAGTCTCCGGCACAGCGCGTGACGCTGGAGCTGAAGGGCTGCCCGGTGGATGCGAACGGCTTCTGTCCTGTTGATAAATTCAATGCGGTGATGAATAACGCGGCGAAGTAAGAGAGAACCCCCCGCTGCGGCGGGGGGAAACGCTTAGACGTTTTTACGTTCGATGGTTTGCTCACCCCAGAAGAGCGAGTCTTTGTCCGTTTTTTCGAAGGCGCGCACCAGCACCTCATCGTTACCTTCCTCCCAAATCTGCTCGGCCAGCTTTTCATCGTATTTCGCGACTTCAAAGATAGCTTCGGCAATCTCCGGAGAGGTGTTGCGTAAACTTGCCCATTCGCCCACGTGGTGAGCTTTGGATTCTTGAGTTGGCATGCTTGTCCTCCTGTTGGGTGTTAGCCGTTCAGTTTTTTGGCCAGACCCGCGACGTATTCACCCTGATAGCGGGCGATAGACAGTTCTTCATTGCTTGGCTGACGTGAGCCATCCCCACCGGCAATGGTGGTTGCGCCGTACGGCGTACCGCCGCGCACCTGGGAAACGTCAAACAGCTCCTGCGCGCCGTAGCCAATCGGCACAATCACCATCCCGTGATGAGCAAGGGTAGTCCAGGTTGAGGTAATCGTCTGCTCCTGGCCGCCGCCGGTCCCGGTAGAGCTGAATACGCTGGCGAGTTTGCCGTAGAGCGCCCCGGATGCCCAAAGTCCGCCGGTTTGATCGAGGAAGGTACGCATCTGGCCTGACATGTTGCCGAAGCGGGTTGGGGTGCCGAAGATAATGGCATCATAATCCGCCAGCTCCTGCGGGGTGGCGACCGGGGCGTTTTGCGTTTTTCCCCCGGCTTTCGCGAAGGCTTCCGCCTGCATGGTTTCCGGTACGCGTTTCACCACAACCTCTACGCCATCAACCCTGTTTGCACCTTCTGCTACCGCGTGAGCCATGGTTTCAATGTGTCCATACATGGAATAATAGAGCACCAGAACTTTTGCCATTTTGCTTCACTCCTCGTTGGTTTCTCTGACAGCGGATCGCTGCGCTCTTTTAAAGATATGTCATCACAGCCAGACTGCAAAAATGAACGCCATTTATTTGATTTATAACAACATGAGGAGAAAAATGACTTTGTAGCAAAATGATACAACTTTCCCGGTGCGGATTTTTAAAATGATAAGAAAGGCTTATGAATAGCCGTCGCGTCATCTCACCCGAAAGACTGAGATCATGTTGCAGGATATTACCTTCAGCTTGCCGGATAACCTCATTCCACTAAGCTTAGTTTCACGCGGCACAGATAAAGGCGTTGTCCTTGAGCCGCGAGGTGAAAGAATCCTCTTTTACTGAATGCAATATGATGTCTAATGTTTCACATTCTGGAGGTTAGAGATGGCAAACCATCGTGGTGGTTCAGGTAATTTCGCAGAAGACCGTGAAAGAGCATCAGAAGCAGGCCGTAAAGGTGGCCAGCATAGCGGGGGGAACTTCAAGAATGACCCGCAACGCGCATCTGAAGCTGGCAAGAAAGGGGGGAAAAACAGCCACGGCAGCAGTAAGTAACACGCCGGGTTGAACCCCTGCCGCCGGGATATCCCGGCGGTTTTTTTATTTCTGCAACATTGAACTGTAACCAAAGGCAACGCACACTACAGAATTGTTCTCACTTGCTGGTGCCGCATGTCTGTCTCACGCTTTAAATTCTCCGTTAAACCGCAGGAAGCCATCCTCATTCTCATCACCATGTTCTGGGGCGGGACGTTTCTGGCCGTTCAGTACGCGGTGACCCTTAGCGATCCGTTCTTTTTTGTTGGTCTGCGCTTTGCAACGGCGGCGATAGCCGTGGGGCTAATATCCCTTAACACGCTGCGGGGTCTGACGCTCAAAGAGCTTAAGGCGGGCGTGGCGATTGGGGTGGCGATCGCGATGGGCTACAGCCTGCAGACATGGGGATTGCAGACCATCTCCAGCAGCAAATCCGCATTTATCACCGCCATGTATGTGCCCCTGGTGCCGCTGCTGCAGTGGCTGTGCCTGGGGCGGCTGCCGGGGCTGATGTCCTGTATTGGCATCGTGCTGGCGTTTATCGGTCTGATTTTGCTGGCCGGGCCGGAAAACAACCTCCTGGCGCTGGGGCCGGGCGAGATCATCACCCTGATTGGGGCGATTGCCATTGCGGCGGAAATTATTCTGATCAGCGCCTGGGCGGGCAAGGTGGACGTTAAGCGGGTGACGGTGGTGCAGCTCGCCACGGCATCGCTGGTGGCCTTTGCGACGATGGTGCCGGCAGGGGAGTCCGTGCCGCCGATGTCCACCGGCCTGGTCGTGGTGGCGCTGGGGCTGGGGATTTTCAGCGCCATTATTCAGGTCACCATGAACTGGGCGCAGCGTAGCGTATCGCCGACCCGGGCAACGGTCATTTACACCGGCGAACCGGTCTGGGCGGGCATTTTCGGGCGACTCGCCGGGGAACGTCTGCCGCTGCTGGCCCTGGTGGGCGCGGCGTTTATTGTCGCCGGGGTGCTGGTGAGCGAGTTGAAGTTAAAAAAACGACGTAAGGCGATTGCCGGGTTGGGCGCAGAACAAGGGGCAGATCGCTAGCAGCGTGCTGCCCGTTTTGCCCGGCGGCGCTTCGCTTGCGCGGGCCTACAACAGGCATGTAGGCCGGGTAAGCGTAGCGTCACCCGGCAAGAAAGCGGCATTTATTTCAGGTGGAGGGGCTGATGGCTTCTCCATGCGTTTCATCCCCTTTCCGGCGGCTCAGCAGGGCGTTAAGCAGGATCGCGCCAAAGGTCGCCGTGCCAATCCCGCCGATCGTAAACCCGCCCAGCGTCAGGGCAAAATCGCCCGCGCCCAGCACCAGCGTAACGGCCACCATAATCAGGTTGCCGTTCTGGCTGAGATCGACGCGATGCTGCACCCAGATCCGCGCCCCGGCCACGGCGATCAGCCCAAACACCACAATTGATGCCCCGCCGATGACCGGTGACGGAATGGTATGGATCAGCGCGCCGAATTTCGGCGAGAAGCCGAGCAGCATCGCCATCACCGCCGCCGCGACAAAGACCAGCGTCGAATAGACTTTGGTCACCGCCATCACGCCGATATTCTCGGCATAGGTGGTGACGCCGCTGCCGCCGACTGAGCCCGAAAGCATGGTCGCCAGCCCGTCGCCGACGAACGCGCGGCCCATGTACGGGTCCATACTGCGTCCGGTCATCCCCGCGACCGCCTTCAGGTGACCCAGGTTTTCCGCCACCAGGATAACGGCGACGGGGGCGATAAGCATCATCGCCTGGGTGTTAAAGGTGGGCGAGGTCACTTTCGGCAGGCCGCACCAGGCGGCCTGATGCAGCAGGGTAAAATCAACCGGCTTGCCGAGACCAAAAACGTTCGCCAGCAGGGCATACACCAGACAGGCAACAATCAGCCCGACCAGGATCAGCAGCCGCTGGATCATGCCTCGCGTAAATACCGCTACCAGGCCGATGCACAGCACGGTCACGACGGCCATCCAGCTTTCAAACGGCGAGCCGGAGACGCTTTTCACCGCAATCGGCGCAAGGTTAAGGCCGATCGCCATCACCACCGCGCCGGTGACCACGGGAGGCATCATGCGTTCGATCCAGCGCGTACCGATTTTCATCACCACCAGACCAATCAGGGTATACACCAGACCACAGGCGATGATGCCGCCGAGGGCCACGCTCAGGTTGGGGTTGATTCCCTGGCCGTTAAATCCGGTGGTGGCGATCACCACGCCGACAAAGGCGGCGCTGGATCCCAGATAGCTGGGCACGCGCCCGCCGGTGACAAAAAAGAACAGCAGGGTGCCGATACCGGACATCAAAATCGAGAGGTTGGGATCGAGTCCCATCAGCATCGGCATCAGCACCGTGGCGCCAAACATGGCGACCGCGTGCTGGACGCCCATCACCATCGTCTGCCCGAGCGGGAGGCGTTCATCCGGCGCGACCACGCCAGCGTCTGTGGAGGTCGATTTCAACTGCCAGTGGGGAAATCCGAACATGGTCTGTCTCCTTAGAGCGCCTTAACAGGCGGGTCGCATCAGCGCGTGGTAGCCGCGGTCAAACCACACCAGGCCCTGCGGCGCGGGGTGGCGAATAATCGAAACGATGTCGCAAAACAGAATGTCATGGGTACCGACGCTCACCACCTGGCTGATGCGGCAGTCAAACGAGGCCAGCGCATCCTCCAGACGTGGGCAGCCGGTGTCGCCCGTTTGCCAGCGGGCGGCGGCAAAGCGTTCTTCCATCGGCGTTTTGCCGCCAAACAGGTTTGAGAGCGGCTCCTGTCCGGCGCTGAGGGTATTGACGCACAGCGTGCGGTTCTCGCTGAACGTCGGCCAGACGGACGCGCCGCGGTTCAGGCACACCAGCAGGGTGGGCGGTGAATCCGTGACGCTGCACACCGCGCTGGCGGTGAAGCCTGCCATCCCCGCCGGACCGTCGGTGGTGATGATATTCACCGCCGCGCCGACGCAGGCCATGGCATCGCGAAAGGTTTGTTTATCCGGTGTCGTCATGATCGCTCCTTACGCCAGCCCGCAGGCATCGTCGAAGGACAGGCGCGGCAGGCGCCCGTAAAGTTTGCCCGGGTCGCCGTAGCCAATGTTGATCAGCAGATTGCTTTTAAGCGTCGTGCCGGTGAAAAAGGCCTCGTCGACCTTTTGGCGGTCAAAGCCCGACATCGGGCCGGTGTCCAGCCCCAGCGTGCGACAGGCGAAAATCATGTAGGCGGCCTGCAGCGAGCTGTTGCGAAAGGCGGTCTCTTCCGCCAGCGCGGGGCTTGCGGTAAACCAGCTTCTGGCATCGCCGTGCGGGAACAGTTCAGGCAGGCGCTCGTAGAATTCACTGTCCCAGGCCACAATCGCCGTGACCGGGGCGGTGAGTGTTTTCTCCAGGTTGCCGCTGGAGAGCGCCGGGCGCAGCTTCTCTTTTCCCTCCGCGCTTCGCACAAACACAATGCGCGCCGGGGAGCAGTTGGCAGAGGTTGGCCCCCATTTCATCAGGTCGTAGATTTCGCGCAGCGTCTCGTCGGTGACGGCAATATCCTGCCAGCCGTTATGGGTGCGGGCGCCGGTGAACAGCGTTTCCAGCGCGGTGGGATTAATGGCTTCGCTCATTACAGCTCCTTATAAAGCGGGTTCATGACGGTGCAGCAGGCTGGCCAGCCCGTTCAGCAGCAGGGTGTTAAAGGTGTCCGGCTCGGTGACGTTGCAGGCATGGCCGCCCTGACGCATCACCGCGCTGTGGCTGTGCGGGATCGCTGCCTGCAGCTCAGACGAGCAGACAGAGGGCACCAGCATGTCGTCGGCGGAACAGATGATCTGGACCGGGCAGCGAATGCGCGCCGCATGGCGGCTGAAGTCTGCCTTTTTCAGGGCGCTGAGCCGGTGCAGCAGGTTGGCTTTGCCCTGGAAATGGGCCAGCGCCAGCGCTTCTTCGGCCTCCAGGCGGGGAGCGCGAGCGGCCATCCAGTCTGCCGGGTAGAGAAACAGCGGCTGCGCCTCAACCCACGCCTGCGGGCCACCGTAATGCAGCAGGCGCTCGCGGATCTGAAAGCAGCGGCGGGTGTGGGCATTGAGGGTCAACCAGCCGTTGACGCACACCAGCGCGGTGAGGGCGTCGGGGCGGTCGAGGGCCAGCTGCAGGCCGACCAGTGCCCCCAGCGCATGGCCGACAACGCTGTAGCGCGCGATCCCGGCCTCAGCCAGCGCCTGGGCCAGTTCGTCTGCCATTTGTGCCAGGCTGTAGCCTTCCGGCAGGGCGTCGGGGTTAGTGCCCGTTCCACGCTGGTCATAACACACCACCTGATATTCCGGTTCCAGCGCGGCCAACTGGGGCAACCAGTAGCTGCCGCTGCCGCCGAGACCGGCAATAAGGACCACCACGGGCGCACCCTCATACGGGGGCGGTGAGACGGAGAGTTTCATGGCCGCCTCACTTCGCGATGTGCGCAACGGTGGCGATCTCAACCAGCGCGTCTGGCTTAACCAGCCCGCACTGAATGCAGAATCGGGCCGGCTTATCGCCGGGGAAGAACTCCGCGTAGATTTCATTAATCGCGGCGTAGTTTTTCCAGTCGGTGATAAAGATGCTGTTGAAGGTCACATCCTCCATCGTGCCACCCGCCGTTTCGATCACGGTTTTGATCGTCTCCAGCACGTGGCGGGTTTGCGCCTTTGGGTCGTTGATAAACACCACGTTGTTGTCTTTATCAAACGGCAGCGTGCCGGAGACATACACCACGCCGTCGGCGAGCGTGCCGGGGACAAACGGGGCGATGGGCGTGTTGGTGCCCGGCGGGATGATTACGGATTTCGACATCGTGCGTCTCCTCAGGCGATACGGGCGAGCGGGGGATTCAGGGCGTCGCTGAAATCCGCAACGTTACTGACCCAGCCAAAAAAGGTTTCGATATTGAACAGGGCCGCCTTCTGGGCGAAATCCGGCCCGGCCTGATGGGTCGCGTCTTCCAGCACCACGCCGAAATACTCGAGGAAAAAGCCGTCGCGCAGGGTCGACTCCACGCAAACGTTGGTGGCAATGCCGGTGAAGACCAGGTGGCGAATGCCCCGGCTGCGCAGCAGGCTGTCGAGCGGCGTGTTGAAAAAGCCGCTGTAGCGGGGTTTCGGCAGGACGATATCGTCCGCCTGCGGGACCAGCTCATCCACCAACTGATAATCCCAGCCGCCTTTTGCCAGCAGCTTGCCCTGCAGTTCGGGCCGCTTGCGCATGGTTTTCAGGGCGTTCGACTTGTGGAAGTTCGGTGAACCGGGGCCACCGGCTTCAACGTACTGGTCATCCCAGCCGTTCTGGAACCATATGATAAGCATGCCCGCAGCGCGCGCGGCGGCGACGGCGGTTTTGATGTTCGCTATCACAGGCTGCGTAGCGGAGACGTCGAAGCCCGCCAGATCAAGATAACCACCGGGGCTGGCGTAGGCGTTTTGCATGTCCACCACGATCAGCGCGCTCTGCTGTGGCGTGAAGGTAATGGCTTCCGGGCGTGCGTTAAGGGTTGTCATTACGCCACCTCCTTCGTGACGGCAGGGATGTGGGCGCGGCACTGCATCAGCGGCTGGATGCGCTCGCCGAAGGTCTCCACACCGGTGAGGAAGTCATCGAAGGTCAGCAGGACGCCTTCCGCACCGGGAACGGCCGCCACGTCATCGAGCATTCTGGCAACGCTCGCGTACGAGCCGACCAGCGTGCCCATGTTAATATTGACGGCGGAGGTCGGGTCGGCCATCTGACGAACGTTGGTATCCGCCCCGGAGCGGGTGTCCTTCTGGCTCTGCTCGGTGAGCCAGCTCAGGGCTTCCTCGTCGGCGCCGTCCTTATAGCGCTCCCATTTTGCGCGCGCGGCGTCGTCGGTTTCGTCGGCGATCACCATAAACAGCACGTAGGAGCCCACGTCGCGCCCGGTTTTGTCGGCGGCTTCTTTCATGCGCGCGGCGGTCGGGGCGAAGGCGGCAGGCGTGTTAACGCCTTTACCGAAGCAGAAGTTAAAGTCGGCGTATTTCGCCGAGAACTCCATTCCCGCGTCGCTCTGCCCGGCGCAAATCACCTTCATTGGCACCGACGGCTGCGGGCTGACGCGGCAGTCGTTCATGGTGAAGAAGTCACCCTTGAAATCGCTTTTGCCGGTACCCCACAGATCGCGCAGGACCTGCACGTACTCGGTCAGGTAGTCGTAGCGACGCGAGAAGTAATCGTCACCCGGCCAGAGCCCCATCTGCTCGTACTCGGGTTTTTGCCAGCCGGTCACCAGGTTGACGCCAAAGCGTCCGCCGGAGATGGAGTCGATGGTGGAGGCCATGCGCGCCACGATCGCCGGGGGCAGGGTGAGGGTGGCTGCGGTGGCGTAGATCTGGATCCGCGAGGTGACCGCGGCCAGCCCGGCCATCAGGGTGAAGGACTCCAGGTTGTGATCCCAGAATTCGGTTTTGCCGCCGAAGCCGCGCAGCTTGATCATCGAAAGCGCAAAGTCGAAATGGTAGTGCTCCGCTTTCTGCACGATGGCTTTATTCAGCTCAAAGGTCGGCATGTATTGCGGTGCAGTGGTCGAGATAAGCCAGCCGTTGTTGCCGATGGGTACAAATACGCCAATTTTCATCACGAACCTCTCTTCATTACGTCGCAGGTATAACGGTGTTTTTGCAAAGGCAGTGCCAGTTTTGAAAATGGCAGTGTTATTAATGTGTTAATCAGAGGTTGGAGGTTTGATGCGATTAAATGTGGACTAACTGGTCAAAAACATTGCACAGAAAACAGGCATTCATGCGCGATCGGAGTGCAGGATGTCGTGGCGAGACGGGGGTTTTGCTATGCTGAGGGCAACGCAGAATAAGGAGAGCGGGAATGACACAAGGCGCAGTGAAAACACCAGGTAAACGTTCGCAGGCGGTGAGCGCCAAGAAGCAGGCGATCCTCAGCGCGGCGCTGGAGACCTTCTCGCAGTTTGGTATTCACGGCACGCGCCTGGAGCAGGTGGCGGAGCAGTCCGGGGTATCCAAAACCAATCTGCTCTACTATTACCCGTCGAAAGAGGCGCTGTATGTTGCGGTGATGCAGCAGATCCTCGATATCTGGCTGGCGCCGCTGAAAGCGTTCCGCGAAGAGCTGGCCCCGCTGGTGGCGATCAAAGAGTACATTCGCCTGAAGCTGGAGGTGTCGCGCGATTACCCGCAGGCATCACGGCTGTTCTGCCTTGAGATGCTGCAGGGGGCGCCGCTGTTGCAGGCGGAGCTGACCGGAGATTTGAAACAGCTGGTGGACGATAAGTCGGCCATTATCGCCGGATGGGTGGCCAGCGGAAAACTGGCTCCGGTCGATCCGCATCATCTGATCTTTATGATTTGGGCCTCCACCCAGCATTACGCTGACTTTGCGGCCCAGGTCGAGGCGGTGACCGGTAAAACGCTCCAGGACGAAGCGTTTTTCCACAGCACCCTGGAAAACGTGCAGCGGATGATTATCGAAGGGATCCGCTTGCGCTAGTTCCCCTCACCCTAACCCTCTCCCCAGAGGGGAGAGGGAACTGTTCTGCGCTGTCTTTTCTCCCTCGCCCCTATGGTGAGAGGGGACAGCTTAGGTTGCCCTCTTCACACTGCATCAGCGAGGCCAGAAACGCTTCGCGCTCGACCGTTTTCTCCGCCAGGCACTGGTTAACAATCATTGGCTGGACGCTGCCGCCTTCCGTTCCCGAACCGATAAACGCACAGTCCGCGTCGCGCAGGGCAATCCAGGCCTGCTGCGCCTTTTTCAGCAGCTCGCGCTGGGGAGCTCCCGCGCGCTTGACGGCGGCCTGATAGGTCTGGTTGAGTTTTTTATCGGCAGCCTGGTACTGCTGCGCGCTACAGGTATTCAGTTCAAGCTGAGTGGTCGCTTTGTCGCACTCGTCGGCCAGCGCGCTGGCGCTCAGCAGCAGTGCTGCGCCTGCGAGAAATACTCTTTTCATCTTTCCCTCAGTGTAAAAAAGCCGGATGCGCTGCGCTTATCCGGCCTACGATTGTTTTGTCGCCCCGGTAAGCATAGCGCCACCGGGGAGAGTTTACACGATTAACCGATGGTCATCAGGCTGGCGTTACCGCCCGCTGCCGCGGTGTTGACGCTGAGGGAACGCTCCACGTACAGACGCTCCAGCAGCAGGTTGGTTTCCCCGCGCGCGAAGCCCTGCACCGAAACAATTGCCCCGCTGCGGGCCGCAACCTGCTCGCACAGCTCGCGCAGCTGATCGGAATCACCGTGATAAATCACGGCATCGAACGCCTGCGTCAGCAGCGCATCGGCTTTCGCGAAGTGGATACGGGCCGAGACCGCTTTCGGCAGCTGTTTGGCCAGGTCGCGATGCAGCGCATCGTCCGGCCACAGCACTTCACACCCAGTGGCCATCGCGGCGGCCAGCTGTACCAGCGCGTCCTGCTCGTTATCCGCCACGCACAGAACGCGCTCGCGCGGCATCAGCGTCCAGGTATTGCGCTCGCCGGTCGGCCCCGGCAGCAGACGCTGCGTACCGGCCTGTGCCAGCTCGCCATACTGCTGCGCCACGGCACGCAGTTCAGGACGTTTTTCCGCCCAGGCGATCAGCGCTTCCAGCGGCTGGGTCAGCACGGTTTTCAGCTGCGCATCCACCGGATACTCCGCATCCTGACGCGCCAGGGTGACGCCCAGCGCGTTCTCAGGACGGTTCGCCAGCAGACGGTACAGATAGAGCGGACCGCCCGCTTTCGGGCCGGTGCCGGAGAGACCTTCACCGCCGAACGGCTGCACGCCCACGACCGCGCCAACCATGTTGCGGTTAACGTACAGGTTGCCCACTTTGGCGCTGCCGGTTACCTGCGCGATGGTCTCGTCGATACGGGTATGTACGCCGAGCGTCAGGCCATAGCCGGAGGCGTTGATCTGCTCAACCAGCTCGTTGAGGTTGTTACGGTTGTAGCGCACCACGTGCAGCACCGGACCGAAGACCTCTTTTTTCAGCTCGTCGAAGCTTGCCAGCTCGATAAGCGTAGGCGGCACAAAGGTGCCGGAACGCCACTCGCGGGCGTCTTCGCTGTTGTCTCGCACCGCCTGGAACACCGGACGGCCTTTCGCGCGCATGGCCTGAATGTGGTTTTCAATATTGGCTTTGGCTTCCGCGTCGATCACCGGCCCGATGTCGGTGGTGAGACGGCCCGGGTTGCCCATGCGACATTCGGCCATCGCGCCGCGCAGCATTTTCAGCGTGTGGTCTGCCACGTCATCCTGCAGGCACAGCACGCGCAGGGCGGAGCAGCGCTGACCGGCGCTGTCGAAGGCGGAGGCCAGTACGTCAACCACCACCTGCTCGGTGAGGGCAGAGGAGTCAACGATCATGGCGTTCATGCCGCCGGTTTCCGCGATAAGCGGCGTAGGACGACCCTGCGCATCCAGACGGGTGGCAATATTGCGCTGCAGCAGCGAGGCCACTTCGGTCGAACCGGTAAACATCACGCCGCGCACGCGGTTATCGGAGGTCAGTTTGGCGCCCACGGTTTCACCGCGGCCCGGCAGCAGCTGGACCACGCCCGCCGGTACGCCTGCTTCCAGAAGAATGTTGATGCCCTGCGCGGCAATCAACGGGGTCTGCTCTGCCGGTTTTGCCAGCACGCTGTTGCCAGCGGCCAGGGCGGCGGCAATCTGGCCGGTGAAGATCGCCAGCGGGAAGTTCCACGGGCTGATACAGACGACCGGGCCGAGCGGGCGGTGGGTTTCGTTGTCGAAATCATCGCGCACCTGACCGGCGTAGTAGTGCAGGAAGTCGACCGCCTCGCGCACTTCGGCGATGGCGTTGCTGAAGGTTTTACCCGCTTCGCGCACCAGAATGCCGATGAGTGACTGCATCTGGTCTTCCATCAGCACCGCCGCGCGCTCCAGAATGGCGGCACGTTCCTGCGGCGGGGTGGCGAACCAGATAGGTGCGTTATTCACCGCGCTGTCCAGCGCCTGATCCACTTCCGCATCGGTGGCTTCACGCACGTAGCCGACGATGTCTTTTGGCTCAGCCGGGTTGATGACCGGCTGCATGTCGCCGTCAGCAACGGGCTGCTCCAGCATCGGTTTGGCCTGCCACTTCTGCAGCGCGCTGTTGAGCAGGGCAGAGGAGAGGGACGCCAGACGGTGTTCGTTGGCGAGATCCAGCCCCGCCGAGTTGACGCGACCCTTGCCGTACAGCTCGCGCGGCAGGGCAATCTTCGGATGCGGCAGACCAATCTGGCCTTCCTGCGCAGCCATCTTCTCAACGGCCTGCACCGGATCGGCGACCAGCTCGTCGAGCGGCAGAGTGGTGTCAGCGATGCGGTTAACGAAGGAGGTGTTCGCCCCGTTCTCCAGCAGACGACGCACCAGGTAGGCCAGCAGGGTTTCGTGGGTACCTACCGGGGCATAAATTCGGCACGGACGGTTCAGCTTGCCGTCGGCCACTTTACCGGTCACCTGCTCGTACAGCGGTTCGCCCATGCCGTGCAGACACTGGAACTCGTACTGGCCCGGATAGTAGTTCTGACCCGCCAGGCTGTAGATCGCCGCCAGGGTGTGGGCGTTGTGGGTGGCGAACTGCGGATAAATCAGGTTCGGCACGCCAAGCAGCTTTTTCGCGCAGGCGAGGTAAGAGACGTCGGTATAGACCTTGCGGGTATAGACCGGATAACCTTCCAGCCCTTCCATCTGGGCGCGTTTGATTTCGCTGTCCCAGTAGGCCCCTTTCACCAGGCGGATCATCAGGCGACGGCGGCTGCGGCTGGCCAGGTCAATCAGGTAATCAATGACGAACGGGCAGCGTTTCTGGTAGGCCTGGATAACGAAACCAATCCCGTTCCAGCCCGCCAGCTCCGGCTCGAAGCACAGTTTTTCCAGCAGATCGAGGGAGATCTCCAGACGGTCGGCCTCTTCGGCGTCGATGTTGATGCCGATGTCATACTGGCGCGCCAGCAGGGTCAGGGACTTCAGGCGCGGGTAGAGCTCTTCCATCACCCGGTCGTACTGCGCGCGGCTGTAACGCGGGTGCAGGGCGGAGAGCTTAATCGAGATGCCCGGGCCTTCATAAATACCGCGACCGTTGGACGCTTTACCGATGGCGTGGATCGCCTGCTGGTAAGAGACCATGTAGGCCTGCGCGTCGGCGGCGGTCAGCGCCGCTTCGCCGAGCATGTCGTACGAATAGCGGAAACCTTTATCTTCCAGCTTGCGGGCGTTCGCCAGCGCTTCGGCAATGGTTTCTCCGGTCACAAACTGTTCGCCCATCAGACGCATCGCCATATCCACGCCTTTGCGGATCAGCGGCTCGCCGCTCTTACCGATAATGCGGTTCAGGGAGCGTGACAGGTTGGCTTCGTTATGGGTGGAGACCAGTTTGCCGGTAAACAGCAGGCCCCAGGTCGCCGCGTTAACGAACAGCGACGGGCTGCGGCCAATGTGCGAATGCCAGTTACCGTTGCTGATCTTGTCGCGGATCAGCGCGTCGCGGGTAGCTTTATCCGGAATACGCAGCAGCGCTTCCGCCAGGCACATCAGCGCCACGCCCTCCTGTGAGGAGAGGGAGAACTCCTGCAGCAGACCCTGAACCATCCCGGCGCGGCCGGTGGCGGTCTTCTGGTTACGCAGTTTGTCAGCCAGCTGGTACGCCAGGCTGTGCGCCTGGGCGGCAACGGCTTCCGGCAGGCGAGCCTGCTCCAGCAGCATCGGCACGGCGTCGGTTTCGGCGCGACGGTACGCGCCGGTAATGGCGGCGCGGCTGACGGACTGCGGCAGGATCTGCTCGGCGAATTCCAGGAACGGCTGATGGCTCTCGTCGCCAGCGGCCGGCGCTTCCTCGCTTTCATTGGCGGCGCCGACGAGCAGGGCAGGCAGCTCCGGCAAGCCCTCGTCGCTCTCGAGTCTTTCGAGATAGTTAAAAATCGCCTGCTTAATTAACCAGTGCGGCGTGCGGTCAATGCGGGTTGCTGCGGTCTTAATCCGTTCGCGGGTTGCGTCATCCAGCTTAACCCCCATGGTGGTCATACCCATGCCAAAGCTCCTGTTGTGCTTTCATCGTGTTTGGTCGTTAGCGTGAAATATCCACCATGTTGCAACTTTGTGCAACCGTGTTAAATGTGACCTGGTTTGCAACCCGGGAAATGAATGAATTGTTAACGGATGGTTAGCTGGAAAAACGTGCTGCCTTTGTCCCGGGAAGCCTGTTTTTATGCGGGAGTTAACACTTTTAAAAGGTGCAACCCGTAAAAGCGTGAGCGAGTGCAACCTATAGGAAACTCGTATCAAACCGGGGATGAAATTGATGTAAATGCAGTGTTAAATCGTTTGTCAGCGGAGGGCACATACGGCAGGATAGCGCGCCTCACCGAAACACAAGATACCGTCACCTCGTTCCGGTGATCATATAACAAGGCAACCCGGACGGTTGTCGCTCGACACTTTTGGAGAATTTGAATGGCAATTAGCACACCGATGCTGGTGACATTTCTCGTTTATATTTTTGGCATGATCCTGATAGGGTTTTTGGCGTGGCGTTCAACGAAAAACTTTGACGACTACATCCTGGGCGGACGCAGTTTAGGCCCGATGGTGACTGCACTCTCTGCGGGCGCATCGGACATGAGCGGCTGGCTGCTGATGGGTCTGCCGGGTGCGATTTTTATCTCTGGTATCTCGGAAAGCTGGATTGCCATCGGTCTGACCGTGGGCGCATGGATCAACTGGAAGCTGGTGGCAGGCCGTCTGCGCGTGCACACCGAGGCCAACAACAACGCCCTGACGCTGCCGGACTACTTCACCGGACGCTTTGAGGATAACAGCCGCGTGCTGCGTATTATCTCAGCGGTGGTGATCCTGGTGTTCTTCACCATCTACTGTGCCTCCGGCATCGTGGCCGGTGCGCGTCTGTTCGAAAGCACCTTCGGCATGAGCTACGAAACCGCCCTGTGGGCCGGTGCGGCGGCAACCATCCTCTATACCTTCGTGGGCGGCTTCCTGGCCGTCAGCTGGACCGACACCGTGCAGGCGAGCCTGATGATCTTCGCGCTGATCCTGACCCCGGTGATTGTGATTTTCACGGTTGGCGGCTTTGGCGATTCGCTGGAAGTGATCAAGCAGAAGAGCATCGAAAACGTCGACATGCTGAAAGGGCTCAACTTTGTCGCCATCGTCTCCCTGATGGGCTGGGGTCTGGGCTACTTCGGTCAGCCACACATTCTGGCGCGCTTTATGGCGGCGGATTCTCACCACACCATCGTCCATGCGCGTCGCATCAGTATGACGTGGATGATTCTGTGTCTGGCGGGCGCGTGTGCGGTCGGCTTCTTCGGGATCGCCTACTTCAGCAATAACCCGGCGCAGGCGGGCGCGGTGAACCAGAACGCCGAACGCGTGTTTATCGAGCTGGCGCAGATCCTGTTTAACCCGTGGATTGCCGGCATTCTGCTCTCCGCGATCCTGGCCGCGGTGATGTCCACCCTGAGCTGTCAGCTGCTGGTCTGCTCCAGTGCCATCACCGAAGATCTCTATAAGGCCTTCCTGCGCAAGGGCGCGAGCCAGAAAGAGCTGGTATGGGTAGGGCGCTTTATGGTGCTGCTGGTGGCGCTGATTGCGATTGCGCTGGCGGCCAACCCGGAAAACCGCGTGCTGGGTCTCGTGAGCTACGCGTGGGCGGGCTTCGGTGCGGCATTTGGTCCGGTCGTCCTGTTCTCCGTCATGTGGTCCCGTATGACCCGTAACGGCGCGCTGGCGGGGATGATTATCGGTGCGGTGACCGTTATCGTCTGGAAACAGTTCGCCTGGCTGGGCCTGTACGAAATCATTCCGGGCTTCATCTTCGGCAGCATCGGTATCGTGGTCTTCAGCCTGTTGGGTAAAGCGCCGTCTGCCTCCATGCAGAAACGCTTTGCGGAAGCCGACGCGCATTACCACTCCGCACCGCCGTCTAAGCTGCAGCCAGAATAATTTTCTCACGCAGTACCGTAGGCCGGGTAAGCGCAAGCGCACCCGGCTTTTTTCTTGCCAAAATCCGTCTTTTCCTGTGATATCCCTGTGCTTATAACAATGAGGATAGCGAAGCATGACAATCAAAACAGGGTTAATGGCGGCGGCATTATTGATGCTGGTGGGCTGCAACGCGCCATCGCAACACGCGGCGGTGGAAACCTGCAAAGCGGATAGCCAGATGCAGCAAACCACGCTCTATTTCGGCTTAAACCGTCCCGCCGGGGCGCAGATTACCCCCAATGAGTGGCAGCAGTTTGTTGACCAGGACGTGACGCCGCGCTTTCGCGATGGCTTAACGGTATTTGATGCCCGCGGGCAGTGGCTGGGGAACGACGGAAAAGTGGCGCGTGAACCGAGCAAGGCGCTGATGCTGATCCACGGTAAAGATGCGCAGAGTGAGAAGAACATCGAAGCGTTACGCGGGATTTATAAGTCACGCTTCGCGCAGGAGTCGGTGATGCGTGTCGATCAGCCGGTGTGCGTACAGTTTTAATGAAAACGGCGGGAATTCCCGCCGTTGTTGTTTTGCAGGCCGGGATCGCTGCGCGCCACCCGGCATTGCATCAGAGCACCAACCCCGCAAAGCTCGCCGACAGCAAACTCACCAGCGTCGCGCCGTAGACCAGACGCAGCCCGAAACGCGATACCACGTTACCCTGTTGTTCGTTCAGGCCCTTAATCGCCCCGGCCACGATGCCGATGGAGGCGAAGTTAGCGAACGAGACGAGGAAGACGGATAAAATCCCCAGCCCGCGCGGGGACATCTGGTGTGCTATTTTCTGCAGCTCAATCATCGCCACAAATTCATTCGCCACCAGCTTGGTCGCCATAATGCTGCCCGCGTTTAAGGCATCGCTCAGTGGTATACCCACCAGCCATGCCAGGGGATAAAATACATAGCCAAGGATCTGCTGGAAGCTCATGCCAAATACGCTGGAGAAGAGGGCGTTAATGGCACTAATAAGGGCGATAAAGCCAATCAGCATCGCCAGAATAATCATCGCCACCTTAAAACCGGCCAGAATATACTCGCCGAGCATCTCGAAGAAGCTCTGCGATTCATGCAGTTTTTCAAGCTTGATATCCGGCTCCGCTTCCGGGCGCGCCGGGTTGATGACGGAGAGAATAATAAAGGTGCTGAACATGTTC
Source organism: Enterobacter sp. HK-058-C-ECC (assembly GCF_047531125.1). Lineage (NCBI taxonomy): Bacteria > Pseudomonadati > Pseudomonadota > Gammaproteobacteria > Enterobacterales > Enterobacteriaceae > Enterobacter > Enterobacter sp. HK-058-C-ECC. Next base: position 238,252 of record NZ_JBLKCH010000001.1, read on the forward strand.
AGAATCAGCGCCGCGACGACAAATTTGGCATCGAGCATGGTCATATACGCCCCGACAATCGACAGGGAGACCGTCGACATGGCCGTGGCCGCCATGGTGAACAGACGACGCGAGGAGAGATCGCCCAGCACGCCTTTGTAGGCAATGAAGTTTTCCGACTGGCCGAGGATCAGCGAGCTCACCGCATTAAAGGATTCCAGCTTGCCCATGCCGTTCAGTTTGGAGAGCAGCGTACCGATCACCCGAATAAAAATCGGCAGGATCCGCCAGTGCTGAAGAATACCAATCAGCGCGGAAATAAAAATAATCGGGCAAAGTACGCCGAGGAAAATGAACGCCAGCCCTTTTTCTCCCATACCGCCAAAGACGAAATTAGTCCCTTCGCCAGCAAATTTGAGTAGTGACTCAAAAAATCCCGAGACGTATTTAATCAGGAATAACCCGCTTTCGGCGTGCAGGAAAAAGAATGCCAGGGCAATTTCAATGACAATCAGCTGTAAAACAAAACGAATGCGAATTTTTCGGCGGTCGAAACTCGTAAGCCAGGCAAGCGCGAGAATAATGACCAGCGCCAGCAGGAAATGGACAATTTTAAACATAATTTATTTTCACCAGGTGTTTGAGGCGGATATTTAGCCACAGCCCTGAATCAGCGTAAATGGGCATTTTCGTTATAACTTATAAACTTGACCGTTACGTATGTAACTATTATCAGGCTCTGCGTTTACAACTCGTCATCAAAACACCGCACATTTCGCTTGTGTTTCTTTCTGCCGTAATGATAATCACTATCACAAGAATTTACCTTTCTTTGCATCAGTTGACCGCGATAAACATTTAAGGTGTCGGCATGTTTGTTCCATTTCTCATTATGTTACGTGAAGGGCTCGAAGCCGCCCTTATCGTGAGCCTCATCGCCAGTTATCTGAAGCGAACCCAGCGCGGGCGCTGGATTGGCGTCATGTGGATCGGGGTCTTCCTTGCCGCGGCGCTCTGCCTGGGCTTAGGTGTCCTCATCAACGAAACCACCGGCGAGTTTCCGCAGAAAGAGCAGGAGCTGTTTGAAGGTATCGTCGCCGTGATTGCGGTGGTGATCCTCACCTGGATGGTGTTCTGGATGCGTAAAGTCTCCCGTAACGTGAAGGTGCAGCTGGAGCAGGCGGTGGATAACGCCCTACAGAAGGGGAACAACCACGGCTGGGCGCTCATTATGATGGTCTTTTTCGCCGTAGCGCGCGAAGGGCTGGAGTCTGTTTTCTTCCTGCTGGCGGCGTTTCAGCAGGATGTGGGGATCTGGCCGCCGCTGGGGGCCGTGCTGGGCCTTGCCACAGCCGTGGTGCTCGGTTTCCTGCTCTACTGGGGCGGTATTCGCCTGAACCTGGGCGCCTTCTTCAAGTGGACCAGCCTGTTTATTCTGCTGGTAGCCGCGGGTCTGGCGGCAGGGGCGATTCGCGCCTTCCATGAAGCGGGCCTGTGGAACCATTTCCAGGACGTGGCGTTCGACCTCAGCAACGTTCTCTCCACGCACTCTCTGACCGGCACCCTGCTCGAAGGTATCTTCGGCTATCAGGAAACGCCGAGCGTCAGCGAAGTGGCGATGTACTTTATCTATCTGGTTCCGGCGCTGGTGCTGTTCGCAATGCCGCCGCGTACCGGCACGCAGGCGTCGCGCGTTGCGCCGTAATCTTTGATTGAGTAACAACATACTTTTAAAGGGAAGAGTCATGGCAATTCAGTTCCGTCGTAGTGCGTTATGCGCAGGCATTGCCGCGCTGTTCGCTTCTGCATTTTCCGCCTGGGGCGCGGATGTTCCACAGGTTAAGGTCACCGTCAACGACAAGCAGTGTGAGCCGATGACCCTCACGGTGAACAGCGGAAAAACCCAGTTTATTATTCAGAACCACAGCCAGAAGGCGCTGGAGTGGGAGATCCTGAAAGGTGTTCTGGTGGTGGAGGAGCGCGAAAATATCGCTCCTGGCTTCAGCCAGAAGATGACCGCCAACCTGCAGCCGGGCGAGTATGAGATGACCTGCGGTCTGCTGACCAACCCGAAAGGGAAGCTTATCGTCAAAGGTGAAGCGACGGCCGATGCGGCGAAAGGCGCTGCGGTACTGAGCCTTGGCGATGCGATTACCGCGTATAAAGCGTACGTCACGAAAGAGACGGCGGATCTGGCAGCGGCAACCAAAGCCTTTACCGATGCGGTGAAGGCCGGTGATATCGAAAAAGCGAAATCCCTCTACGCGCCAACCCGTCAGCATTACGAGCGCATTGAGCCGATCGCCGAGCTGTTCTCTGACCTTGATGGCAGCATTGACGCCCGTGAAGATGATTTCGAGCAGAAAGCGGCCGATCCGAAATTCACCGGTTTCCACCGTCTGGAGAAAGCCCTGTTTGGCGATAATTCTGCCAAAGGGATGGAGAAGTATGCCGACCAGCTGAACAGCGACGTGCTGGAGCTGCAAAAGCGCATCAGCGAGCTGGCCTTCCCGCCATCAAAAGTGGTGGGCGGTGCGGCCGGGCTGATTGAAGAAGTGGCCGCGAGCAAAATCAGCGGCGAAGAAGATCGCTACAGCCATACCGACCTGTGGGACTTCCAGGCTAACGTCGACGGCGCGCAGAAAATTGTTAACCTGCTGCGTCCTCAGCTGCAGAAAGAGAACGGCGAGCTGCTGGCCAAAGTGGATGCCAACTTCAAAAAAGTCGACACCATTCTGGCGAAGTACCGCACCAAAGACGGGTTTGAGACCTACGACAAGCTGACCGATGCCGACCGTAATGCGCTGAAAGGCCCGATTACCGCCCTGGCGGAAGATCTCTCCCTGCTGCGTGGCGTACTCGGTCTGGACTAAGCACGATGAATAAGCATAACGAGAGCGACGTGGCTGAACCTTCCCGTCGCCGGTTGTTAAAAGGGGTAGGGGCGCTGGGGGGCGCGCTTGCTCTGGCTGGCGGGTGTCCGGTGGCGCACGCGGCGAAACCGCAAAGCGCGCCCGGCACGCTGTCACCCAATGCCCGCATGGAGACGCAGCCGTTTTATGGCGAGCATCAGGCCGGTATCCTGACGCCGCAGCAGGCGTCGATGATGCTGGTGGCCTTTGATTCGCTGGCCAGTGATAAAGCCGATCTGGAACGTCTGTTCCGCCTGCTGACGACGCGCATCGCGTTTCTTACCGCCGGTGGACCGACGCCCGATACGCCGAACCCGCGTCTGCCACCTATGGACTCCGGCATTCTGGGGCCATTCATTGCCCCGGATAACCTGACCATAACCGTTTCGCTGGGAGAATCGCTGTTTGACGCGCGCTACGGGCTGGCAAAACAGAAGCCGAAAGCGCTGCAAAAAATGACGCGCTTCCCGAATGATTCCCTGGATGCCACCCTTTGTCACGGCGACCTGCTCCTGCAGATCTGCGCCAATACCCAGGACACGGTGATCCACGCCCTGCGCGACATCATCAAGCACACGCCGGATCTGCTGAGCGTGCGCTGGAAGCGGGAAGGGTTTATCTCTGACCACGCCGCCCGCAGCAAGGGTAAAGAGACCCCGGTGAACCTGCTGGGCTTCAAGGACGGCACGGCCAACCCGGACAGCCACGATAGCGCGCTCATGAAGGAGGTGGTGTGGGTCACTGCCGACCAGAATGAACCGGCATGGGCGGTGGGCGGCAGCTATCAGGCGGTGCGGATTATTCAGTTCCACGTGGAGTTCTGGGACCGCACGCCGCTGAAAGAGCAGCAGACGATCTTCGGTCGCGATAAGCAAAGCGGAGCTCCGCTCGGCATGAAGAACGAGCATGATGTGCCCGACTACGCCAGCGATCCGAATGGCGATGTAATTGCGCTGGACAGCCATATTCGTCTGGCCAATCCGCGCACCAAAGAGACGCAGTCGAGCCTGATGATGCGTCGGGGATACAGCTACTCGCTCGGCGTCACCAATTCCGGTCAGCTCGATATGGGGCTGCTGTTCGTCTGCTATCAGCACGATCTGGAAAAGGGCTTCCTGACCGTGCAGAAGCGGCTCAACGGCGAAGCGCTGGAAGAGTACATTAAACCCATCGGCGGCGGTTATTTCTTTGCCCTGCCAGGCGTGCGCGACAGCAACGCGTATCTCGCTCAAGGTCTTATTGAAGCCTGATAATTGTCCCTGCGACGATTCGCAGGGACATTATTTTTTCATATGACTATCCTGCTGTTATATTTCTGTAATATTTCTATATGAGACTGATTTCAACTGTAGGGACAGTCTTAAAAGTTGCATTCAGGTAAAATAAATGTTGCATTTATGATAACTCCTGATGTACTTAAGATAAGACAGCGGTAGTTCCCGGCAGTGATGCTGAATCACTATGGAGATCGCGAATGGTTGCGTCCTGTACTGGACAAGGTAAACATAACAACCGCAGCACCCGGCGCGGAGGCTCAGACTCCGGCAGCGATTTCCTCACCACTAAATTTTCCCCCCTCCCTCAAGAATCTGATTCGACCGACGTGCAGAACGGTGCGCGTAGCTGTTCCGTATCGTCATCCGATAGTGCAAGCAATGGCTTACAAGGAAGCCAACCCTCTGATGTTCGTGCGCATAATCGTGCCGACACTGGCGCGTGTGATGAATACCAACAACTCAAGGTGCTATCCATGGGAAGACAAAAAGCAGTGATCAAAGCTCGTCGCGAAGCAAAACGTGTGCTGAGACGGGATTCACGTAGCCATAAACAGCGTGAAGAAGAATCGGTCACCTCGCTTGTGCAGATGAGTGGCGTAGAAGCAATTGGCATGGCCCGTGACAGCCGTGATAATTCTCCAATTGTGGCGCGCAATGAGGCTCAGGCGCACTACCTGAATGCTATCGAGAGTAAACAGCTCATCTTTGCAACCGGTGAAGCCGGATGCGGGAAAACCTGGATCAGTGCAGCCAAAGCGGCGGAAGCGCTGATCCATAAGGACGTGGAGAGAATCATTGTTACCCGTCCGGTACTGCAGGCTGATGAAGATCTCGGCTTCTTGCCCGGTGATATTTCGGAGAAGTTTGCCCCGTACTTCAGGCCCGTCTATGACGTGCTGGTGAAGCGGCTGGGTGCATCCTTTATGCAGTACTGCCTGCGGCCAGAGATTGGCAAGGTGGAAATCGCGCCGTTCGCCTATATGCGCGGACGTACATTTGAAAATGCGGTCGTCATTCTTGACGAGGCTCAGAACGTGACCGCTGCGCAAATGAAGATGTTTTTAACGCGCCTCGGGGAGAACGTGACGGTTATCGTTAACGGCGATATTACCCAGTGTGACCTGCCGTCCGGCGTGAAATCCGGACTGAGCGACGCCATGTCACGTTTTGAGGAAGATGAGATGATTGGGGTGGTACGCTTCACCAAAGAGGATTGCGTGCGCTCGGCGCTCTGCCAGCGCACGCTGCAAGCCTATTACTGAGTTTGCTGTTGCGTTCAAGGCCCGGGAAACCGGGCTTTGTTTTTTGTGCGGGCATGTCGTCGGGTGGCGCTGCGCTTACCCGACCTACAATACTGCATGCGTGCAATATGCGAAAAAAAAGCCCGCATTTTCATGCGAGCTCTTCTTTAAAGATGGCGGTGAGGGGGGGATTGACTCGCTTCGCTCGCCCTGCGGGCAGCCTGTTCGCTACGCTCACAGTCTGTCCAACTGGCTGTCGCCAGTTGTCGAACCCCGGTCGGGGATTCTCATCCCCCCCTTTCGGAGAAGATAAAAGAAAAAAGCCCGTACTTTCGTACGAGCTCTCATCTTAAATATGGCGGTGAGGGGGGGATTCGAACCCCCGATACGTTGCCGTATACACACTTTCCAGGCGTGCTCCTTCAGCCACTCGGACACCTCACCATATTGTTTTGCTGCCTGACCGCTTGGGGGGCAACGGGGCGCTACTATAGGGAGTTGCGCTGACACGGTCAAGCAGATTTTCAGCTTTAGTGCCTGTTCGGTTAAGCAATAATCAGCTCCACGGTTTTTACGCCGTGTAGCAGGGGATTAACGCTGTGAATCGAGCACTTCGCTGTTTTTAACCACTTCCTGCGCTTTGCTGTAGCTTTCGATCAGTAGCTGATAAGCCGGGAAGATGTGGGTATACACTTCCGCCCACTCCGCTGCATCTTCACGGTTCCATGTACGCTGGATCTCAGAGGCTACCGCCGCCGTATCCATCGGGACCACGCCCGCCTGTACAACGCGCGCCAGCGTGATCTCCTGCGCCATTTTGCTGTAGGTGCCGGAGGCATCAATCACCGCAAACACTTTATACCCGTCCGCCACCGCGCTGATTGACGGGAAGGCCATGCAGACGCTGGTGATGGTGCCCGCAATGATCAACGTCTTACGCCCGGTGGCTTTTACCGCTGCCACGAACTCCGGGTTATCCCAGGCGTTGATTTCGCCTTTACGGGCAACATATTGCGCATGCGGCGCGTTGGCGTGGATCTCCGGGATAAGCGGTCCGTTTGGTCCTTGTGGGACGGACGCGGTGGTGATCACCGGGATCTTCGCCAGGGTTGCGATTTTTGCCAGCGCTGCCGCACGGGCACGCAGTTCCGGCATTGGCATATCCCCAACGGTCTGGAACAGACCGCTCTGGTGATCGATAAGCAACATCACCGCATCGTTTACATCGATGGCCGGACGGGTTCCGTTAAAATTCGCAGGTGTAGACATCTTCTTCTCCTTTATTACGTTCAGATCTGACCAAAGCGGCCGGAATTGAAATCACGAATGGCTTCGTTGATTTCGGTTTTACTGTTCATCACAAACGGGCCGTAGCCCACGATCGGTTCATTCAGCGGCTCACCGGCCATCAGCAGCACTTTTGCGTCGCTGTTCGCTTCCAGGTGCAGTTTGTCGCCTTCCTGACTTAACACGACCAGCTGGGCTTCACCCGCCTGAGCGGTACCGTTTACCGTGATGCTGCCTTCAAGCACGACCAGCGCCGTGCTCCAGCCTTCCGGCTGAGCGAGCGTCAGATGGCTTCCCTGGTTCAGCGCGATGTCCCAGACGTTGAGCGGCGAGAAGGTGTGTGCCGGGCCGGTCACCGTGTCGTAGCGACCGGCAATAACCCGCAGCGTTCCACCACTGTCAGGCAGCGTCACCACCGGGATGTCGGCTTTCGTGATGCTCTGGTAGCCCGGTGCCGCCATCTTGTCTTTCGCCGGTAGATTGACCCAAAGCTGCATCATTTTGAGTTCCCCGCCTTTCTGCGAGAACGCGCTGGAGTGGAACTCCTCGTGCAAAATACCTGCGCCTGCGGTCATCCACTGCACGTCGCCGGGGCCAATGACGCCGCCTTTGCCCGTGGAGTCGCGATGCTCCACTTCACCGGAATAGACGATAGTGACCGTTTCAAAACCCCGGTGAGGATGCTGGCCGACGCCGCGTTTCGCACCATCTGCCGGAAAGGTGTATGGACCCGCATAGTCCAGCAGCAGGAACGGACTGAGCGGCTCGCCGTGGGTTTGATAAGAGAACATTGAACGGACCGGGAAACCGTCACCCACCCAGTGCTGACGTGGAGCGGTATAAACGCCAGTGATGTTTTTCATGATTAACTCCTGATGTTCTGTTGATGTAATTAGCTTATATTCAGGGTTAATATCCCGGTAGATAGTGAAAATGGCATTCACTGTTCTGAAAATAGAACGATGAGGATTTATGCAGGATCTCAATGACTTCGTCTGGTTTGTGAAGGTTGTGGAGTACGGGGGGTTTGCGGCGGCGGGAAGGGCGCTTGATTTGCCGAAGTCCAGGCTAAGCCGCCGGATCGCGCAGCTGGAGGAGCGACTTGGCGTACGGTTGATACAGCGCACGACGCGGCAGTTTACGGTGACGGAAGTGGGGCACACTTTCTATCAGCACTGTAAGGCAATGCTGATAGAAGCAGAAGCGGCAGAGGAGGCCGTTGCTGCGCTGCAGGCTGAGCCGCGCGGCGTCGTCAGGATCACCTGTCCCGTCACGTTACTGCACGTCCACGTGGGACCGATGCTGGCGCGGTTTATGGCGCGCTACCCCGGGATTAATCTCCAGCTTGAGGCCACCAATCGTCGGGTCGATCTTGTTGGCGAAGGTATTGATGTGGCTATCCGCGTGCGTCCGCGTCCGTTTGATGACAGCGACCTGGTGTTAAGGGTGCTGGCTGACAGGGGGCATTGCCTGGTGGCAAGTCCGCAGTTGATTGAACGTATGGGTAAACCGCGAATGCCTTCCGAGCTCAGTGAATGGCCTGGATTAAGTATGGGGGCCGGTAAACAGGTGCATAAATGGGAGCTCAGTGGTCCAGAAGGGGCGAAAGCGGAGATCCACTACGCACCGCGCTTTATTACCACCGACATGCTGGCATTGCGGGAAGCAGCGATGGCGGGCGTGGGCGTTGTACAGTTGCCGATATTGATGGTGAAGGATCAGCTTGCGTCAGGGGAACTGGTACGGGTGCTGGACGCGTGGGAACCCCGACGGGAAGTGATTCACGCGGTTTATCCTTCGCGGCGCGGCATGCTGCCGTCGGTCAGGACGCTGGTGGATTTTCTGACTGAAGAGTATGCGAAGATGGTGGAGGAGTAGCTTTTTGTAGGTCGGGTAAGCGCAGCGCCACCCGACATAAAGAGCGCAGGGAGTTTCAAGGTTCGAATCCCCCCTGCATGCGTGCAATATGCGAAAAAAAAGCCCGCATTTTCATGTGAGCTCTTCTTTAAATATGGCGGTGAGGGGGGGATTCGAACCCCCGATACGTTGCCGTATACACACTTTCCAGGCGTGCTCCTTCAGCCACTCGGACACCTCACCATATTGTCATCCCGTTGTTGACGGGACGGGCGCTAATGTAAGGAAAAGCCGAACTGCCGTCAACTCACTTTTTCAGTAATTTAGCGCGTTTAGACAAACTTCAGACAACATGATTCTTAAATGTGCTGAAAGCGTCTTTTTTATCAACAACACAGCCGTGCAATAAATTTGTTATGCTGACAACCTCGTTAAAAAACAAAATAAATCAGCGCAATAAAAGGCAGGAATGACTATGGATATACTTTTCTATCACCCCACGTTTGATACGGCCTACTGGATCGAGGCGCTCACGGCGGCACTACCCGGCGCACGCGTTCGCGAGTGGAAGCGTGGAGATAACGAACATGCTGACTATGCGCTGGTCTGGCATCCGCCGGTAGAAATGCTCCAGGGCCGTAAACTGAAGGCCGTTTTTGCCCTGGGAGCCGGTGTGGATTCCATTCTGAGCAAGCTGAAGGCGCACCCTGACATGCTGCCGGAAGCGATTCCCCTGTTCCGCCTGGAAGATACCGGAATGGGGCAGCAGATGCAGGAATATGCGGTCAGCCAGGTGCTGCACTGGTTCCGCCGCTTCGATGACTATCAGGCATTTAAACAGCAGGCCCACTGGGAGCCGCTGCCGGATTACCGTCGTGAAGACTTTACCATCGGCATCCTCGGTGCGGGCGTGCTGGGCTCAAAGGTGGCTGAAGCCCTCACACCGTGGGGCTTTCCGCTGCGCTGCTGGAGCCGCAGCCGCAAAGATTATCCGGGCGTCGAGAGCTTTGCCGGCACGGATGAACTCCCGGCCTTTCTGAACGGCACGCGCGTGCTGATCAACCTGCTGCCCAATACGGCGGAAACGGTCGGTATCATCAATGAAGACTTGCTCAACCAGTTAGCCGATCAGAGCTACCTGATGAACCTGGCGCGCGGGGTGCATCTGGTCGAGACCGATCTGCTGAAGGCGCTGGACAGCGGAAAGCTAAAAGGCGCCATGCTGGATGTCTATAGCCGTGAGCCGCTGCCGGTGGAAAGCCCGCTGTGGGCACATCCGCGTGTGGCGATGACCCCGCACGTGGCCGCCGTGACGCGTCCGGCAGAAGCGGTGGCGTACATATCCCATACCATCAGCGAAATGGAGAAGGGTAACGCGGTCACCGGCCAGGTCGACAGACAGCGCGGCTACTGAGAGAAACCCGGCGTTCGCCGGGTTTTTGCTAATATTCGCCGCTGATAACTGCTATCCTTTGGAAAAACCGCAGAGGAGAGAGAGATGTATCCCGTTGACCTGCATATGCACACCGTCGCCAGTACCCACGCGTATAGCAACCTCCATGATTATATCGCCCAGGCGAAGCTTAAGGGGATTAAGCTGTTCGCAATCACCGATCATGGTCCGGACATGGCGGATGCGCCGCACTACTGGCATTTTGTGAATATGCGGATCTGGCCACGTCTGGTGGACGGCATTGGGATACTGCGAGGCATCGAGGCGAATATCAAAAATACCGACGGTGAGATCGACTGCACCGGCCCGATGCTGACGTCTCTGGACCTTATCCTCGCCGGTTTCCACGAGCCGGTTTTTGCACCTCAGGATAAAGAGACCAACACCGCGGCGATGATTGCCACCATTGCCAGCGGCAATGTGCATATTATCAGCCACCCCGGCAACCCGAAGTACCCGATTGATATTCAGGCTGTCGCGCAGGCGGCAGCGAAGCACCGCGTGGCGCTGGAGATTAACAACTCCTCCTTTGTTCACTCGCGTAAGGGCAGTGAAGCCAACTGCCGCGAAGTGGCGGCCGCCGTCCGCGATGCGGGCGGCATGGTGGCGCTGGGTTCGGATTCCCATACCGCCTTCACGCTGGGCGATTTCAGCGAGTGCCTGAAGGTGCTGAATGACGTTAACTTCCCGGAAGCGCAAATCCTGAACGTCACCCCGCGCCGCATGCTCGATTTCCTCGAATCGCGCGGCATGGAGCCGATTGCCGAATTTGCCGATCTTTAATTGTGTAATGGAATAATAAAAATGAACGAGTTTTCCATCCTTTGCCGCGTGCTGGGTACGCTCTATTATCGCCAGCCGCAAGACCCGCTGTTGGTTCCGCTTTTTACGTTAATTCGTGAAGGTAAAATGGCGGAGAACTGGCCGCTGGAACAGGATGATTTACTGGCGCGTCTGCAAAAAAGCTGCGACATGCAGCAGATTGCGACCGATTACAATGCGCTGTTCGTCGGTGAAGAGTGCCGCGTTTCGCCATACCGTTCTGCCTGGCAGGAAGGGGCGACGGAAGCGGAAGTCCGTGCTTTCCTCTCCACCCGCGGTATGCCGCTAAGCGATACGCCAGCCGATCATATCGGTACGCTGCTGCTTGCTGCCTCCTGGATCGAAGACAACGCCGGGGATGATGAGAACGAAGCCATCGAAACCTTGTTCGAAACGTACCTGCTGCCGTGGGTCGGCACATTCCTGGGTAAAGTCGAAGCCCATGCCACCTCGCCATTCTGGAGAACGCTAGCACCGCTGACCCGCGACGCGATCGCGGCGATGTGGGATGAGCTGGAAGAAGAGAATGAAGAGTGATTTAGATCACATAAATTCTGCAACTCCGCATTTCAATTTGCACATAATGTGCTTCTGATCGCATTTCTATGGTGCGCTTCTGCTAAGATGCGCGCCATGAACATATTACTTTGTATCGCAATAACGACGGGCATTCTCTCCGGACTTTGGGGATGGGTGGCCGTGTCTCTCGGATTGCTCAGCTGGGCCGGATTCCTTGGCTGTACGGCCTATTTCGCCTGTCCGCAGGGGGGCGTCAAAGGGCTCTTCATCTCAGGCTGCACGCTGATGAGCGGGGTTATCTGGGCGCTGGTGATCATGAAAGGCAGCGCGCTGGCACCGCATCTGGAGATACTGGGGTACGTCATGACGGGCGTGGTTGCCTTCCTGATGTGCGTTCAGGCTAAGCATCTGCTGCTTTCGTTTGTGCCGGGAACCTTTATGGGAGCGTGCGCGACCTTTGCAGGGCAGGGTGACTGGAAGCTGGTGGTGCCTTCCCTGGCGCTGGGGTTGCTGTTTGGCTATGCCATGAAAAACAGCGGTCTTTGGCTGGCGTCGCGGCGGGAAAAAGCGCAAAACATCACGGCGGTGAGCGAATAAAAAAAGGCGAGATAATCATCTCGCCTTTTTTATGCGCTTCCTGTCAGGATTCCGGAGGGACTGACATATCGCGGTATTTCACCAGTATCGGGTTCTGCACGTCTGCTTTGTTTTGCAGATCCCACAGCCCGCGGTCAATACCGTCGTTGATTAAGAAGATCACGCCGGTTTCAATGGCTGACATCAGACACATCATGACCGGCTCGTTAGAGGTGTAACCAATTTCACCCTCAAGCAAACGCTGGTAATCGATGAAGCGGAATACCCCTGCCTGAACTTCATAGGACAGTATGGTTTTGCTGGTGGTTACCGAAGAGAGCACTTCGCCTGTACTGACGTTGACCACACGCAGGTTAACGGCGATTTGGTCGAGCTGATATTGGGTATCTGCACCGATACCGAAGTACCGCGCGCCCGCACCACCCGATTTAACGTTACTTTCGTAACCAATAATCGATCCTTCAATCATCACGTTTGCTGCCGCCAGAGATTCCAGAGGCGTGCGGTTATTGGCCGCGACGGTACCATTCTCCTGTGCGGCACGAATGATTTTCCGTTCATTCAACAGGTTCTGAAGACCCTGACGTTCCAGCGGAATAAACCAGTGCGAATCCTTGAGTGCGGTAACCAGCATCGCGGTGGCGCTTTGCGGCACGGCCGTGGAGAAGTTACTTGCCGGGTAAGGTTTGAATTGCCCTGTTTCGTCCTGAATGTTGTATACGGAGACAAATATTTTCCCCGTTGGAGCAGGTAAATGCGTTAAATCACGATAACTCTGGGCCCGAGGCATTAATGTTGGTTTTGCAGCTTCTTTAGGTGGAGCAGTTAAACAACCGCTCAATAAGCACACTGCAACAAATATCAGGAAGCGCTGCATGATCGTTGTCCTTATTTAGCTATTGTTTAAAAGTCAGTTGAATTACTTTGAAGACCGGAAACCTGAATGGTGGATATTCTTCCGGTTTTACGATCGGTCACGTTCAGCTGAAGCTGTCCATCAGTGTTGGCGATATCAACGATAAAATCGTTGGTCACCATCCGGCCGGGTTTACCGGTATTAATGTTGGTCAATAATCCGCCTAAAATCTGCGACTGGATAGCCTGAGTGAAGTTGTCCAGGGCGGATGGGGTATCAATGCTAAAATCCTTTAAGCTTGGATCCTTATAGGAGTTTTGCGCCTGAGCCTCATTCAGCAGAAACGCACCGTTGTTAGGGTTACCGCCAAAGTTTGGGTTACGGAACTGAAACGTCATGTTTCCGGCCCAGCTTATGGGGGTGATCAGCATTATCGAAACAACTGCATATGCAATACGCATGACAGCCTCCGCATATCGGTTCGCTAGAACTCGTCTTTTGCTAAATCGCTGGTGCTTAATAGGGCTTTATCTATTTGCAGGCGATTAATAGCGTCTTCTGATTGTGCCAGTGCTAAGGCTACGTTTTTATCGAAGTCCATTTTTGTGGGGAATAAAAACGTTTGATAAATAACGTACTGATTGGCCGTTATTGTTATCCAACTTCCCCATCGTGCACTGGGCCGCTCGTTGATTGTTATATTTCCGGTATAGGTACTGTCCCATTTGTCACTGAAGGCCCGGTAAAAACTGTGCCCGACCGATGAGACAGTGTGGTCTGTTAACAATCCGGGAACTTCGACCTCGACGGCCTTCAGATTCCCTGCAGCGAGCAGGAAACTCGCTGCGGCGATCCAACTCAACGTGCGTTTCATGTGATTAACGCCTGAGGTTATCGTTAGCCCACGAAACCGCCTGAGTTCGGTTTTTCACAGCTATCTTCTTGAAAAGATTATAAAGGTGCGTCTTTACCGTATTTTCGCTGATAAATAACGAACGGGCGATTTCAATATTTGAAGCACCAATGCGTAACTTATTCAGGATCTCTTTCTCACGGTGCGTGAGCAGTGCTGACTCTGAGCTGTTATAGCGATAATTTCCGGAGTGCGTAATGAGATAGCTTGCAAGCTTTTGCGAAAAATAACACTCGCCGCGCAATATACCTTGCAGGCCCTCAACCACCCGGTCTTCTTCTTCCGTGACGTAGAACACGCCATTGATATGCGGCCAGCTTTCAATATCTCTGAAGGGATATTCGTCAGGTGTATTCAACAATAGCACGCGGATATTATTGTTTTTCCTGCTTAAAATATCTTGCCAGTAATGGATAAGCTTTTTATCAGCTTCCATCATATCGAACAGAATGATGCTGCCAGGGGCAATATCATCAAAAGAACGTTGAATATTATGCAATTTCCCGTTCAGTGATAAAGATTGCTTTAAATGTTGTAATAACGCTGTCGCTTGCAAAGAAGGTTTTGTGATCAACAGTAATGTATGACCATGTAAACTATGGACTTCATTATACATGATGAAACCCCACTTTTTTTGGCACCTGGCAGCTGCCCTCCTGTTTATTAGAGGACACCAGAAGTACTGACAGATGTTGCACTGCTGTGTGTAGAATCAGACCATAACCTCCACAGGGAGGTAAATATAAAACCAATTTCGTACATCTAATTTCAATCTAGCTTTTACGAAGTTTAAAGCAAGTGTTAAACATGTAACTGAATGTAAAAATCAATATTAATTTGTGAAATTAGCTTGTAATGAATGGCGAGAAATGATGAGAAAGTTGTACATATTAATAGAGGTGCACAGATTTTAAAAATCATACAAATATTTATAATTATTTGATTTATACAGTTATTTGTTATTTTGATGAAACGATAATTAAGTATGAGTTACAGGTTGGTTCTAAGTCCAGGAATGAGCAGTGGTCTGGCTTAAGAAAACAGGTGTCGTGTCACGCACTGAGAAAAAATGTTCTTCAGCCGTTACGTTTAAACACCCCGGGAAGACCCGTGGACAGCCTTCGCCTCGCTGTACAACCCTTTCGCAAAACACCTGCAATAAAAAATATAAGCTGGCCTGAATAAAGTGTTTTTTGATGGAAATTACGACTTTGTGGTGATCTGAAAAATAAAAATAAGCCGCGCGGGTGAGATATTTAAAATGTTTCAGCGGACATACTCTTCACCGTAACGACGCGTTAACACAATACGAATCGTTTTTACAATTAACTCGGTTATACGGTTATGGCGTGATTCAATAACCAGGTCCAGGGTGACAACATGAAATACACATCGTTATTTATGGTGTTTACATTACTGGGTGCGCCTGGATTTGTAACCGCAGCGAATTCAGATTTAGCCAATCCTGAATATAACTTTGCGGTTAACGAATTAAGTCTTTCATCACTCAATCAGGCAGCCATTATTGGTCAACAGGGTGTTTTCAATGACGCTCAGGTTCGCCAGGAGGGTTCAAAACTCTTGTCCATTGTTTCCCAGGATGGGGCAGGTAACAGAGCGAGAGTTGATCAATCAGGGGGTTACAATATTGCCTGGATCGATCAGAGCGGTAACGCGAATGATGCAGGTATTACGCAAGATGGATACGGTAATAGCGCGAAAATTATCCAGAAAGGGTCGGGTAATAGAGCAAATATTACGCAGTACGGTACGCAGAAAACCGCAGTTGTAGTGCAGAAACAGTCGCAAATGGCGATTAACGTTATTCAACATTAGCGCCTTCGCGACGACTTTAATCAATCCGATGGGGGTTTACCATGAAATTTCTCAAAGTGGCAGCGCTTGCAGCAATCGTAGTTTCTGGTAGTGCTATGGCGGGTTCTATTAATCAGGGCGGCTGGGGTCATGGACATGGTCATGGCGGATACAGTGGCCCAAATTCAACCCTGAATATTTATCAGGACGGTGGCGGTAACTCCGCGGTTGCTCTGCAGACAGACGCCAGAAATTCTGTGCTGAATATTACCCAGAAAGGTGGCGGTAACGGCGCTGACGTTGGTCAGGGTTCTGATGACAGTAAAATCAACCTGAGCCAGAAAGGATTTGGCAACAGTGCAACACTTGATCAGTGGAACAGTAAAAAATCTGTTATGAACGTTAGCCAGTCCGGCGGCTTTAACGGTGCCCTCGTAGACCAGACTGCTTCTAACTCTACTGTCAACGTTACTCAGATCGGCTTCGGTAACCACGCGACAGCTCATCAGTACTGATACTGAAATCTGTGCTACAAAAAAACAGGGCTGATGCCCTGTTTTTTTTCGGGAGTTCATCATGAATACCTTAATTCTCCTTGCCGCGCTTTCCAGCCAGATAACCTTCAAAACGTCGCAGCAGGAAAATATGACCACCATTATTCCCCAGGTCACTCTGGCGCAGCCGTGTGATTGTCAGGTTCAGATTGTTTCCGTTCGGGAAGGGCAGGGGGGACAAAGTTCGTCCCGACAGCAAAATACCCTTTTTATCCCCGCTAATCAGACGATTGATTTAATGCGCCTGAGTTTAAATATTAACGCAGGAGACACGGTAAAAATCGTTGTCACCGTCTCAGATGGAAAATCGCTTCATTTATCACAACAGTGGTCGCCAGCGGGAAGTTCGATCTAAACATTCATGGAATCAATGGTTTGCGAATGTGGCGGGTCTGCACCGTTGAGCTATGCTGATATCAGGGACCAGGTCATTATGTTCCTTAACGTGAGACTTCGTTTGTCATAATGAAGTGCGTTTACCCCTCAAGGACGATTTTCATTGAGGAGTACCTATAATGAACCACTCTTTCGCTCGACTCGTGACGGGTCTGGGCCTGATCGTTTCTGTTTTTAGCCTCCCGGTTTATTCCGCTACCATTGTGAACGGTGGCGTCATTCATTTTCGCGGTGCCATTGTTGCCGACCCCTGTGAAGTTTCGCCGCAGCAGAGACAGTTTGCCTTGTCCTGCCCGGATAATAATCGTATGCAAACGCGCATGGTCAGCTATGAAGAGGCGCTTAATGGCCATGTGTCTGATTCGAACCTGGCATCGCTGCGCATGAAATACCTCAACCCTGAAAAAACGCTCGCGGTTGTCGAAATACAGTATCGATAACGCTCTCTCTTCCGCTTTGTGCGGAAGAGGATTTTTTCTGATAGTTTTTTCTCCCGGGCAGCCCTGCGATACACTTAAGAAAAAGGCGGGTTGCAGAGGGGCTTTATGAAACCGCAAATTGAAGTTATTCATGGCGATATTACGACCATGCATGTCGACGTCATCGTCAATGCGGCCAATCCCTCCCTGATGGGGGGAGGCGGTGTGGACGGGGCTATCCACCGGGCTGCCGGACCGCAGCTGCTGGAAGCCTGCAAAACCGTGCGGCAACAGCAGGGTGAGTGTCCTCCCGGTCATGCGGTCATTACGCTTGCGGGCGATCTGCCTGCCAGAGCGGTCATTCACGCCGTAGGGCCTGTCTGGCACGGTGGCGATCGGCATGAGGCGAGTATTCTGGAAGAGGCGTACCGGAACTGTCTGCGGCTGGCTGCCGACAACGGCTATAAAACAATGGCGTTTCCGGCCATCAGTACCGGTGTGTATGGCTATCCTAAGGCGGCTGCCGCGACGATCGCCGTCGAAACCGTTTACCGCTACCTGTCGCTAAAACCGATGCCTGAGAAGGTTATCTTTGTCTGTTTCGACGAAGAAACTACCCACCTTTATCAACGGTTGCTGACCCAGCGCGGGCAGGAACTGGACACCTGAAGAAAGCGCGGCGCACTCAGTGCGCCGGTTGTTTATGAGGCTTTTACCTGTGGTTTTCCTGAAAAGAGGAAACGCAGGAGCGGGATCCGCAGATGGATTTCATAGAGCACGATCGCAATCCCCACGACAAACACCAGACCGGTAAAGAACCCCAGCGTGTTAGAGGCGATATGCGGGGTGATATAAGCCCCGAAGAAAAGCGTTAACGGGTGATGCACCAGATAAATAAACAGCGAAGCATTGACGAAGTAGGTCACGCGGCTGGACTTAAAGTTCAGCAGGCGGTGGCCGAGCGCGAATACCACGTTCACCATCCACAAACCCAGCAGCATGGTGATCACGCTTTCCGTTTCGTACATCCAGGCGTCGCCGCTGCCGTAGCGCTGATTCAGCAGATAGGCTGCGAACGCGAAGGCCGCACCTATCGCGCACCACGGTGACGGAGTGGTAAACAGTGCTTTCAGCTTCGGATAAATAAACGCCAGCGCGCCGATTAAAAAGAACGGGATGTAGAACAGCGACTGCATCACCACGAAATTAAAGAGCCCGTCGCTTAAAATCGGCGAATAGACGATAAGCAGGGTCCGTCGCACGGCAGCATAAGCGATCCCCAACAGCAAGAAGAGCACTGACAGTTTGCCCATCGTAACGTTGGCGAAAAAGGCGTCGGCTGTCGAACTCAGGTGGTGGCGCAGGCGGCTAAAAATGAACAGACTCACCGTGGTGAGCACCACCAGGACCAGCAGGAACCACAGGTGAGACACCAGCTCCCAGACCAGCGTATTGTACTTTTCATACAGCGACAGATTCGGCCAGTTCTCCGCTTTGCCTTTGACGTACTGCAGCATAATGAACTGAGGCAGCGTCAGCAGCGGAATCGCGGTCAGCATGGGGATCCCCACGCGCTCGACGCGCACCTTCCACCAGCGTTTAAGCGGGTATCGCAGAAACAGCATGTAAGAGAAATAGCCGGAGATGACAAAAAACACCTGCATACGGAAGGCGTGAATAAAGTCATTAAACAGCGTCAGCCACCAGGACGGCATCTGGCTATTCACATGCCAGGTGTGGCTGGAGTAAATCAGTGATATGTGAAAAGGGATCCCCAATAGCATCAGCCATGCCCGGATCGAGTCGAGGAAATATTCACGTTCTGTTGGTGTTGTGCTCATATAACGTTGTGCATTCTCAGACTTTTCGTCTTATCCCTAAGACTCATAATGGTTACATTCGAAAGCAACCCTACACCAAGACCGACACCCTGTCTCCAGGATAAGCACGCAAAGTGAATAATGGGTTCTTTCATTTGCTTAATCCATGAGCCAGCAGCTGAACAAAGCAGTGATAATGTTGTCGGATTGCCTGAGTTTCCATTAAAATGGATCGGATCGATATAAGCACACAAAGGGGGAAGTGCTTACTTATTATGAAACATAAACCACAGATGAAGAAAATGCGTTGGTTAGGTGCTGCAGTGGTGTTATCACTGTATACCTCATCGGCACTGGCCTTTAACATCGACGATGTCGCAAAACAGGCAAAATCGATGGCGGGCAAGAGCTACGAAGCGCCGAAAAGTAACTTGCCCTCCGTTTTCCGCGATATGAAATATGCGGACTATCAGCAGATCCAGTTCAATCACGACAAAGCCTACTGGAGCAACATCAAGACCCCGTTCAAGCTTGAGTTTTATCATCAGGGTATGTATTTCGACACGCCAGTTGCCATCAATGAAGTGACGGCCACAGCGGTACGTAAGATTAAATACAGCCCGGATTACTTCAATTTTGGCAATGTGCAACACGACAAAGATACGGTGAAAGACCTGGGCTTCGCTGGCTTTAAGGTGCTTTACCCGATCAACAGCAAAGATAAAAACGACGAAATCGTCAGCATGCTTGGTGCCAGCTATTTCCGCGTGATTGGCGCGGGGCAGGTATACGGGCTTTCTGCGCGCGGACTGGCTATTGATACCGCGCTGCCATCAGGTGAAGAATTCCCACGTTTCCGTGAGTTCTGGATTGAACGTCCAAAACCAACGGACAAACGTCTGACTATATATGCGCTGCTGGATTCTCCGCGTGCGACCGGCGCCTATCGCTTTGTGATCATGCCGGGTCGTGACACGGTGGTTGACGTGCAGTCTAAGGTTTACCTGCGTGATAAAGTGGGCAAGCTGGGCGTTGCGCCGCTGACCAGTATGTTCCTGTTTGGGCCGAACCAGCCGTCACCAGCAACCAACTTCCGCCCGGAACTGCATGATTCCAACGGTCTGTCTATTCACGCCGGTAACGGCGAGTGGATCTGGCGTCCGCTGAACAACCCGAAACATCTGGCGGTGAGCAGCTTCGCAATGGAAAACCCACAAGGTTTTGGCCTGCTGCAGCGTGGTCGTCAGTTCTCCCGCTTTGAAGATCTGGACGACCGCTATGACCAGCGCCCAAGCGCCTGGGTCACGCCAAACGGTGACTGGGGTAAAGGTAAGGTCGAGCTGGTAGAAATTCCGACCAATGACGAAACCAACGATAACATTGTCGCTTACTGGACGCCGGATCAGTTGCCGGAAGCCGGTAAAGAGATGAACTTCAAGTACACCATCACCTTCAGCCGCGACGAAGATAAGCTGCATGCGCCGGATAACGCGTATGTTATGCAGACTCGCCGCTCAACGGGTGATGTGAAGCAGTCTAATCTTATCCGTCAGCCTGACGGTACCGTGGCCTTTGTCGTGGACTTCACAGGCCAGGATATGAAGAAACTGTCACCGGACACCGCCGTTGCCGCTCAGGCCAGCATCGGTGATAACGGTGAAATCGTTGAGAATACCGTGCGTTACAACCCGGTAACCAAAGGCTGGCGTCTGACCCTGCGCGTGAAAGTGAAAGATCCGAAACAGACCACTGAAATGCGTGCAGCGCTGGTCAGTAACGATCAGCCACTGAGTGAAACCTGGAGCTATCAGCTACCTGCCAATGAATAATACATCTGAATATATTGATGCCATGCCGCTGACGGATATCGAAAAAGCGGCACTGCCTAAGAGCGACATCCGCGCGGTTCACACCGCGCTGGATGGTGAACATCGTCAGTTTTCCCGTGATGATGATACGCCGCTGGGGTCAGTAAAGGCACGTCTGGAGCAGGCCTGGCCGGACTCGCTGGCAGAAGGGCAGTTGATTAAAGACGACGAAGGGCGCGATCAGCTTCAGGCGATGCCGAAGGCCACGCGTTCCTCAATGTTTCCCGATCCATGGCGCACCAACCCGGTGGGCCGCTTCTGGGATCGCCTGCGCGGGCGTGATGTGACGCCCCGCTACCTGTCACGCCTGACGAAAGAAGAGCAGGCTTCCGAACAGAAATGGCGTACCGTGGGGACCATCCGTCGCTACATCCTGCTGCTGCTGACGCTGGCGCAGACGGTCGTCGCGACCTGGTATATGAAAACCATCCTGCCTTATCAGGGCTGGGCGTTTATCAACCCGACGGACATGATGGGCCAGGATCTCTGGGTCTCCTTCATGCAGCTGCTGCCGTACATCCTGCAGAGCGGCATCCTTCTGCTGTTCGCGGTTCTCTTCTGCTGGGTCTCGGCTGGTTTCTGGACCGCGCTGATGGGCTTCCTGCAGCTGCTGATGGGGCGTGACAAATACAGCATTTCGGCGTCTACGGTCGGGGATGAACCCCTCAATCCTGAGCACCGTACCGCGCTGATTATGCCTATCTGTAACGAAGACGTTGATCGCGTGTTTGCGGGCCTGCGTGCCACCTGGGAATCCGTAAAGGCGACCGGCAACGCGGAGCATTTCGACGTCTACATCCTGAGCGACAGTTACAACCCGGATATCTGCGTGGCGGAACAAAAAGCGTGGATGGAGCTGATTGCGGAAGTGCAGGGCGAAGGGCAGATCTTCTACCGTCGCCGCCGCCGTCGTGTGAAGCGTAAAAGCGGTAACATCGATGACTTCTGCCGTCGCTGGGGTAATCAGTACAGCTATATGGTCGTGCTGGATGCGGACTCCGTCATGAGCGGTGACTGCCTGAGCGGTCTGGTGCGTCTGATGGAAGCCAACCCGAACGCGGGTATCATTCAGTCTTCGCCAAAAGCCTCCGGTATGGACACGCTCTATGCGCGCTGCCAGCAGTTCGCCACCCGTGTTTACGGGCCGCTGTTTACGGCGGGTCTGCACTTCTGGCAACTGGGTGAATCGCACTACTGGGGTCACAACGCGATTATCCGCGTGAAGCCGTTCATTGAACACTGTGCGCTGGCGCCGCTGCCGGGCGAGGGTTCGTTTGCCGGTTCTATTCTGTCGCATGACTTCGTGGAAGCGGCGCTGATGCGTCGTGCTGGCTGGGGCGTCTGGATTGCCTACGACCTGCCGGGATCGTACGAGGAGCTGCCGCCGAACCTGCTGGACGAGCTCAAACGTGACCGCCGCTGGTGTCACGGTAACCTGATGAACTTCCGCCTGTTCCTGGTGAAAGGGATGCACCCGGTTCACCGTGCAGTGTTCCTGACGGGCGTGATGTCTTATCTCTCCGCACCGCTGTGGTTTATGTTCCTTGCGCTCTCCACTGCGCTGCAGGTCGTGCATGCCCTGACCGAGCCGCAATACTTCCTGCAACCGCGGCAGCTGTTCCCGGTGTGGCCACAGTGGCGCCCGGAACTGGCGATTGCGCTGTTTGCCTCCACCATGGTGCTGCTGTTCCTGCCTAAGCTGCTCAGCATCATCCTGATCTGGTGCAAAGGCTCGAAAGAGTACGGCGGTTTCTTCCGCGTGACCCTTTCACTGCTGCTGGAAGTGCTGTTCTCCGTGCTGCTGGCACCGGTGCGTATGCTGTTCCACACCGTGTTCGTGGTCAGTGCGTTCCTGGGCTGGGAAGTGGTCTGGAACTCACCGCAGCGTGATGACGACTCCACGCCGTGGAGCGAAGCCTTTATGCGCCACGGTTCTCAGCTGCTGCTGGGTCTGGTGTGGGCAGCCGGGATGGCGTGGCTGGATCTGCGCTTCCTGTTCTGGCTGGCGCCGATTGTCTTCTCGCTGATCCTGTCGCCGTTTGTCTCCGTGATCTCCAGCCGTTCGACGGTGGGGCTACGGACCAAACGCTGGAAGCTGTTCCTGATCCCGGAAGAGTATTCCCCGCCGCAGGTGCTGGTGGATACCGATCGTTATCTCGAGCAGAACCGCAATCGCACGCTGGATGACGGCTTTATGCACGCCGTGTTTAACCCGTCATTCAACGCCCTGGCAACGGCGATGGCCACTGCGCGCCACCGTGCCAGCCAGGTGCTGGAGATTGCCCGCGATCGTCACGTTGAGCAGGCGCTGAACGAGACCCCGGAAAAACTCAACCGTGACCGTCGTCTGGTCCTGTTGAGCGACCCGGTCACGATGGCGCGTCTTCACTACCGCGTGTGGTCCGCTCCGGAGAGATACTCTTCGTGGGTAAACTACTATAAAGAACTGAAGCTGAACCCGCTGGCGTTGAAGGCGAAGTAAGTGGTTAAGTAGAGCGGGTAAGCGAAGCGCCACCCGCCAGATAAAATACCGGCTTAATCGCCGGTATTTTTTTAGAGGTTACTCATGAGAATAATCATCGTCGTTCTGATGGCATGCCTGCTCAGCGGCTGCGGCAGCATCATCAGCCGCACCATTCCAGGGCAAGGCCACGGGAATCAGTATTACCCGGGCGTGAAATGGGATCTCCGTGACTCCGCATGGCGCTACCTCACCGTGCTGGATCTGCCATTCTCGCTAATTTTCGACACGCTGCTGCTGCCGATCGATGCCAGCCACGGCCCTTACGAGTAGCGTAAATTAACGCTCGTCCCACTCATCGGCTGCGGTTTGACCTTCTTCCGTATCGAGTGGTGGCTCGAGCTGAAATTCGCCCTCATCCCACTCGTGCAGGGTGTTCTCTTCCAGCCATTCCTGCCGCAGTTCGATTTCATCATAGTCACCGTCAAAGACGGCCTGCGCACCTTCACCGCTCAGGACCGGCAGGCATTCCCCTTCTTCACCTTCATCGGCAAAGAATTCGGCCTGCCACATAATATCCCCATCCTGCAGAACGTATTTTTGGATATTAAGTTGTTGCACGTCAGCATCTTCTTCTTCAACGCCGGGGTTGTCGGCGAGGAACTCTTCACGAGCGGCATCAATAGCTTCTTCCAGCGTGGCGTACATGGTCATTGGTGTCTCCCTGTTTTCCAGAAGGTTTCAGGGAAAGAATAGCTGAATATCTGATTCTGCAAGTATGAATACGAAAATAAGCTTCAGGCGTTCGTCTTATTCCGCCACCGGCCGTAACGCGCGGGATAAACTGAACCACGAATAGATCGCATTAAACAGCACTACGCCTGCCGTCACGATAAAGACGGCGCGAAAACCGAAGCTGGCGGAAATGCCAGCCCCGAGGAGCGGCCCGGTGACGTTACCGATGTCGCGAAACGACTGGTTATAGCTGAAAATACGCCCGGCAATCTGGTTTGTGGAGTTGTAGACCAGCAGGGTCTGAACGGCGGGCAGTAACGCGCCGTCGGCGGCGCCCAGCAAAAAGCGCAGAACACCAAGCTGCCAGGGCGAGTGCACCATCGACATGGGGATCAGCAGCAGGACGGAGATCACCAGCGCACAGATCAGAATTTTTTCCGGGCCGACGCGGTCTCCCAGTTTCCCCAGCCTCGGGGCGCTGAGCAATGCCGCCACGCCAGGCACGGAGGCGATCAGCCCGCTAATAAATGCAATATTGCTGACGTTGCCCGCCAGATCGCGAACGTACAGCGTGAGGATAGGGGCAATCGATCCGGTTGCAACCTGAATAATCAGGGTCGTCACGAACAGGCTCAGCACCAGTCTGGGATTTTTGAGCGAGGTCAGCACCTCCCTGGCGTGGAGCATCTCTTTCTTCGCAACGGGCGTGAAGTTTTCCCGAATACAGAGCAGGGTGACGATAAAGCACAGGAACAGCACGCTGGCGGTGATGAAGAACACCGGGCGCAGGCCATAGCTGTCGGCCAGGAGTCCGCCGGCCAGTGGCCCCAGCAGGGCACCGCTCACGCCGCCGGTTGAGAGCGTGCCCAGCGCCCAGCCGCTCTTATGGCGAGGAATTTGTGTGGCAATCAGGGCATTGGCATTGGGAATAAAGCCTCCCAGTAGGCCCAGCAACGCGCGCAAAATCAGGAACTGCCAGACGTTTTGCGCCACGCCCATCAGCGCCATGATAATGGCCATCCCCAGCGCCGAGCGGAGCAGCATGATTTTTCGCCCCTTGCGGTCGGCAAGGCCACCCCAGAAGGGCGAGGCCATCGCGGAAAACAGGAACGTGATGCTGAATACCAGGCCGGACCACATATTGAGCGCGCTGTGGCCCGTCACGCCCAGCTGTTCGACGTAAAGCGGCAGGAAAGGCATGACCAGGCTAAACGCTGCACCGGTGAGAAAACAGCCAAGCCACGCAACCGTGAGGTTACGCTTCCAGTTTATGGGGGCATCTGAGGGTGACATAACAATCCGCATAATGAGGTGCTGAGCACCTGAAGCATGAAGTAATAAGCCTGCTAATTATGCGCCTGGGTTATGATTGCCGCAATGAGGGGGAGCTTTTAAAGCTAAAACAGCATGCGGCCCTGAGGGCCGCACGTTGAAAATCAATAGCGGGAAGGCGTGCCTTTTGGCCGGGTTTTAAAGCGACGGTGCAGCCACATATACTGCTCCGGGGCGAGCATGATGCACTTCTCCACAACGCTGTTCATCCAGCGTGCGGTGGTTTCTGCATCGTCAAGCGGCGGTGCGAGTTCCGGCTCCAGCATCATCAGCTCGTAGCCTGAACCGTCCGGCTTACGGCGGGGAACAAAAGGCACGATGGCGGCTTTGGACATCCGCGCCAGCATCCAGGTACCGGTGGTTGTCGCGGCCTCTTCAACGGCGAAGAAGGGGACAAAAACGCTGGCCTGTGGGCCATAGTCGTGGTCGGGGGCATACCAGACCACTTCACCGGATTTCAGCGCGCGGATCATTCCCTTCAGATCTTTACGGTCGATCATGCTTTTGTTAGAGCGCATGCGGCCGTTGGTCTGGATTAAATCGATGACCGGGTTATCGTTAGGGCGATAAACGCCAATGCCGGGCGCCTGCATGCCGAACATACGCGCCCCGATTTCCAGCGTCAGAAAATGGACGCCGATCAGCAGAACGCCCGTCTGGTTGGCCTGAAGCGTATGCACCGGATCCATGCCGGTTCCCGTCACCTCACTCCAGCGAGCCATGCGTTTGTCCGGCCAGAACCACGCCATGCCGGTTTCCATAAGCCCCATCCCGACGGATTCGAAATTCTTTGCGACCATGTCGTGACGCTCTGATTCGCTCATCTGGGGAAAACACAGCTCAAGGTTGCGGTACGCGATTCTGGCGCGACGCTTCATAAACAACTGTGCGAAACGGCCCAGAAATTTACCCAACCGAAAAATAACAGGGTAGGGAAGCTGTACCAGAAGCCATAAAAAGCCGATGCCAAGCCAGGTCAACCAATAACGGGGATGCAAAAGGGCGGCAGTAAATGTTGGTAACTGGGTCATGTCTTTCCTGTGTTCAAACGTCCTGTTTTGCTAGTGTCTCATTTTTTGAGGCGTAGCCAAAATATCTGCTTTCGAAGCGTGCACGAATACAGCAATTGTTAAGCCTGATTAATCAGGGTGTGTGAAATGTAGCGTAAATTGTGTGGATGTAAATTGGTTTTGTTTGCTATATGATGCCGACCGAATTTTCCTTCTCTCTAACGATTCCAGGACTGTACACCATGCCAGTGTTACACAACCGCGTGTCGAATGAGATGTTAAAAGCGCGTATGTTGGCTGAAACCGAACCGCGCACCACCATCTCATTCTATAAATACTTCACGATCGACGATCCGCAGGCGACCCGCGATGCGCTTTATCAGGCGTTCACAGCGCTGAACGTCTTCGGCCGCGTCTACCTTGCCCGTGAAGGCATTAACGCGCAGATTAGCGTACCGGAAAGCAAAGTCAGCGCCTTCCGTGACGTACTTTATCAGTTTGACCCGGCCCTTAACGGCTTACGCCTGAACATTGCCCTGGATGATGACGGGAAATCCTTCTGGGTGCTGCGCATGAAGGTGCGTGAACGCATCGTGGCGGACGGTATCGACGATCCTGAGTTTAACCCGGCGGACGTCGGTGAATACCTGAAGGCGGCGGAAGTGAATGCGATGCTGGACGATCCGGATGCCGTGTTTATTGATATGCGTAACCACTATGAGTATGAGGTGGGGCATTTCGAGAACGCGATGGAAATCCCGGCCGATACCTTCCGCGAGCAGCTGCCGAAAGCGGTTGAGATGATGCAGGAGCATAAAGATAAAAAGATCGTTATGTACTGCACCGGCGGTATCCGCTGTGAGAAAGCCAGCGCGTGGATGAAGCACAACGGCTTTAATAAGGTCTGGCACATTGAAGGCGGCATTATCGAGTACGCACGCCGCGCCCGTGAGCAGGGGCTGCCGGTACGCTTTATCGGGAAAAACTTTGTCTTTGACGAGCGTATGGGCGAACGTATTTCGGACGACGTCATTGCCCAGTGCCACCAGTGCGGCGCGCCGTGCGATACCCACACCAACTGCAAAAATGACGGTTGCCATCTGCTGTTCATTCAGTGCCCGGCCTGTGCCGAGAAGTTTAACGGTTGCTGTAGCGAGCTGTGCAGCGAAGAGAGCATCCTGCCGGAAGAAGAGCAGCGTCGCCGTCGCGCAGGACGTGAAAACGGCAACAAGATTTTCAATAAATCACGCGGTCGTCTGAATACCAAACTGGGTATCCCTGACCCGGAATGATAATAACGCCCGGCACGGTGAAAGCCTGCCGGGCGACGTTATTACGATTTCTGCTGTACACCTTCAACGGAAATAATCAGCTCCACGTCCTGAGACGCCGGGCCTAAATCCGTTGTGATATTAAAATCTTTCAGGTGAATTTTCCCTGCCGCTTCAAAACCTGCGCGTTTACCTCCCCACGGGTCATCACCCTGACCCAGTAATTTCGCATCAAGCGTGACCGGTTTGGTTACGCCGTTAAGCGTCAGGTTGCCGGTAATATTCAGCTTATCGCCGTCTTTCTTCACCTCAGTAGAAGTGAAGGTCGCCTGCGGGAATTTCGCGACGTTGAGGAACTCCCCACTGCGCAGGTGTTTATCGCGCTCTGCGTGGTTTGTGTCGACGCTGTTCGTATTAATCGTCACATTGACTTTATCGGCCGCGGGATTTTTTTCGTCAAAGGTGAACGTGCCGTCAAAATCCTTAAAGGTGCCGTACAGCCAGCTATATCCCAGGTGCTGAATACGGAAATTGACGAAAGCGTGCTGGCCCTCTTTATCAATTTTATAATCCGCCGCCACGGCGGAACCGGCGGTGAATAACAGAGAACCCAGTGCGATACCCAGCAGGTGTTTTTTCATTTTATGCTCCAGAGTCAACTGACGAGCGGCCAAGCATGCGCTTTAGCGTATCGTCTTTGTCAATAAAATGGTGTTTGAGGGCGGCAAGCCCGTGAAGTACGGACAGGATCACCACGCTCCAGGCAAGCCAGAGGTGAATGACCCCCGCCGTGTCGGCCTGCGCCCCGGCATCGCTCAGTGTTGCCGGAACGTCGAACAGGCCGAAGACGTTAATCGGCTTACCGTCAGCCGTCGAAATGAGATAGCCGCTAATCAGGATGCCAAACAGCAGTGCATAGAGGGCAATATGCGCGGCGACGGCACTGAGGCGGGTAAATTTAATGTGGGTCTTTGGCGCAGCGGGCGGCGGGGAAATATGTCGCCAGATCACGCGGAAAACCAGCCCCAGCATCAGCAGGACACCAATGCTTTTATGCAACTCCGGCGCCTGGTGATACCAGCCATCGTAATAGCTGAGCGTGACCATCCAGAGTCCAAGTCCAAACATACCGTAGACGGCAAGAGCAAATATCCAGTGCAAACTTATGGATATTATTCCGTAGCGCCGGGAGGAGTTACGCAATTGCATGAGAATGTCCATTTTCAAATTAACCGGAAAGTAAAAATGAACGGGAAGGCGGGATATTGCAACTGAAATAATTGTCTATTGATTTTTATTTTATTTATTTCAGCAATTTTGAAAAGGATCGCTGGCGCTAATTCAATCTCTTCGTGCAAGCGAAATGGTGAGTTTCAATAAAGATAAATTAACGTCAATTATTGTCAGTAAGGCTTTTCAGTAAAATACAATGTAAACAAAATCAATAATGGCCAACAGCGCCCACAATAAGAGATAGAGCATAAAATGCTCGCGAATATTATTCATCAGAAAGCTAACGATCCTGCGCATAACGCCCCGTAATGCAGTGTGAATGAAACGGGCCCCGGGACGTCCGGCGCCCGTGGCGAATTATCCGTTAAAACGCGAGAGGGAGAAGGGCGTCAGATCAAACTGCGGTGCAATACCCTGGGCAAACTGCGCGGCGATTTCACCCAGCACGGAAGCAAACTTAAAGCCGTGGCCGCTCAGGCCGGTGATGAGCAGCGTGTTGTCATGCCCCGGCAGCGTATCAATGATAAAGTCTTCATCCGGCGTGTTGTCGTAGGTACAGGCCGCGCCATACAGCAAGCCGCCGACGCCCGGAAGAATAGTGCGCAGGAACGAGAAGGCTTCCGAACCATCCTGAGGAAAGGCGCCGAAAGGCTTACGCTCTTCAGGGGAGGTGATAGCCTGGCCCCCGTTGTGTTTACCGATTTTCAGCGCGTCTTTTTCTGACGGGAAGCCGTAGAACTGGTCGCCGTTGGGTAATTCGCCGGTGAAGGCCGGGAATTTATTCTGGACGCTGTAACGACCATCCGACTGGAACCAGGAGAAGACCTTGCGCACCGGCTGGATCGGCAGATCGGGCAGCAGGCGGGTAACCCAGGTTCCCGCGCTGACCAGCAGGCGATCCGCGGAATATTCACCGTCAAGGGTCGTTACCGTGACGCCATTATCGTCATGGGTGATGGCGTCCACCGGACAGTTGAACAGCTGCGCGCAGCCTGCCTTCTCTGCCAGCTCGATCCAGGTCTTGATCGCCGTTTCACAATGCAGCACACCAGAGTGGGCTTCAAAGAGGCCAATATAATCGTCCGGGACGCTAATTTCGGGCCAGCGCGTGCTAATGCCCGTCGCGTCCAGTTTCTCAACGTCCAGATTAAACGCTTTCGCGCTGCGTTCGACGCCGGCGAGAAATGCAGAATGGGCCGGGCCCAGGTTGATAACGCCGGTACGTTCGAAAATGCGGTCTTCAGTCTGTTTCGCCAGTTCGTCCCACAGCGTCTGGGCGCGAAGCACCAGCGGAACATAGCGCTCGCCTTCGCCATACGCATGGCGGATGAGGCGGGTATCGCCATGATGGCTGCCCTCCGCATGAGGCGGAAGATGGCTATCGATCATCAGGACCTTCAGGCCCGCCTGCGTCGCGTAATAACCGGCGGCAGAACCCACGGATCCGCTGCCAATAATGATTAAGTCGTATCTCATATGCATCTCGTAAACTGATGTTTTGTTAGCAGAGTAATTAACAACGCGGGGTTAGACAAGGGAGAAATAAATAAGGCACCGCGAGGGTGCCTGTTGAGTGAAAAGTGGGCATAAGCTTAGTGCCGTTTATACTCATTTTCCTGATAGTCGCCAGATTCTATTTTTGCAATACCTGCCTCTAAAATAGAAATAAACTGACGGGCGACGTCTGTTGTTAGCCACAGCGTCTGTCCAACTTCCGCTTCTTCACGGTTGAGTTGATTTGGGGTCTGGTAGTGCAAACGCAGCATCAGCGCATCGTAGCTATCTACGGTACTGATATCCCAGCCAACGAGTGGATGGGTCTGGATGACTTCACTATTCTTTTCCATTATAACCCCCTTAATGCGTGTTAGAAGACAACGGCTTTGAGGTTCAATGCATGTTTTTCTGAAAGCAACTTCAGTATACCAAGTAATAAGGGTTCCGAAGGGAAAAATAAACAGGTGGCAACACATTTTTCTGCTTTTTAGGATTGTTCGAACAATAAAACACCATCTCGTTCACGATTTTTAAAGAAGATGCCGAATTAATTTGAACTTACGGGATTTTAGGCAAAAAAAAGCCGGGGCGACCCGGCAAAAAACACAATGAGGGAGCAGTGTTAATCCGTGATGAACCAGTCGTCAGCGCTTTCCCACGTTTCCTGCAGGATTTCGCTGATGCGATCTTTATCTTCTTTTGCGGCACCAATAACGGAAAGGTTGTTTGCCGCGGCGTAACGCACCGTGACGGCACCGGCGTTGTCAGGAAAGGTATTGTTAATACGACGGGATAATTCGCCTGCCAGTGCATCAAGCGCGCCGGCAGGCAGAACGGTAGTTTTGGCTATGGTGACTTCAATACGCATAAATGCCCCCTGTGTAATATACTGTTTATTTATACAGGCATATTATCAGTTTGACAACAAGGGGCATTGATTTTTTAACGTTTTACCGTCCAGCTTACGGTTTCACCCGCCAGGAATGGGATCAGCGTGTCATCCGTCAGGGCAATGGATTCCTCTACGTGGCTCGCTTTACGCTCCAGTTCGATGAAGGTGTCATTGACCGGCAGGCCGTAGAAGCGCGGGCCGTTAAGGGAGCAGAACGCTTCGAAATGTTCCAGCGCGTTCATCTCTTCAAATACGGTTGCGTAGCTGGCAAGCGCCGTTGGGGCGTTGAAGCAGCCTGCACAGCCGCAGCTTGCCTCTTTACGATGGCGGGCGTGAGGCGCGGAATCGGTACCGAGGAACGCGCGGGAGAACCCGCTGGCGACCAGCTCACGCAGCGCCTGCTGGTGGATGTTGCGCTTGAGGATAGGCAGACAGTAGAGGTGAGGGCGCACCCCGCCCACCAGCATGTGGTTACGGTTAAACATCAGGTGTTGTGGCGTAATGGTGGCGGCGATGAGATCGTTGCCGTCACGTACGTACTCTGCCGCGTCTTTGGTGGTGATATGCTCAAAGACCACCTTCAGCGCGGGCAGGCGCTGGCGCAGAGGCTCCATCACGGTCTCGATAAAACGGGCTTCACGGTCGAAGATGTCAATGTCAGCATGCGTCACTTCACCGTGAACCAGCAGCGGCATACCCAGTTTCTGCATGCGTTCCAGAACCGGCATAATGGCATCAATGCTGGTGACGCCGTGGCTGGAGTTGGTGGTGGCATTCGCCGGGTAGAGTTTCGCTGCCGTAAACACGCCTTCGTTAAAGCCGCGCTCTACTTCGTTCGGATCCAGTGAATCGGTCAGGTAGCAGGTCATCAACGGGGTAAAATCGTGTCCCGCAGGAACGGCGCCGAGGATGCGCTGGCGATAGGCTATCGCGGCATCGACGGTGGTGACTGGTGGCACCAGGTTAGGCATGACAATCGCGCGGCCATAAATTTCGCTGGTATAAGGCACGACGGTTTTCAGCATATCACCATCACGCAGATGAATATGCCAGTCGTCAGGGCGGCGGATTTTAAGAACCTGGGGTTGTGCAGTCATGGAAGCTCCGGCTTGTCAGGAATCAGTCATTAGGATGGCTGTTTTTGCCGGACACAAATCATAAGCGGAAACGTTTTCGTTTGCACACTTTTCCGTAAAAAAAAGGGCGCCGCAGCGCCCTTCAGGTTAATCGGTGAAAGGAATGATAATTTCACCCGGCTTAACCTCTATCCCTTTTGCGTATTTTTTCGCCAGGGCTTCACCCTTGCTTTTGTCTTCACTTAAGACGTACGCGGGCTGCTGGTTAAAGTAATTCCGCAGCGACTGATTCAGATAGGGCATCAGGGTTTGCAGAACCGGCGCCATTTTGTCCGGAGACACCTGCGCATCGACGACTTCCATCTCCTGCAGGAAAATTGCCCCTTTCTCTTTATTGAAAACAGGGAGTGCCTTCAGCTTGAGCTTGATGTTGGCTTTCTGGTTACCAAAGAGGGAGGACATATCGAGGTCTGCATCACCGGCCAGGGTGACTTTGTTTGGCTCTTCACGTCCGATCTGGCTGGTGAGATTTGTGAGCACGATATGCGCATCGGCAAGACCCGGTACGCCAATGTCTTTCGAGAAATTGTTATGTTTTTCCAGCGCCTGATTAATTTCCTGTTCACTGACGGTATATTGCGTGAGCTGGTTACAGCCAACCAGCAGACCGCTGACAACCAATGCCGCGGCTAAGACAATTTTCTTCATAGTGTTCCTCAACGAAAAATCGGCGCTTCTGTCCTGTTACGCCAGTATGTCAGCGTGAATGGGTAGAAACCAGCAGAAAAAACTGAGAAGTGGGGCGGGAGCCGCCCTGGCACGTTCACCGGTCATGTCGTTAAAGAGTAGCAAGAAATATAAAGTGAACGGAATGACCACCACAGCCGTATGTTCCCCTCACCCTAACCCTCTCCCCAAAGGGGCGAGGGGATTGTTCTCTGCCCACATTAATCCGTGGGGATACCTCAGGAAAGGCTACGCGCCAGGCTCGAGCATGCCGCTCGCGCTGCGTTTCTGGCTGAACTGCCACCACAGGGCAAGGAGCGTCATAAAGCCCACCGCCCCAAGCATCATCCACGGGAGTTCAGGTTGATTTAACGCTTTGCCGGCATCAAACAACCAGCCGCCCCCGGCGTAACCTAATGCCCCGCCGAGTGCCAGCCCCAGGCGGCTGAACCCCATATAGCTGCCGCGCGCACGCGCATCCGCAAGCGAGGCGCTCAGCGTTTCGCGGGCAGGCTCGGCGATGATCGAGCCAATATAGAATGTGCAAATCAGCGTAAACAGCTGCTGGAGCGTGTTCACAAGGCCGATCGGCATCATGCTCAGCGTCATCAGGAACAGTCCGGCCATCAGACGATGTTCCAGACGAAAACGTCGCTCGCTCCAGCGGGCAATCGGATAGAGCAGCGTTAACGACAGGCAGGCTTCGATGGCGTACATCCATTTCACCGCCGCAGGGGTACCTGCAATGTCGTTAACCATGATCGGCAGCATCAGCATGACCTGCACGGCCAGCATGTAATATCCCGTCAGGGTCAACACATAGGTGACAAAGCGCTTGTCATGCAGCACGCGACCAAGCCCTTCCCGGACCGGCGCTTTCACCGTCGACAGTTTCCACGCCGGCAGGAACAGGCCATTAAACAGCGCGCACAGAATAAAGAGTACCGCGCCAGCCGCACAGACCAGACGGAAGTCATACTGCAGCAGCCAGCTTCCCAGCAGGGCGCCGACAACCGCCCCGGCACTGTCCTGCATCATGAGAATCGAGAAGAAGCGGCCGCGGTGCTGCGGGCGAATCAGCTTTACCACCAGCGCGGTGCGGGGCGGATCGAACAGCGTGCCCCCGATACCGGAGAGGAAACAGGAGAACCAGAGCAGCCATGGCTCCTGAGCGACCGCCATCGTGGCAAACCCTGCCGCGCGCAGCAGCATACCGGTTACGATCATCGGTTTCGCACCAAAGCGGTCGGCGATGGCCCCGCCAAAGACGCCCAGGCCCTGCTGGACAAACTGGCGTAGCCCCAGGGCAATGCCGACCATTAATGCCGCCCAGCCCATCTGATCGACAAAGCGGATCGAAATAAGCGGAAAAACGACAAAAAAGCCGAGCACGACCAGCATGTTATCGACGAGCAGGAAATATTTACCCAGGCTCCTGGCCTGTGATACGCGGGACATTTTCCCTCCAGGGAAAATAAGATGGTGAGCACGCTAACATTCTGCGGTGTCGCCGCGTTTTTTCCCACCCCTGAACGCGACAATATTTTTTTATCAAAAGGGTGCTTTGATAGAGAGTTCTCATCGAAAAGTGTGAAAAGAGGTGAAAATGGTATGTCACTGTTTTCACAGACGGCGCAGGCGCAGGTATAGTAAAGCTAATGGGTAAGCTGAAGTGACGGGAAGGAGTGGTATCGATGTTTGGCTATCGCAGTAATGTGCCAAAAGTGCGTCTGACAACGGACAGGCTGGTCGTTCGTCTGGTGCATGAGCGTGATGCCTGGCGTCTGGCGGATTATTACGCCGAGAATCGCCAGTTTTTAAAACCCTGGGAACCCGTTCGGGATGAGAGCCATTGTTACCCTTCCGGCTGGCAGGCGCGCCTCAGCATGATTACGGAATTTCACAAGCAGGGCAGCGCGTTTTACTTCGCGCTGCTGGATCCTGAAGAGAAAGAGATTATCGGGATCGCCAATTTTTCAAACGTGGTGCGGGGATCGTTTCACGCCTGCTACCTTGGCTACTCCATTGGCCAAAAGTGGCAGGGGCAGGGGCTGATGTACGAGGCGCTGACGGTAGCGATCCGCTATATGCAACGCACGCAGCACATCCATCGCATTATGGCGAACTATATGCCGCATAACCAGCGCAGCGGAAATCTGCTGGCGCGTTTAGGGTTCGAGAAAGAGGGTTACGCCAAAGACTATCTGCTGATAGACGGAGAGTGGCGCGACCACGTTCTGACGGCATTAACCACCCGGGACTGGACTGCAGGTCGTTAAGGAGAAAAGATGAAGTATCAGCTAAACGGTACAGAAGCGCGCGTGATTGGGTGCTTACTCGAAAAACAGGTCACCACGCCGGAGCAGTATCCGCTCTCCGTCAACGCCGTGACCATGGCCTGCAACCAGAAAACCAACCGCGAGCCGGTGATGAACCTCAGTGAACATGATGTTCAGGAGGTGCTGGACGCCCTGGTAAAACGCCACTATCTGCGCACCGTCAGCGGATTCGGCAACCGGGTGACCAAATATGAACAGCGCTTTTGTAACTCCGAATTTGGCGACCTGAAGCTGAGCAGCGCGGAAGTGGCGGTCATCACCACGCTGTTGCTGCGCGGGGCACAGACGCCGGGGGAACTGCGCACCCGCGCTTCCCGCATGCATGAGTTCAGCGACATGCAGGAGGTTGAGCAGACCCTGGAAGGGCTGGCTTCTCGCGAAGACGGCCCATACGTGGTGCGTCTGGCGCGCGAGCCGGGCAAACGCGAAAGCCGCTATATGCATCTGTTCAGCGGTGACGTTGATATTTCAGTGAAATCCAGCGCAACTGATATCAATGCTGGAGGTGACGATTTGGTTGCCCGCGTAGAGGCGCTGGAAGACGAGGTCGCAGGGCTGAAACAGCGTCTGGATGCCTTGCTGGCACATTTGGGAGACTGACGGTGAAAAAATTACGCGTAGGCGTGGTGGGGCTGGGCGGTATCGCACAAAAAGCCTGGCTGCCTGTTTTAGGTGCGGCGACGGACTGGACCCTGCAAGGGGCATGGTCACCCACCCGAGAAAAGGCAGAACGTATCTGCGAAACCTGGCGCATGCCGTATGCTGCCTCATTGCAGGATCTGGCCCGCGAGTGCGATGCGGTCTTTGTCCATACCTCAACGGCAACTCATTATCAGGTGGTGAGCGAACTGCTCAATTTGGGGGTTCACGTCTGCGTGGACAAACCGCTGGCTGAAAATGTTCAGGATGCCGAGCGGCTAATTGAGCTGGCCGCACGTAAAAAACTGACGCTGATGGTGGGCTTCAACCGCCGCTTCGCACCGCTTTACCAAAAGCTTAAGGCACAGTCGGGCACGCTTTCCTCGCTGCGGATGGATAAACACCGCACAGACAGCATCGGGCCGAACGATCTGCGCTTCACGCTGCTGGATGACTATCTGCACGTTGTGGATACGGCGCTGTGGCTCGCCAGCGGCAATGCGCAGCTGCAAAGTGGCACGCTACTGACGAACGAGCAGGGTGAAATGGTCTACGCCGAACATCATTTCTCGATTGATCATCTGCAGGTAACCACCAGCATGCATCGTCGTGCGGGCAGCCAGCGAGAATGCGTCCAGGCCGTCACCGACGGCGCGTTGTTCGACATTACCGACATGCGTGAATGGCGTGAGGAGAAGGGCAGCGGCGTGGTGACGCTACCTGCCCCTGGCTGGCAGAGCACGCTTGAACAGCGCGGTTTTGCCGGCTGTGCCCGTCACTTTATCTCCTGCGTGCAAAATCAGACGGTTCCTGAAACGTCCGGCGAGCAGGCCATCATGGCGCAGCGCGTTGTGGAAAGGCTCTGGCGCGAGGCCATGAGTGAATAACTCGCTGTAACATCTGCGGATAGTAATTCGTTGAAATCCGGGTAGACTAAGCGCCGCTTGTAGGCTTTGCCGGGTGGCGCTTACGCTTGCCCGTCCTGGAAATCCGTATGGTTCTGGAAATTCACGTTAATGAACTTATTAAAATCGCTGGCGGCCGTCAGCTCGATGACCATGTTTTCCCGCGTGCTGGGTTTTGCGCGCGACGCCATTGTGGCAAGGGTATTTGGTGCAGGGATGGCCACGGACGCCTTTTTCGTCGCGTTCAAATTACCGAACCTGCTGCGTCGTATATTTGCGGAAGGGGCGTTTTCTCAGGCATTCGTCCCGATCCTGGCGGAATATAAAAGCAAGCAGGGCGAGGACGCAACGCGCGTCTTTGTGTCTTATGTCTCCGGCCTGCTGACGCTGGCGCTGGCGGTGGTGACCGTCCTCGGGATGCTGGCTGCGCCCTGGGTGATTATGGTGACCGCGCCCGGCTTTGCCGATACGGCCGACAAGTTTGCCCTGACCTCGCAGCTTTTGCGCATCACCTTCCCTTATATTCTGCTGATCTCGCTGGCCTCGCTGGTGGGGGCGATCCTCAACACCTGGAACCGCTTCTCTGTTCCCGCGTTTGCGCCGACGTTCCTTAACGTCAGCATGATCGGCTTTGCCCTGTTCGCCGCGCCGCACTTCAACCCGCCGGTACTGGCGCTGGCCTGGGCGGTCACCGTGGGCGGCGTGCTGCAGCTGGCGTATCAGCTACCGCATCTGAAAAAAATCGGCATGCTGGTGCTGCCGCGCATCAACCTCAAAGATGCCGGGGCGATGCGCGTCATCAAGCAGATGGGGCCCGCCATTCTCGGCGTCTCCGTCAGCCAGATCTCGCTGATTATCAACACCATCTTTGCCTCGTTCCTGGTGTCCGGCTCGGTTTCCTGGATGTACTATGCCGACCGCCTGATGGAGTTCCCGTCCGGGGTGCTGGGCGTGGCGCTGGGGACCATCCTGCTGCCG
This sequence comes from Enterobacter sp. HK-058-C-ECC, assembly GCF_047531125.1. Classification (NCBI taxonomy): domain Bacteria; kingdom Pseudomonadati; phylum Pseudomonadota; class Gammaproteobacteria; order Enterobacterales; family Enterobacteriaceae; genus Enterobacter; species Enterobacter sp. HK-058-C-ECC. The sequence goes on from NZ_JBLKCH010000001.1 coordinate 275,931, forward strand.
TCGCTGTCGAAAAGTTTTGCCAGCGGCAACCATGATGAGTATTGCCGCCTGATGGACTGGGGCCTGCGTCTCTGCTTCCTGCTGGCCCTGCCAAGCGCGGTGGCGCTGGGTATTCTGGCCAAACCGCTGACGGTGTCGCTCTTCCAGTACGGGAAGTTCACCGCCTTCGATGCCGCCATGACCCAGCGCGCGCTGATTGCCTACTCGGTGGGCCTGATGGGGCTGATCGTGGTGAAAGTGCTGGCGCCGGGCTTTTATTCGCGTCAGGACATCAAAACGCCGGTAAAAATTGCCATCGTGACGCTGATTATGACGCAGCTGATGAACCTGGCGTTTATTGGTCCGCTGAAGCATGCAGGCCTGTCATTATCGATTGGTCTGGCGGCCTGTCTGAATGCCGGGCTGCTGTACTGGCAGCTGCGCAAGCAGGATATTTTCACGCCGCAGCCGGGCTGGGGGAGTTTCCTGGCGCGCCTGATCGTTGCGGTACTGGTGATGTCTGCTGCGCTGCTTGGCATGATGTACGTGATGCCGGAATGGTCCCTGGGTACCATGCCTTATCGACTGATGCGGCTGATGGCCGTAGTAGGCGTCGGGGTGGTGGCGTACTTTGCCACGCTCGCGGTGCTGGGTTTCAAAGTCAAAGAGTTTGCCCGCCGGACGGCATAAACGCCAAAAGGGGAGTTCACCTTAGGGTGCTCCCCACTGCATAATTTGTCGCTTTAGCGTCAAATCGAAATCTTTTTCACACCCGCAATACGTGCAGTCGCTGTCTGACCATCCGCACCGTACAGTCCGGTTTCTTTATGCGGTTTCAACACCTCAAGCGCCTGCTGATTACGCTCAATCTGACCTTCCAGTAGCCAGCCGTTATGCTGGTTAAGATCGCGCAGGTGCTGGGTTTTTTCGGTAATGGTCTGCCAGCGCTCAATAATATCGTCATTGGCGCTGCGCTTAGGATCCTGCTCAGCGCGTCGCTGCTGCTCCAGATAATCCAGCGTTGCCAGAAGCGAACTTTTGTCTTCAGTAATACGCTGCAACGCGCTGCCGTTGATGTGACCGGAAGAGAGATGCTGCTGTTCAGCGTCCATTACCGTTTTCAGGTCGTTCAGGACAACCGTCATTTGATCCAGTATTTCTGACAGTCGACTCATACGGTTAGTTACTCTGTAAGAAACTCTGTGCTTCCTGAATCAGGGCGTCAGCGATTTTGCTGGTGTCCATTTTCAGCTCACCGTTACGAATAGCTGTTTTCAGCGCTTCAACACGTTCCATATTGATATCGTTGCTGCCCGGCTGCATCAGTTTTGCCTGCGCGTCGCTCAGGGTCACGCTGGTGCTGTTGGACGTTGACGGTTTTTCCAGACGCGTTTTCTGCGCCGTAGCGTCATTCGTTTCGCGAGGTTGTACAGCGCTTACCGGCTTCAGGGCTGATGTACGATCAATGCTCATAGTGTTGTCCTCATCGAGGGTTCGCGGCGTTTGCGCCTGACATCATCATTAGTGGAATATTTATCGGCACGCGCCGCGAAATCTTTAAAAAGATTATAGGTTAATCAGAATATTCCCATCAGCATCGACGGTTCCGCTCACCACCTGGCCTGAGGACATTCTGACGCGGGCGTTTTGCGCCACCGCGGCATTGTTCAACGCTTTCCCTTCACTGTTGATGCTAAAGCCATCTCCGTTGGCGACCACCATCACCTGCTGGCCTGCTTTTACCCGCCATGCCTGACGCAGCATGGAGATCTGTATCGGTTGGCCTGGCGCGACGTCGCGCAAGCTGACGGCGTCCTGTGCCTGGTTAATATCCAGCATGGTGCGTGGCGGCAGTTGATCCAGACGGCCGCGCTTCAGCGTCACGCTGTTTGTCTGCAGCACGCTGCCGCGCGCAATGGGCACGGCAGCGACAACATAATTGCCCGTCGCCTGAACGGCAACCTGTAAATAGCGTTTTTCGTTGGCGCAGCGTGCCAGCACGTTCACATTCCCCCAAAGCTTTGTGAACCCCACCACGCTGAAGGACGGCTGATCACACGTCGGGTACAGATTCGGTGGCGTGCGCACGGTAACGGTCACGTCATCGCTAAAGCCTGCCAGTTTTTCAGCAAAAAAAGCCGTTAGCCGATCCTGTAACCCTTCAGCCTGCGCCAGAGGGCTTAACAGTAAGAGAGCCGCCACCAGACCACGTTTTAACGTTTGCATCGCAAGTTCCACCGTTTCCAGAGTTGAACGAATTCTACCTGCAGTGGTTTTGCATCAACGGAATAAATAGCGACGCATTTTGCGCTTATTCCGTCGATAGGGGAGACCGGGTGAGATTTAAGCTGTGAACTGAAATTTTGCCATCAGCGGAGGAGACATGCTCGATAAACTCGACGCCGCGTTACGTTTTCAGCAGGAAGCGCTCAACTTACGCGCCCAGCGGCAGGAGATTTTAGCCGCCAATATCGCTAACGCCGATACCCCGGGGTATCAGGCGCGCGATATTGATTTTTCCAGTGAACTCAAAAAGGTGATGGAGCGTGGACGTGCCGAAGGAACGGGTGTTGCACTTGCCATGACATCCTCTCGCCATATTCCTGCTCAGGCGATGACCGCGCCAGCGACCGATTTACTTTATCGCATTCCCGATCAGCCCTCACTCGACGGTAACACCGTGGATATGGACCGGGAGCGTACCCAGTTTGCCGACAACAGCCTGAAATACCAGACGGGCCTGACCGTACTCGGCGGACAAATCAAAGGCATGATGAACGTCCTGCAGGGGGGGAACTGATAGATGGCCTTGCTGAATATTTTTGATATCGCCGGTTCGGCGTTAACCGCACAGTCCAAACGCCTGAACGTGGCCGCCAGTAACCTGGCGAACGCCGACAGTGTCACCGGACCCGACGGCCAGCCCTATCGTGCCAAACAGGTTGTCTTTCAGGTCGATGCTGCGCCAGGCGCGGCGACGGGCGGCGTGAAGGTCTCTGATGTGGTAGAGAGCCAGGCGCCGGACAGGCTGGTGTATGAGCCGGGTAACCCGCTTGCGGATGCCAGCGGATACGTGAAGATGCCAAACGTGGATGTGGTGGGTGAGATGGTGAACTCCATGTCGGCTTCCCGTAGCTACCAGGCCAACGTCGAAGTGCTTAATACCGTGAAGAGCATGATGCTCAAAACACTCACTCTCGGCCAGTAAAGGAGACATGCATGTCCATCGCCGTAAATGTGAATGATCCTACGAACTCGGGTGTTAACAACACAAAGAGTACGACAGGTTCTAACTCCCTGACGGGGAGTAACGCCGCCGACCTTCAGGGCAGCTTTCTGACGCTTCTGGTGGCGCAGCTTAAGAACCAGGATCCCACCAACCCAATGCAGAACAACGAACTGACCACGCAGCTTGCGCAGATCAGTACCGTGAGCGGCATTGAGAAACTGAACACCACCCTCGGTTCCGTCTCTGGGCAGATTAACAGCGCCCAGTCTCTGCAGGCGGCAAGCCTGATTGGTCACGGGGTGATGATCCCGGGAACCACGATTCTGGCAGGCACCAGCACCACCGACGGCAATACCACCACGACGACCACGCCGTTTGGCGTTGAGCTCCAGCAGCCGGCTGAGAAGGTGACGGCAACGATCACGGATGCCAATAACGTGGTGGTTCGCACCATTGATATCGGCGAGCTGAAGGCGGGCGTTCACACCTTTACCTGGGATGGCAGCCTGACCGACGGCACCAAAGCACCAAACGGATCCTACAAAGTGGCAATCAGCGCCAGCAACGGGACGACCCAGCTGGTAGCGCAGCCGCTGCAGTTCGCGCTGGTCCAGGGCGTGATTAAAGGAAGCGACGGCAACAAACTGGATTTGGGAACCTCTGGTTCCACCACACTCGACGAAGTTCGGCAGATTATCTAAGCCTTAACACTTATCAGGAGTAAGTCATGGCCTTTTCTCAAGCGGTCAGCGGCCTGAATGCTGCGGCCACCAACCTGGACGTCATTGGCAACAACATCGCCAACTCCGCGACCTATGGTTTTAAATCCGGTTCTGCTTCCTTTGCAGACATGTTTGCCGGTTCCAAAGTCGGCCTGGGCGTGAAAGTTGCGGGCATCACTCAGGACTTTAGCGACGGCACCACCACCAACACCGGTCGTGGTCTGGACGTTGCCATCAGCCAGAACGGTTTCTTCCGTATGGTCGATTCCAACGGCTCTGTGTTCTACAGCCGTAACGGCCAGTTCAAGCTGGATGAAAACCGTACGCTGGTTAACATGCAGGGCATGCAGCTGACGGGCTACCCGGTAGCGGGAACGCCGCCTACCGTTCAGACCGGTGCGAACCCTCAGGCAATTACCATTCCGAATACCCTGATGGCGGCGAAATCGACCACCACCGCGACGCAGCAGATCAACCTGAACTCAACCGATCCTGTTCAAACCGCTCCCTTCGATGCGACTAACCCGGATACCTACAACAAAAAAGGGACCGTGACCGTATTCGACAGCCAGGGTAACGCCCATAACATGTACGTCTACTACGTTAAGACGGCTGACAATAAATGGGATCTTTACACTCAGGACGGCAGCGTAGCGGGTTCTGCAGCGACGAAAGCGGCGCAGATGAACTTTGATGCGAACGGTAACCTGGCGGGTGTGTATAACTACGACGCGGCGGGTGTGCTGAGCGCAGCGCCAAACGCCACGCCGGCCATTAACATCACCACGGGCTCCGTCAGCGGTGCAACGGCGGCGACTTTCTCCCTGAGCTTCCAGAACTCCATGCAGCAGAATACCGGCGCGAACAGCGTGGTGGCTACCAATCAGAACGGCTACAAGCCAGGCGATCTGGTGAGCTACCAGATCAACGACGATGGCACCGTGGTGGGAAGCTACTCTAACGAACAGTCTCAGGTTCTGGGTCAGATCGTGCTGGCAAACTTCGCCAACAACGAAGGTCTGAAATCGGAAGGCGACAACGTCTGGTCTGCCACCCAGTCCTCTGGCGTGGCGCTTCTGGGTACCGCAGGCACCGGTAACTTTGGCAAGCTGACCAACGGCGCGCTGGAAGCTTCCAACGTGGATATGAGTAAAGAACTGGTGAACATGATCGTCGCGCAGCGTAACTATCAGTCGAACGCGCAGACCATCAAAACCCAGGACCAGATCCTCAACACGCTGGTTAACCTGCGTTAAGCGGCTAACAGGAAAGCGCAATGGATCACGCAATATATACCGCGATGGGCGCGGCAAGTCAGACGCTCAATCAGCAGGCCGTTACCGCCAGCAACCTGGCAAACGCCTCAACGCCGGGCTTTCGCGCGCAGCTTAATGCGCTGCGCGCGGTGCCGGTAGAAGGGCTTTCCCTGCCGACCCGTACACTGGTGACCGCATCGACCCCTGGCGCCGATATGACGCCAGGGCAGATGGACTACACCTCACGCCCGCTGGACGTGGCTCTGCAGCAGGACGGCTGGCTGGCGGTGCAAACGGCGGACGGCAGTGAAGGCTATACCCGTAACGGGAACATTCAGGTGAGCGCGACGGGCCAACTGACGATTCAGGGGCATCCGGTGATGGGGGAAGCGGGTCCGCTGACCGTACCGGAAGGCTCTGAGCTGACTATCGCTGCGGACGGCACCATTTCGGCGCTCAACCCGGGCGACCCGGCCAATACCGTTGCGCCCGTCGGTCGTCTGAAGCTGGTTAAGGCGGAAGGCAAAGAGGTGCAGCGTGGCGACGACGGCATGTTCCGTCTGACCCAGGCGGCGCAGGCGACGCGGGGTGCCACCTTACAGGCCGATCCGAGCATCCGCGTGATGTCCGGCGTTCTGGAAGGCAGTAACGTCAAGCCGGTCGAAGCCATGACCGACATGATCGCCAGCGCCCGCCGCTTTGAAATGCAGATGAAGATCATCAGCAGCGTGGATGAAAACGCGGGCAAGGCTAACCAACTTCTGGCTATGAGCTAACAGGATTCCTTATGATCAGTTCTTTATGGATCGCGAAAACTGGCCTGGACGCCCAGCAAACCAATATGGACGTGATTGCTAACAACCTGGCAAACGTCAGCACCAATGGTTTCAAGCGTCAGCGCGCCGTTTTCGAAGATTTGCTTTATCAAACCATCCGCCAGCCGGGGGCGCAGTCTTCTGAACAGACGACGCTGCCTTCGGGCCTGCAGATCGGTACCGGTGTTCGTCCGGTGGCCACCGAGCGTCTGCACAGTCAGGGCAACCTGTCTCAGACCAACAACAGCAAAGACGTGGCGATCAAAGGCCAGGGCTTCTTCCAGGTGCAGCTGCCTGACGGGACTTCTGCCTACACCCGCGACGGCTCGTTCCAGGTCGATCAGAATGGCCAGCTGGTGACGGCGGGCGGTTTCCAGGTCCAGCCTGCGATTACCATCCCGGCGAACGCACTGAGCATCACCATCGGACGTGACGGTGTGGTCAGCGTAACCCAGCAGGGGCAGGCCGCGCCGGTTCAGGTTGGGCAGCTCAACCTGACCACCTTCATGAACGATACCGGTCTGGAAAGCATTGGTGAGAACCTCTACACCGAGACGCAATCCTCCGGTACGCCAAATGAAAGTACCCCGGGCCTGAACGGCGCGGGCCTGCTGTATCAGGGCTATGTTGAAACCTCCAACGTGAACGTGGCGGAAGAGCTGGTGAATATGATCCAGGTCCAGCGCGCGTATGAAATTAACAGTAAAGCAGTGTCGACGACCGACCAGATGCTGCAGAAACTGACGCAACTCTAAGGTGTAGCCCGGTGCGGTAAACGCCGCGCCGGCTCCCTGTTTTCGAAGATGAAGGCAATGCAAAAAAACGCGGCGTTTCGTTATCCGATACTGACTGTTCTGGCCGTCACCCTCAGCGGGTGTGCCTGGATCCCGTCTAAACCTTTGGTCCAGGGTGCGACGACTGCCCAACCCGTTCCTGGCCCTGCGCCAGTGGTAAACGGCTCCATTTTCCAGACCGCGCAGCCGATTAATTACGGCTATCAGCCGCTGTTTGAAGATCGCCGCCCGCGTAACGTCGGCGATACATTGACCATTGTGCTGCAGGAAAACGTCAGCGCGAGCAAGAGCTCGTCGGCGAACGCCAGCCGCGATGGCAAAACGAATTTTGGCTTCGACACTGTGCCACGCTATCTCGAAGGGCTGTTCGGCAACGCACGTGCTGATGTGAACGCGTCCGGCGGCAATACCTTTAACGGTAAAGGCGGCGCGAATGCCAGCAACACCTTCAGCGGTACGCTGACGGTGACGGTTGACCAGGTACTGGTTAACGGCAACCTACACGTTGTGGGTGAAAAACAGATCGCCATCAACCAGGGCACTGAATTCATTCGCTTCTCGGGCGTGGTTAACCCTCGCACCATCAGCGGCACCAACACCGTTCCGTCCACTCAGGTGGCGGATGCGCGCATTGAGTACGTCGGGAACGGCTATATCAATGAAGCGCAAAATATGGGTTGGCTGCAGCGCTTCTTCCTTAATTTATCGCCGATGTAAGCGAGGTGACCCATGTTTAAATCGATCTTCGCCGTGGCGCTCGCGCTGGTGGCTACCTTTGCCCAGGCTGACCGTATTCGCGATCTCACCAGCGTTCAGGGCGTGCGCGAAAACTCGCTGATTGGCTACGGCCTGGTGGTGGGTCTGGACGGTACTGGTGACCAGACGACCCAGACTCCTTTTACCACCCAAAGCCTGAACAACATGCTTTCCCAGCTCGGCATTACCGTGCCAGCGGGAACTAACATGCAGCTGAAAAACGTGGCGGCAGTAATGGTCACCGCGTCCTACCCGGCGTTTGCGCGCCAGGGACAGACCATTGACGTGGTGGTCTCCTCAATGGGTAACGCCAAAAGCCTGCGCGGCGGTACGTTGCTGATGACCCCGCTGAAAGGCGTCGACAGCCAGGTTTATGCGCTTGCGCAGGGGAACATTCTGGTCGGCGGTGCGGGAGCATCCGCAGGCGGAAGCAGCGTGCAGGTGAACCAGCTCAACGGCGGACGGATTACCAACGGGGCGATCATTGAGCGTGAACTGCCGACCCAGTTTGGCGCGGGCAACACCATCAACCTGCAGCTCAATAATGAAGACTTCACGATGGCGCAGCAGATTGCCGATACCATCAACCGCAGCCGCGGCTATGGTAATGCAACGGCACTCGATGCGCGCACCGTGCAGATCCGTACCTCCACCGGCAGCAGCAACCAGGTGCGCATGCTGGCCGATATCCAGAATATGGAAGTGAACGTTCCGGTCCAGGATGCGAAGGTGATCATCAACTCCCGTACTGGCTCGGTGGTCATGAACCGGGAAGTGTCGCTCGACAGCTGCGCCGTGGCGCAGGGGAACCTTTCCGTGACGGTAAACCGCTCCGCGAACGTGAGCCAGCCGAATACGCCATTTGGTGGCGGTCAGACGGTGGTGACGCCGCAAACGCAGATTGATATGCGCCAGAGCGGCGGGTCACTGCAAAGCGTGCGCTCCAGCGCCAACCTGAACAGCGTGGTGCGTGCCCTGAATGCCCTGGGGGCAACGCCGATGGATCTGATGTCCATCCTGCAATCGATGCAAAGCGCGGGCTGCCTGCGCGCCAAACTGGAAATCATCTGATGCTGACCGATAGCAAACTGTTGACCAGTGCAGCCTGGGACGCCCAGTCGCTCAACGAACTGAAAACCAAAGCAGGAAAAGACCCGGCGGCGAATATCCGCCCGGTCGCCCGCCAGGTGGAAGGGATGTTTGTACAGATGATGCTGAAAAGCATGCGCGAAACCCTGCCGAAAGACGGGATGTTCAGCAGTGATTCAACGCGTCTCTACACCAGCATGTATGACCAGCAGATTGCGCAGCAGATGACCGCCGGGAAAGGCCTCGGTCTGGCTGACATGATTGTCAAGCAGACCGAAGCCGCGCAGGGCATTCAGCCTCAGGATCAGCCGCAGCAGGTACCGATGAAATTCGACCTGGAAACGGTGACCAGCTATCAGAACCAGGCTCTGACGCAAATGGTGCGTAAAGCCATGCCGAAAGCCACGGGCAGCGGCGATGAGCCGCTCTCCGGTGACAGCAAAGACTTCCTGGCGCAGCTTTCTCTGCCTGCGCGCCTTGCCAGCGAACAGAGCGGCGTACCGCATCACCTGATTCTGGCGCAGGCCGCGCTGGAGTCGGGCTGGGGTCAGCGCCAGATCCGCAAGGAAAACGGCGAGCCGAGTTTCAACATCTTCGGCGTAAAGGCTACCTCCAGCTGGAAGGGGCCAACCACGGAGATCACGACCACCGAATACGAGAACGGTGCGGCGGTGAAGGTGAAAGCCAAATTCCGCGTCTACAGCTCGTATCTGGAAGCCTTGTCCGATTATGTTGGCCTGCTGAGCCGAAATCCGCGCTATACCGCCGTGACGCAGGCGGCGACGGCGGAGCAGGGCGCTCAGGCGCTGCAAAACGCGGGCTACGCGACCGACCCGAACTATGCGCGTAAGCTCACCAGCATGATCCAGCAGCTGAAATCAATGGGCGAGAAGGTCAGCAAAGCCTATAGCACAGATATTGAAAATCTGTTCTGAAAGTTCTCAAGTCCCGGTGGAGGTTGCCGATAACCTTCATCAGGACTCGTGTCTGAACGTATAAAAGGAACCCCCATGTCCAGTTTGATTAACAGCGCCATGAGTGGCCTCAGTGCTGCGCAGTCGGCACTCAATACCGTCAGTAATAATATTTCAAGCTATAACGTGGCAGGCTATACCCGCCAGACCACGGTGCTGGGCGCATCTAACAGCACGCTGACCGGCGGTGGCTGGGTGGGTAACGGGGTGTATGTCTCCGGTGTCCAGCGTGAGTATGACGCCTTCATCACCAACCAGCTGCGCGCCGCGCAGACGCAGAGCAGCGGCCTGACGACGCGCTACCAGCAGATGTCAAAAATCGACGACGTGCTCTCCGATACCACCAACTCGCTCTCCACCACGCTGCAGGACTTCTTCAAGAGTCTGCAAACGCTGGTGAGCAACGCGGAAGACCCTGCGGCACGTCAGACGGTGCTGGGTAAAGCGGGCGGTCTGGTCAATCAGTTTAAAACCAACGATCAGTATCTTCGCGACCAGGATACGCAGGTCAATACCGCGATTAGCACCAGCGTTTCTCAGATCAACAACTATGCCAAACAGATTGCCAATCTGAACGATCAGATTTCCCGTCTGACCGGCGTCGGCGCGGGCGCATCGCCTAACGATCTGCTTGATCAGCGCGATCAGCTCGTCAATGAGCTGAACAAAATCGTCGGCGTGGAAGTCTCTGTCCAGGATAGCGGCACGTTTAACATCTCTTTCGGCAACGGTTACAGCCTGGTACAGGGCAGCAAAGCCAACCAGCTGGCTGCCGTGAAGTCGAGTGCCGATCCGGCCCGTACTACCGTGGCCTATGTCGATGACGTGGCCGGGAACGTCGAGATCCCGGAAAAAATGATCACCACCGGTTCATTAGGCGGTTTACTGACTTTCCGTACGGAAGATCTGGATAAAGCCCGTAATACCCTGAACCAGATGGCGCTGGCCTTTGCCGATTCGATGAACACGCAGCATGAAGCCGGTTTTGACGCTAACGGTGATGCGGGCGGTAAGCTGTTCAACTTTGGTTCTCCGGCGGTGCTGTCCAACAGCAAGAACGGCGGATCGGCGGTTGTTACGGCCTCTGTGACGGACAGCAAACAGGTCCAGGCGACAGACTATAAGCTGCAGTTCAACGGTACTGACTGGACGATCACCCGTACATCAGACAAAACCAGCTTTACGATGAGCCCGGATGCCAGCGGCAATCTGTCATTTGATGGTCTTAACGTCAACGTGAGCGGCACGGCAAATACCAAAGACAGCTTTACCGTGAAGCCGGTTTCCGACGTCATCATGAACATGGATCTGGCGATCAGCGACGAGTCCAAGCTGGCGATGGCGTCAGTGCAGAACGGCGGCGAAAGTGATAACCGTAACGGCCAGAAACTGCTCGATCTGCAAAACGCGAAAGTCGTGGGGGGCAACAAAACCTTCAACGATGCGTATGCCTCTCTCGTCAGTACCGTGGGTAGCTCAACGGCGTCACTGAAGGTGAGCAGCCAGACGAAAGCCAACGTGGAGACGCAGTTAATCAAGCAGCAGCAGACCATCTCTGGGGTAAACCTCGACGAAGAGTATGGCAATTTGCAGCGTTATCAGCAGTATTACCTGGCGAACGCCCAGGTTCTCCAGACTGCCAGTACGCTCTTCGATGCAATTATCAACATTCGTTAAGGTTGAGGTGAACAATGCGTATTAGCACCCAGATGATGTATGAGCAGAACATGCGTGGGATCACCGATTCCCAGAGCAGATGGCTGAGCTACGGTGAACAGATGTCTACCGGCAAGCGCGTCAACCGTCCGTCGGACGATCCTATCGCCGCGTCGCAGGCCATCGTTCTGTCACAATCGCAGTCGCAAAACAGCCAGTTCGCGCTTGCGCGTACCTTCGCCACGCAAAAAGTCTCGCTGGAAGATAACGTGTTAACTCAGGTGAACACCGCGATCTCAAGCGTGCGCGAGAAGCTCGTCTACGCATCGAACGGCACATTAAGCGATGACGACCGTCTGTCTCTGGCGACCGATATTCAGGGGATCCGCGATCAGCTTATGAACCTGGCCAACACGACGGATGGTAATGGTCGCTTTATCTTTGCGGGATACAAAACCGAGAGCGCACCGTTTGATGCCGCGACCGGGGATTATAACGGCGGCGCTGAGGCTATCACGCAGCAGGTTGATACGGCGCGTAATATGGCCATTAGCCATACCGGGCAGCAAATTTTCGAAAGCATTACCAGTAATGCGGAACAGCTGCCGGGCGGTGGATATGGCGAGACGAACATGTTCAAAATCCTGGATTCTGCGATTGCGTCGCTGAAGACGCCGATTGAGAACGATCCGGCTGCCGCAACGGCGCAAAGCCAGGTGATTGCCAATGCGCAAATCGGCATTAAAAACTCCCAGAACAATATTCTGACGGTCGTTGCGGATGTGGGCACCAAGATGAACGAGCTGGAAAAACTCGATACGCTGGGCGATGACCGCGCGCTGGGTCAGACCAAGCAGATGAGCGACCTGGTTGATGTCGACTGGAACGAAGCGATTTCCTCTTACACCATGCAGCAGGCGGCCTTGCAGGCGTCTTATAAAGCGTTTAGCGATATGCAGGGTATGTCTCTGTTCCAGCTGAACAAATAACATCTTGACCTCTTGGAACATGTCTTGAAACTGGGCATGTTTTACTGCCCAATCCGTCTGGATTGGGCATTTTTTTTATGCGGCTTCCGCCGGTACGGAAGCGACACGTGCGCTTTCTATCAGACGGATGGCCAGCGCAATGACGCCACAGACGGTGGCCAGTGCGACCACGCCCGTCCAGCCAGCCAGCGAGTAGATATTGCTGCCTAACGCGGACCCCAGCGCCATCCCGATAAAGACCACCGTAAAGAGCAGGGCGTTGAGACGACCCCGTGCCTGCGGTTCAAGGCTGTACACCAGGTTCTGGTGGGCGACCAGGCTGGACTGCAGGCCCAGGTCGAACCCGACGGCAGAGATGGCGATCAGCATCAGCTGTCCATGAACGCCCAATGCGGGCATCAGGAACATCAGGGCGAAAGAGACGGTCACAAGGACGGCACCAAGCTGTGTGACTTTTCCGGCCCCCAGTTTGTCCGCCAGGCCCCCCGCCAGTGGGGCAGCTAACGCACCCGCGGCACCGGCAATACCAAAACCACCTGCGACGGCACTACCCAGGTGATAGCGTTCCAGCAGCATGACCGCAAGCGTTGACCAGAAGGCGCTAAAGGCAATCGACAGGAAACCCTGAGCCAGCGCCGCACGGCGCAGTGCCGGATAACGACGCCACAGGTGCTCCATCGAGCGCATCAGCGCGGGGTAGCTCAGCGTGGAGTGAATGGCAAAACGGGGAAGCATAAACCACATCATCACCCCGATGAACGCGATGCTCGCCGCCGCCAGCTGGTACATGACGCGCCAGCCGAACGCTTCGCCCACCACGCCGCTTACGGTTCTGGATAATAAGATACCCATCAGCAGGCCGGTCATTACAGTGCCCACGGTTTTCCCCTGTTTACCTTCCGGTGCGAGAATGGCCGCGGCGGGGACGATATCCTGCGCCATGGTGGCGGCCATGCCGATGAGCAGGCTTGCCAGCAGAAGAGAATGGATCTGCCCGGTCAGGCTACAGCCGAGAAGAAACAGCGCCAGCGCCGCGCTTTTGATCAGAATTAAGGTCCTGCGGTCGTGGCGATCGCCCAGAGGAAGCAGGAACAGGATGCCGAGCGCGTAGCCTGCCTGCGTTAATGTTGGCACCAGGCCCATACCTTCAATGCTCAGATGCAGGTCAGCACCCATCAGCGGCAGCAGGGGCTGCGCGTAATAGATTGATGCCACGCTGAAGCCAGCCCCCAGAGCCAGCATAAAAATCACCCAGCGGCTTACAGCATGGGGAGTCGTTGTTGTGTTCATAAGTTGTTCCTCATTCGTCGTGTGCAGTTATTTTTTATCAGTACGCCTTGCGACGGTAGCGGGCCCGGTGGTAAAACGCTTATACGTTAAACGTATAACTGAAAATGCGATGAAAAGAGCTGAGCGTATAGACAGGGTAGAGCTAATGCGGACGTTTGTGCGCATTGTCGAGGCGGGTTCGCTTTCTGCGGCGGCACGGCAGCTGGCGACAACCCAGGCCACGGTAAGCCGACGGTTGCAGTCGCTTGAAACCATGCTGGGTGTGCGCCTGATGTTGCGCACCACCCACACGACGCGGCTAACGGATGACGGCGAGCGCTGCTATCAGCACGCCCGTCGGGTGATCGACAGCTGGCTGGCGCTGGAAGATGAGGTGGGGCAGACGGAAGATGAGCCGGTAGGCGTGCTGCGGGTGCGCGCCCCCCACGCGTTTGGTCAGGACCAGCTTCTGAAACCTGTAACCGAATTTTTGCAACGCTATCCCCAGCTTTCGATTGAGTGGATGCTGAACGATCGGTCGGCAGATTTTCTCGGTGACAACCTTGACTGCGCTATTCGGGTGGGTGTGGAGGTCGATCCGGCGACCGTATCCGTGCTGCTGGCGGAAGTGCCTCGCTCGGTGGTGGCCGCGCCAGCGCTGCTGGCCCGCTTCCCGGCGGTGAATACGCCGGAGGATTTGCAGCAGTTTCCCTGGATAGCCATCAGCTCTTTCTACCAGCGCCACGTGGAGCTATTTCACGATGCTTCGCCCGCCACCGCGCGGATTGCTATTACGCCACGCCTCAGCACCGACAGCCTGTACGTTGCACGAAATACGGCACTGACCGGGCTCGGTGTGGCGGTCGTATCAAGCTGGACGGTACATGATGATATTCGGGAAGGGCGGCTGGTGCATTTGCTGCCGGAGTGGCAGCCAGCGGCGCTACCGGTGCATCTGGTCTATCCCTGGTCCCGTTATTATCCGGCACGCTTGCGGCGTTTTCTTGAGTTGATGAGGCAGGTCATGCCGGAGGTGACCGGCATGAGGAAGCCTGTGCAGCAGCCATAAAAAAAGCCGACCTTAAGGTCGGCTTTTTACTTTCAGCGTTGTTTGTCGTTATTCGACAGACTGTGGACGCGTCGCGGGTGCAGTCGCCTGATGCGTTGCACTGTGGCCGCCTGCAGCGCCTTTACCGTCGAAGCTGAAGGCCGGGCGAACCCAGTCGCTGTGACGCGGTGCTTCTGGCACGTAATCCGGCGCCGGAGCGCGGGTCATCGGTGCAGTCGCCACGTGGGCAGCGGCTGGCGCAGAGACAACCGGCTCAGGTTTCACTTCAGGCGCTTTCGGTTCTTCAACAACCGGTTCAACCTCGATCTCAACGTCCTGAACGATTTCTTCAGTGGTCGTTTCGACGATGGCTTCAGCGGTGTCTTCCACGGCGGCTACAGGTTCAGCTTCTTCAGCGATTTCCTCAGCCACCACCACATCTTCTTCAGCAATAAGCTGCGGTGCGGCATCAACCGGCGCGGCAATCACTTCCGGATGCGTGGTTTCGACCTCAGCTGCCTGAGGTGCTTCCGCTTCAACAACCTGAGGTTCAACCACGGTTGCCGCTTCAGTCACAACGTCTTCTACCGCTGCTGCAGGTGCAATGATCTCTTCCGCAACTGGCTGTTCTTCAACAACCTGCTCCGGACGCGCTACCGGGTAGCGGATCCAGACTTTGCCGGAAGCCATTTCTGGCGAAGCACAGGCAATGGTCAGTGGCATTGGCGACTGAGTCGGGTAACGCTCGTCACGATAGCGGCGACGGCGCTGACCGCTGACGCGCAGATGACGTGGGGAACGACGTGAACGGCGCGGCATGCCGGCGTTATCACGGTTTTCACCGTTTTCATCCTGCTCAACGTTGTTATCAACGACCGCTGGCAGGTCAACTTTTGCCAGCTGCGTGCCGGTTGCGCTCTCGCGGGTTTCAACCGCGACGATTGCTGACTCTTCGGTTGCTTCGGAGGCGAAGCGGACTTTCTGAGCAAGCTGGCGCTGCTTACGACGCGGCATGACCTGAGTACGTTCTTCCTGCTCACCGTCCTGCTGTTCAACAGGCTCTTCGCGGTTCAGGTTTTTGACTTCCTGCTGTGCCTGACGCTTCTCGTCGTTACGGCGACGGTTGCGTTCACGGCGCGGCTGCTGGTCGTCACGCTGTTTGCTCTTCTCAGA
Source organism: Enterobacter sp. HK-058-C-ECC (assembly GCF_047531125.1). Classification (NCBI taxonomy): domain Bacteria; kingdom Pseudomonadati; phylum Pseudomonadota; class Gammaproteobacteria; order Enterobacterales; family Enterobacteriaceae; genus Enterobacter; species Enterobacter sp. HK-058-C-ECC. Next base: position 291,680 of record NZ_JBLKCH010000001.1, read on the forward strand.
CTCATCGCCCGCCTGCTGGCGAATTTCACGATCTTCAACATTCTGCTGCTGTTTCTCGCGACGGTTGCGGCGGTTGTCTTCGCGTTGCTCACGGCCTTCATTGTTCTCAGAGCGGTTGTCACGGTTGTCACGACGCTCGCTGCGGTCATTACGATCGCTACGGTCATTACGGTCGCGGCGGTTGTTCTGACGCTTACGGCGGTCCTGCTGACGTTCTGGCTTGGCCGCTTTTGGCTCTTCTTTCGGCTGCTCTGGCTGAACTTCCTCACCGGCAAACATCTTCTTCAGCGCGCCGAAGAAGCGGCTCAGCAGACCCGGCTGTGCCGGCTGGGCTTTCGCTGCTGTTGCTTCTGGTTTCTGCGCCGCAGGTTTGGCAGCTGGTTTTTCCAGGGCTGCTTCCGGTGGGGCTTCTGGCATGATGAAGGTGGCTAACGCAGGCTGCTCTGGCAGTTTACGCTCTGCTGGCTCCTCATCTGAAGGCAGGGCCATCTCTTCTTCGTGCAGCTTCGGCAGCAGGTAGCTGAGCGTTGACGTCTCTTCGCCTTTACGGACACGCAGCACGTGATAGTGCGGGGTTTCCATCTGATCGTTTGGCACGATGATGCAGCGAACGCCACCCTGACGCGCTTCAATCGCACTGACCGCTGCACGTTTTTCGTTCAGCAGGTAAGAGGCAATTGGCACAGGGACAATCGCGTGAACCTCTTTGGTATTCTCTTTCAGCGCTTCTTCTTCAATCAGACGCAGAATAGAGAGGGACAGCGATTCGTTATCACGCACGGTACCGGTGCCGGAGCAGCGCGGACAAACGTGATGGCTGGACTCACCCAGCGATGGGCTCAGACGCTGGCGGGACATTTCCAGCAGGCCAAAGCGTGAGATATGGCTAATCTGGATACGCGCCCTGTCCTGACGCACCGCTTCGCGCAGACGGTTTTCTACCGCACGCTGGTGGCGAACAGGGGTCATGTCGATGAAGTCGATAACAATCAGACCGCCCAGGTCGCGCAGGCGGAGCTGGCGGGCGATTTCATCAGCGGCTTCAAGGTTGGTGTTGAAGGCGGTCTCTTCGATATCGCCACCGCGCGTTGCGCGAGCGGAGTTGATGTCGATAGCGGTCAGCGCTTCAGTGGTATCGATAACGATAGAACCGCCGGATGGCAGGCGCACTTCACGCTGGAAGGCGGATTCAATCTGGGATTCGATCTGATAGTGGCTGAACAGCGGGATTTCACCGGTGTACAGTTTAATTTTGCTGGTGAAATCCGGACGACCCAGCGCGGCGATGTGCTGGCGCGCCAGCTCAAGCACTTTCGGGTTATCGATCAGAATCTCACCGATGTCCTGACGCAGGTAGTCACGGAAGGCACGCACGATCACGTTGCTTTCCTGGTGGATCAGGAACGGAGCAGGGCGGCTTTCCGCTGCTTTCTGGATGGCTTCCCAGTGCTTCAGACGGAAGCTCAGGTCCCACTGGAGCGCTTCGGCGGATTTGCCGACGCCCGCGGTACGCACGATAAGCCCCATGCCATCAGGCAGTTCAAGGCTTGCCAGCGCTTCTTTCAGCTCGGTACGGTCATCACCTTCGATACGGCGAGAGATGCCACCCGCACGCGGGTTGTTAGGCATCAGCACCAGATAGCTCCCTGCCAGGCTGATAAAGGTAGTCAGTGCGGCACCTTTGTTGCCACGCTCTTCTTTATCAATCTGAACGATAACTTCCTGACCTTCACGCAGAACATCTTTGATGTTTGGTCGGCCATGGGCGTTGTAGTTTGCAGGGAAATATTCGCGGGCGATTTCTTTCAGAGGGAGGAAACCATGACGCTCAGCACCGTAATCGACAAATGCAGCTTCAAGGCTTGGTTCAATGCGGGTGATTTTACCTTTGTAAATGTTCGCTTTTTTCTGTTCGTGTCCAGGACTTTCGATATCCAGATCGTACAGGCGCTGCCCATCCACAAGGGCGACACGCAACTCTTCTTGCTGAGTTGCGTTGATTAACATTCTTTTCATCGTAACTTACTCGTTATTCTTACATTGACGACAAAGCTGCGGGCAAGGTGACGCTTTCCGGGGTATGAACCGATGGCCTCGTGTCTGTTCACGTCGCCAACCTCACGGTTGTCGCTCGCTTAAGAGGCGCAGAGTGTCGGTTGCCTGTATTTCATACGGAAACACAGCGCAATTATCAGGGGAATTGCCTGGGTAGAACTCTCCAGAGAACAATCCTTATACCGGGAAGTACTGCAACCCGCAGCCCGCTAACTGCCTGAAAGATCAATACGTCTTACGCCATTGCTGCGTGGATGATCGGTCAGACAAAATTGGTCATTCCGTCAACATCCTTACTTAACCAGGATTTAACACGGAAAACAGCCTCATTATTCCACTGCTCGCCGGGTTATAGCAAGATGACTTTTACCAATTATCACCCGGTTACTCACAGTTTCTTCACTTCAGAATGGCGATTGGTTTAATAACCACCAAATCGGTTGCGCGAAACGGGGGACAGGCCGGATAAAAGTAAATATAAGCATAGAAAAATGAGTGGCGCTAATGGCTGTCGATATTTAGAATCGCCAACCATGAAAACAGAGACTCCAGCCGTAAAAATGGTTGCCATCGCCGACGATGAAGCGGGGCAACGTATCGATAACTTTTTGCGTACCCAGCTGAAAGGGGTGCCAAAGAGCATGATTTATCGCATCCTGCGTAAGGGCGAGGTGCGGGTTAACAAAAAACGCGTGAAGCCTGAGTATAAGCTCGAAGCCGGTGACGAAGTCCGTATTCCGCCGGTGCGCGTGGCAGAGCGTGAAGAAGAGACCGTTTCACCGAAGCTGCAGAAAGTGGCGGCCCTGAGCGATGTCATCCTTTACGAAGACGACCATATTCTGGTGTTGAATAAACCGTCAGGAACGGCAGTCCATGGCGGTAGCGGTCTGAGCTTCGGCGTGATTGAAGGGCTGCGTGCCCTGCGCCCGGAAGCGCGCTTCCTTGAGCTGGTGCACCGCCTTGACCGCGACACTTCAGGCGTCCTGCTGGTGGCGAAAAAGCGTTCCGCGCTGCGTTCCCTGCATGAACAGCTGCGTGAAAAAGGGATGCAGAAAGACTATCTGGCGCTGGTGCGCGGCCAGTGGCAGTCCCATGTAAAAGTGGTGCAGGCGCCGCTACTGAAGAACATTCTGCAAAGCGGTGAGCGTATTGTCCGCGTGAGCCAGGAAGGGAAACCGTCTGAGACGCGCTTTAAGGTTGAAGAGCGCTATGAGTTTGCCACGCTGGTGCGCTGCAGTCCGGTGACCGGTCGCACCCACCAGATCCGCGTGCATACGCAGTTTGCAGGGCACCCCATCGCCTTTGATGACCGCTATGGCGACCGCGAGTTTGATAAACAGCTGGCGGGGACGGGACTGTCGCGTCTGTTCCTGCATGCGGCAGCGCTGAAGTTTACCCATCCGAATACCGGTGAAGTGATCCGTATTGAAGCGCCGCTGGATGAGCAGCTGAAACGCTGTCTTAAGGTTTTGCGCGGCTGATTTTGCCCGGCGGCGCTGCGCTTACCCGGCCTACAAAACCCGTAGGCCCATGCAAGCGAAGCGCCGCTGGGCAAAAGTCACATGATCAGCGGATTACACTCTTCTCGCCGTAACATCTGACACAAGGCAATCAGCGGTAACCCCACCAGGGTGTTGGGATCGCGACCGTCCAGCTTGTCGAACAGCGCAATCCCCAATCCTTCACTTTTAAAGCTCCCCGCGCAGTTCAGCGGTCGCTCACGGCGCACATAATCCATAATCTCTTGCTCGCTGAGATGACGGAAGTGTACGTCGAACGGCTCACACTCGGTTTGCAGATGGCCTGACGCGGAGTTATAGAGGGCCAGGCCCGTATAGAAGGTCACGATAGTACCGCGCGCACGCAGAAGCTGCTGGCAGGCATTTTCCTCAGTATGGGGCTTGCCGGTGATTTCGCCGTCCAGCACGCAAACCTGATCGGAGCCTATAATCAAATGCGAAGGATAGCGTGTGGCCAGCGATTGCGCCTTCTCCTTAGCAAGACGCGTCACCAGATGGCGCGGTGACTCGCCCGGCTGTGGCGTCTCATCCACCTCTGGCGCGGCGCATTCAAACGGGATCCCGAGCTTTTCCAGCAGCATTCGGCGGTAGGGAGACGTGGAAGCAAGGACGAGATTTGGCATATTTTTATCACCAGATATAGCGTATCGATGCCAGCCATTTTAAACTACAGGCCGCAATGTGTGCGAATAATTGGCAAAAGGCAGCTCTGGTTGCCTTTTTCTTTGACTCTATGACGTTACAAAGTTAATATGCGCGCCCTATGCAAAAGGTAAAATTACCCCTGACTCTTGATCCGGTTCGTACGGCTCAAAAACGCCTCGATTACGAAGGTATCTATACTTCCGATCAGGCTGAGCGTATTGCCGAATCCGTAGTCAGTGTGGACAGTGATGTAGAATGCTCCATGTCGTTCGCTATCGACAACCAGCGTCTCGCCGTTTTAACCGGTGATGCAAAGGTGACGGTAACGCTCGAGTGTCAGCGTTGCGGGAAACCGTTTGTACAGCATGTTCACACAACGTATTGTTTCAGTCCGGTTCGTTCTGACGAACAGGCTGAAGCACTCCCGGAAGCGTATGAGCCGATTGAGGTTAACGAATTCGGTGAAATCGATCTTCTGGCTCTGGTTGAAGATGAAATCATCCTCACCTTGCCAGTGGTTCCGGTGCATGATTCTGAACACTGTGAAGTGTCCGAGGCGGACATGGTCTTTGGGGAACTGCCTGATGAAGCGCAAAAACCAAACCCATTTGCCGTATTAGCCAGCTTAAAGCGTAAGTAATTGAGGAGTAAGGTCCATGGCCGTACAACAGAATAAACCAACCCGTTCCAAACGTGGCATGCGTCGTTCCCATGACGCGCTGACTGCAGTTACCAGCCTGTCTGTAGACAAGACTTCTGGTGAGAAACACCTGCGTCACCACATCACCGCTGACGGTTTCTACCGCGGCCGCAAGGTTATCACTAAGTAATCACGCGTCAGCGTGATTAGGCTTAGTGAGGAGCTCCCCGTGCAAACGGGGAACTTACCGAACCAGGCTGCGACGATACCTTGACACGTCTAACCCTGGCGTTAGATGTCATGGGGGGAGATTTTGGCCCTTCCGTGACAGTGCCTGCAGCATTGCAGGCACTGAATTCTAATTCGCAACTCACTCTTCTTTTAGTCGGCAATCCCGACACAATCACGCCATTACTTGCAAAAGCTGACTTTGAACAACGTTCACGTCTGCAGATTATTCCTGCGCAGTCAGTTATTGCCAGTGATGCCCGACCCTCGCAGGCGATTCGTAATAGCCGCGGCAGCTCGATGCGGATAGCGCTGGAGCTGGTGAAAGAAGGTCGAGCCCAGGCTTGCGTTAGCGCGGGAAATACCGGCGCGCTGATGGGGCTGTCGAAATTATTGCTCAAACCGATTGACGGTATTGAGCGTCCGGCGCTGGTGACGGTGTTGCCGCATCAGCAGAAGGGCAAGACGGTAGTGCTCGATTTGGGCGCAAACGTCGATTGTGATAGTACAATGCTGGCTCAGTTTGCCGTAATGGGATCGGTGCTGGCAGAAGAGGTGGTCGGGATCAACACTCCCCGTGTTGCGTTACTGAACATTGGTGAAGAAGAGACCAAAGGCCTGGACAGCATTCGCGAAGCAGCTGAATTGCTCAAACAGGTTCCCTCTATCAACTATATTGGTTATCTCGAAGCCAATGAGTTGTTGACGGGTAAAACGGATGTTCTGGTGTGCGATGGCTTCACCGGGAACGTGACGTTGAAAACCATGGAAGGGGTCGTGCGGATGTTTCTTTCTCTGCTGAAATCACAGGGAGAGGGCAAAAAAAGCGCCTGGTGGCTGATTTTATTGAAGCGTTGGTTACAAAAGAGCCTGACGCGGCGATTCAGTCACCTCAACCCCGACCAGTATAATGGCGCCTGTCTGTTAGGATTGCGCGGCATCGTGATTAAGAGTCATGGCGCCGCCAATCAGCGAGCATTTGCTGTCGCGATTGAACAGGCAGTGCAGGCGGTGCAGCGACAAGTCCCTCAGCGGATTGCCGCTCGCCTGGGATCTGTATTAGCTAAAAGTGACTGAGCGTACATGTATACGAAGATTTTAGGTACCGGCAGCTACCTGCCAAAACAGGTGCGTACCAACGCCGATCTGGAAAAAATGGTAGATACGTCTGACGAGTGGATTGTCACGCGCACAGGTATCCGTGAACGTCGTATTGCCGCGCCAGACGAAACCGTGTCGACCATGGGTTACGAAGCCGCACAGCGTGCTATCGAAATGGCGGGCATTGATAAAGAACAGATCGGTTTGATCGTGGTGGCCACGACGTCTGCCACGCATGCTTTCCCAAGCGCGGCGTGCCAGGTGCAAAACATGCTCGGTATTAAGGGCTGCCCGGCGTTTGACGTCGCTGCCGCATGCGCAGGTTTTACCTATGCGCTGAGCGTAGCCGATCAGTACGTGAAGTCCGGTGCCGTTAAATATGCGCTGGTGATCGGTGCTGACGTGCTGGCGCGTACCTGCGATCCGACCGATCGCGGAACGATCATTATTTTTGGTGATGGTGCGGGTGCGGTGCTGCTGGGGCAGTCCGAAGAGCCGGGTATCATCTCTACGCATCTGCATGCTGACGGCAGCTATGGCGAACTGTTGACCCTGCCTAACGCCGATCGCGTAAATCCGGACAACTCGATTTACCTGACGATGGCAGGGAACGAGGTGTTCAAGGTGGCGGTGACTGAGCTTGCGCACATCGTTGATGAAACGCTGGAAGCGAATAACCTTGAACGCTCCGCGCTCGACTGGCTGGTGCCGCATCAGGCGAACCTGCGTATCATCAGCGCAACCGCGAAAAAGCTGGGCATGTCGATGGATAACGTTGTGGTGACGCTGGATCGTCACGGCAACACCTCTGCGGCGTCAGTACCGTGCGCATTTGATGAAGCGGTACGCGACGGGCGAATCAAACGGGGCCAGCTGGTCTTGCTTGAAGCCTTCGGTGGCGGGTTCACCTGGGGTTCCGCGCTGGTTCGTTTCTAGGATAAGGAATAAAAAATGACGCAATTTGCTTTTGTGTTCCCGGGGCAGGGCTCTCAAACCGTTGGGATGTTGTCTGAAATGGCAGCAACCTATCCGGTCATTGAAGAGACTTTCCGTGAAGCTTCTGATGCACTGGGTTATGATTTATGGGCGCTGACCCAGCAGGGTCCTGCCGAAGAGCTGAACAAAACCTGGCAGACCCAGCCTGCGCTGCTGACCGCGTCCGTTGCGCTGTGGCGTGTCTGGCAGCAGCAGGGCGGTAAAGCGCCCGCACTGCTTGCTGGACATAGCCTGGGTGAATACTCAGCGCTGGTCTGTGCCGGTGTGATCGCGTTTGCTGACGCGGTTCGTCTGGTGGAACTGCGCGGTAAATTCATGCAGGAAGCAGTGCCAGAAGGCACGGGTGGCATGTCAGCCATCATCGGTCTGGATGATGCCGCGATTGCAAAAGCGTGTGAAGAGTCTGCTGAAGGTCAGGTTGTCTCTCCGGTTAACTTCAACTCGCCGGGCCAGGTGGTTATCGCCGGTCATAAAGAAGCGGTTGAGCGTGCCGGTGCAGCCTGTAAAGCGGCGGGGGCGAAACGTGCGCTGCCGCTGCCGGTCAGCGTGCCGTCTCACTGTGCGCTGATGAAGCCCGCTGCCGAGAAACTGGCGGTTGAGCTGGAAAAAATTACGTTTAACGCACCGACGATTTCCGTTGTGAACAACGTCGATGTGAAATGCGAAACCGCGCCGGAAGCTATCCGCGACGCGCTGGTTCGCCAGCTCTACAGCCCGGTACAGTGGACCAAAACCGTTGAGTTTATGGCCTCTCAGGGCGTTGAGCATCTGTATGAAGTCGGCCCAGGGAAAGTCCTCACCGGTCTGACAAAACGTATTGTTGACACCCTGACAGCCTCGGCGATTAACGAGCCGGAAGCGATGTCAGCGGCACTCTCGCAATAAAAGAGGAATACCATGAGTTTTGAAGGAAAAATTGCCCTGGTCACTGGCGCAAGCCGCGGTATCGGGCGTGCAATTGCTGAAACACTGGTTGCGCGCGGCGCGAAGGTGATTGGGACAGCAACTAGCGAGAATGGCGCTCAGGCTATTAGTGAATATCTGGGTGCAAACGGTAAAGGTCTGGTACTGAATGTGACCGAACCTGCATCTATCGAATCTGTTCTGGAAAATATTCGCGCAGAGTTTGGCGAAGTGGATATTCTGGTAAACAACGCCGGGATCACTCGCGATAACCTGTTAATGCGAATGAAAGACGACGAGTGGAACGATATTATCGAAACCAACCTGTCATCTGTATTCCGTCTGTCAAAAGCGGTAATGCGCGCTATGATGAAAAAGCGTCATGGTCGTATTATCACTGTCGGTTCTGTGGTTGGTACCATGGGAAATGCTGGTCAGGCTAACTACGCTGCGGCGAAAGCCGGTCTGATTGGTTTCAGTAAGTCGCTGGCGCGTGAAGTCGCGTCCCGCGGTATTACGGTAAACGTTGTTGCTCCGGGCTTTATTGAAACGGACATGACGCGTGCGCTGACTGATGAGCAGCGTGCGGGTACGCTGGCGGCAGTTCCGGCGGGTCGTCTTGGCGACCCTAAAGAAATCGCCAGTGCGGTTGCATTTTTAGCCTCTGACGAAGCGGGTTACATCACTGGTGAGACCCTCCACGTCAACGGCGGGATGTATATGGTTTAACCACGATGAAAAATATTTGCGTTATTAGGGCGAATGGCCTCAAAATAACGTAAAATCGTGGTAAGAACTGCCGGGATTTAGTTGCAAATTTTTCAACATTTTATACACTACGAAAACCATCGCGAAAGCGAGTTTTGATAGGAAATTTAAGAGTATGAGCACTATCGAAGAACGCGTTAAGAAAATTATCGGCGAACAGCTGGGCGTTAAGCAGGAAGAAGTTGTGAACTCCGCTTCCTTCGTTGAAGACCTGGGCGCAGATTCTCTTGACACCGTTGAGCTGGTAATGGCTCTGGAAGAAGAGTTTGATACTGAGATTCCGGACGAAGAAGCTGAGAAGATCACCACCGTTCAGGCTGCCATTGATTACATCAACGGTCACCAGGCGTAAGTGAACATCTCCAGGCGGTCATTCGACCGCCTGAGTTTTATCTTTTTTAGTCCCACGAATCTCTTTTTTTATCCCTCCCTGGAGGACAAACGTGTCTAAGCGTCGTGTAGTTGTGACCGGACTTGGCATGTTGTCTCCTGTCGGCAATACCGTAGAGTCCACCTGGAAAGCTCTCCTTGCCGGTCAGAGCGGCATCAGCCTAATCGACCATTTCGATACTAGCGCCTATGCAACGAAATTTGCTGGCTTAGTAAAGGATTTTAACTGTGAAGAGATCATCTCGCGCAAAGAGCAGCGCAAGATGGATGCCTTCATTCAATATGGAATTGTCGCTGGCGTTCAGGCCATGCAGGATTCTGGCCTTGTGATTACGGAAGAGAACGCAACCCGTATCGGCGCCGCTATCGGCTCCGGGATTGGCGGCCTTGGCCTGATCGAGGAAAACCATACATCCCTGATGAATGGCGGCCCGCGTAAGATCAGTCCGTTCTTCGTTCCGTCCACGATTGTTAATATGGTGGCAGGTCACCTGACCATCATGTTCGGCCTGCGTGGGCCAAGCATTTCTATCGCCACCGCCTGTACGTCTGGCGTACATAACATCGGCCAGGCCGCGCGCATTATTGCGTACGGCGATGCAGATGCTATGGTTGCCGGCGGTGCTGAAAAAGCCAGTACCCCACTGGGTGTCGGCGGTTTCGGCGCGGCCCGTGCGCTCTCTACCCGCAACGATAATCCACAGGCGGCAAGCCGTCCGTGGGATAAAGACCGTGATGGCTTCGTGCTGGGCGACGGTGCGGGTATGATCGTACTGGAAGAGTACGAACACGCGAAAAAACGCGGTGCGAAAATTTATGCTGAAGTCGTTGGCTTTGGTATGAGCAGCGATGCGTATCACATGACGTCTCCTCCGGAGAACGGTGCAGGTGCTGCGCTGGCGATGGAAAACGCGATCCGTGATGCGGGTATTACCCCGGCTCAGATTGGCTACGTCAACGCGCACGGCACATCTACACCTGCAGGCGATAAAGCGGAAGCTCAGGCGGTTAAGTCTATCTTCGGCGAGTCTGCCAGCCGCGTACTGGTGAGCTCCACGAAATCCATGACCGGTCACCTGCTGGGTGCGGCGGGTGCAGTAGAGTCAATCTACTCCATCCTTGCGCTGCGCGATCAGGCTGTTCCACCCACCATCAACCTGGATAACCCGGATGAAGGTTGCGATCTGGACTTCGTTCCTCACGAAGCGCGCCAGGTTAGCGGTATGGAGTATACCCTGTGTAACTCCTTCGGCTTTGGCGGTACCAACGGTTCTCTGATCTTCAAGCGTGTCTAGCAGATCCTGAAGCTAAAAAAACGGAGCGCATTGCGCTCCGTTTTTTTTCACTTGATCACTGGTACGTAAAGGTGAGCTGAACGACCGTCCTGAACTCGCCTGCCGTTACCATTCCCGTCGGGGTATACATTCGTGCAGAAAGCGGGAATACCACACGGCGACTGGTACCATCGATATTCACCGCCAGCTTGCCCGCGGGCGGGATCTCCTTGAGATGATCGCGGGTCATAATCTGGAGCGCCATACCCGTTGCACTGCCTTGTGCGTTGGCAAATTTCGTGCCGTCATCTTGATCGGCATTGCCGCTGAACAGTGCGGTCACCTGCGTGGTTGAGAGAGGGCAGCCTGAAAGCGTGAGCTCAAAGTCCTGCCACTCGCTGGTATTGCCAACCTTCGTGTAGTCAACGGCGCGAGCCTGATCAAATGTGACGGTCTGTTCTTTGGTGCCCGTATCTACCGTACAGGCGGAAGCGATGACGGTTCCGCTTAAATTGATATCGGCAGCGTACACTGCATGCGTTCCACTGACTGCCAACAGACAAGCAAGAGCAAGAAGCCGTTTAGTTTTTTGTTGCGCCATTGTCCTGTCCCGACTTACTGGTAGGTAAAGGTTGCCTGCACCTGGCCAACGATAGTCCCGGGCAGTACGTTGCCGGTTGATACGGCGCGAGCGCGCATGGCAAGGTCATAGCTGTGAGACGCGGGAATCGCAACGTTTTGCAATGTCGCACCATTCTTGTAGGCGGTATTACTGGTGCTGTCCGTCAGCTCCAGTTTCAGGTTGGTGGCCGTTCCCGTGTTTTTATAATAATTCCCGTCGGTGTCAGCGGTACCGGCAAAGGCGACGCTGAAAGAGGTGGTCGAGGCGGGGCAACCGGTGAGTCGAAGCGTGACGTCTGTCCATGCCGTGGCGCTGCCGCTGGTTGCCAGCGAATCCGCCTGTATATTATCGCCTAAGTTAACGGCCAGAGATTCGTTGTTGCCATTCACGACGCAGGGAGAAGCAACCACTTTACCCGTAATATCAATATTGACCGCATGGCTGGCCGCAGAGAACAATCCGCTACAGGCCAGTAAACCGATAATCATCTTCTTTCCGTATATGATGTGCATAAATAATCCTTATTAGTTGTAGATCATTTTGAGTTCAATCGCTGATTTGACGTTTCCAGCCGTAACGTTTTCGGCATCGTCAACGTAATAAGCGACTTTGAAGTCGGGGATTTTGTAATCACCCGAGCCGTTATAGTCGTTTAACGGCACGGGTCCGTTGACAATATGTGGTGACCCATCAGCATTCTGTACCTGGATAAACACATTTTGCGCATAGCCTTCGCCACTCACGGTATTCATCACACCGTTTGCAGCATCGTGGGTACCGTATACGGCCGAGAAGTTATAGGCGATCCCGTCAACGGCTCCTGGACAATTCGTTAGAGAAATGGATGGCGACGCGGTAGCCAACTGCGCCCCATTTTTAAGGACATTGCCGTAAAGCGTAGGTAGACTGATTTCAGTCGGCGCGCTGACTGAACATGCACCCACTGTAGGCTGCGTGCTTATTCCGGCCATAATAACGCCTGACATTTCAGCGGTACCTTCGCCATCCAGGTTATGGACATTAAGGGTCACCGTCGGCACTGAGGTAATGCGGCCCGCAGGCACCTTATCTAACAGTCTGACGAGCCGGTACTGCAAATGGTAGTAAGTTGATATCCATAAACCGCTGGTAACGCCAGTAAGATCGAGCCGATAATTAGGCGCCGTTGTGGTTTGAGATGGCGTAAACCCGCTCATACCCGGTACTACTTTAAACTGGATACCAATCCCTGGGTTATTTGTTACCCATGAGACGCCATCACCGCTCAATGTGCCATTGACCGAAAGCTCCATATAGGAATGGTTACCTTCACTGCTGGTGACTTCATATTTGATAGAACCCGAGTCGTGCCAGTTGCTGCTGGTTTCGCCCACTGCAGAGGGGATGGTGAAATCATCCAGGTCGTAAGTCATCACATGGAAGTTAACATTTGAAAAATAATCAGCATGGGCGGGGGTTATGGCAAAAAAAGTGCTCATAATCATCGCGTTGAATACAGGTAGCTTCTTCATTGCTTGAGTCTCTCTATTGGCAGGTGGCATTGAGTTCAATCACGCCGCTTGCCGGGGGCTCTGCCGGAAGACGGTAGCTGACGTTGCACTGTTCTTTTGAAGCATTACCCCATTTCAGCAACAAGGAACCCTTCTGCGGCATGCCGGTTAAATAAACCTGCCCACTGTCGCCAACAATGCTCCCTGACGCATTGTCCGAAGTGGTCACCATCGCTCCAAACGGCACGGGTTCGCCATTGCTTCGAATCAGGGTCATCAGTACGCGTTTTCCGACGCGCGTATCAAAATGCGCACGGACGATTGCACCGCGTGTTGGGGTGATCTTCTGGCTGGATAGCTCAACGTCAGCACTCTCTGGCAGGGTGGCGGTATCCAGCGACAGTGTGGATTCCCGGTACGGCGTGACATAGGGCACGACGGTATAACCGCGGAAGTCGGTTTTGACCCCCGTCTGGTTACTCACCGAGACGCCGTTTGCGCCAGGGGCTTCCACCAGAGCGGCTGTTTCACCCAGCGCCTGGCTCAGCGTCACACCATGGGCATGGGCAACAATGCCGCCCTCAATGCCGTAGTTAACACGCTTCTGGTCGTGGTCGTAGCTGTAGGCGCTATTCACCCGGGCATAGGTGCCCTGATAATCCAGGCTGGCATAGCCACCGTTGCCTTCACCGTGGTTGGTTTGACTCTCCTGAACGTTCCAGTTGAGGTTGCGATCCTCGAGCAGCGACCCGTTCAACCCGACGTTATGGCTGGTATCGCCGCGCTTGCTGGTATTCAGGCTGTAAGTGGCGTAGCTGTTGCTCAACCAGCGATCGAGCGGTACGGTAATACTTAACGAGAAAATCTGGTCCTCGTCGTAAATTTTATCGTTCTCCGAATCGGTCGTGTTGCGGTTATAGCTGTAGTTAAGGTTGTAGGTGATGCCTGACCAGCTGTTGCTATAGCCAACGCCGATCGAACGCATTTTCCGATCGCTGTTCCAGTAGTCTTCGCTCATCGTCGTTAATGACAGTGAGCCAAGTTTCTCACCAATATTCTGGTTCAGGAGAAACTCGGCGCGGTTACGTCGGCGATCGTTATTTGTGCGCCACGCGTCGTCACGCCAGGTATCCAGCACTTCAGACAGGGTGTAATAGCCTGAGGTAGAATAGCGGTATCCGGCGATAGAGATGTTTGTCCCCGTTTCCAGAATGTTTTTACTGTAGCGAACGCGCCATGACTGGCCGCTCTCTTTATCCTGATCCTTCTGGCTGGACCATGCCTGCGTGCCATCAATGGATACCGCGCCAATCGTACCGAAGTTCTTACCAACACCGCTGAGCAGAGACTGATAGTGCTGCGAGAACTGACCGCCTCCATATACCGTAAACCCGGCCGGCAGACCGTAAATGGCAGTAGCCTGGGTAAACATCTCTTTGTCGATATCGCCATCATAGGGCCGATACTGACCGCTGGTCAGACTGAACTTAACGCGTCCTTCGCGCTGCAGGACGGGTAATGAGGCGAATGCAACGGTCTGGTGCTGTTCGCTGCCGTCAGCCTCTTTGATCGTGACATCAAGATCGCCGCTGCTTCCTGTCGGGTACATATCGGTGATTTCAAAGGCACCGGGCGAGACGTAGCTCTGGTAGATGGTGTAGCCGTTTTGCTTAATAATCACCTGAGCGTTCGTGCGGGCGATGCCACGCACGACCGGCGCGTAGCCGCGCAGGCTGTCTGGCAGCATGTCATCATCAGACGCGAGCTGCGCGCCGCGAAACGGCACGCTGTCGAACATGTCCGACGGCGCGTTGCTGTCCCCGACGGTCAGCTGGCTTTTTAGGGAAATAATGTTGCGCTGTGCGTAGGTGTAGATGGAATCCCAGCTTTCCTGTGTGTCGCTGCCGTTAGTGCTGCGGTTCCAGGTACTGTAGTTACGGATACGCCATGGCCCCACGTTGAGTCCCGGGCGCAGGCTCAGGTAGTAGTTATCAGAGTCAGGTATTTCACTGCGTCGGCCTTGCGTATTATCGCCGCTGAAGTTGTAGTTAAGCAGCAGGGCATTAATCCCTTCATCAAGCTGTTCGGGTGGTACATAGCCTCGCGCCTGCGCGTTGATAGCCGCCTGTGGCAAAGAAAGCTGCAGCTGCTGGCGTTCGAAAATAAATTTGACGCTAGCCTGAGGAATGACGCTTAAATCGGCGCAGCTGCCCGTAAGGGCAGGGAACTGTTCGAGGCGTACACCCAACTCACGTAACATCTCTGTGCTCAGACACGGCTGGAGTGAACTGTTGCCGGCGGCGTCTTTTTTCAGTGCGAATTCGATGTCGCGTGTGCCGAATACGGTGTTATTGAGAACCACGTCAACACGGTAGGTGCCTGGCATCTGGCCAACGCCTTCCTCAAAGGCAGACAGGTCGGTCAGGTCTTTGCCCGGACCGTCAATCCCCAGAAGTGCCGGGTCAAAGTATTCACGGGCCATTGCGCTATTACATAGCGGCAGGGCGCACTGCAAGGCGATAAAGCAGGCAAGTTGACTCAATGTCATTGTTTTTTTGTATGCGTCTGCATGCATCCCGATATCCTTTCGGTAATGGTGTTAGAGGCGCGCGCGATGCTCGTCGCCGACGGAACCAAAATCATCAATCAATGTCCAGGTCACATCCCCGCTGGCATTGATGGGAAGGGTGAAGCTGGCTGAGCTCATCGGTGCAACATAGGTAGCGTCCGTTACCACGCCGGTCCCGACCTTGAGCTTGCTAAAGTTCATGTAATACGCCGTGGGATTGGTCACCGTGAGTGTGTTTCCACTGCGCTGCCAGCGGAGCTTACCGGTGAGCGCTTCCGGTTGCTGCGTTAAGGATGTCGGGCGGTAGATCAGCTTGATTCGCGTTTTAACCGCAATTTGCAGGGTGTTGGCGTTGTCCTGCTTTTCGGTGGCCGGAATGGATTTAATATTCATCCAGTAAAGCGATTCGCGATCTTCCGGCAGGTTGCCACCCGTACGTATGATGCGCAGCGTGTTTTCCTGGCCAGATCCAAGGCGAAAGAGCGGCGGAGTCACCATGAAGGGGGATTTATCCGCGCTGTTTTCACCCGCATCACTCCACGACTGAATGAGATAGGATGATTTATCAGGGTTTTTAACGCTAAGAGAGGTCTCTTTTTTATCGCCGTTATAAATAACGCGCGTTCCACCGACAATAACGCCAGCCTGCGCTGACGCCGTAACGGTAAGCACGGTTGCGGCAATAAAGGGGATGTATTTATTCATGGCATTACCTTAAAAATAAAGCCGGAGCACCTCCGGCTTTATGCGTTTCATATTACGGACAAGCCGTTTTCAGCAATTAGTTATAGGTCAGCGTAAAGTTGACGGAACCATTCGCGCTCCCGCCAGTGACTGCCGCTTTGGTTGCAATATAGCGAGCGAAGAAATCGAGTTTGGTTGACTCAGGTGCAGTTGTGCTGCCTTTAATGTTGATGGCTTTAGACGCGGTACCAAGCGGCAGTGCCGTGCTGTCAGCGTTCAATAACTGAATTGCAACGCCGTCGGCAACCCCGGTAGTGCCATAGCCCGTGAGCTGCAGATAGTCATTGTTGAGGGTGTCAGGTGTACCGTCATACTTAACGGAGACCGGTTTGCCCAGCAGGTCTGCCGGGCAGCCACTTAACACCAGTGAAAATTTGGTGGTGGCTGCGGTGTCACCGGCGGCAGCGAATGCCGTTTTTGCCACTTCACCCATTTTCACAGACTGTGGGTTGGTGACGCTGCTGTCGACCTGGCAGCCTGCCTCAATAATTTTACCCGTGAAGTTGACGGTACCGTCCTGTGCCATCGCTGACGATGCCATACCCATGGCGGTAAGCAGTGCCGCAGCAGCCAATTTTCCTTTCATTTCAGAAGTTCCTTTCTTGGTTTATTTTCTTTGCGAATATTAAGCAAGCTCACCCGGGGGTAAACTTGCTTAATACATAATGACATGTTATTTCATCTGCAAAGTCTTGTTGCATCCGTTAATTATTTGTCAGGAGTATATTTATTTGTCGCTTTGTTAACCATAAACTTAATTTAAAAAACAATTTTAATTTTACTAAATTCATTTTTGACATAAATAATAGGGCTGTATTTTATTTGTTGTTTTTATTTCGCAATAAACTATTTTTCCCTTCACGGTGACGTTTAAGCGGCGTCATTTGCAATAAAAAATATTAATATTCAGAAACATCTATTCGATTCCTGCATGCAAAAAGCTTGCGATGCTGTCCTTCACCTGACACTCTGGTACGCCTGTGTACGGAGGGCCCCCATGTTTCTGATTAATGGTGAAGTGATTGATAAACTGGCAGCAAACGATCGTGCGGTTCAGTTTGGTGACGGCTGTTTCACCACTGCACGTATTGATGCCGGAAATGTGGTGATGTTAGCGCGCCATCTGGCTCGCCTTCAGGACGCCTGTACCCGACTGGCTATCCCGTTTCAGGACTGGGAATTACTCAGTGACGAAATGCGCCGCCTGGCACAGCCTCATGCGGAGGGCGTCCTGAAAGTGACGATCACCCGCGGGGCGGGGGGGCGAGGTTACAGTACGGCAGGGTGTCAGCATCCAACGCGCATCCTTCATGTTTCCCCTTATCCTTCTCACTATGTCCGCTGGAAAGCGGACGGCGTGACGCTGGCGCCCAGCCCGGTATCACTCGGGCGTAATCCTTATCTGGCGGGTCTCAAGCATCTGAATCGCCTTGAACAGGTCCTAATTCGTACTCATCTTGAACAGACGGACGCCGATGAGGCGCTGGTCCTTGACAGCGAAGGGTTCATTACGGAATGCTGTGCGGCTAATTTGTTCTGGCGACAGGGCAGGAACGTGTTCACCCCCGCGCTGGATCAGGCTGGCGTGAACGGCATAATGCGCCAATTTTGTTTGCAGCAGCTGGCACACTCTGACTTTCACGTTGTCGAAGTTAACGCAAAGGAAGAGGTGCTACAGACTGCTGATGAAGTCATTATTTGCAACGCGCTGATGCCTGTTGTGCCCGTTCGCGCCTGTGGCCAGCTACGCTGGTCGTCGCGCGAGCTGTTTCAGTTTTTAGCCCCGATATGTGAGCAAACCAGATAGTCATGAAAAAAATGTTGCGCTTTGTCCTTCTCCTCATTGTTGCGCTGGGCGTTGCTGGCGGAGCAGGCGTATGGAAAGTTCGCCAGCTGGCGGACAGCAAGATCCTGGTTAAAGACGAAACGATCTTTACCCTGAAAGCGGGAACCGGCCGCCAGGCGCTTGGGGAACAGCTCTACGGTGATAAAATTATCAATCGTCCACGGGTATTCCAGTGGTTATTGCGTGTGGAGCCTGAACTGTCACATTTCAAAGCCGGTACCTATCGCTTTACGCCGGGAATGACCGTCAGAGAGATGCTGCAGCTGCTGGAAAGCGGCAAAGAAGCCCAGTTCCCTCTGCGATTTGTAGAAGGGATGCGCCTGAGTGATTACCTCAAACAGCTGCGCGATGCGCCGTATATCAAACATACCCTGAAGGATGACAGCTACCAGACGGTGGCCGACGTGCTCAAGTTTGAGCATCCCGAATGGGTGGAAGGCTGGTTCTGGCCAGATACCTGGATGTACACCGCCGGCACGACCGATGTGGCGATCCTGAAGCGGGCGCACAAAAAAATGGTCGCCGCAGTGGATGCGGCCTGGGACGGGCGAATGGAGGGTTTACCCTATAAAGATCAAAACCAGTTTGTCACCATGGCCTCGATTATCGAGAAAGAGACCGCCGTTGCCGCCGAGCGCGATCGGGTGGCGTCAGTATTTATCAACCGTCTGCGCATTGGCATGCGCCTGCAAACCGACCCTACCGTCATCTACGGCATGGGCGAGAGCTACATAGGCAAGATTTCCAGAAAAGATCTGGAGACGCCAACGGCGTATAATACCTACGTGATTAGCGGTTTACCGCCTGGTCCGATTGCCACGCCGAGCGAAGCGTCGCTGAAAGCCGCCGCGCATCCGGCGAAAACACCGTATCTCTATTTTGTGGCAGATGGAAAAGGGGGACACACCTTTAACACTAACCTTGCCAGCCACAATCGCTCTGTTCAGGACTATCTGAAGGCACTTAAGGAAAAAAATGCGCAGTAAATACATTGTCATTGAGGGACTCGAAGGGGCGGGTAAAACCACCGCCCGCAACGTGGTGGTGGATACGCTCAACGCGCTTGGCGTAGCGGACATGGTATTTACCCGCGAGCCGGGCGGCACGCAGCTGGCTGAAAAGCTGCGCAGCCTGGTGCTGGACATTAAATCCGTTGGCGACGAAGTTATCACTGACAAAGCCGAAGTGTTAATGTTCTACGCGGCGCGCGTACAGCTGGTTGAGACGGTGATCAAACCCGCCCTGGCCGATGGCAAGTGGGTAATCGGCGATCGTCACGATCTGTCGACTCAGGCTTATCAGGGCGGAGGACGTGGTATCGACCAGACCATGCTGGCAACGCTGCGCAATGCCGTACTGGGGGATTTTCGCCCCGACCTGACGCTCTATCTGGATGTGACCCCGGAAGTGGGTCTTAAACGCGCCCGCGCGCGCGGCGAACTCGACCGCATTGAACAAGAGTCGTTTGATTTCTTTAACCGCACCCGTGCGCGCTATCTTGAGCTGGCCGCACAGGACAGCTCCATTCGTACCATCGATGCGACGCAGTCCCTGGACGACGTCACGCGTGACATTCAGCAAACTGTGACGCAGTGGGTGCAGGAGCAGCAGGCATGAAATGGTATCCATGGTTGCGCCCGCACTTTGAACAGCTGATCGGCAGCTATCAGGCGGGGCGGGGGCATCATGCGTTACTGATTCAGGCATTGCCGGGAATGGGCGATGATGCATTGATTTATGCCATCACCCGTTTTCTGATGTGCCAGCAGCCGGAAGGGCATAAAAGCTGCGGCAAATGCCGCGGCTGTCAGCTGATGCAGGCGGGCACACATCCTGACTACTACACGCTTGAGCCGGAGAAGGGGAAAAGCGCGCTCGGTATCGATGCCGTGCGGGAAGTCAGTGAAAAATTGTACGAACACGCGCGGCTGGGCGGCGCTAAAGTGGTCTGGCTTAAAGACGCCACGCAGCTGACCGAGGCGGCAGCTAACGCCCTTCTGAAAACCCTGGAAGAGCCGCCGGTAAAAACGTGGTTTTTCCTCTCGTGCCGTGACCCGGGACGCTTGCTGGCGACGCTGCGCAGCCGCTGTCGTCTTCATCACCTTGCTGTGCCTCAGGAATCGTGGGCGCTGAGCTGGCTGGAGCGAGAGGTGACAACGTCACCTGAGAGTGCGCTGTCCGCCTTGCGCCTGAGCAGCGGCGCGCCCGCAGCGGCGCTGGCATTGCTGCAACCTGACGTCTGGTCACAGCGAGAAACGCTTTGCCGGGCCGTCGAAATGGCACTCAATAACCACGACTGGCTAAGCGTATTGCCTGCGCTTAACAGCGATCAGGCCGTTGAGCGCCTGCACTGGCTGGCCTCGTTGCTGCTGGATGCCCTCAAACTTCAGCAAGGGGCAACGCTGCTGACCAACCCGGACGCGTGGACACTGGTGAATACGCTGGCGAACCGCCTCTCAGGGACGATTCTTCATGCGATGCTTCATGAAATTTGCCAGAGCCGAGAACAGCTTTTAACCGTGACGGGTCTTAATCGCGAGCTTTTACTGACCGACCAGTTACTGCGTATTGAACACTACCTGCAACCCGGCACCACACCGCCGGTTTCCCATCTCTGAGAGAGACATTATGTTTTTAGTCGACTCACACTGCCATCTTGATGGCCTGGATTATCAATCCCTGCATAAAAACGTGGATGATGTGCTGGAAAAAGCCGCCGCCCGCGATGTGAAATTCTGCCTTGCGGTAGCGACGACGCTGCCGGGCTATCGCACGATGCGCGAGCTGGTGGGCGTTCGCGATAACGTGGTGTTTTCCTGCGGCGTACACCCCCTGAACCAGGATGAAGAATATGACGTTGACGATTTGCGTCGTCTGGCGGCGGAAGAGGGCGTGGTGGCAATGGGCGAGACCGGGCTGGACTATTTCTACACGCCGGAAACCAAACCGCGCCAGCAGGCGTCCTTCCGCAACCATATTCGCATTGGCCGCGAACTGAACAAGCCGGTTATCGTCCACACCCGCGATGCGCGTGCGGATACCCTGGCGATCCTCCGGGAAGAAAACGTGACGGATTGCGGTGGCGTACTACACTGTTTCACAGAAGACAGAGAAACGGCGGGTAAACTGCTTGATTTGGGGTTTTATATCTCGTTTTCCGGGATTGTGACGTTCCGTAACGCTGAGCAGCTGCGTGATGCTGCACGTTATGTTCCGCTCGATCGCATTCTGGTAGAGACCGATTCTCCCTATCTGGCACCGGTTCCGCATCGCGGTAAAGAGAACCAGCCCGCGATGACGCGAGATGTGGCTGAGTACATGGCCGTCCTGAAGGGCGTCAGCATCGAAGAGCTGGCCCGCGTGACGACAGAAAACTTCTCCACGCTGTTCCATATTGACCCTGCCCGCCTGCAATCTGTCTGATACACCTGTTTTTTTTAGGCTCGTAATTAATAAATAAAGCGAGTAAAGTTCACCGCCTCATTTGGGGCGGTGATGCTGTTTTTAGACACATCCGGACATGCTTTTTGTAAATAACTGAAAGTTTTTCGACCGTCTTAAGCTGAAACGTGATAGCCGTCAAACAAACTCAGAGGGAATTATTTTACTCTGTGTAATAAATAAAGGGCGCTTAGATGTCCTGTCCACGGCACGGTACTCCCCCCGGGCCAATGCGTGAAAGCGTAAAAAAAGCACAAATACTCAGGAGCACTCTCAATTATGTTTAAGAATGCATTTGCTAACCTGCAAAAGGTCGGTAAATCGCTGATGCTGCCAGTATCCGTACTGCCTATCGCAGGTATCCTGCTGGGTGTCGGTTCTGCTAACTTCAGCTGGCTGCCAGCCGTAGTGTCCCATGTGATGGCCGAAGCAGGCGGTTCTGTCTTTGCTAACATGCCACTGATCTTCGCGATCGGTGTGGCTCTGGGCTTCACCAATAACGACGGCGTATCTGCGCTGGCTGCAGTGGTTGCTTACGGCATCATGGTGAAAACCATGGCTGTGGTTGCGCCGCTGGTTCTGCATTTACCGGCAGAAGAGATCGCTGCGAAGCACCTGGCGGACACCGGTGTTCTCGGCGGTATCATCTCCGGTGCGATTGCAGCGTATATGTTCAACCGCTTCTATCGCATCAAGCTGCCTGAGTACCTGGGCTTCTTCGCGGGCAAGCGTTTCGTTCCGATCATCTCTGGTCTGGCAGCGATTTTCACTGGCGTGATCCTGTCCTTCATCTGGCCACCAATCGGCTCCGCTATCCAGACCTTCTCTCAGTGGGCTGCTTACCAGAACCCGGTTGTGGCGTTTGGTATCTACGGCTTCATCGAGCGTTGCCTGGTGCCATTTGGTCTGCACCACATCTGGAACGTTCCATTCCAGATGCAGATTGGTGAATTCACCAACGCAGCAGGTCAGGTATTCCACGGCGATATCCCACGTTACATGGCGGGCGACCCAACTGCAGGTAAACTGTCTGGTGGCTTCCTGTTCAAAATGTACGGTCTGCCAGCAGCGGCGATTGCTATCTGGCACTCTGCGAAGCCAGAGAACCGTGCAAAAGTGGGCGGTATCATGATCTCCGCAGCGCTGACCTCGTTCCTGACCGGTATCACCGAGCCGATCGAGTTCTCCTTCATGTTCGTTGCGCCGATCCTGTACGTTATCCACGCGATTCTGGCGGGCCTGGCGTTCCCAATCTGTATTCTGCTGGGTATGCGTGACGGTACGTCCTTCTCTCACGGCCTGATCGACTTCATCGTTCTGTCCGGTAATAGCAGCAAACTGTGGCTGTTCCCAATCGTCGGTGCGTGCTATGCCGTTGTTTACTACACCATCTTCCGCGTGCTGATTAAAGCACTGGACCTGAAAACCCCAGGCCGTGAAGATGCGACAGAAGACAGCAAAGCGGGCGCGACCAGCGAAATGGCTCCTGCACTGGTTGCCGCGTTCGGTGGTAAAGAGAACATCACTAACCTGGACGCGTGTATCACTCGTCTGCGTGTGAGCGTTGCTGATGTCGCGAAAGTAGACCAGCCGGGTCTGAAAAAACTGGGTGCAGCTGGCGTAGTTGTTGCAGGTTCGGGTGTACAGGCAATCTTCGGTACTAAATCCGATAACCTGAAAACCGAAATGGATGAGTACATCCGCAACAACTAAGTTGTGACCCTGGGGAGACTAAGGCAGCCGAATGGCTGCCTTTTTTATTTGTGCTGTTTGTCATGCCCGGCGGCGCTGCGCTTACCGGACCTACGAAATGCAAATGTAGGCCGGGTAAGGCGTAGCCGCCACCCGGCTTAACACTCAGAAGTCGTAGCTCGCGCTCACCGAGACGTTCAGCGGCGCGCCATAAACCACATAAGAGCCGACGTAATCGTAATACTCTTTGTCGAACAGGTTGTTGACGTTCGCCTGAACAGCAAAATCTTTGGTGACCTGATAACGGCTGAACAGGTTAACCAGCCCGTAGCTGCCTTGCTCCGCGCGGGTACGGCCAGCCGGCGCGCCATCCACATCCGTCCACACCTTGTTTTGCCAGTTCACGCCACCGCCCACGGTCAGTTCTGGCAACATTGGCAGTTGATAACGGGTGAACAGCTTCATGGTTGTACGCGGCTGATCGGAGCTGACGGCGTTGCCATTCTTATCTTCCGCAATGTAGCGGGTCGCGCCGAAGGTCAGTTGCCAGTTATCGGTCAACGCGCCGTTCAGCTCGAACTCAATCCCTTTGCTCACTACGCCGTCCAGCGATTGGTAAATTGACTCACCGCTCGGCATATAGGTATAGGTATTGCTTGCTACGTTATCCTGCTCAATGCGGAATATTGCCAGCGAGGTGGTAAGACGGGTATTGAACCAGTCTGCTTTCACACCGGCTTCGTAGCTTTTGCCCGTAGTAGGGTCGAGATAGCGTCCGCTGGCGTCCCGCTTGTCCTGGGGCTGGAAGATAGAGGTATAGCTGACGTAGGTCGACCAGTCTTCATTGATGTCGTAGACCAGGCCCGCGTAGGGCGTTACGTCATCTTTGGTACTTTCCAGACGGGTGTCCGGGGAGCCCGCAGGGTTATAGCGGATGTTATAGTTGGTATAACGTGCGCCGAGGATCAGATGCAGCGGATCGGCCAGCGAGAAGCGGGCGGAGGTATACGCTGAGGACTGGCGAATGTCGTCCTGGCTGTAGAGTTTCCACGGCGTCCACTGCGGGTCGGCAATGTTACCGTTCCAGTTCTTAAAGTTACCCACATCAACCATGCCGTAAACCGCGTCAGGCATTGAGTTGTCGTAATGGTTACGCTGACGACTGAAGCTGCCGCCGAACATCATTTCGTGCTGACGGCCGAAGAGATCGAAATCGCCGCGCAGGAAAGCGTCCACGGCATCCTGTTTCCGTTCGCCACGGTTCCAGCCGCCGTAGCCAACCATGCCTGCACCGGTCTCTTTATCCGGATAGCCGGACATATACATCAGCTTAGAGTCGAAGTTGGTTTCAGCATGCATGCCGTTAATGTGTGCTTCCCAGCCATTATCGAAACGCTGCGTCAGGTTAGCGAAGATGCGGGTGCTGTCTTTATCAGACCAGGCCCAGTCAGGCGCGACGGTCTGGCTGCGACTGTAATCGGTCTTACTTCCGTCACTGTACCAGGTCGGGAGTCCGCCCCAGGTTGGGTCGGCGGTATGGCTTTCCTGATATTCGTATCCCACCGAGAGGGTGGTGCTGTCGGTGACGTCCGCATCCATCACGCCATAGAGGAATTTCTTTCGGTAGTGATAGTTATCCATGAAGCTGTCGTTGTCCTGATAACCTGCGATCATCCGGCCCCGTAGCTTACCTGACTCCACCAGCGGCGCCTGGAGATCCAGCACGTAGCGCTGCTTATCCCAGCTGCCATAGCTGGCCGAAACATTGCCTTTGAATTCATTGCTGTCCGCATGCTTACGCACCATGTTGACGTACGCTGCCGGGTTGCCCGTACCGGACATCAGGCCGGTGGCACCGCGGACCACTTCGATGCGGTCATAAATCGCCGTATCGGCGGCGGTATCACCAAAGTTCCACACTTCGCTGATGGAGGTTGGCAGGTCGTCATAGGCGTAATTACTGACGAAAAATCCGCGCGAGTAAAACACGGTACGGTCGCTGTCCTGCACCTGCGCTGTTACGCCCGTGGTGTTGGTTAACACCTGGCCGATGGACTGCAGGTTCTGATCGGCCATGCGCTGCTGGCTAATCACGCTGACGGACTGCGGGATATCGCGGGGAACCAGCAACAGCTTCGTGCCGGTGGTGGTGGTTTTGACGCTGTAATCCCGCTCCTGACTTGCGGAAGGATCCTGCGTTTGGTCAAAACCGCCGTCAACAACAACGGTATCTTCGGCTGTTGATGCAGCGAAAGCGGCGGCTGGCGTCAGTGCCATAGCAATGCAGCCTGCCAGCAACGAAGGCGTTGCGACAGGCTGACGTTGCCCATCCCTGGTGTGATGAATGAAAGACATGATTAAACCCTTATGAACGATGAAGAGGGTATGCGTCAGTCCCGCGGACGCGGGCTGGCGTCGTTTTCTATGTTAAAAATTCGCATGAAAATGCAAATGCGAAATATACGCATTGCTATTAATGCTGTAAACAGATGTGTCGACCGGAACTGAAATAATGTTTCAGCCCATTAAGGCCCGCGAGCGGTCACTCTTCACTCAGCTGATGAACATTCGGGAAAGAAATCGAGGGAGGAGGTTGAAAGGACAGGAGAAACTCGCTCATACTCTTGAATTGTGTCACACCCTCATCCAGAGCGTGTGTTAACAGCGGACGCATCGCGCCTGATTAATCAAAAAAGGAATAGGTCATGGCTGAAGAAACGATTTTCAGTAAAATTATCCGTCGCGAAATTCCGTCGGATATCGTCTATCAGGATGAACTGGTAACGGCTTTTCGGGACATTTCACCTCAGGCTCCGACGCACGTCCTTATCATTCCCAATATTCTGATTCCGACCGTAAACGACGTAAAAACCGAGCATGAAGTGGCATTAGGTCGTATGCTGACGGTGGCCGCGAAAATCGCCGAACAGGAAGGGATTGCAGAAGACGGTTACCGTCTGATCATGAACTGCAACCGTCATGGTGGCCAGGAAGTCTATCATATTCACATGCATCTGCTGGGTGGACGTCCTCTGGGGCCGATGCTGGCACATAAAGGTCTTTGACATGCGTAAAGGGCGTATTGCAGCGCTGGTAATGACGATGATGATTGTGGGGTGCAGCTCGCGCCCGGCGATCCCCGTGAACGATGAACAGACGCTGGTGATGGAATCCTCCGTGCTTGCCGCGGGCATCACGGCGCAACAACCCGCGCTGACCATCAGTGAAATCAATTCATCTGCCTCCTCTACGCTCTTTAATGAAAGACACGAACCCGTGACGGTCCACTACCGTTTTTTCTGGTATGACGTAAGAGGTCTCGAAATGCATCCGCTGGAGGCGCCGCGCAGCGTCACCATTCCGGCCAGATCGTCGGTAACGCTCTATGGCAGCGCCAACTATCTGGGTGCGCATAAGGTGAGACTTTATCTTTATCTCTAAGGGGTGAACCTTGATTAAAAACTTGAGCCGCTATGCGCTCGTGACAGCTTTCGCGCTGTTCCTGGCGGGGTGTGTGACCCGAACTGAACAGCCAGCGCCTGTGGAAGAGGCGAAGCCGGGCACTGAACAGCCGACACAGCCAACGCAGCCGCAGCCAACCGTGCCGTCCGTACCGTCTATACCGGCACAGCCAGGCCCGATTGAGCATCCGGACCAGACGTCGCAGCCGACGCCGCGCGTGCGCCATTACGACTGGAACGGCGCAATGCAGCCCATGGTCGGCAAAATGCTGCAGGCACAGGGCGTGACGGCAGGTAGCGTGTTGCTGGTTGATAGCGTGAACAACCGTACCAACGGTTCGCTGAACGCGGGCGAAGCGACAGAAACGCTGCGCAATGCCCTGGCAAACAACGGTAAGTTTACGCTGGTCTCGGCTCAGCAGCTCGCGGTAGCCAAACAGCAGCTGGGCCTGTCGCCGCAGGATAGCCTCGGCACACGCAGCAAGGCGATCGGCATTGCCCGTAACGTTGGCGCACAGTATGTGCTGTACTCTAACGCCACCGGTAACGTGAATACACCGGCCCTGCAGATGCAGCTGATGCTGGTTCAGACAGGCGAAATTATCTGGTCAGGTAAAGGTGCGGTTACGCAACAATGACAGCACGCGTGAAGAGATTCTGACGCGCTATTTTCCTCAGTACCGCCTTATCGCGCCGCAGGCCCACTCCGGGCTTGGCGGCGCGAGTTGCATTATAGCGCAGGGCGAACGACGTCTGGTCTTGCGGCAACATCACGACCCCTATGCGCCTGCCTCCCATTTCCGTCGTCAGTTTCGCGCCCTGAGGCGTCTTCCGTCAGATCTCGTGCCTGCCCCCCGTTTTTTCAGAGAGAGCTGGATGGCCGTCGACTATCTGGACGGTGACGTGAAAAGCGCGCTACCGGACACGCCGGCGCTCGCGGCGATGCTGTATCATCTGCACCGGCAGCCACGTCTGGGATGGCGAGTCACGTTATCCCCGCTGCTGGAACGCTACTGGCAGCAGGCCGCGCCTGACAGACGCACCCCAGTGTGGCTGGCGCATCTCAAGCGGTTGCGTAAAACGGGCGAGCCGCAGCCGATTCGGCTCTCGCCGCTGCACATGGATGTTCATGCCGGAAATATTGTGCATACGTCAGCGGGCATCAGGCTCATCGACTGGGAATATGCCGGAGATGGCGATGTGGCGCTGGAGCTGGCTGCAGTCTGGACGGAGAGTGACGCTGCTCGGCAGGCGCTGATCAGGGACTACGCCGAGGCGGCACATATCAACGCCGACGCGCTGAGGCGTCAGGTTAAACGCTGGCGGCCCTGGGTCGTCATGTTAATGGCTGGCTGGTTTGAAATGCGCTATCAGCAGTCCAGAGACAAACACTTTATTGCGCTGGCAGACGATGCCTGGCGTCAGTTACAAACGAAAGGATAAGAGAGGTGGATGTGGGTCCAGTCATGTTGGATGTAGAAGGGTTTGAACTGGATGCGGAGGAGCGTGAAATTCTGGCGCACCCGCTGGTGGGTGGTCTGATCCTGTTTACCCGCAACTATCACGATCCGGCGCAGCTGCGTGAGCTGGTGCGTCAGATCCGCGCCGCGTCGCGCAATCATCTGGTGGTCGCCGTCGATCAGGAAGGCGGCCGCGTACAGCGTTTTCGCGAAGGGTTTACCCGTCTGCCGGCGGCCCAGTCTTTTGCCGCGCTGCTCGGCACGGAAGAGGGCGGGAAACTGGCGCAGGAGGCCGGCTGGCTGATGGCCAGCGAAATGATTGCCATGGATATCGACATCAGTTTTGCCCCGGTTCTGGACGTGGGGCATATCAGCGCCGCCATTGGCGAGCGCTCGTACCATGACGATCCGCGTATTGCGCTGGCCATGGCGACCCGGTTCATTGACGGCATGCACGATGCCGGGATGAAAACCACCGGCAAACACTTCCCGGGTCACGGGGCGGTAACGGCGGACTCACACAAAGAGACCCCGCGCGATCCGCGCCCGGAAGCGGAAATTCGCGCCAAAGATATGTCGGTGTTCAGGTCGCTTATCACTGACAACAAGCTGGATGCCATCATGCCTGCGCACGTGATTTACAGCGACGTTGACCCGCGCCCTGCCAGCGGCTCTCCGCACTGGCTGAAAACCGTTCTGCGTCAGGAACTGGGCTTCAATGGCGTGATCTTCTCTGACGATCTGTCGATGGAAGGGGCGGCGATTATGGGCAGCTACGCTGAACGCGGTCAGGCGTCGCTGGATGCAGGTTGCGATATGATCCTGGTCTGCAATAATCGTAAAGGTGCCGTGAGCGTGCTGGATAACCTGTCGCCGATCAATGCAGAGCGTGTTACACAATTGTATCATAAAGGTTCATTTAGCCGTCAGGAGCTGATGGATTCGGCGCGCTGGAAGACGGTCAACGCCCGGCTTGAAGACCTGAATGAGCGCTGGCAGGCACATAAAGCCAGCCTGTAAACCCTCCCGGAAGGCGTAGCGTGGTGAGAAGACGATGATCATCTATTTACACGGTTTTGACTCAAACAGTCCTGGTAATCATGAGAAGGTGCTGCAGCTGCAGTTTATCGATCCGGATGTACGGTTGATCAGCTACAGCACGCGCCATCCGAAGCATGATATGCAGCATCTGCTCAAAGAGGTGGACAAGATGTTGCAGCTCAACGTCGACGATCGGCCGTTGATTTGCGGCGTGGGGCTGGGCGGCTACTGGGCAGAGCGGATTGGCTTCCTGTGTGACATCCGTCAGGTGGTATTCAATCCCAACCTTTTCCCGAACGAAAACATGGAAGGCAAAATCGACCGCCCGGAAGAGTATGTCGATATTGCGACCAAGTGCGTCAGCAATTTTCGTGAGAAAAACCGTGACCGCTGTCTGGTGATCCTGTCGCGTAACGATGAGGCGCTCAACAGCCACCGGGCTGCAG
Source organism: Enterobacter sp. HK-058-C-ECC (assembly GCF_047531125.1). Lineage (NCBI taxonomy): Bacteria > Pseudomonadati > Pseudomonadota > Gammaproteobacteria > Enterobacterales > Enterobacteriaceae > Enterobacter > Enterobacter sp. HK-058-C-ECC. Next base: position 321,012 of record NZ_JBLKCH010000001.1, read on the forward strand.
AACTTCTGCATCATTACTATGAGATCGTCTGGGACGAAGAACAGACCCACAAGTTCAAAAACATCTCCCCACACCTGCAGCGTATCAAAGCGTTTAAAACGCTGGGTTAATTCCTTGCCTGCAGGCGTCGAAGCCCGGCCGCGAAAGCGTGCCGGGCTTTCTTTTTGACCAAAATTGTCTACTTTTAAGCCATCAAAACTTGATGCATATCAATTTTGGTATGACCAATGCGCCTGACGTGGTATTCTCAATGCACCTGAATGGTTTCAGTGCTGTAACCTGTTGTTAATTAAGGGTTATTTTTATAACTTTTAATTAACAATTGGTTAATAATTTGAGGGGGTCACGTTGACTACGCCATTGAAAAAGATAGTGATTGTAGGCGGTGGTGCTGGCGGGCTGGAGCTGGCGACACAGTTGGGTAAGAAGCTGGGTCGCGGTAAAAAAGCCAAAATCACGCTGGTGGATCGTAACCACAGCCACCTGTGGAAACCGCTGCTGCATGAAGTGGCGACCGGCTCTCTGGACGAAGGCGTGGACGCGCTCAGCTATCTGGCGCACGCGCGCAACCACCATTTCCAGTTCCAGCTGGGCTCGGTGGTGGACATCAACCGTGAAAGCAAAACCATCACTCTGGCAGAACTGCGTGATGAAAAAGGGGAGCTGTTGGTTCCTGAGCGCAAGCTGCCGTATGACACGCTGGTCATGGCGCTCGGCAGTACCTCCAACGACTTCAACACGCCGGGCGTGAAAGAGCACTGTATCTTCCTCGATAACCCGCACCAGGCGCGTCGTTTCCATCAGGAAATGCTGAACCTGTTCCTGAAGTACACCAGCAATATGGGTGCGAACGGTAAGGTAAATATCGCCATTGTTGGCGGCGGTGCGACGGGCGTTGAGTTGTCTGCGGAGCTGCACAATGCGGTGAAACAGCTGCACAGCTACGGTTACAAAGGGTTAACGAATGAAGCGCTGAACGTCACGCTGGTCGAAGCCGGTGAACGCATTCTGCCTGCGCTGCCTCCGCGTATTTCCGGTGCGGCGCACAATGAACTCACCAAGCTGGGCGTGCGGGTGCTGACGCAGACCATGGTGACCAGCGCCGACGAAGGCGGCCTGCACACCAAAGACGGCGAGTATATCAAAGCGGATCTGATGGTCTGGGCGGCCGGTATCAAAGCGCCTGATTTTATGAAAGATATCGGCGGCCTGGAAACCAACCGCATTAACCAGCTGGTCACGGAGCCAACGCTGCAAACCACGCGTGACCCAGAAATCTTTGCTATCGGTGACTGCGCCTCCTGCGCCCGTCCTGAAGGTGGATTCGTGCCGCCGCGCGCGCAGGCCGCACACCAGATGGCAAGCCTGGTCCTGCACAACATTCTGGCGCAGTACAAAGGCAAGCCAATGAAGGCCTATGTCTACAAAGACCATGGTTCTCTGGTGTCTCTGTCAAACTTCTCTACTGTCGGCAGCCTGATGGGTAACCTGATGCGCGGCTCGATGATGGTAGAAGGGCGCATTGCCCGCTTCGTGTATATCTCCCTCTACCGTATGCACCAGATTGCGCTGCACGGCTACTTCAAAACCGGGCTGATGATGCTGGTGGGCAGAATCAATCGCGTGATCCGTCCGCGTCTGAAGCTGCACTAATCTTTCACTCCCTCCGGGCTCTCCGGAGGGAGTTTTTAGCATTTCATGCTGTAGATCACAGATTGAGTGCTTAAGAGTTCTCCTAAATACAATATATCTCCTCTGAACGTCCCTTTTTTGATCCTTTATCTGATTGGCGAAGCCGTGCCTCCATTGCAAAATTGTTACCAATAGCAACAAAGGAGGAAGTCCCGTGAATAAATCAATGTTGGCGGGTATAGGGATTGGCGTCGCGGCTGCGTTAGGTGTGGCTGCCGTTGCCAGTCTCAACGTATTAGATCGCGGCCCGCAGTATGCGCAGGTGGTTTCTGCTACACCGATTAAAGAAACAGTAAAAACGCCTCGTCAGGAGTGCCGTAACGTCTCCGTGACGCATCGTCGTCCGGTGCAGGATGAAAACCGTATCGCCGGTTCTGTTCTGGGCGCGGTAGCGGGTGGCGTGATTGGTCACCAGTTTGGCGGCGGCCGGGGTAAAGATGTGGCGACCGTGGTCGGCGCGCTGGGTGGCGGCTATGCCGGTAACCAGGTGCAGGGCGCGATGCAGGATAACGATACCTACACCACGACTCAGCAACGCTGCAAAACCGTCTATGACAAGTCGGAAAAAATGCTGGGCTATGACGTGACGTACAAAATTGGCGATCAGCAGGGCAAAATCCGCATGGACAAAGACCCTGGCACGCAAATTCCACTGGATGGAAATGGTCAGCTGGTTCTGAATAACAAAGTGTAAAAAAGATGTTCTCTGAATTTAGCTCCTCATGCGCTCAGGCTGAGGAGCTTTTTTTGCTTTAGATTTTGAGTAGCTCAGGCCACAGCCGCAGCGTGGTTTCGCTAATATTCTGCAGTTTTTCCAGCGTTGCCCCTTCACGGGCGCTGATCGACATCCCCTGCAAAATACAGCTCAGGTATTGTGCCAGCAGTTGGGGGTTGCACTGCGCAGGGATTTCACCGCGCTGCTGGCGCTGTGCCAGAAAGGCGCTTAGCGTCTCCTCCTGCATCGCATGACGCGATTTCACCGTATTGGCAATCTCTTTCGAGGACGCCGCCAGGGTGGCAGAGGTGTTAATCATAAAGCAGCCCGCAGGCGTATCTTTACTGGTGAAGCAGGTCGCGACGGCGGTAAAGTAATCCCGAAGCGCCTGTTCGACGCTTTTCTCTTCACAAAATAGCTGGGCTTCATGTTTCGCCGCAAAACGCGAAATGTATCTGTCCAGCACCGCCCTGAACAGCCCCTCTTTATTGGTAAATTCGGCATACAGCGTCGGCGCTTTGGCTCCGGTAGCTTCTACCAGATCGGAAAGCGAGGTTGCTTCATACCCATGTTGCCAGAAGAGAGTCATGGCCTTATCAAGCGCTGCATCCCTGTCAAACACTTTTGGTCGGCCACGGCTTTTCTTCGCACAACTCGTGACGTCGGTTGTCATGTGCCGTTGGTCCTCTGTTGGTTTGGTGAATAACCATTATAAAAATAAACGCAACCCACCACCAGTGCTGAATGCTTAAAAATATATTAATCATATCTATATGAAAAATAACGACTTTAAAATTAAGTTAATGGACGTTATAAAATTATGTTGACGCGTGACCTGGATCACATTTATGATTTACCTATCGATCGTTAACTAAATAGATAACGACCTCCAAATTCATCTGCTAAAGGTAAACATCATGAAAAACGTAAAAACCCTCATCGCTGCTGCTGTTCTGAGTTCACTCTCTTTCGCAAGCTTTGCGGCTGTACAAGTACAGTCTACCCCGGTCGATCAGCATAAAGTCGGGACGATCTCTGCGTCTGCCGGTACTAACCTGGGTTCACTGGAAGATCAGCTGGCACAAAAAGCGGAAGAGATGGGTGCTAAATCTTACCGCATCACCTCTGTGACCGGTCCTAACACCCTGCACGGCACCGCCGTCATCTACAAATAAGCCGGGCATAAACCCTCATTTATGCCACTGCAATAAAAAACGCCCTGCTGAGCAGGGCGTTTTTTTATTTATGATTTACATCGATTGCTGGATTACATCATGGTGCCGGGTGACATCGGTCGGCATGCCTGAGCGGGCCTCCATTGCACGCTCCATCACCACGCTGTTGGTATTCGCATTGGTTTTAAAGCTTACCATTGCGGCATTCAGGTTAATGGGCAGCGTCTGCGGGTCATCGCCAATGTTTTTCGATAGCGGCTGGTGAATTTCGACCAGCCGTACGCCGCCCGGCTCCTCAGAAACCTTAATCGGCGTATTGATGATATTCACTTTGGTACCCGGCGTAACAACGTTAAACAGCGTTTTGATATCGTCATCGCGCAGACGAATACAGCCGGAGCTGACGCGCATGCCGATGCCAAAGTCCGCGTTCGTTCCGTGCAGCAGGTAAACGCCACCGTAGGCCGCCAGGCGGATCGCGTGGTGACCCATCGGGTTATCCGGGCCTGCCGGCACCACGGCTGGAAGATCGATGCCCTGAGCTTTATAACGGGCACGAATATTGGCCGTCGGGGTCCAGGTTGGATTCGCGCGTTTATCCGAGACGGTGGTGACCATCGTCGGCGTCAGGGTGTCGCCGCCCAGCTGACCAATACCAATCGGGTAGACGGTCACCTCATTTTTACCCGGCGAGTAATAGTACAGACGTAGCTCCGCCAGGTTTATCACAATCCCCTCGCGCGGGGCGTCCGGCAGGATCGTCTGTAACGGGATAGTCAACACGCTGCCTGCACGCGGGACGTAGGGATCGACGCCAGGGTTCGCCTGCAGCAGGGCCAGAAAACCAACGTTATATTTTTTGGCAATCGCTTCCAGCGAACCGCCATTATTTTCAACCACATGAAAGCGGTTTTCACCCACCACCTTGCTGCCGGGCGGAGGAAGAGGCCAGGTATTTGCGCGAGCAGGAAGCGCCACCGCGACGGTGGCTGCCAGCGCAAACAGGGTTAACCAGCGAGTAAAACGCGAAAAGGTCATCATCACCATAATCCATGCAAATGATAAGGTTATTGTTTTATAAGGCGTTAATGATAATTATGGCGAATGGGTGTGTCGGGAAGATCGGGTGAAGTGCAAAGAGTTTGTAAATTGCCCCCCGTTAGCGCTGGGCTAACGGGGGGGAAGGGAGGTCAGGCGATCGCGTTCTCTTCCAGCTGGCGCATAAAGTTACGCACCCAGTCCATGCGGGTTTTGCGCTCCGTCAGTTCCTGGGTGAATTTCAGACGCGTTGGGCCATCCAGACGGAAATGCTGCGGCTGTTTTTGCAGCAGACCGATGAGCCACATCGGGTTGACCTGGTTCTTCTCCGCGAACTCAATCACGCCGCCTTTTTCGTTGCCTTCAAGTTTGCGAATGCCCAGCTTCTGCGCCTGCTGGCGCAGGCGAGCGATATCCAGCAGATTTCGCGCCGCATCGGGCAGCAGACCAAAGCGGTCGATCAGCTCAACCTTAATCTCTTCCAGCTCGCTTTCCGTCTTCGCACTGGCGATGCGCTTGTAGAACGACAGTCGGGTATTCACGTCCGGAATGAAATCGTCCGGCAGCAGGGAAGGCATGCGCAACTCGACCTCGGTCTGCTGGCTGGTGAGATCTTCCAGCGACGGCTCGCGCCCGGCCTTCAGGGCATCAACCGCGTTTTCCAGCAGTTCCATATAGAGCGAGAAGCCGATGGTCTCCATCGAGCCGCTCTGGTCCTCACCCAGCAGTTCACCGGCACCGCGGATCTCGAGATCGTGCGTGGCCAGCGCGAAGCCTGCACCGAGGTCTTCCAGCGAGGCGATGGCTTCCAGACGCTTTTGCGCGTCGGTGGTCATCGCTTTTGGATGCGGCGTCAGCAGCCAGGCGTAGGCCTGATGGTGCGAACGTCCGACGCGGCCGCGCAGCTGGTGAAGCTGCGCCAGGCCAAAGTGATCCGCACGTTCAATGATGATGGTGTTCGCGGTCGGAATGTCGATCCCGGTTTCGATGATGGTGGTGCACACCAGCACGTTAAAGCGCTGGTGGTGGAAGTCGTTCATCACCCGTTCCAGCTCGCGCTCGCGCATCTGCCCGTGACCGATAGCGATGCGCGCCTCCGGCACCAGCTCCGCCAGCCTGTCGGCCGCTTTCTGGATGTTTTCCACGTCGTTGTACAGGTAATAGACCTGACCCCCGCGTAGCACTTCACGCAGAATGGCCTCACGCACCACCAGATTATCGTACTCGCGGACGAAGGTTTTCACCGCCAGACGGCGCGCCGGCGGCGTGGCGATAATCGACAGATCGCGCATGCCGCTCATCGCCATGTTCAGGGTTCTCGGGATCGGCGTTGCGGTCAGGGTCAGGATATCGACGTCGGCGCGCATCGCTTTGATGCGCTCTTTATGACGCACCCCGAAGCGGTGCTCTTCGTCGACAATCAGCAGCCCCAAATCTTTCCACTTCACGTCGCTTTGCAGCAGCTTATGGGTGCCGATCAGAATATCGATCTTGCCTTCGCTTGCCTGCTCCAGGATCTGCGTCTGCTCTTTGGTGCTGCGAAAACGTGACAGCATCTCGATGCGTACCGGCCAGTTGGCGAAGCGGTCGCGGAAGTTGTCGAAGTGCTGCTGAGCGAGCAGGGTGGTCGGCACCAGCACCGCCACCTGCTTGTTGTTTTCCACCGCAAGGAAAGCGGCGCGCATCGCCACTTCGGTTTTACCGAAGCCGACGTCGCCGCACACTAAACGGTCCATTGCCAGCGGCTGGCACATGTCGCTCAGCACGGCGTTGATGGCCTGAGCCTGATCCGGCGTGGTTTCAAACGGGAAGCTGTCGCAGAACAGCTGATACTGTTCCTTATCATGCTTAAAGGCGAAGCCCTCTTTGGCCGCGCGCTGGGCGTAGATATCCAGCAGCTCGGCAGCCACGTCGCGCACTTTTTCCGCGGCCTTCTGGCGCGCGCGCGTCCAGGCATCGCCGCCCAGCTTGTGCAGCGGCGCGTTCTCTTCGGCCCCGCCCGCGTAGCGGCTGATCAGATGCAGGGACGACACCGGAACATACAGTTTGGCGTCGTTAGCGTAGGTCAGCATCAGGTATTCACCTTTAATGCCGCCCGCCTCCAGCGTGGTCATCCCCTGATAGCGTCCAACGCCATGCTCCAGGTGAACAATCGGCTGGCCCGGATGCAGCTCGGCCAGGTTACGGATCAGCGTGTCCGGGTTGATGGTTCGACGGCTGTCCTGACGACGGCGCGCGACGCGCTCACCCAGCAGGTCGCTTTCGCAAATCAGCGCCAGGTTGTTGAGCGTGTCGATGAACCCATGCTCGGCGGCGCCAATCATCAGGTAACGGCCGTTTCCGGTCGCTTCGCTCAGGCGCAGGATGCGCTTCGGCGCCACCTTAATGCGTCCCAGCAGCTCACCTAACGCTTCGCGGCGGCCTTCACTCTCAACGGAGAACACCACCGGGCCGGTAAAGGACTCCAGGAACTTGCGCAGATTATCCAGCGGGGATTTCTGCTGCGCCTGGACGGCCAGGTCCGGCAGCGTCCGGAAGGCGAGGTTGGTGTTGGCGGCCTTATCGGCAAGCGAATCGGTTTTCAGCTGCATGCGCGGCCAGCGCTTCAGCTCGGCGTTGAGCTCGTCGGTACGCAGCCACAGCGCTTCCGGCGGCAGCAGCGGACGCATCGGGTCAACGCCCCGGTTTTCGAAGCGAGCGCGGGTTTCGCTTTCAAAGCGGCTGGCGCTGGCGTCGATATCCCCGGTGTTAACAATCAGGGTATTCGCCGGGAAGTAGCTGAACAGGGCAGGGAGCGGCTCGCTGAAGAACAGCGGCTGCCAGTATTCGATCCCGGCAGGCAGCGTGCCTTTGCTGACCTGCTGATAAATATGTTCCGCGTCGCGCTTCACCTCGAACTTATCGCGCCACTGGCTGCGGAACAGTTCGATAGCGGTTTTGTCCGTCGGGAACTCATGTGCGGGCAGTAAATTGATGGACTCCACTTCCTCCAGCGTGCGCTGCGTGTCGGCGTCGAAGACGCGCAGGCTGTCGATTTCATCATCGAAAAAGTCCAGACGATACGGCTGGTCGCTGCCCATCGGGTAAAGGTCGAGCAGCGCGCCGCGGGTCGCGTATTCCCCGTGCTCCATGACCTGATCGACATGGCGATAGCCGGCACCGTCAAGCTGCGCCCGCAGGGCATCACGGGACAGGCGCTGGCCTTTTTTCATCACCAGCGCGTGACCGTGCAGGTAGCTGTGCGGACAGACGCGCTGCATCAGGGTATTCACCGGCACAATCAGCACGCCGCGCTGCATGGTCGGGAGTTGATAGAGCGTCGACAGGCGCGAGGAGATGATCTCCTGGTGTGGAGAGAAGCTGTCATAGGGCAGCGTTTCCCAGTCGGCCAGGCTGAACACCAGATTATCGGTGAACTGGCGAATTTCATCGTGCAGGCGCAGGGCGTTTTGCATGTCCGGGGCAACCAGGATCACCGGGCCAGGATGACGCTCGGCGATTTCCGCTACCAGCGTGGCGCACGCTGCGCCCGTGAGTTCACCCAGCTGGCGCTGGTCGCCCGCTTTGACAGGCAAGGAATAACGATAGTGTTCAGGCATGGCTATGTCAGAGTCTCTTATGGATATACCAACAGTATTGGGGCATATCACTGATACGCAATGTCTTTATTATCCTCGATCGTTTTACATAAGCAAATCGTAACCGCACGGCGGGATTATACGCCCCCGAAAGGGGGCGGTGAGGGCATTAACGGGTGGTGGGTGACAGCGTGAGCGGTGAAGGCGGAGAGAAGAAAATGTCCCCAAACAGCGCGGTGGAGATCTTACGCACCCCGAGTCCGGCAAGGGTACAGATCAGCAGGCTGGCAAACGGGTAGACCAGAATTAAGGTGAGTTCAGCCCAGACCGGCCAGTAAGCGGCATTCATCTCGCCAATCAGGAACAGGCTGAAGGCCTCAATGAGGATGCGGTGAGTGGTATAAATCGCAATGGTATTGGAGCCAATCACGTTCAGCAGGTTGTCAGGGTGAACGGCATAGCGCTGCTCAAAGCTGTAGAACAGCTTCATGATCAGCACAATCGACAGCAATGAGAGCAGCAGCGGAACGTTAGCAAACCACAGCACCACGGAGACGGCGGCGAAAGCGCCGGTTGTCAGCCAGCTGCGGCGCAGGCTGAGGTTTTTCATCCACGTCATCAGCGCTGCGCCATACCACGCCCCGAGGCTGTAGTAGATCATGTTGCGTACCACGCTGTTCATTCCCCACCACGGCAGCGGCAGGAAGTTGATCGCGATGCTTGCCAGCGCCAGCAGCCACAGCATCGGCAGCTTCCAGCGGCTCAGCAGTTTACACAGCGTGAAGTACACAACCAGGGCATACAGATACCACAGACTGGTGCTGGCGGTGAGCATGCCTCGCACAAATCCCGGGAGCGAGTCGGCGTAGGCCGCGTTCGACGAGGTGGCAAGCTCGCGATCGGGCGCCAGCCAGGCATTCAGGTGGGTCAGCGCCTGCCATTGCAGAATCCCCCACAGCGCCAGGACCCAGACAATGCTCCAGATTCGCTTGTCGAGACTGGTTCGCCAGTCCACCTCATCAATATAACGACGTATCAGATAGCCGGAGATAAAGAAAAAGACCGGCATACGGAAGGGGGCGAGGTAGAGATTAAAATAGACCCAGCATTTGGCGAGAAGGCCGGAGAGCGGGTGTTGCAGCCCGATCAGGTGCGGATAAAACGTGATAACCGAATGATAGATAACCACCAGGCAGATACATAGCCCTTTTATCTGGTTAATCCATAATGCTTTTTGCTTCATTGTTCGCAACTACCTTATTGCCATAGACGAACGAACAATTGTTGTTAAACGAAACCGGGCTGTAATGGGTAACAGTCTGTATCAGGAGGTTTTTCGGAAAAGGTGGAGGTTGCGAGGGGCGGTTTCAGACATTAGTACCCTGATTTATCTGAATTTTTCGGAAAAATGATTACCAAAGCTTACGGTTTCAGTCATTTACGCTTAACGGATTCGCTTATATACTCGTGGGTCTGCTATCAGCAAACAGACGGACTTCATGTATCAACCTGTCGCACTCTTCATAGGCTTACGCTACATGCGTGGGCGCGCCGCGGACCGCTTCGGTCGCTTTGTCTCCTGGCTTTCGACTATTGGCATTACGCTTGGCGTGATGGCACTGGTGACGGTGCTTTCCGTCATGAATGGCTTTGAGCGCGAGCTGCAAAACAACATCCTGGGGCTGATGCCGCAGGCCGTTCTCTCATCGACTAACGGTTCGGTTAACCCACAGCAGCTGCCGGAAAGCGCGGCGAAGTTACAGGGCGTCACGCGCGTTGCGCCGTTGACCACCGGTGACGTGGTGCTGCAAAGCGCCCGCAGCGTGGCGGTCGGCGTGATGCTGGGTATCGACCCGGCACAAAAAGATCCGCTGACGCCGTATCTCGTTAACGTGAAGCAGACTGACCTGGAAGCCGGGAAATACAACGTGATTCTGGGTGAGCAGCTTGCCGGCCAGCTTGGCGTCAACCGTGGCGACCAGCTGCGCGTGATGGTGCCTTCAGCCAGCCAGTTTACGCCGATGGGGCGCCTGCCAAGCCAGCGCCTGTTCAACGTAATTGGTACCTTTGCCGCCAACAGCGAAGTCGATGGCTACCAGATGCTGGTTAACATCCAGGACGCGTCACGCCTGATGCGCTACCCGGCCGGAAATATCACCGGCTGGCGCCTGTGGCTTGACGCGCCGCTGAAGGTGGATACCCTCAGCCAGCAAAAACTGCCGGACGGCACCAAATGGCAGGACTGGCGCGAGCGCAAAGGCGAGCTGTTCCAGGCCGTGCGGATGGAGAAAAACATGATGGGGCTGCTGCTGAGCCTGATCGTCGCCGTGGCGGCATTTAACATCATCACCTCGCTGGGGCTGATGGTGATGGAGAAGCAGGGCGAGGTCGCTATCCTGCAAACCCAGGGGCTGACGCCGCGCCAGATCATGGCCGTGTTTATGGTGCAGGGCGCCAGCGCCGGTATCATCGGTGCGCTGCTCGGTGCCGTGCTGGGGGCACTGCTTGCCAGCCAGCTCAACAACTTAATGCCGATTATCGGCGCGCTGCTCGACGGCGCAGCGCTGCCGGTGGCTATCGAGCCGCTGCAGGTGGTCGGTATTGCGCTGGCCGCGATGGCCATTGCGCTGCTTTCAACGCTTTATCCTTCCTGGCGCGCCGCCGCCACTCAACCCGCTGAGGCTTTACGTTATGAATAAGATCCTGTTGCAATGCGACAACCTGTCCAAACGCTATCAGGAAGGCACTGTGCAAACCGACGTGCTGCACAATGTGAGCTTTAGCGTGGGCGAAGGCGAGATGATGGCGATTGTCGGCAGCTCCGGCTCCGGTAAAAGTACCTTATTACATCTGCTGGGCGGGCTGGATACCCCAACCAACGGCGACGTGATTTTCTCCGGCCAGCCGATGAGCAAAATGTCCTCAGCGGCGAAGGCCGAGCTGCGCAACCGCGAGCTGGGCTTTATCTACCAGTTCCACCACCTGCTGCCGGATTTCACGGCGCTGGAAAACGTGGCGATGCCGCTGCTGATTGGCAAAAAGAAACCCGCAGAAATTAACGCCCGCGCCAGCGACATGCTGAAAGCGGTAGGGCTGGGCCATCGCGGTAACCACCGTCCGTCGGAGTTGTCCGGCGGCGAACGCCAGCGCGTGGCGATTGCCCGTGCGCTGGTCAACAACCCGCGTCTGGTGCTGGCGGATGAGCCCACCGGTAACCTGGACGCCCGCAATGCGGACAGTATTTTCCAGCTTCTGGGCGAGTTGAACGCCTCACAGGGTACCGCGTTTCTGGTGGTGACCCACGATCTGCAGCTGGCAAAACGCATGGGGCGCCAGCTTGAGATGCGCGACGGTCATCTGAACGCGGAACTGACCCTGATGGGAGCAGAGTAATGGCGTCACCGTTATCGTTACTCATCGGTTTACGTTTTAGCCGCGGCCGCCGTCGCGGCGGCATGGTGTCGCTGATCTCCGTCATCTCGACCATCGGTATTGCGCTGGGTGTGGCGGTGCTGATTGTCGGCCTGAGCGCCATGAACGGTTTCGAGCGCGAGCTGAATAACCGCATTCTGGCGGTGGTGCCGCACGGGGAGATCGAACCGGTTAACCAGCCGTGGACGAACTGGAGCGATGCGCTCACCAAAGTTGAAAAAGTGCCGGGCATCGCCGCGGCCGCGCCCTACATTAACTTTACCGGGCTGGTGGAGAGCGGGGTAAACCTGCGCGCCATTCAGGTGAAAGGGGTGAACCCGGCGCAGGAAGCGCGTCTCAGCGCGCTGCCGAACTATGTGCAAAACGGCGCGTGGGCCAACTTCAGGGCGGGCGAGCAGCAGATCATCATGGGTAAAGGCGTTGCTGATGCCCTGAAGGTGAAGCAGGGCGACTGGGTGTCAATCATGATCCCCAACGCCAGCGCCGATCACAAACTGCAGCAGCCAAAACGCGTGCGCCTGCACGTTACCGGTATTCTTCAGCTGAGCGGCCAGCTTGACCACAGCTTTGCGATGGTGCCGATGGAGGACGCGCGCCAGTATCTCGACATGGGCGACAGCGTGACGGGCATTGCGATTAAGGTGAACGACGTCTTTAACGCCAACAAACTGGTGCGCGACGCGGGCAGCGTGACCAATAACTATGTCTACATCAAAAGCTGGATCGGCACTTACGGGTATATGTACCGTGATATCCAGATGATCCGCGCCATTATGTATCTGGCGATGGTGCTGGTGATTGGCGTCGCGTGCTTTAATATCGTCTCGACGCTGGTCATGGCGGTCAAGGACAAGAGCGGCGACATCGCCGTGCTGCGTACCCTCGGCGCAAAAGACGGTCTTATTCGCGCCATCTTCGTCTGGTACGGTTTGCTGGCGGGTCTGTTCGGCAGCCTGTGCGGCGTGGTGATTGGCGTGGTGGTTTCCCTGCAATTGACGCCGATTATCAACGGGATTGAAAAGCTTATTGGTCACCAGTTCCTGTCGGGTGATATCTATTTTATTGACTTCCTGCCGTCTGAACTGCACTGGCTGGATGTTTTTTATGTGCTGCTTACAGCACTTTTACTGAGTCTGCTGGCAAGCTGGTATCCGGCGCGTCGCGCAAGCCGAATTGATCCGGCGAGGGTATTAAGTGGCCAGTAATTACGTCATGATCTAGCGGCTTTCGGGTCGCCAGATCGAAAGAGGAATGCGTTATGTATTATGGATTTGATATTGGCGGCACCAAGATTGCGCTCGGCGTATTTGATAAAGACCTCAAACTGCAGTGGGAAACCCGCGTTCCCACGCCGCGCGACAGCTACGACGAATTTTTAACCGCCATTGCCGCGCTGGTGGCGCAGGCCGATGAACGCTTTGGCATGAAAGGCAGCGTCGGCATTGGTATTCCGGGCATGCCGGAAACCGACGACGGTACGCTTTACGCGGCCAACGTGCCTGCCGCCAGCGGTAAACCGCTGCGCGCCGATCTCTCTGCTCTCCTTGAACGCGACGTGCGTTTAGATAACGATGCCAACTGCTTCGCGCTCTCTGAAGCCTGGGATGATGAGTTCCGTCGCTACCCGCTGGTGATGGGGCTGATCCTCGGTACCGGCGTCGGCGGCGGAATCGTCATCAACGGTAAGCCCATCACCGGGCGCAGCTACATCACCGGCGAGTTTGGTCATATTCGCCTGCCGGTGGATGCCCTCGAGGTGGTGGGACGTGATTTTCCGCTAACCCGCTGCGGCTGTGGCCAGCACGGCTGTATTGAGAACTACCTTTCCGGCCGCGGGTTTGCATGGCTTTACGAACACTTCTATCATCAGAAACTTGAGGCCCCTCAAATCATTACCCTGTGGGAGCAAGGGGATGCGCATGCGCGTGAGCACGTCGAGCGCTATCTGGATCTGCTGGCGGTATGTCTGGGCAATATTCTCACTATCGTCGACCCGGATCTGCTGGTGATCGGGGGAGGGCTCTCAAACTTTACCGCGATTACGGAACGGTTGTCCGGGCGTTTGCCCCGACACTTATTGCCGGTTGCCCGCGTGCCGCGTATTGAACGCGCGCGACACGGGGACGCAGGAGGCATGCGCGGAGCCGCATTCCTTCATCTCACCGATTAGTTTACGAGGTTACTATGCTGTCGCGTCGCCAGGGTCGACTCAGCCGTTTTCGCAAAAACAAACGCCGCTTGCGTGAGCGTCTGCGCCAGCGGATCTTTTTCAGAGACAGAATGATGCCAGAAGCGATGGATAAACCCAGAGTGGTGGTGCTGACCGGGGCGGGGATCTCCGCCGAGTCAGGAATTCGAACCTTCCGCGCGGCGGACGGGTTGTGGGAAGAGCACCGCGTGGAGGATGTCGCCACGCCGGAAGGCTTTGCCCGCGACCCGGATCTCGTGCAGGCGTTTTACAACGCCCGCCGTCGTCAGCTTCAGCAGCCTGACGTCGCGCCGAATGCCGCGCATCTGGCGCTGGCGAAGCTGGAAGAGGCGCTGGGCGATCGTTTTCTGCTGGTAACGCAGAATATCGACAACCTGCACGAGCGGGCCGGTAACAAGAACATCATCCATATGCACGGCGAGCTGCTCAAGGTTCGCTGCGCCTGGAGCGGTCAGGTGCTGGACTGGAAAGAGGACGTGCTGCCAGAGGATAAGTGCCACTGCTGCCAGTTCCCGTCGCGCCTGCGTCCGCACGTGGTCTGGTTCGGCGAAATGCCGCTGGGAATGGATGAGATCTACAGCGCGCTGGCGATGGCCGACGTGTTTATCGCCATCGGCACATCCGGTCATGTTTATCCGGCGGCGGGGTTTGTCCACGAAGCGCGACTGCACGGCGCGCATACCGTTGAACTCAATCTTGAGCCAAGCCAGGTGGGCAGCGAGTTTGAAGAGAAACACTACGGCCTGGCAAGCACGGTTGTTCCGGAGTTTGTCGACAAGCTGCTGAAAGGGCTGTAACGCGAATCGCGTGAAAAGGCACCCGCTGGACGGGTGCCTTTTTATTTAAGAATGAAAGAACGCCAGCGTCTTCTCCAGCGATTTAGCCTGCTCGTCCAGTGAGAGCGCCGCCGCTGAGATCTGCTGAACCAGTGAAGCGTTCTGCTGGGTGGTGCTGTCCATCTGGTTAACGGCGGTACTGACCTGGCTAATCCCCCGATTCTGTTCGTCCAGCGCCTGAACAATGTCGTTGATGACCAGATGAACGTGCGACACCGCCTCAATCACCTGTTTCATCATTACGCCGGTCTCATTGACCAGCTCGACGCCTTTGCTGACGCGGCCTGAGGACTCGGCAATCAGTTGAGAGATTTCTTTGGCCGCGTTAGCGCTTCGCTGGGCAAGGTTGCGCACTTCACCTGCGACAACTGCGAAACCGCGTCCCTGTTCGCCTGCGCGCGCCGCTTCAACGGCCGCATTCAGCGCCAGAATATTGGTCTGGAAGGCGATGCCGTCGACGATGCTGTTAATCTCACCGATCTTACGTGCGCTCTCGTCAATCTCCCCGATCACCATTACCACGTCGTTTACCAGCGTTTCGCCATGCCCGGCGAGGCTCGCGGCGCGATCGGTCAGCGTGGTCGCTTTGTGCGCGTTGTCGGCGTTATTCTTCACCGTAACCGAAATCTCTTCCATGCTGGCAGCTGTTTCAACAATCGCCGCCGCCTGTTCTTCGGTACGCGAGGCGAGGTCAAGGTTGCCCGCCGAAATTTCGCTGGTCCCGCCGTGCACCGAATGGCTGGCTTCGCTGATGTTGCCGACGATGCGCTTGAGCTGCGTCTGCATGGTGTGCAGAGCATAAAAAATGCTGTGGGTATCCCCGGAACGCACCGGGATGGTGTTGTTCAGATCTCCCCGGGCGACGGCCAGGGCAATACCGGCGGCCTCGGAAGGTTCTCCCCCCACCGGACGGTCAACCTTGCGGGTAAAGATCTGGGCCATCACCAGGCTGACCGCAACGATGCTTAACACCATCAGGACGATGGCTTTCAGTAAAAATGCGCGCGCTTCGGCCATCACTTCGCTGACCGGGGTGATAATAGCCAGTTTCCACGGCGTCTGGCTGTTGCCGACGGCGATGTCCTGCCAGGTGATAAACACCTCTTCCTTCAGCAGCGGATCGTTTACCCGGGTGACGTCATGACCGGCAATCTGACCCGCGTAAGGCTTGCCTGCAGCCCGTTTGTCCGGGCTGGACACCACGTTATTGCCTGCAGACAGGAGGAGGGCGTAGCCTGTGCCGTTCCACGGTTTAATTGCGCCGATCGTGGACTGCAGCGTGGCGAGCGAGAAGTCAGAGGTAACCGAGCCCAGAA
This sequence comes from Enterobacter sp. HK-058-C-ECC, assembly GCF_047531125.1. Classification (NCBI taxonomy): domain Bacteria; kingdom Pseudomonadati; phylum Pseudomonadota; class Gammaproteobacteria; order Enterobacterales; family Enterobacteriaceae; genus Enterobacter; species Enterobacter sp. HK-058-C-ECC. The sequence continues at coordinate 337,003 of NZ_JBLKCH010000001.1, forward strand.
ACTGACCGTCACGCATGATGGGGGCGGCAATCGAGGTGAGCATCACGTCCACGCCGTTGTAGGGGTAAATATAGGGTTCGATGATCACATCTTTATGCCGCTGTTTCGGCAGCAGATAATAATCACCGCTGCCGGGCGTTTCGATGTCCGTCAGCAGGTGCAACGCCGGTTTGCCGGTGGCATCGCGGTCGACGTAGCGGGCGTAGCGCCCGGCAGGATCTTCACCGCTCTGACCGGCAAAGGCGGCATCTTTATCGTCAAACGCGTTGGGCTCAAAGGCCATCGACATGGAGAGAAACGATGGGTGAGCCGAGAGGTAGTGGATGAGCAGCTGGTTCAGGCTCTGGCGATCGGATACGCCCGCCTCACGCAGCGCCAGAGCGCTGTTGCCCATATCCCGGGCGGCAGTCAGGGCGGAATCCAGCTGTTTGCTGACCTGTAAAGCCTGTACCTCGGCTATCTGGCGGATATGTTTTTTGGCCAGCACTTCTTGCTGCGCCATCCACTGCCACATCATAAACCCGATCGTTGCCGTAAAACCCACCGTCACGGTGAGGAAAATGGACAATAGCATCAACGTCTTGACTCTTATTTTTTGTTTTCGGACCATGGCGTCTTTCATTCTCATCTCCCGTAATATCGTGCATGTCGGGCAGGCACACAGTACTTATCGGATATTTCGTTCTCTTTCTGTAGAGCGCCGGATATATTTAATTTAAATTCCAGAATATTAAATCCCGTTAATTAGTGTGGATGCTTTTATTTTGTGCATTCAATCAAAATAGCGCTCGATAATGCTCGTTATCATCGTGTAGAAAGAGGATGCTAATAAATATTAAGTGGTAGAGGAGGATGGGATATGTACGGATTTATCGCGCGACAACCCATTTTTAACCCAGAGATGAATACCGTGGCCTATGAGCTGCTTTTCAGAGACGGGATGACAAATCGTTTTCCGGATGTGTCGGCGGAATATGCCACGTCCAGGATGATATCCGATCAGTTTTTATGTGTGCCGTCCCAGCGCATCGCAGGGGCACACACGTCGTTTATTAATTTCCCTTCAAGGATGGTCATTGACCGCAGTGGCGAAGCGCTTGATAAAGAGAGCGTGGTGATTGAGATCCTTGAAGATGCTGTGCCGGGGGCCGAACTGCTGCAGGCTGTCAGGGAGATGAATGCGCATGGCTACCAGTTTGCGCTTGATGATTTCACCCTTGCGCCAGAATGGGATGCTTTTTTACCCTATATTTCGATCCTGAAATTCGACGTCAGAAATTATACTTTAGCGCAAATTAAAGCGTATCTGAAAGCACGTAAACATCTGACCGGTCATATTAAATATCTCGCTGAAAAAGTTGAGACTAAAGAGGAATTCAACCAATACAGGGACGAGGGGTTCTCGCTGTTTCAGGGCTATTTTTTCTGCCGTCCGGAGGTCATTAAATATAAACGGCTGTCGCAAAATCAGCTGGCGATTTTCCGGCTGCAAATGGAGGTCGGACGCAATAAACCTGATTTTCGAATCATCGAGTCGTTGATAAAAACGGATCTGACGCTCTCTTATAAAATCATGCGCTATATGAAGCATACGGCGTTTAAACATGTCGGCGCCTGTAATTTCAGCAAGTTAACCCTGAGCGAGGTGCTCAGGTATCTTGGCGAAAATCAGCTCCGACGGTTTGTTGCCGTCGTGGTCCTCGCCAGTGCGGGTAATGACACCGTCAGCGAGCTTTACCCGTTAAGCATGATGCGCGGCAAGTTCTGCGAACTGATTGCAGAGACGATGAAAGACCCGATTCTGGCTGAAAATGCGTTCATGTGCGGCCTGTTTTCTTTGCTCGATATCCTTCTTGAGCTGCCGATGGCCGAGTTGATGAAGCAAATTGCGGTACCGCAGAGCGTGAGCAACGCGCTGTGCCATCAGGAGGGACAGTTAGCCGACATGATCAACCTCTGTCGTTATTATGAACAGCAGCGCTGGGACGAGGCAACCCGGGTTCGTCAGGCGCTGGGTCTGTCTGATGAGGAGGTGGTGGAGGCGATGCGAAAGGCGACGATCTGGGCAGGAGAGAATGCGGTCAGTTAATTCCCCCTCACGCCGCGCAGGCGGCGTGAAGAAGAACACGATACCGGTTAGCGGCCCGCTTTTAACTTCTGGTAATACTCTTCGTAGAGGCGGCTGGCGTCGCCGACATCGTTCTGCCATTCACCTTTACTGATGGTTTCGGCGTCCGGGTAGAGCGACTTATCGTTAGCCACGTCAGGCTTCAGCAGCTTGCGTGCGGCCAGGTTGGGCGTCGGGTAGCCAATCGTCTCGGCAACCTGTTTCGCCACGTCAGGGCGCAGCAGGAAGTCAATCAGCTTATGCGCCCCGTCCACGTTTTTCGCGTTGGCCGGGATTGAAAGACTGTCCATCCAGAAAATCCCGCCCTCTTTTGGCCAGACAACCTCAAGCGGCGTACCGGCCTGGCGGGCGACATACGCGGAACCGTTCCACACCATCCCCAGGTTCACTTCGCCTTCCATATACGGGTTTGCCGGGTTATCGGAGTTGAATGCCGCCACGTTAGGCATCAGCTTTTTCAGCTCGGTATACGCCGCTTCAATCTCTTTTGGATCCGTCGTATTGCCCGAGTAGCCCAGTTTGCGCAGCGCGATCTGGAACACTTCACGTGCGTCGTCGGTCAACAACAGGCTGCCTTTGTACTCCGGTTTCCACAGGTCGGCCCAGCTTGTCACCGATTTCGGATCGACGGCCTCGCTGTTAACGCCAATCGCGGTTGCCCCCCAGATATACGGAATGGAGTAGTCGTTATTCGGGTCAAACGGCTTGTTGAGCATCTCCGGATCGAGGTTTGAAAAATGGGTTAGCTTCGTTTTATCGATCTTCTGGATCATGCCCTCTTTGCGCATTTTGTCGACAAAGTAGGTGGAAGGAACCACCAGATCGTATGCGCCGTCTTTGTAGGTTTTGAGCTTGGCATACATGGTTTCATTCGACTCGTAGGTCGAGTAGATCACCTTGATGCCCGTCTCTTTGGTGAACTGTTCCAGCAGTCCCGGCGGCACATACTCGGTCCAGTTGTAGAAGTAGAGCGTTTTGCTGTCATCAGCGTGCGCGGCACCCATGCCAAGCACCAGCGCGGCAGCGGCGAGCATTTTTTTCATTTCATTGTCCCCTGAGATTTTGTTTTATCACGAGCAATAACCTGGCTGGCGATCACCAGAACCAGCGAAAACACCAGCAGAATGGTCGCCAGCGCGTTCACCTCAGGTGAAACGCCGACTTTCACCATCGAATAGATTTTCAACGGCAGAATTTCATAGCTCGGCCCGGTCACGAAGGAGGAGACCACCACGTCATCCATCGACAGGGTAAAGCTCAGCAGCCATCCTGCCGCCACGGCGGGCATCGCCAGCGGCAGGATGATTTTGCGCAGGATGGTCATCTCGCTGGCGCCCAGATCTTTCGCCGCCTCCAGCATGCGCACGTCGAACCCTTTCAGGCGCGCAAAGACGGTCACCACCACAAACGGCAGGCAGAAGGTGATATGGGAAAACAGCAGCGACCAGAAGCCAAGCTGAACGCCCAGCAGCATAAACAGCACCAGCAGCGAAATCGCCATCACGATGTCCGGCGACATCATCACCACAAACAGCATGCCGCTGACGAACGGCTTACCGCGAAAGCGATAGCGATAGAGCGCCACGCCGGTCAGGGAGCCAATCAGCGTGGCGAAGGTGGCGGAGAAGATCGCCATCGTCAGCGAGTGCTGAGCGGCCTGCAGCAGGCTGTCATTGTTCATCAGCAGGCTGTACCAGTCGGTGGTAAAGCCCTGCCAGTTAATCCCAAAGCGCGAGCTGTTAAACGAGTTCACGATCAAAATGATGATCGGGATATACAGGTAAGCGTAAATGGCGGTCATAAAACCGCCGCGAAGCAGTCGACCGATCATTCGAGTTCCACCTTCTTATTCAGCAGCCGTGAGGCGCGCCAGTAGACCAGCAGCATCAGACCCATCACCACCGTCAGCGTGATGCTGGTGGCGGACCCGAACGGCCAGTCGCGGATGTTGAGGAACTGGCTCTTGATCACATTCCCAATCAGCAGGTTTTTCGCCCCGCCCATCAGGTCAGAAATGTAGAACAAGCCCATCGCCGGGAGCATCACCAGCAGACAGCCCGCGATAATACCGGGCATGGTCAGCGGGATGATAATGCGGATAAAGGTCTGGAACCTGTTGGCACCCAGATCTTTTGCCGCTTCCAGCAGCGGTTTATCCAGCTTCTCAATACTGGAGTAGAGCGGCATCACCATAAACGGCAGCAGGATATAGACCAGACCGACAATCACCGCGCTCGGGGTGAACATGATGCGGATCGGCGTATCAATCACTCCCAGCCACAGCAGAAATTCATTGAGGTAGCCTTTGGTGCTGAGGAAGATTTTCAGCCCGTAGATGCGAATCAGCGAGTTGGTCCAGAACGGCACAATCAGTAAAAATAGCAGCAGGGGCCGCACCTTTTGCGGCAGGCCCGCGAGGAACCACGCGAAGGGATATCCCAGCACCAGACAGGCAATCGTGGCAATCAGCGCCATATTCAGCGAGTGCAGCAGCACGTCAAAATAGAGCGGATCGAGCAGGCGCGTGTAGTTGTCCAGCGTAAAGACCAGCGAAACGAAATGGGTATCGTCGCGGGTCAGGAAGCTGGTGGCGATAATGATCAGGTTGGGTAGAAAGACAAACAACACAAGCCAACCAACGATCGTGGCAATCACCACATTCTGGAACTTACTTGTGTTCTTCATCAGCCAGTACAACCTCCCAGCTTTCTACCCAGTTGATAACCATTTTCTGGTCGAGAGAGTGGTCGAAGTCAGGGTCGTCCTCGTTAAAGAACTCGCTGACCATCACCATTTTGCCGTTCTCCAGCTCGACGACAGACTCCAGCGTCATCCCTTTGTAGTTGCGCTCGCGGATATAGCCGATTAACCCTTCGGCCTCGGCATTGCCGTGGATTTCATCGACGCGCAGATCTTCCGGGCGCAGCAGAACGTTGAGCTTTTGTCCCTTTTCGACGGGGAAATTCACCGTGATGGCGCACTCCCGTCCTTCGACGCGGGCCCGGACGCGCTGGTCGTCCAGACGTTCGATCACCGTGGCGTCGAAGATATTGATTTCACCAATGAAGCTGGCGACAAACAGGTTCTTCGGCTCTTCGTAGATTTCACGTGGCGTGCCGTCCTGCTCGATTTTACCGTCACGCATCACCACGATGCGGTCGGACATGGTCAGGGCCTCTTCCTGGTCATGGGTGACGAAGACAAAGGTAATGCCGAGCTTGCGCTGCAGAGCCTTGAGCTCGTTCTGCATCTGCTTGCGCAGCTTGTAATCCAGCGCGGAGAGGGATTCATCCAGCAGGAGCAGACGCGGCTTGTTGACCACGGCGCGGGCGATGGCCACGCGCTGCTGCTGGCCGCCGGAAAGCTGATGCGGTTTTCGCTGGGCGAACGTCTCAAGCTGCACCATGCGCAGGGCTTCGGTGACGCGCGGTTCGATTTCATTCGCCGGGGTTTTTTGCATCCGCAGGCCAAATGCCACGTTTTCAAACACGGTCATGTGCGGGAAGAGGGCATAGCTCTGAAAGACAGTGTTGACGTGGCGGTCTTCGGCGGGAACCTGGGTGATGTCCTGGTTTTCAAGATGGATATGGCCGTTATCGACGCTTTCCAGCCCGGCGATAAGGCGCAGTACGGTTGTTTTGCCGCAGCCGGAGGGGCCAAGCAGCGTAAGAAACTCACCGTCATTGATGGTGAGAGTGAGGTCGGAAATGACGTCCTTGCCATCAAAACTTTTACGAATTCGTTCCAGTTTCACCAGCGGTGAACGGGTTTGTGTATTCAATTTTTGCGCTGTCCCATATAGACGCCTCAGGCAGCAGACTGAAGCGGGGTTTGTGTGTAACCACCTTGGTGACTCGTAATGAGGGCGGACATTCTACGGCAATCCCCTGCAATCGCCAATCCTTGTCACTGATTCATAAGCTACATTTACTAACGCATAACGATATAAACGGAAAATATTCTCGTTTGCGGGATAAAAGTGACCTGACGCAATATTTGCGTTTTGATGCTTATTGATAATGTTGTCACAAAAAGTGAGGGTGACTGCATGGATAAATTACTTGAGCGTTTTTTACAGTACGTTTCGCTGGATACCCAATCTAAACCGGGTGTTCGCCAGGTGCCGAGCACCGAAGGCCAGTGGAAGTTATTAAACCTGCTTAAAGAGCAGCTTGACGCCATGGGGCTGGTCAACGTCACGTTAAGCGAGAAAGGCACTGTGATGGGAACGCTGCCGGCGAATGTCCCGGGTGACATTCCGGCGATTGGCTTTATCTCCCATGTCGACACCTCTCCGGATTTTAGCGGTAAACATGTGAACCCGCAGATTGTTGAAAACTACCGCGGCGGCGACATTGCGCTGGGCATAGGCGACGAAGTGCTCTCGCCCGTCATGTTCCCGGTGCTGCACCAGCTGCTGGGCCAGACGCTGATCACCACCGACGGAAAAACGCTGCTGGGGGCGGATGATAAAGCGGGGATCGCAGAAATCATGACGGCGCTGGCGGTGCTGAAGGGCAAAAACATTCCGCACGGGGATATCCGCGTGGCCTTTACGCCGGACGAAGAGGTCGGCAAGGGCGCGAAGCACTTCGACGTGGACGCCTTTAACGCGCAGTGGGCCTACACCGTTGACGGTGGCGGCGTCGGTGAGCTGGAGTATGAAAACTTCAATGCTGCCTCAGTGACGATCAAAATTGTTGGTAACAACGTTCACCCCGGTTCGGCGAAAGGCGTCATGGTGAACGCGCTGTCGCTGGCGTCGCGAATTCATGCGGAAGTCCCGGCGGAAGAGAGCCCCGAACAGACCGAAGGGTATGAAGGTTTCTATCACCTGACCAGCATCAAAGGCACTGTGGACAGCGCGCAAATGCACTACATCATCCGCGATTTCGACCGTAAAGCCTTTGAGGCGCGCAAGCGTAAGATGATGGAGATCGCCAAGAAGGTGGGCAAGGGCCTGCATCCTGACTGCTATATTGAGCTCATCATCGAAGATAGCTATTACAATATGCGCGAGAAGGTGATGGCGCATCCGCATATTCTCGATATCGCCCAGCAGGCGATGCGCGACTGCGATATTGAACCGCAGCTGAAGCCAATTCGCGGCGGCACCGACGGTTCTCAGCTGTCATTCATGGGGCTACCGTGCCCGAACCTGTTTACCGGTGGCTATAACTACCATGGCAAACATGAGTTTGTGACGCTTGAAGGAATGGAAAAGGCGGTGCAGGTGATTGTGCGGATCGCGGAGTTGACCGCGAAGCGGTAGCCGCTTTAAGCCGGGTGGCGGCTACGCCTTACCCGGCCTACGTTCAAATTGTAGGCCCGGTAAGCGAAGCGCCACCGGGCAGAAAGGCAAGGAGTGCCCATGTCAAACTACCGTCGCCATTACGTCCCCGGTGGAACCTGGTTCTTCACCGTCAACCTGCAAAATCGTCAGAGCGATTTGCTTACCCGTCATATCGATAGCCTGCGTTCCGCCGCCTCAACGGTTAAGCGTGCGAAGCCCTTCACCATCAACGCGTGGGTTATTCTGCCTGAACACATGCACTGTATCTGGACCCTACCGGAAGGAGACAGTGATTTTTCTGCTCGCTGGCGGGATATCAAAATGACGTTCAGCCGCAACATCGACATGCGCCATATCTGGCAACCACGATTCTGGGAACACACTATCCGTAACGAAGAGGACTACCGGCGGCATGTGGATTACATTTACATCAATCCGCTGAAGCACGGCTATGTGGGTAAAGTCAGCGACTGGCCGTTTTCAACGTTTCATCGGGACGTGCAGGAGGGATTGTATCCGGTGGATTGGGCCGGCGAGATCGAGGATTTTGCGGCGGGTGAGCGGCGATAAAAACGCCCGGTGGCGCTACGCTTACCGGGCCTACGATCCGAATGTAGGCCGGGTAAGGCGAAGCCGCCACCCGGCAAATATCACGACTCAGTCCTCAAAGAACCAGTACCCGCTGTTGACCAGTGCGGCCAGCATCGCGAGGAAGGACGGGTCTTCCAGCGCATCGCCAAAGGTATCGGCAGTCAGCACCAGATGGCTGGCAATCGCTTCCAGTGCCGGACGGTGTGGAGAGTCCAGCTTCTCGCCGTTGACGAACACGTCCTCACCAATACGCAGCACGCGTAGCCCGCCCAGACGCGTCAGCTTGTCACCCTGCTGAAGCGCATCATAAATCTCGTCAGCCTGATAAGGCGGCTCCGGTGGTGCAACGTCCAGCTCGTGGCGGGACTGGCTGATAAACTCGCCAAACCACTGTTTGAAGTGCTCCGGCTCGTTAATCAGATCCAGCATCATGCCGCGCAGCTTATCCAGCTCTGCGGGCAGGATATCGGCCGGATGCTCGCGTGCAGGCACATCAGGGTCGCTGTAACGATAGCTGCCCAGCTCGCGCTGCAGAACATAGTCGGCAAATCCGCTGATCATCTCGCGGCCGCTTGGCGCGCGGAACCCGACGGAGTAGTTGAGGGAATTCTCCAGGGAGTAACCTTCGTGAGGGAATCCCGGTGGAATGTAGAGAATGTCACCCGGCTCCAGCTCTTCGTCGATAATCCCGTCAAACGGGTCAACCTGAAGCAGGTCCGGATGCGGGCAGTGCTGCTTCATGGGGACTTTTTCGCCCACGCGCCAGCGGCGGCGGCCCGTACCCTGAATAATAAACACGTCGTACTGGTCCAGATGCGGACCGACGCCACCGCCAGGAACGGAGAAGGAGATCATCAGATCGTCCATGCGCCAGTCGGGCAGGGCGCGGAATGGACGCATTAAGGCGGCCGTTGGCTCGTGCCAGTGGTTGACCGCCTGCACCAGCAGCGACCAGTTGTTTTCACCGAGGTGATCGTAGCTTTCGAAAGGACCGTGGCTAACCTGCCATTTCCCGTCCTGGTGGCTGACCAGACGGCTGTCGACTTCGTTTTCCATGGCCAGACCGGCCAACTCGTCAGGCGAGATGGGGTCGACAAAATTGCTGAAACCGCGCTTCAGAACGACCGGGCGTTTTTGCCAGTAACGTTCAATAAACTCGGGCCAGTTAAGCGTTAAGTGATAATCCATATTTTTTTATTCCGCAGGCTCTTACTGACTCGGATTATAACGGAAGCTCAGCCCCCCGGCTGCGAGATCCTCGCATTTTTCACATAACGGGTTAACTATCGTTCGATGTGGGCTGCTGGCGACCAAAAATGACCTCCATTCGCGCGCCGCCCAGCAAACTTTCACTGGTTTCGATTTTCCCGTCGTACTGATCGACAATCTCGCGCGCGACGGCTAATCCAACGCCCTGGCCAGGACGTAGCGTATCAACGCGTTGACCGCGATCGAACACCACATCACGTTTATTGCGCGGGATCCCCGGGCCATCATCCTCAACGATGATATGCAGTTCGTTATCCGTCTGCCGCGCCGACACTTCCACGAACTCCAGACAGTATTTGCAGGCGTTATCCAGCAGGTTACCCATCACTTCCATGAAGTCATTTTTTTCACCCACAAAGCTTATCTCTGGCGAGATATCGAGGCTGATGTTCACCCCTTTACGCTGATACACCTTGTTGAGGGCAGACGTGAGGTTATCCAGAAGCGGGGCGACCGGATGCAGCTCTCGGCTCAGCAGCGCGCTGCCGGAACGCATGCTGGCGCGGTGGAGGTAATAGCCAATTTGCTGGGAAATACGGCTGATCTGCTCCAGCATCACCGGCTCGGCATCGTCAACGCTCAGCTTCGAACTGCGCATGGAACGCAGGGTGCTTTGCATGACCGCGAGCGGGGTTTTCAGGCTGTGGGTCAGGTCGGTAAGCGTCGTACGGTATTTATCATAGCGTTCGCGTTCACTTTTCAGCAGGCGGTTGAGGTTTCGCACCAGGCTGGTGAGCTCGCGGGTGGTTTCCGGATTAAGCTTTTCGCGATGATGTTCTTCCAGCTCGCGAACCTCTTTCGCCAGTGATTCAATGGGGCGCAAGCTCCACCACGCCGCCACCCACAGCAGCGGGATTACCAGCAGCAGATTTGCCGCCAGAACGTAGATGAACCAGCTCCAGACCATATAAGAACGCTTCAGCTCGACCGGAATGGTGTCGATCACCACGATGGTCAGTTGCGGCATGTTTAGCGTCGCCGGATAGAGGTTAATCGCGACGGAGTGCGTCATCTCCGTTTCGGCATCGTCGGCGCGGATCTCGTTCAGCTTTTGCTGCAGGGAGCGATCTTCACGGATCAGCGAGCTGGTGGTGTTGAGATCGGCTTCAATTTCATGAAACCCGTTGGTTTTAAGCCAGTCCGGACGAATGCTTTTGACCAGCCACGGGATGTCCCGCTGTGCCCACAGTAGCTTCCCCTTTTCGTCATAAATCAGGGCCAGCGTGGGGCTCTGCTGATTGAGGTTTTCCGGCATTTCGACGGTGATTTTATTGTCTTCCCACTTCGCCAGGGTATAAAACAGATTGCTTTCGCCACGCAGCAGGCGAAAGGTGGTTTTATCAAAGCTGACGCTGTAGCCCACCAGGGCGACCATGCCGTAGGAGAGCGACAGCACCAGCACGACGGCTGCCGTTGCCAGTAAAAAGCGCACCCGCAGCGAGAGGGGCAAAATATGGCGCAAGATCCGTCTCATTTAGCGTAATTCGAACAGGTAGCCCTGGCCACGGACGGTGGTAATCACATCCTGTGGATATTGCGCCTGAATTTTCTTACGTAAACGTCCCATCAGCACGTCAATGGTATGGCTTTCACGCAGTTCAGCATCAGGATAGAGCTGGAGCATCAAGGAGTCTTTGCTCACGACCTTGCCGTTGTTACGGATCAGCGTCTCCATGATGGTGTATTCGAAAGCGGTGAGCTTGATCACTTCATCATTGATGGATAATTCCCGGCGGGAGAGATCGACCTGGAAAGGCGGGATGGAGATAACCTGAGACGCCAGCCCGCTGTTGCGACGAAGCAGCGCCTGCATGCGGGCCGCCACCTCTTCAATATGGAATGGCTTGGTGACGTAATCATCTGCACCCGCGCTGAGCACTTCGACCTTATCCTGCCAGCCTTCACGGGCGGTCAGCACCAGAACCGGCAGAGAAACATCGTGGCTGCGCCAGCGGCGAATCAATGACAGACCGTCTTCATCAGGCAACCCTAAATCGACAATGGCGATATCCGGCAGGTGTTCATTGAGATAATAATCGGCTTCTTTTGCATCTTCAGCATCGTCCACCTGATGTCCCATCTCCTGAAGCTGAACCTTCAGGTGATGACGTAGCAATGCGTTATCCTCAACAACCAGTACGCGCATCATCTTTTCTCCCAGAATAAATAGTATGAATAGTTTAACGCTGATTATGTTGCTGTGGGGATAAACATTGAGTAAACCGGGGAAAAGCAACCCCCTTTCCGGGCGGAAAGGGGGGAGAGGAGATTACTTCAGCTCGTCAACCATGGTGATGGCGCGGCCAATGTAGTTCGCCGGAGTCATCGCCTTCAGGCGGGTTTTCTCTTCTTCCGGCAGCGCCAGGCCGTCGATAAACTGCTTCATACCCTCGGCGTCAACGCGTTTGCCGCGGGTCAGCTCTTTCAGTTTTTCGTACGGCTTTTCGATGCCATAACGACGCATCACGGTCTGAATCGGCTCCGCCAGCACTTCCCAGTTGTGATCCAGTTCGTCCAGCAGACGATCGCGGTTCACTTCCAGCTTGCTCACGCCTTTCAGGGTGGACTGGTACGCAATCAGCGCGTAGCCGATGCCCACGCCCAGGTTACGCAGCACGGTGGAGTCGGTCAGGTCGCGCTGCCAGCGGGATACCGGCAGTTTGCTTGCCATATGCTGCAGCACGGCATTCGCCAGACCCAGGTTGCCTTCGGAGTTTTCGAAGTCGATCGGGTTCACTTTGTGCGGCATGGTGGAAGAGCCAATTTCACCCGCGATGGTTTTCTGTTTGAAGTGGTTCAGGGCGATGTAGCCCCACACATCACGATCGAAGTCGATCAGGATGGTGTTGAAGCGCGCGATGCAGTCAAACAGTTCGGCGATATAGTCGTGCGGCTCAATCTGGGTGGTGTACGGGTTCCACTGAATGCCCAGCGAGGTCACGAACTCTTCGCTGAACTGGTGCCAGTCCACTTCCGGATACGCGGCGATGTGGGCGTTATAGTTACCGACCGCGCCGTTGATTTTGCCCAGAATTTCAACCTGTTCCAGCTGACGATACTGGCGCTCCATACGGTACGCGACGTTCGCCATCTCTTTACCCATCGTGGATGGGGTGGCTGGCTGGCCGTGGGTACGGGAGAGCAGCGGAATGTCGCGGTATTCCACGGACAGCGCTTTCACCGCGTCGATGATTTTCCGCCAGTAAGGCAGCACCACCTCTTTGCGCGCGGTAGAGAGCATCAGGGCGTGCGACAGGTTGTTGATGTCTTCAGACGTACAGGCGAAGTGGATGAACTCAGACACGGCGTGCAGCGCAGGAACGCTTTCCACTTTCTCCTTCAGGAAGTACTCGACCGCCTTCACGTCGTGGTTGGTGGTGCGCTCAATGGTTTTAATGCGCGCGGCATCTTCTTCATTGAAGTCGGCAACGATTTTATCAAGGTAATCGTTTGCCTTTTCATCAAAAGCAGGAACTTCCTTGATTGCTGCCTGGGCGGCCAGCTTTTGCAGCCAGCGTACTTCAACCTGAACACGGAACTTCAGCAAACCATATTCGCTGAAGATCCCGCGCAGCGCGCTGACTTTATCGCCGTAGCGTCCATCGACAGGGGATACGGCGGTCAGTGAGGATAATTCCATAATTCGCAACTCCGGGAGGTTAACAATGAGCAAGAATTTGTTTTGCCTGAGTGGTCAGGCGATTACGAGAAAACATTAGCTGCAGGCGGCCACCGCCAACCTGGTGCCACAGCACGGCAGCGCGGATCCCAGCCAGCAGGGACGCGCGTACTTTTGCCTGTACCTGCGGACTTTGCAGCACGGCAGGGGAGCCGGTGACCTGTATACGCGGTCCCAGCGGGCTGATGACGTCAACATAAATGCCGGCCATGGCGCTCAGCAGCGTGTCGGACTGCAGGTCAAAATGATCGAGCTGACGCTGTAGCCCGGCAATGCGATCGCCCAGGGTATTAAGCGCGCCTTTTGCTGCGCTCAGCTTACGCTCCAGCACCATCAGGCTCAACGTGTAGCGGGTCAGCTCTGCGTTTAACCCCTGACGGCTGCTGGCGTTAAGCACGCCAAGCAGGGTTTCAAGACCGAGACGAAGATTGGTTTCACTGCCGCCGAACACGCCCAGGGTTGAACCGGGGTTGAGGTCGATAACGCTGTTGAGTGAAACGTGCAGGGCGTCAGCGTCGCAATGACCCTGATGCGCCAGCTGTTGCACCAGACGGGCTGACTGGCAAATTCCCGCCAGCGCCAGGGTGATGTCATAGTAGTTCTTCGCCACACGGTCTCCTTTATGTGTGCAATCGCTGTTAAACAGCGGGCAGCGGCAGGCGCTGTTCAATGATCCCGCCGCCCAGGCAGATTTCGCCGCTGTAGAAGACAGCAGACTGGCCCGGGGTGACGGCGGCGACCGGCTCGTCGAAGCGCACGTCAATGCGATCGTCATCGAGCGCGGTAACGGTGCAAGGAATATCGGTCTGACGGTAGCGTGTTTTCACCGTGCAGCGCAGCGTGCCTTTTAGCGGCTCACGATCGACCCAGTGCAGCTGTTGCGCGATCAGGCCAACGGACATCAGACGCGGATGGTCGTGACCCTGAGCAACAACCAGAATATTGTTTTCGACATCTTTGTCGACCACGTACCACGGATCTTCGCTACCTTCTTTCGTCCCGCCGATACCCAGGCCTTTACGCTGGCCTAAGGTGTGGTACATCAGCCCCTGATGCTGGCCAATCTCTTCCCCGTCGACGGTGACAATTTTACCCGGCTGTGCGGGCAGGTAACGTCCGAGGAAATCGCGGAATTTGCGCTCGCCGATGAAGCAGATGCCGGTAGAGTCTTTTTTCTTCGCGGTGATCAGGTCCAGCTCTTCGGCGATTTTACGCACCTGCGGCTTTTCCAGCTCGCCGACGGGGAACAGGCTCTGGGCGATTTGCTCGTGGCTCAGCGTATAGAGGAAGTAGCTTTGATCTTTATTGCCGTCCAGACCGCGCAGCAGCTGGCTTTTGCCATTCACATCTGCGCGACGCACGTAGTGACCGGTCGCAATGTAGTCTGCGCCCAGATCTTCCGCGGCGAATTCCAGGAAGGCTTTAAATTTGATCTCTTTATTGCACAGAATATCCGGGTTCGGCGTGCGGCCCGCTTTGTACTCTTCGAGGAACAGTTCAAACACGTTGTCCCAGTATTCTGCGGCAAAGTTAACGGTGTGCAGTTCAATGCCGAGCTTATCGCACACGGCCTGCGCATCGGCGAGATCCGCAGCGGCAGTGCAGTATTCCTCGCCATCATCTTCCTCCCAGTTCTTCATGAACAGGCCCTCCACCTTATAGCCCTGTTGCTGTAACAGGTAGGCGGAAACGGAGGAATCGACACCGCCGGACATGCCGACGATCACTTTTTTCTGGCTATTATCTGACATGGAATACTCACGACATTGAACTTCAAGGCGGCGTATTCTATCACGCCCCCCCACCATTGGCACCCTCTGTAAACGGCCAGTTAAAAGCGCCGATGACATCCAGCGGCAAGCGGTCGGCAGACTGCCAGCAGCGAATGCTTTCCGCAACCAGCGGCGAGCGCAGGTTTCGCGCGTTCAGGATCTCGTCGGCGGTGACCCACAGGCAGCGGTCGATATCGTCATCCTGCGGCTCAGTGGCGCACGTTTCGCTAAGCTCAACGGCAAATAAAAAACGCAGGAAAGGGGTGCTGTCGGGTGCAATCCACTGGTGCATACGGATGAAGTGCTGGGGTTCAGCGTGAATGCCGGTCTCTTCCCACAGCTCGCGTTTTGCGGCCTGAAGAAGGGTCTCATTGGCTTCAAGGTGCCCGGCTGGCTGGTTCCACAGCGCTTTGCCGTTAATGCTCTCTTCGACAACCAGGAATTTACCCCGGGCGTGGACCACGCAGGCAACCGTGACATGAGGTTTAAACATAGTGACTCCTTAACAGGTAACGTCTCGCCATTCACCGTTTGCCAGCGTTTCCAGGGTGTAGTTACCCATAGCGTAGCGAATCAGACGCAGGGTAGGGAAGCCGACGTGCGCGGTCATCCGTCGAACCTGACGGTTGCGGCCTTCATAAAGGGTGATTTTGAGCCAGCTGGTCGGAATGGATTTGCGTTCGCGGATCGGCGGATTGCGCGGCCACAGCCACTCCGGTTCATCCACGCGTTCAATACATGCCGGCAGGGTGGGACCGTCGTTTAGCGTGACGCCTTTGCGCAATTTATCCAGCGTTTCTTCGTCCGGCTCGCCTTCGACCTGGACGAAGTAAATTTTGCCGGTGCGTTTTCCCGGCTGCGTGAGCTTCGCCTGCAGCGCGCCGTCGTTGGTCAAGACCAGCAGGCCTTCGCTGTCCCGGTCCAGACGCCCGGCCGCGTAGACCCCCTGAACAGGGATGTAGTCCTTTAGCGTGCTGCGTCCGGCTTCGTCGGTGAACTGCGGCAAAACATCGTAGGGTTTATTGAACAGAATCACCCGCTTTGGCTGGGTTTCTTGCGGTCGTCTGGCTGCTTGTCGGGAGCTGAATCGCTCAACCCGGTGTTTTGTAAAAGAAGTTTTCTTCATGGTATTTTCAGGCGTTATCAATTGCCGCATTATAGCCTAATAACGAAGACCTTTCATGGCGTCGGACAATCAGGTACTATCGAAGGGCTCATTACAATTTATTAACATAAGATCAGTAACAACCAGAAGCGCTCGAAGGAGAGGTTAATGGAAAGCAAAGTAGTTGTTCCGGCGGAAGGTAAAAAGATCACCCTGCAAAACGGCAAGATTAACGTTCCTCACAATCCGATTATTCCGTTCATCGAAGGCGACGGTATCGGTGTAGACGTTACCCCGGCAATGCTGAAAGTGGTTGATGCCGCTGTTGAGAAAGCCTACAAAGGCGAGCGTAAAATTTCCTGGATGGAAATTTACACCGGTGAGAAATCGACGCAAGTTTATGGCCAGGACGTCTGGCTGCCAGCAGAAACGCTGGACCTGATCCGCGACTACCGTGTTGCTATTAAAGGCCCACTGACGACGCCAGTCGGCGGCGGTATCCGTTCCCTGAACGTAGCTCTGCGTCAGGAGCTGGACCTGTACGTATGTCTGCGTCCGGTTCGTTACTATCAGGGCACCCCAAGCCCGGTGAAGCACCCGGAACTGACCGACATGGTTATCTTCCGCGAAAACTCAGAAGACATCTACGCGGGTATCGAATGGAAAGCGGACTCTGCTGACGCAGAAAAAGTGATTAAATTCCTGCGCGAAGAGATGGGCGTGAAGAAAATTCGCTTCCCTGAGCATTGCGGTATCGGCATTAAGCCGTGCTCCGAAGAAGGGACCAAGCGTCTGGTGCGCGCGGCCATCGAATATGCGATCACCAACGACCGTGACTCTGTGACCCTGGTTCACAAAGGCAACATCATGAAGTTCACCGAAGGCGCGTTCAAAGACTGGGGCTACCAGTTGGCGAAAGAAGAGTTCGGCGGTGAGCTGATCGACGGCGGCCCATGGCAGAAGATCAAAAACCCGAACACCGGCAAAGAGATCATCATTAAAGATGTGATCGCCGATGCGTTCCTGCAACAGATCCTGCTGCGTCCTGCAGAATACGACGTAATCGCCTGTATGAACCTGAACGGTGACTACATCTCTGACGCCCTGGCTGCACAGGTTGGCGGTATCGGTATCGCCCCTGGCGCGAACATCGGTGACGAGTGCGCCCTGTTCGAAGCAACCCACGGTACTGCACCTAAATACGCAGGTCAGGACAAAGTGAACCCAGGCTCTATCATCCTGTCCGCAGAGATGATGCTGCGCCACATGGAATGGTTCGAAGCCGCAGACCTGATCGTTAAAGGTATGGAAGGCGCGATCAACGCGAAAACCGTAACTTACGATTTCGAACGCCTGATGGAAGGCGCTAAGCTGCTGAAATGTTCAGAGTTTGGCGACGCGATTATCGCGAACATGTAATCCAGATTCTGGGTTAAACAAGAGCGGGGGCCTGAGGGTTCCCGTTTTTTTTGCCCCTGCCTGCGGGAGACAACTCGATGTTAGCCACTGTCCTTATCGCTGTCGTTGCACTCATCCATCTCTACATTCTTGTGCTGGAAATGTTCCTGTGGAATACCAAAACAGGGCACAAGGCTTTTAATCTGCGTCCTGATTTTGCGCGCGACACCCGCGTGCTGGCCGCGAATCAGGGGCTCTATAACGGTTTTCTGGCGGCAGGTCTGCTCTGGAGCCTCTGGCTCGGCGAAAAGGGGATTCAGGTAGCCATCTTCTTCCTGACCTGTGTACTGATCGCCGGACTTTTTGGCGCAGCCACCGCCAGCCGTAAAATTTTGTATGTGCAGGCCATACCCGCGCTTGCAGCGCTGCTTGCGTTACTCCTCTGAAGCAATGCTTTGGTTGAGATAACGCCTCCGATATACTCGTGACGTTACCTTTATTGACCTGAGACGAGACTGTTATGCACAACGACATCCCACTGAAATACTATGACATTGCCGACGAGTACGCGACGGAAGCCGCAGAGCAAGTCCCTGAGTCAGAGCGCGACGCGCTGGCACACTATTTCCAGCTGCTGCTCACCCGCTTAGCGAATAATGAGGAGATCAGCGAGGAAGCCCAGCAGGAGATGGCCACTGAAGCCGGGATCCGTGCGGGTCGCATTGATGATGTTGCGAACTTCCTCAATCAGTGGGGAAATGAATAGCCTGCCTTAGAAACCGTTATGCTGATGCTTTGCGATACAGCTCAGCATCACGCTATCGGACCACATGCATTTTTTCCGCAGAATAGGCGAAGTGGGTTTATCGATAAACAGCGCGAAAATAACGATCAGAAAGAACAGTACCACTGGAAAAAGTAAGGATAATTTCACGTTTTTAACCAAAATAAGAGTGTGCTTCAGGGTAATCTACCGTCTGAATATGACGACTATATGTTTTGGCGGAAAAAATGGAAACGCCTGCGTGTAAAAAAACGTGCATGGCAGGCTTCTGATTACGCGGCGACGCCGGTGAGTCGCTTCGCCAGTTCGCTCCGGGTGAGTGCTTTTGAAAAATACCATCCCTGGATCAGGGCATCGGGATATCTGTCCGCAATGAAGCGATATTGAATTTCATTTTCCACGCCCTCGAAAACAAGGGTTTTATTCAACTTCGCAAGAGCATCGCTGAAGATAACAAAGATGTTTTGCTTATAATGCTCGCTGACGCCATCCACCAGCGACTTATCAATTTTAATTTCATCATATTCAAGCTGCGACAGCCGGGCCAGATTAGAATTTTGCACGCCAAAATCATCAATTGAAATTTTAACGCCAAGCGACTTCAGTTCCTGACAGAACTCCTCGAGGATACCCGCCGCGGAAACGGCTTTCTCAGAAAGCTCGACCTTCATCAGGGAAAGGGGGAGGCGATTGGCTAAGCACTCGCGACGCAAAATGTTAATAAACTGTCCATCTTCAATTTCTTTTCGCCCAACGTTGATTGAAACGATCAGCTGATGCTTAATCGCCAGCGGGGCAATTTCTGAAAGGGACTTCGCGATAATATTGCTGTAATATTTTTTATACAGACCGATTTTTTTAATTAATGGGATGAACAGCTCCGGCGAGACGTCTCCGTGCTTTTGATCGCGCCATCGCGACAGAACTTCGACACCCACGATTTTTTGATCGCGAATACGAATAATGGGCTGATAATTAACGCTGAAGGTATTCGTTATCACGGCTTTGATCAGCGTGCGTTCCAGCGAAAAACGGTCTTCATAGAGACGGAAGATAAATAACGTTATCGCGACCCAGATAAAAAAGAGTATGACCGCGAGAAACGTAAAGATAAACGGGGGGAGCGAGGCCAGTCCCGCATCGTGGTGTTTTACAATCACGCATAGATCCCACAAGGCGCTGCACTGTGTAATGGTCAGGGTGAACAACACCGAATACAGCCAACTCCGCGGCTTCAGCTCAGGGGCGGCTGAAAAAAAGATCCGGCCAAAGTCCTTCGTGGTGGCGCTCAGAGAATAGCTTGCGGTTACCGGGGTAAATTTATCGTAAGCATAGCGGGAGGTGAAGATAATAATATTATTATAAATAGCCGCATTGCCCGTGAAAAAGTCTTTTCTGGAAAACTGCGCCAGGAGAAAACCTCTCGGCGTTTTATGCAGTTCCGCAGGAAGTGGAATGGGCGTCGCGAGTTTACCCCAAAAAGCGGTACAGACAATTTTTCCCTTTTCGATGAAACCGATATCGCTGAAATAGAGGTTATTAAGCTTTATTTGCCTGTAGCTATCAAGGCTGGCTTTATCACATCCCTGCGTCGTTATGCTTTTGAGGCCCAGCGCCACGCTTTGGGACAGATCTTCTGAATAATGTAAAAGGGTTTGGGATATTTCAAGCTGTTTGGTTTTTTGCTGGCCGATGATAACCACGTTGACCGCATAAAGAGACAGGATGACCAGAAGCGTTGAAACGATCGCAACGGCAATGCGCTTTTTCATTTTCCAGTTATCCTGTCCGCTCCCTGATTTCACAAAGCTTAACACAGCCAGGGCAAGGCACAAGCCTGATAGTCACGTCGGGTGAGCAAATTTGGGCGGGTGAACTCATACGAAAGCATCAGTTTTTTAAGACAATTCTCAGCTAAGCTATTTTCATTGTGATAAGCAACGCCGGGTAAACCACGGGTTCTTCTTTCCGATCCTCCATGCTTGTTTATTCTATTAAGGAAAACATCGTGCGTAACATGATGATCCCTGTTCTCAGTGCCTTGTTTCTTTTTCTGATCGGCATACTGATTATTAACTGGCAGTTATGGCAGATGGCAAAAATGAATAATGTTCATACCGCCACGGTAAGCACCCAGAAAATAGAAAACATTCTGTCGGAAGCCGTCAGTGCGGCCAGCACGGCGAAGCGCGTTGCGGAGCAGGGGTGTACCAGTAGCGGGCAGCTGGTGCTGGGGACAGAAGCCGCGCTAAAACCGCATCTGCGCGCCATCATGATCCAGCAGCAGGGAAAAATCATCTGTACTTCCCTTCCGGGGAATGGCGTTTTGATTGTGCATCCGGAGACGCTACCTGAAAAAGAATTAATGCTGCTACCCGGTAATCGACTGGTGAACGGCATCCCGGTACTTGTCTTCCAGATGCCCATTGCGGGAGGGCGCGTCATCGTCAGCGTCAGTGATGCGCATTTGCAGGACGTCATCGCGAACGCATCAAACAGCGTTAACCTGGGGTTGGTTGTCGGCGACAGGATGTTTACGCGCAACGGTGAGGTGACCGGCTGGAAAGCGGCCTCGTGGGCGGGGTCACTGACGACCTCTTCGCACTTCCCCTTCAGTCTGGCCTGGCAACCGCCTGCCTTTTTTAGCCTGACGCGGCTACTGCAACAGGGATGGAGCCTGATTCTGCTGATTCTCGCGCTATCCGTGGCGGTGGGCATTTTGATCCGCCGCTACAAGGGGAAAAGCACCACCTTTGAAGACGATTTACGTAAGGCCATTTTGCAGGGAGAGATCGTGCCTTATTACCAGCCGATCGTGAACGGCGATACCGGCGGGTTATACGGTGTCGAAGTCCTGGCAAGGTGGAAGCATCCTAAGTCAGGCTTTATCCCGCCGGACGTCTTTATCCCGATAGCTGAACGTAGCGGGTTGATTATTCCGCTGACCAAAGGCTTGATGGCGAAAGTGGTCACACAGCTTAAGCCGCTCCTGCCTAAGCTGCCGGACGGGTTCCATATCGGGGTGAACATCAGCGCCAGACACATCAATGCCCCTTCTTTCATCGGTGACTGCCGAATCTTCGGCAAGGGGTTTCAGGGTAAAGCCGTGAAGCTGGTGCTTGAGGTGACCGAACGTGAACCGTTGATCGATAATCCTCATCTGGTGGAAAACCTCAACGTGCTGCATAACGCCGGTTTTGTCATAGCACTGGATGATTTTGGTACCGGGTATTCCGGGCTGTCATGTCTCAATGCGCTTGCCATAGATTATATTAAAATTGATAAAAGCTTTGTTAACCGGGTATCAGAGGAGAAGGACTCAACGATCCTGCTGGACTGCGTTATTGACCTGGCGAAAAAACTTTCGTTGCGGATCGTGGCCGAAGGCGTAGAAACGAAAGAGCAGCTGGAGTATCTCAACCGTAATGAGATTACCCTGCTGCAGGGTTATTATTTTGGTAAACCCGTCTCCTATATCGATTTTATTAAAGTCATTTTATCTAAGCCCAGGGAGACCGTGATGGTGTAAAACGCCGGGCGTTGCTGAGCGTCAGGAATAGCGCCGGTTACCAGTCGGTGAAAAACAAAATAAAGACGAGCTTCTGTTGTATGCTTAAGTGCAATTTATTTTCCTCTTATCCTGAGCTTTGTTACAGTGACAAGAGTTGTCAGCCAGGGATATCAGGCGTGATAAGGTGGAAAAGCTCGTGCATGTGAAAAATACTTTTTACACAACAACCATTACCGTCATCATTGTCTCATTGATCATCTCGCTGGCGCTTGCTGTCCAAATTGCCACGTCCAGACAGCAGTCAATCCAGCAAATTAATACCAGCGTCGCTAACCTGAGCCATACCCTTGATGTCTATACTGAAGGGATCATGCGCCAGAGTGAAATGTTAATTACTACCGTTTCCGACATAATCGAAATTTATGGCATGACCCCGCAGCAGGCGACCAATATTCAGCACATGATCAATAATCAGGATAACCTTCTTACCCAGATTAATAATGTGGTTGTTTACAATGCTCAGGGCGATATCTTTACCGCGCTGCATGAAAGTTTTACGGGGCCACGCAAAGGCTCGGACAGAGAGTTTTTTATCTATCACAAAGAAAATAAAAATCAGGCGATTTTTATTGGGGAACCGGTGGTAAGCAGAACCAATGGCAAATGGGTTATCACCATCAGCCGGCGCCTTGAAACCCAGACCGGGGCATTTAACGGTGTGGTGGTGGTGACGCTGGGTATCGAAAATTTTCTGGCGCTCTACGGGCAGATTAATATCGGTCACTCGGGTGTCATCGGCTTAACGACACAATCAGGCGTGCTGCTGGTCCGGTATCCCTTTAAAAATACCTATATCGGCACGATTGTTTCTGATTCACCGCTCTTCAGGAAATATCTCAAGGTACAAAATACAGGGATAGCCAGCTCCATCTCACGGTTTGATAAAATCGAGCGCATTTATGCCTATGAGAAAAACAGACGCTACGGACTGGTCACCACCGTGGCGGTCAGTATTGATGAAGCTCTTGCCCCCTGGCGCAAACAGGCGATTCAGCTGGCGGTACTCATTTTCGTGTTCACGGCGATACTCATCGTCGCGTCATACTTCCTCTATTCCGACCTGTCCCGTAAAACACGGGATAACAAAGCGCTGAAGATTATTGCCTCAGAAGATGCGTTGACCGGGCTGTACAATCGCCGCGTCTTTGATGAAAAAATCCTCTCGGACATCGCTATGTGTGCCGCGCATGACGCACCGATTTCGATACTGATCGTGGACGTGGACTACTTCAAAAAATACAACGATAACTACGGCCATCCGGAAGGGGATCGGTGTCTGGCTATGCTTGGAAACAGCCTCAGGAAGAGCCTTACCCGTGATAATCAGCTTGTGGCGCGATACGGCGGAGAGGAGTTTGCGCTGATATTGCCGGATACGGATATTCAGGAGGCGCTTCGTCTGGCCCAGACGATTATTCGCAATGTGTTCTCGCTGCAAATCGCCCATGCCTTTAGCCCCTTCGGCCGGGTGACGGTAAGCGTCGGGATTTCAACCGCCCGTGCCGTCGACATCGCGGGCAGCCAGCAAAATATCATTATTGCCGCAGACCAGGCCCTCTATCAGGCGAAACGCGCGGGGCGTAACCGGTACGCGTTTGTTGGGGTATGAGCTAAAAAAAAGCCCACTCAGGAGTGGGCAAAAAATACTGGAAGCAATGTGAGCAATGTCGTACTGAATACCTGAGTGTTTCTCTCAACTATTCAGTATTGAGAAAGATAATCTTTCTCAATAAAAGATGCAACCCCACAGTTTATGTGGCCCATTCTTTTTGTTGATGAAAAATGACGCACTCTCTCACTGTGATGCTTATCACAAATTTCCTTTCTGGAATCCTGTGCTATTCTTTTTTGTGTCGTTGATTTAATGACAAAAACCATACAGAGAGGAAAGTTATGGGAATTTTATCCTGGATTATCTTTGGGCTTATTGCGGGTATTCTGGCGAAGTGGATCATGCCGGGCAAAGATGGCGGTGGGTTTATCGTCACCGTAATACTGGGTATTGTCGGCGCGGTAGTCGGCGGCTGGATCAGTACGCTGTTCGGTTTTGGCAAGGTCGATGGCTTTAACTTCGGCAGTTTCGCCGTCGCGGTGATCGGTGCGCTGGTTGTTCTGTTTATCTACAGAAAGATCAAAAGCTAAGTTCTGAAAGCGTTGAAAAAGGCTGCCGGATGGCGGCCTTTTTACGTATTGGGTTTACCACCAGCCAAGCTGCGTGCCGGCAAACGCTGCAATGGCAACGATCAGCATAATGACGGTTGTCTTCCGCATTTATGCCCCCGGCGCCGCGTAGCCGCCAACAAAAAACCACGCTAAAAAAACCACCGCCGTTATAAATATAACGACCGGGAAGAGGATCCCTATTCTCATACCATCACCTGTTTCGGTTTCTGCAACGCCGTAGAGTGTACGGGGTTAATCCATAGTGAGAAAGCGTGTTTTGCTTTTTCCTTTCTTATCCTGATACATCGCCACATCCGCAGCGCGTAACGCGCTGTCAGGATCGGTTGCGGCAGGGTCCACTTCGATCACGCCGAAGCTGGCGCCCGGATAAATAATATGAACGCTGCCGAGCCAGTATTCGCCGGCGATGCAGGCGCTGAGGCGCGTTTTGAGCAGCGTAAGCTGCGCGTTATCCCCGTCCTGGTGGGGCTGGCTCAGCGACGCAACCAGAAATTCATCCCCGCCCAGACGACCAATAATATCCTCCTGCTGTTTCTCTTCGGTCAAACGCTTGCTCACTTCTATCAGGAACTGGTCGCCAGCCTCGTGGCCGTAACGATCGTTGATCAGCTTGAAATCATCCAGATCGATAAACGCGATGATGGCGTTACG
This sequence comes from Enterobacter sp. HK-058-C-ECC, assembly GCF_047531125.1. Classification (NCBI taxonomy): domain Bacteria; kingdom Pseudomonadati; phylum Pseudomonadota; class Gammaproteobacteria; order Enterobacterales; family Enterobacteriaceae; genus Enterobacter; species Enterobacter sp. HK-058-C-ECC. The sequence continues at coordinate 361,428 of NZ_JBLKCH010000001.1, forward strand.
CTTCAGGTGCCGGGCCAGAGAAAAGAGGGTGGTCAGATCTTCAAAAATGGCGCGACGGTTAGGTAAACCGGTAAGGGCATCCGTATAGGAGTGCGCGATGAGGGCCGCATTGGCTTCGCGAAGCTGGGTCACCAGCGACTCTTTCTGAATGGACTGGGCAATCAGCCCGGCGAAGAGCTTCAGCACCTGTTCAGCGCGCTCGCTCAGCGGCTTTCTGGCCGTGCTGGTGGCGCAGAGCGTTCCGTAAAGTGAACCATCCGCAAGATGGACAGGAATACTCATGTAGGTGGTAATGCCAAGTGCTTTTGCGGCTTCACACTCGGGCCAACGTTCGGGCACGTCATTGCTGAACATCGTGTCACTATCCAGCGCGCGTTTGCACAGCGTCTCATCCCATGGGACGCTCAGCCCCTCCGGGATCGTCATCTGTTTGCTGTTGCGGGCGTAGAGGATGTGCTGCAGCCGCGCCTCGATATCCACCTTCGTCAGGTAGGTCGACTCCATGTCGGTGACAATTTCCAGCATCTCCAGCAGCTGGCGAACGAGGCTTTCAAGGGATTGCTCGGTGGCAAGGGTTTCTGAAACGCGAGCGAGGATAAGGTCCGACATGACGTAGAATGACTCCCAGGCAGAAGACGTCTGCATCTGCATGTTATGCTGAGTTTTTAGACTTCAGGCATAGTAAAACATGAATACAGAAAATTTAATATATGCAGGAAGCGGGGAGCAGGCGAGAAAAAAAGCCCCGTTGTTGAGACCGGGGCAAAGACATCTTGATTACGGAATGATGTTCTCTGGTCATATCGAGAACATGCCACACTATAGTGCTGAAAAGTGCAGTTAAAATGGAGAAATCATGGAGAACGCGGCGATGACCCGTTACCCTTAGGGTGTAATGACGTCAAAAGGATCAATGAGATGAGATTTCTGCTTCTGACACTGGCGCTTCCCCTGGCCGCCTGCACCGCAAAAACCACGCCACCCGATGCGCCGAAACCGCCGCACGTTATCGGTATGGCGAACCCGGCCTCCGTCTACTGCCTGGAGAAAGGCGGGGAACAGATCCCGGTTCAAAGCCCGCAGGGCGTTCGCACCGAGTGCAAATTACCGGGCGGGGAAGTGATCGATGAATGGACGCTCTATCGTCGCGATCATCCGCAACCCACCAGGTGACAGACGGATACTGCCTGCGATACACTTCTCTTTAGGATTAATCTTAGCCAGTTTCTGGCGTTCGTTTCCGCGAGAGAAGTATGTTTCAGCTAAAACCGGGCAGCATGGCGATGATCGTGGGTGCCCGCACGGCGTCAGGCCGTCGCAATATTGGTAAATCTGTTGAGCTGTTTGGCCTTTGCCAGCCTGGCCTGCGTTTCGTTAACCCGGTCAACGGCGTGATGACGCAATTACCGGCCACCGCAGATCGCGCGCTTTGGCTGGTGACGGGTGATGTCTACGCCTTCGATAACCAGCACGGCTTTGCGTTTGTCCGCGCCGAACATCTGATGCCGCTCACCCCGGATGATGCACCGCAAATTCTGGATGAACTGACGATCGGCTGATCACAGATGGCGCAGCCAGTCGGCTAAGACCAGGGCGTGATTTTGCTCCGTGTTTTTGGCAGCAAAGAGCAGGGTGACGGTCTGCCTGCGCGCCAGCGTCGCCAGACGCGCACCCTCGTCAGCCTGCTGCGCCAGCTCTTCCCGATAGGCCTGGCTGAAGGCGGTGAAATCAATCGTTTCGCTATGAAAGGCCTTGCGTAGTTCAGTCGAGGGCGCGAGCGCTTTACACCATTCGTCATACACGAGGTCCGTTTTCTTAACGCCGCGCGGCCACAGCCTGTCCACCAGTACCCGATAGCCGTCGTCAGAGCCTGCCTGTTCGTAGACCCGTTTGCACTGAATCATGATTTCACCCTCCCAATTTAAGGTATTGTGATAATTGCAAAAGATCGGTAGTCTGAGGTTCCTTATGTTATCTGATAATACTCTGGCATAAGGAACCTTTCATGGAACACCTCCCGGTTAAAACGACGCTGCGCATTGCGCTGGTTGGCGATTACAATCCCAATGTTATTGCGCATCAGGCGATCCCGCTGGCCATTGACGACGCCGCCGCAGTGCTTGACCTCACCGCCGATTACGACTGGCTGGCCACGACGGAGCTGACAAGCTCTGAAGATCTGGTGGGCTACGATGCCATCTGGCTGGTTCCTGCCAGCCCCTACAAAAACACCGAGGCCGCTTTTATTGCCGCGCGCTACGCCCGTGAAAATAGCATCCCGTTCCTGGGCACCTGCGGCGGGTTCCAGCATGCGCTGATTGAGTATGCCCGTAACGTGCTGGGCTGGGCTGATGCGGCACACGCTGAGACGGATACCGAAGGCACCATGGTGATTGCGCCGCTGACCTGCTCGCTGGTGGAAAAAACCGATGCGATTGAACTGCGCAGGAATACACTGATTGCCAAAGCGTACGGCAAGCCGGAAATTGAAGAGGGATATCACTGTAACTATGGCGTGTCTCCAGCGTTTGCACAGGCGCTGGAAAACGGAGATATGCATGTGACGGGCTGGGACGATCAGGGTGAAATCCGTGCCGCGGAACTGGTCACGCACCCGTTCTTTGTGATCACCTTATTCCAGCATGAGCGTGCTGCGCTGGAAGGACGTCCGGTCGTGCTGGTACAGGCGATGCTGCGCGCGGCGCGCGGGTAAAAAAGGCAGACCCGAGGGTCTGCCACACTGTTTAACGGGGCGCGATCTCCCGGTCTCGCCCGGCTAAGATGCCGCAGAGGGCCATTATCACGGCGGCCAGCGCGCAGCCCAAGAGCGGGATCCGCCAGTCTCCCGCGCTATCGTGAATTTTCCCCATTAGCGGAGGGCCGCAGGCGGCGAGCAGATAGCCAATCGACTGTGCCATGCCGGACAACGCCGCCGCCTGGTGTGCAGTGCTGGCGCGAAGACCGATAAACGTCAGGCCGAGGATCATCGTTGCCCCTGTGCCAAAGCCAAACACCAGTGTCCACATCACCGCCATGCCCGGCATAAACCATAATCCCGCCGCGCTTATCGCGCACATCAGCGCCACCGCGCCTGCGATCGCCCGCTGGTCTTTCAGACGGTGGAGGATCAGCGGAACGGCGAGTCCCGGCACGGCCGTGGCCAGCTGCAACAGACCGTGCACCGAGCCAGCCTGCGCTTCGCTGTAGCCGTGGCTCAGCAGTATTGCCGGCAGCCAGCCGATGATGACGTAGTAAATCAGCGAGTTTATCCCCAAAAAGAGCGTGACCTGCCAGGCGAGGGCCGAGCGCCAGATCGCGCGGTTATGCAGCGCGCCTGAGCCCGTTACCGTTGCGACGTGTTTCTGACGCCACTGCGGCAGCCAGAGCAGCAATGCGACCAGCGGAAACGCCATCAGCATCAGCAGCGCGCCATGCCAGCCCGCACTCCCCTGTGCAAGGGGAACGATCATCGCTGAGCCAAACGCCGCCGAAACGCCCATCGTCAGGGAATAGGCGCCGGTGAGCTTCGCCACCTGGCCTGGAAAATCACGCTTAATTAATCCGGGTAACAGCACGTTCCCGAGCGCAATACCGCAGCCGACGATCGCCGTTCCGGTGAAAAGCAAAGCGGCGGAGGGCAGCGAGCGAACGGCAATCCCGGCGCAAATCAGCAGCAGGGCAATAAACAGGCTGCGCTCCATGCCGATACCCCGGGCAACACCTGCGGCGAGCGGCGAGACGAGGGCGAAAGCCAGCAGGGGCAGGGTGGTCAGCAGACCGGTTTGCGCCGTGCTTAAGCCATAATCAAGACGAATGGTATCAAGCAGCGGCGCTGCGCCGGTAAAGGTGACGCGAAGCGTAGTGGCAATCATCAGGATGCCTGCAATCAACAGCGCGCCGTGTTTTCCTGAGGTGCGAATAGCAGTAGTCATTATGTTCTCATACGTTCAAGCGAGCGCACACAATACCGATTTTCTCAGCGGTTGAAATCAGGCTAAAATGACAGTTTATCGCTAATATCGGACAAACTGATGATTGGTCTGGGACTGGAAGGCTACGATCCAGATAGCCAGCACGATGCGGCCGTCTCATTTCGCATTCAGGTGGTGGCGGAGGAACAGTATATTCCCCGGCATCATCACCGTAAGGGGCAGCTGATTCTGGCTCTCGGCGGCGCAATCACCTGTGAAGTGGAAAATGCGATGCTGATGGTGCCGCCTCAGTATGCCGTCTGGATCCCCGGTCAGATGCCGCACAGCAACAGGGCCACGCCGGGCGCGCAGCTCTGCTTTTTGTTTATTGAGCCGGGGGCCGTCAGCCTGCCCGAGCGCTGCTGTACCCTGAAAATCTCCCCTCTGGTGCGGGAGCTGATTTTATCGCTGGCGGAAAAATCGCGTGAGCAGCTCTCTCTTGCGACCACGTCGCGCCTGGTGGACGTGCTGTTTGACGAGCTGCCGCTCCAGCGTCAGGAGCATCTGCAGCTGCCCGTGTCGCCCCATCCCAAAATCAGGCTGATGAGCGAGAAGATGGCGGAAGAGCCCGCCGCCTGGCAGACGCTAACGCAGTGGGCGAGCCACTTCGCCATGAGCGAGCGCAATCTGGCGCGGCTGGTGGTGAAAGAGACCGGCTTAAGCTTCCGCCGCTGGCGTCACCAGCTGCAGCTGATTGTGGCGTTACAGCATTTAATAAGCGGGAAATCGGTGCAGCAGGTGGCCCAGTCACTGGGCTATGACTCGACCACCGCGTTTATCACCATGTTCAGGAAGGGACTGGGCCAGACGCCGGCGCGTTATATGGCCAGCCTGACTACGACTTCCCAATAAACAGCGAGACAAGGCCTGCCGCAATCAGCGGGCCGACCGGCACGCCGCGAAAGAGCGCCACGCCCAGTACGGTGCCCACCAGCAGACCCGCCACCAGCGAGGGCTGGCTGCTCATCAGCGTGACGCCGCGACCGCCCAGCCACGACACAAAAATCCCCACCGCGATCGCCACCAGCGATTTCCAGTTTACAAACGAGTGCAGCAGAGTTGAAGCGGGAAGGGTACCGCTGGCAATCGGCGCCATCACCCCAATGGTTAAGATGATAATCCCGATGGTGAGGCCTTGTTTTTCTATCCACGGGAAAAAGGTATTTAACGGGGTCACGCGCACAATAATCAGCACCAGAATCGAGATGGCGACGGTAGTGTTATGGCTGATAAAGCCGAGCGCGGCGAGTGCCAGAAGAATGAGCAGAGTAGGGTCAAACATAGGGAATCCTTGCCAAAAAAATTGTTCTGTTTACTGTACGCGCAAACGCGGCAGAGAACAGGGTTAAAAAGATTTTGTCGTTGTCATAACCTTGTCATTTACGCGGATTAAAACGAAAGCAGATATCGCAAAAGGGGTCGCCATCATGAACGATCACATGTTTGTGGAAACGCTAATTATCTCCTCATCGTTTTTCGCTATTGCCGTTATTCTCGTTGCCTCCGTGCTGTTTCTGGAACGAAAAGGCTGACAGGGCGTCAGCCATCGCAGTTACGCTTTATGGAAGGTGACGAGCTCAGGACGGGCGATGCGCAGGTAATCCTGGGTATCCATAATCACGGATTTCTCCAGCAGGCCGGCGTTAAACGCGATTTCGTCAAAGCGCTCGAACAGCAGCGGGTCGGCAACCAGTGCCAGGTCAGGATGAAAGCTAAAGGGCGGGATAGCGCCGAAAACGCAAGCGGTCAGGGCATCGACTTCGGCCGGGCTGGCGAGGGAGGCCTTTAGCCCGCCAAAATGGCTGGCAAGCTGGCTCAGGTCAGCCTGCAGGTCGGCGGCCAGAATCGCCAGAACGTGTTTTTTCACGCCGTTTCCCTTCACCTTGCAGACCAGGGCCTTGGCGCCTTGCCGCAGATCGGTTCCGCGAATTTCACTTACCGCTTCACATTTCCCGACCGCCTCGTGCTCCATGACGCGAAAACGCGCGCCCTGCTCGGTAAGTAAGGTAATGAGCTGCTGGTGGGTTCCTGTTCCAATAACGTCGTCAGTCATAACGATTTTCCCGGTGATAATCCAGTATGCAGTGTTCTACATTAGCACGGGATGAACGGGGTCGAAAGAAAACAGCCAGCGGGTTCGCTGGCTGTGGGTTTATGCGTTGCTGGTGGCAGACTGCTTGTGGAACAGCTCCCTGAACACCGGATAAATGTCATCCTGGTCACGGATATGCTGCATGGCGAAATTATCGAACATCGCCTGCAGATGCTCATACTCCCGCCACAGGGTCTGGTGCGCGCGACGGGTGATTTCGATATAGCTGTAGTAACGCACGACCGGCAGAATTTTCTTCGCCAGGATCTCGTGACACAGCGGCGAATCGTCGGCCCAGTTATCGCCATCCGACGCCTGCGCGGCATAAATGTTCCACTGCGCCGGGTCGTAGCGCTCTTTGACCACTTCATCCATCAGCTTCAGAGCGCTCGAGACGATGGTGCCCCCGGTCTCCTGCGAGTAGAAGAACTCATGTTCATCCACCTCCTTCGCCTGGGTGTGGTGGCGGATATAGACTACCTCCACGTTCTTATAGGTTCTGCTCAGGAACAAATAGAGCAGGATATAAAAACGCTTCGCCATATCTTTGGTGGCCTGATCCATCGAGCCGGACACATCCATCAGACAGAACATCACCGCCTGGCTGGAGGGCTCAGGGCGTTTTTCGTAGTTCTTGTAGCGCAGGTCGAAGGTGTCGATAAACGGTACCCGTTCGATCTTCGCCCTCAGCTCTGCAATCTCTTTACGCAGGCGCTCCTCTTCCAGCAGTTGCGCCGGTTCCGTGTTTTCTACTACCTTGAGGCTGCTCTCCAGCTCGCGCAGTTCGCGACGTTTGCCTGCCGTCATGGCCGTGCGTCGCGCCAGCGAATTCTGCAACGAACGCACGACGCTGATGTTGGCGGGCACGCCGTTGGCGGTATAACCCGCGCGGTGGGTTTTATATTCATTAAGCTGACGATGCTGATTCTTTTTCAGATTCGGCAGCGCCAGGTCTTCGAACAGCAGGTCGAGATATTCATCTTTCGAAATTTGGAAGACAAATTCGTCCTGACCTTCACCGTCCTGGCTGGCCTGTCCCTGACCGCTTCCTGAACCACCACCGCCGCCCTGAGGGCGCTCAATTCTGTCGTTCTGAACGAAGTGGTCATTACCTGGGTGTACGCGATGGCGCAGACCGCCTCGCCCCTGATGAAACATCGGTTCGCTGATGTCATCGGTGGGGATGGAGACAGACTCGCCGCTGTCGACGTCGGTCACCGAGCGTTTGTTGATGGCCTCGGAGATAGACTGTTTAATTTGCGCTTTATAACGACGCAAGAAGCGCTGGCGGTTTACCGTGCTCTTGTTTTTGCCGTTAAGACGCCGGTCAATAAACCAGGTCATATACCCCCCGTACTGCATTTGCCAACTTGCATTTTGTAGGCCCGGCAGGCGCTAACCGCCGCCGGGCACTTGTTTTAAGACGATTTACGCACGCGCAGGTACCATTCGCAGAGCAGGCGGACCTGTTTACGGGTGTAGCCTTTTTCCATCATACGGTCGACAAAATCGTCGTGTTTTTTCTGTTCATCGGTTGAGGTTTTGGCGTTAAACGAGATCACCGGCAGCAGCTCTTCGGTATTGGAGAACATTTTCTTCTCAATGACCGTGCGCAGTTTCTCGTAGCTGGTCCAGTTCGGATTGCGCCCGTTGTTATGCGCTCTGGCGCGCAGGACGAAGTTCACAATCTCATTACGGAAGTCTTTCGGGTTGCTGATCCCGGCAGGCTTCTCGATTTTTTCCAGCTCCGCGTTCAGGGATTCACGGTCAAACAACTGGCCGGTATCCGGGTCGCGGTACTCCTGATCCTGGATCCAGAAGTCAGCGTAGGTGACATAACGGTCGAAAATGTTCTGCCCGTACTCTGAATAGGATTCCAGGTAGGCCGTCTGGATCTCTTTGCCAATGAACTCGGCGTATTTCGGGATCAGGTAACCTTTCAGGAACTCAAGGTAGCGTTCAGCCTGCTCCTGCGGGAACTGTTCGCGTTCAATTTGCTGCTCCAGCACATAGAACAGATGAACCGGGTTGGCCGCCACTTCCGCATGGTCGAAGTTAAAGACGCGGGAGAGGATCTTAAACGCGAAGCGCGTGGACAGACCGTTCATCCCTTCATCAACCCCGGCGTAGTCGCGGTATTCCTGATACGATTTCGCTTTCGGATCGGTATCCTTCAGGCTCTCACCGTCATACACGCGCATTTTCGAGTAGATGCTGGAGTTTTCCGGCTCTTTCAGGCGCGAAAGGATGGAGAAGCGTGACAGCGTTTCCAGGGTGCCTGGTGCGCACGGCGCATGCACCAGCTCACTGTGGTTAAGCAGTTTCTCGTAAATTTTGATCTCTTCGGAGATCCGCAGGCAGTAAGGCACCTTGACGATGTACACGCGGTCAAGGAAGGCCTCATTGTTTTTGTTATTACGGAAAGTCACCCATTCAGATTCGTTCGAGTGGGCAAGAATGATCCCGTTAAACGGCAGGGCAGAGATACCTTCCGTCCCGTTGTAGTTTCCTTCCTGAGTCGCCGTCAGCAGCGGATGCAGCACCTTGATGGGCGCTTTAAACATCTCGACGAATTCCATAATCCCCTGGTTAGCCCGGCACAGTGCACCCGAGTAACCGTAGGCATCCGGGTCGTTTTGCGCGAAGTTTTCCAGCTTGCGGATGTCGACCTTACCGACCAGCGCCGAAATATCCTGGTTGTTCTCATCACCGGGTTCCGTTTTGGCGATGGCGATCTGTTCCAGGATCGACGGCCAGACTTTCACCACGCGGAATTTGGTGATGTCGCCACCAAACTCGTGCAGGCGTTTGGCCGCCCACGGGGACATGATGGTGCCGAGGTAGCGACGCGGGATGCCGTACTCTTTATCCAGAATCTGCGCATCTTCCTGCGGATTGAACAAGCACAGCGGATGGTCATTCACCGGGCTGCGCTCGCCGTTGGCGCTCAGCACATAGATAGGCACGCGCTGCATCAGCGACTTCAGGCGTTCCGCCAGCGAGGATTTACCGCCGCCCACGGGGCCGAGTAAATAAAGGATCTGTTTCTTCTCTTCCAGACCCTGAGCGGCGTGCTTCAGGTAGGAGACAATCTGTTCGATGGCATCTTCCATACCATAGAACTCTTCAAACGCCGGGTATCGGGCGACCACCCGATTCGAAAAGAGACGGGAAAGCCGGGGTTCCAGGGCAGTGTCAACCATGTTTGGCTCACCAATAGCCATTAATAGCCGTTCTGCCGCATTGGCATAGGCACTGCGATCTTGCCGACAGATGGTAAGAAACTCCTGCAGTGTGAACTCTTCGTCCTTGGCAGCTTCATAGCGCTGGCGATAGTGATCGAATATATTCATGGCATGCCGTCCTTTCGTTTTTTAGCACAGGATAAGAGCCGTTCGTATGAGTAGTGGAGGCTCCCGGAAGAGAATCTTTCGCACCTCACTGCCAGAGCAGCAACCTGTGTGCCAGGTCAGACGCTAAGAACCGCAGGTGTTCAGGAAAACTCTTCTTAAATTAAAGCGTAGATGGCATTTGCAAAACTTGCATGCCCATAAAATCTACTTTCAATGACATATCAATAACTCATCCAAAAATTTCCACTCTGGTAATAAGGCAAAAGCACGTTTTTCATTCAGCGGTCATGTAAATGAAAGCAGGTTGTCATCTGATAAGTTAAAAATAATGGGTTAATCGGACTGATTAGCAGGCAAAAAATTTTGGGATGTACGGGAATGGCGGTTACACTTCACCCGCTGATTATTTGACTACAGGAAAGAATGGATTGTGACCAAACTCAAACTTCTGGCATTAGGCATCCTTGCCGCGACCGCAGTAAGCACCGCACAGGCGGAAAGTCAGTGGACGGTTGGCGCGGGTGTTGGCGTCATTAACAGCCCGTACAAACAGTATGACCGTGATGTTTACCCTGTTCCCGTTATCACCTATGAAGGGGATAACGTCTGGTTCCGTGGGCTCGGCGGCGGCTACTATCTGTGGAACGATACGGCCGATAAGCTCTCCATCATGGCCTACTACGATCCGACGCACTTCAAGCCGGGTGACAGCGACAGCCACGCGCTTCGCCAGCTCGACAAGCGTAAAAGCTCGATGATGGCCGGCCTCTCTTATGTGCATAACACCCAGTATGGCTTCCTGCGTACGGCCCTGGCAGGCGATACGCTGGATAACAGCAACGGTTTTATCTGGGACCTGGCGTGGTTGTACCGCTATACCAACGGTGCTTTGACTCTGACCCCGGGGATTGGTGTGCAGTACAACAGCGAGAACTACAACGACTACTATTATGGCGTCTCTAAAAACGAGTCCCGTCGTAGCGGTCTGAAGAGTTACAGCGCAGATGACGGCTGGGATCCGTACCTGGAGCTGACCGCGAGCTATAACTTCCTCGGCGACTGGAGCGTGTACGGTACTGGCCGTTATGAGCGTCTGAGCGATGAAGTGAAGGATAGCCCGATGGTCGACAAGTCCTGGGCAGGCATCTTCTCTGTCGGTGTGACCTACAAGTTCTGATTGTGCACTCATAGTGTGCAATTGATGCATTAAAACGGGGCGCATGCGCCCCGTTTGCTTTAGTGTGGTGCAGCGAGATTATCGCTTAACAATGCGGATCGTCTGCCCTAAACGAGATGGCTTTTCTTCACTCGCTTTCTGCGGGGTGGTCACGCAGGCGGTTTCCACGCAGACGAACGTTTTATAACCGTCGTCAGGCACGTCAGCCATGCTGACTGACAGCGCCGGACCCGGGTTCCAGCCCACCACATTGCTATGGTGGTGATGTACCACCTCGATGCCGCGGTTCAGGGCACCGTCGTGGATCATGCTGCATGCTTCCGGATGCAGATAGACGCGGTCGGTACGGTCAGGAAACGCCTGAACGCCGTCACTCAGCTTCCCTTCTTTGGCGTTATCGACTTTGTCGATAAAGGTATCGCCAAGGCCGCTCACCTTCACTGCACTGATGTCACCCACGTTGAAATAGGTGTGCAGGGCGGAGGTGGTTTCGAACTCGCCGTGGGCTTCCAGTTCGATTTCACAAGTTTTACCCAGCTTAAAGCGGGCGTACAGGGTGAAATCGTGCGGCCAGAGCGCGCGGGTTTCGTCATTAGCCTGCAGCTCAAAGGTCAGCACGGCGCCGTTGTCGTCTTCGTTATGCGCTTTCAGGGTCCACTGCTGGTTACGGGCAAAACCGTGAGAAGGCAAACCAGGCTGTGCGGACGGGCCGAACCACGGCCAGCAGATCGGTACGCCGCCGCGAATCGCCGCCCCTTTTTTGAAAGAGGTCGCATCGCTCAGCCACAATCCCTCTGCTTCACCTTCGGGTTTCCAGGAGAGCAGGTGGGCGCCGTTCAGCGCCACGGAGGCCTTAACGCGTGGATGGTCAACGACGATAACGTCAGCACCGTCAATCTGGCGGCGGGAGAGCACAGGGGTAAGTTGTTCGACTACCGGAAGTGCAAAAATTTTATTAATCATTAAGCAATCCTCTGTCTTATAAATAAAAAAGGCGACCGAAGTCGCCTTTTTGGATCAAACACTCATCTCAACTTATTTGGAGATGTGAGCGATCAGGTCCAGTACTTTGTTAGAGTAGCCGGTTTCGTTGTCGTACCAGGATACCAGTTTAACGAAGTTGTCGTTCAGTGCGATACCTGCTTTAGCATCAAACACGGAAGTGCACACTTCGCCGTTGAAATCGGTAGAAACAACGTCGTCTTCGGTGTAACCCAGAACGCCTTTCATTGGGCCTTCGGAAGCAGCTTTGATTGCTTTCTTAATTTCTTCATAAGAAGCAGCTTTTTCCAGACGAACGGTCAGGTCAACAACGGATACGTTAGGAGTTGGAACGCGGAACGCCATACCAGTCAGTTTGCCATTCAGTTCTGGCAGTACTTTACCTACAGCTTTAGCCGCACCGGTAGAGGATGGGATGATGTTCTGAGCCGCGCCACGGCCGCCGCGCCAGTCTTTGTGAGACGGGCCATCAACGGTTTTCTGAGTAGCGGTGGTTGCGTGAACGGTAGTCATCAGACCTTCGATGATGCCGAAGTTGTCGTTGATAACTTTAGCCAGCGGTGCCAGGCAGTTGGTGGTGCAGGATGCGTTAGACACGATATCCTGGCCAGCGTAAGTTTCGAAGTTTGCACCACGAACGAACATTGGGGTGTTGTCTTTGGAAGGACCAGTCAGAACAACTTTCTTCGCACCAGCAGTGATGTGTTTACGTGCAGTTTCGTCGGTCAGGAAGATACCGGTTGCTTCAGCAACAACGTCAACACCAATTTCGTTCCATTTCAGGTTAGCTGGGTCTTTCTCAGCAGTAACGCGGATGGTTTTGCCATTTACAACCAGGTGGCCGTCTTTCACTTCAACGGTGCCGTCGAAACGACCGTGAGTTGAGTCGTACTTCAGCATGTACGCCATGTATTCAGCGTCCAGGAGATCGTTGATACCAACGATTTCGATGTCAGAACGTTTCTGAGCAGCACGGAAAACAATACGGCCGATACGGCCAAAACCGTTGATACCTACTTTGATAGTCATATATTCCACCAGCTATTTGTTAGTGAATAAAAGGTTGCCTGTAAAATTACAAAAACCTTACGCAGCGTCAAGCGGAATCGTGTCAATCATTGCGACAAATCAATCCTGTGACTAACGTTTGTGCGACTGACTCGCCTCACTTTCCCTTTGAGCTTGCAACCACATGGGGGCTGCGCCCGGAATTTTAAAGTCCTCGCAGGATAAAAATGTGAATGTGATCACAATTGCCTGACCGCCTTTTCGCGACACATAAGTTTAGATCAAAAGTGCACGCAAGGGTGTTAATGTTTTGTTAGAATGCGGGGTAAAAGATGTCTGTTTCTACAGCGAGATGTAAGCATATGTCGAACCAACGTAACCCTGACGATTTGAAAAAAAACCTCACAGAAATGCAGTTTTACGTGACGCAGAACCACGGAACGGAACCCCCGTTCACCGGGCGTTTACTGCACAACAAGCGGGACGGTGTCTACCACTGCCTGGTCTGTGATGCCCCGCTGTTTAATTCACAAACGAAATTTGATTCGGGCTGCGGCTGGCCGAGCTTTTACGAGCCGGTGAGCGATGAGGCTATCCGCTATCTGACCGACTCGTCGCACGGTATGGTGCGCACCGAAATTCGCTGCGGCAACTGCGATGCGCACCTTGGGCACGTCTTCCCGGATGGCCCTCAGCCAACGGGTGAGCGTTTCTGCGTGAATTCAGCCTCAATGAGCTTCACCGATGATGAGAATGGCGACCAGATCAAGGGTTGAAAAAACGATTCAGCAAATTATTCCTTCGAAAGGGCGGGATTGTGAATATTGAAGACATGATTAGCGGTATGACGCCGGAAATTTATCAGCGTCTGGTCACCGCCGTAGAGCTGGGAAAATGGCCCGATGGCGTCGCGCTGACCCCGGAGCAGAAAGAGAACAGCCTGCAGCTGGTGATGCTGTGGCAGGCGCGCAACAACACCGACGCGCAGCACATGACGATCGACACCCGTGGTCAGATGGTGATGAAGAGCAAGCGTGAGCTGAAAGAGGACTTCGGTATCACGCCGAAGCCGATTGCGACTTTCAAATAAGGCTCTCCCTGTAGGCCGGGTAAGCGCTAGCGCCACCCGGCACACTACACCTTAGTGTGGGATCCCGAGCGACGCCGCCAGCTGCTTCGCTAACTGGTTTTCGTCATCCGCGCCATACTCCCAGAACATCGCTCCGGCGAGCCCTTTCTCTTTGATGTAGTCCGCTTTGATCGCCACGGATCGCGGGTTCTCATACGAAATCGCAAACAGCGCGCTGCCATCGGCACCTTTCACCGAGAGCCACGGCACCTTTGCCTGGTCGTCCCAGTGTTCAGTAAAGCGTTTCTGCGGATCGTTCAGCAGCTTTTTGACGATATCGTTGTACTTCACGTAGGTATCTTTGGTCAGGTCATAGCCGAGTGACTTGAACAACCCAATTTCCTGCGGCCCGAAGTAGGGCTGAGTGGCCGGATTTTTTTGCGCATCGGGTTTTGTCCAGTCAATGCCCGGTTCCACGGCGCGTTTCGGTACGCGGCCATAGAAACCAATCCCGAGATTCATCTGCTGCGGCTTCAGCCCGGCGGCCAGATAGTTGTTCACCACAAAATCGACGCTGTATTTGTCCGCGGCGGCCACCGTCGGCCAGGTGCTGGAGTCATACAGGTTGGCGTTAAAATACTGCGTACCGTACGCCATGTCGTAGGTCATCAGGTTGATGTAGTCGAGCAGGGGCGCAATGGCTTTCACATCCACCCAGCTTTTCGGACTTTCCGCATTCGCGCCTACCGCAATGGTCACCAGCTTTTTATGCCCGAACGCGTCGCGCATCTCCTTCAGCAGGGCGGTAAAGTTATCCCGGTCGGCAGGCTGGCTTGCCACCAGCCCCCAGGCGCCGTTGACCGGATACTCCCAGTCGAGATCGATCCCGTCCAGACCATATTTTTCGATAATCTCCTGTGCGGAGCGGATGAACACCGCGCGGCTCTCTTGGGTTGCCGCTGCGCCAGAGAAGCCACGCGCGCCCCAGCCGCCGACGGAGAGCAGGACCTTAAGATTTGGGTTTTGCTTACGCAGAGTGGGGATTAAGGCCAGATCGGACGCCACTTTTGGCGATAGCCAGATTTGATGCAGCTTCGCCGGATCTTTCAGCGCGGCGTTGGTTTCGTCTTTTTCGTCGTTATAGACCAGACCAAACGAGTAGTTCAGGTGGGTGATCTGGCGAACGTCCAGTTTATTGATATCGCCACCCGGTCCGGCGGTGACATCGCCACCCCCGTTAAAGTAGCCCACGGACATCAGGGAACTGGCGGAGGCAACTGACGCGCAAAGCAAGGGTAATGCTGCCAGCAAGGGCAAACGTTTCATACAAGTTCCTCTTTGACTAAATAAAATTAACCACGCCACGGAAAAGGCGTGGCGAAAAAACAGCCTGAAGAGAATAGCATTGCCGCTTCGCTGAGGTTGCGAGGGAGTTCACTTTATGGGAGATCGGAGGGGCTTTGCCGGGTGGCGCTTACGCTTACCCGGCCTACAAAACCATCGAAGTAGGCCGGGTAAGGCGCAGCCGCCACCCGGCTTAAAAGGCCTAAGCCTGCGTTTCCAGCCAGTCTTCGAGCGTATACAGCGTCGCGCCTTCCGCAGCCATATCCATAAACGCCTGGGCGCTGTCCTGCGGGTGAATGTTCACCCCGCGGCAGCCGTCGGTGATGACGCTGACGGTGTAGCCTAACTGAAGCGCGTCCAGCACGGTGAACTTCACGCAATAGTCCGTTGCCAGCCCCAGCACAATCAGCTCCGTGATTTCGTGGTGACGTAACCACGCATCAAGAGCGGTTTTCTGACGATGCCCGTTATCAAAAAACGCGCTATAGCTGTCGATAGCCGGGTTTTCGCCTTTGTGGAACACCGCATCGATGGCCTTTTGATTCAGGAGCGGATGCAGCGCCGCGCCTTCCGTCTGCTGTACGCAGTGATCCGGCCAGAAGGTTTGCGCCAGCCCGTCGAGTTCACCCTGGGTGAAGGGCTCGACATTGTGCTGGCTGGCAAAGCTGCCGTGATTTGCCGGGTGCCAGTCCTGGCTTGCGACAACCGCTTCACCGCGGGCTTTGCTCCAGTCAATCAGCGTGTTGGCCACGTCAACGGTGCTGTCACCTTCGGCGACGGCCAGCGCACCGCCCGCGCAGAAATCATTTTGCAAATCGACCAGGAGCAGGGCGCGTTGCTTCATGAGACCTCCTTATTCGTCAGGCGTCAGTTCGCCGCGCAGGTTTTGCATCATCGCGTTGCGAATGGACTGAATGTCCAGATCCTGACTCAGTAAATAGTGAAGTTTAGTCAGCGTTGCCTCAACGGTCATATCGAAACCGCTGATCACCCCCGCATGCGCCAGCGCGTTGCCGGTGGCATAGCCGCCCATATTCACTTTACCGGACATACACTGGGTCAGGTTCACCACCACAATTCCACGCTCGCTGGCTTCCTGAAGCTCTTTCAGGAATTCACCGTTCTGCGGCGCATTGCCCACGCCGTAGGAGCGCAGGATCAGCGCCTTCACCGGCTGGCGCAGGAAGTTACGCACCACGTCCGCAGAGATACCCGGATAGATGGTGACCACGCCAATCGGTTGCGGAGTAATCGGATGCACAATCAGCTCGCCCGCGGTGTTCGGCGCAGGAGGGGTTCCCAGACGACGGATATGAATACCGGCCTCCAGCAGCGGCTGCAGGTTAGGTGAGGCAAAGGCGTCAAAGCCGTCGGCGTGGGCTTTGGTGGTGCGGTTACCGCGATAAAGACGATTGTTAAAGAACAACGACACTTCGTTAATCGGGTAATTCGCCGCCACGTACAGGGAGTTCAGCAGGTTGATCTGCCCGTCGGAGCGCAGTTCCGCCAGCGGAATTTGCGACCCGGTGACGATAACCGGCTTGCTCAGGTTCTCCAGCATGAAGGAGAGCGCCGAGGCGGTAAACGCCATGGTGTCGGTACCGTGCAGGATCACGAAGCCGTCGTACTGGTCGTAATGGGCTTTAATGTCATCCGCGATGTGCTGCCAGTCTTCCGGCGTCATGTCGGAGGAGTCCATCAGCGGCTCGTATTCGTGGATAGTGAAGTCAGGCATTTCCGGACGGTGGAATTCGGGCATCAGCGCAAGCTGACGCTGAAGGTGGCCGGAGACGGGGATATAGCCGTTTTCGGAGCGCTGCATACCGATGGTACCGCCAGTGTAGGCTACATAAATCGATTTCTTCTGCATGGTAGTGAGTTCTTGTTCTTCAAAAGAAAAAAATCCCCTCTTCGCGGGAAGAGGGGACGGTTTTTAACGGACGTTCGCGCAGGTCAGGCAAAACGCGTAACGACTCTGTGGATCGTTAAAGGCCGCAAGCTTATCGCTTTCCGCCTTCATCGCTTTTGCCGCCGTGGCGACCGGCGCAGGCAGGTAAGCCTGCAGCGCCTCCGGCAGCATGGCGCGTACCGAGCCGGACATGCTGTCCATGACCATATCGAAGAACGACGGTTCGTCCTGGTAATACTCGATATGCCACTGCTTCAGCTTCGCCAGTTCGGCGGCTTTCTTCACCGCGTCATCGAAGTCACCCAGGCTGTCCACCAGTCCGTTGCTCTTCGCATCCTGACCGGTCCAGACGTGGCCCTGTGCAATCTGGTCGATCTGCTCAGGCGTCTTTTTACGCGAGTCTGCGACCAGGGTGATAAAGCGTTTATAGCCGTTCTCAATGCTGAGCTGCATCATCTCAGAGACTTCCGGCGGCAGGGATTTGGTCACCGAGACATCCGCCAGCGGAGAAGTCGCTACGCCGTCGGTATGCACGCCCAGAGAATCCAGGCTGTTCTCTACGGTGTTGATCACTCCGAAGATACCAATCGAGCCGGTCAGCGTGCTTGGGTTAGCCACGATGTAGTTGGCTGGCGTGGAGATCCAGTAACCTCCGGAGGCGGCCATTCCGCCCATTGAGACGACGACCGGCTTACCGGCGGCGCGCGCCGCGGCCAGTTCAGCGCGGATCACTTCGGAGGCGCTGACGCTACCGCCAGGGCTGTTGACCCGCAGGACAATCGCCTTCACTTTCGGATCCAGGCGCGCATCGCGGATTTGTGACGCGGTGGTATCGCCACCCACGTTCCCCGGGGTCTCCTGACCGTCCATGATCGCACCGTTGGCAAAGACCACCGCGACGCTGTCACCGTTCTCATCCGGTTTCTTCGTCGAGTAATCATACATGCTGATGGCGCTATAATTTTTGTCCTCTTTGCTCCAGCCAAACTGTTTGCTCAGGGATTTTTCAATCTCGGCGCTGGTGCCCAGGGCATCAACCAGTTTGTTATCGAGCGCATATTTCGCGGTATCGCCGTCAACCTTACGCAGGCCTGCCAGCACGCCCTGCGCGCCAGGGAACACCTGCTCAGGCGTAATCTGACGGTTCGCGGCAACGGTGCCCAGATAGTTCTGCCACAGCTCACCAATCCAGCGGCTGTCCGCTTCGCGGGCGGCAGGGGACATATCGTCACGGATAAACGGCTCCACGGCAGATTTGTACGTACCGACGCGGAAGACGTGGGTGGTGACCTTCAGCTTATCGAGCAGCGATTTGTAGTACAGGCCGTTGGTGGCAAAGCCGTGCAGATCGACCGTACCCTGTGGGGAGAGCCAGATCTTATTGGCGAAGCTCGCCAGATAATATTGTCCCTGGCTGTAGCTGTCGCCCACGGCAATGACCGGCTTGCCGCTGTCGCGGAATTCGCGCAGCGCTTTACCGATGTACTGCATAGACGGCTGATCGCCGCCGGCAAAATCTTTCAGATCCAGCACGATGCCGGTGATGTTGCGGTCATCTTTGGCCTGACGGATGGCATCGACGATATCGAACAGGGAATTTTCCTGCAGACGGTCTGACGTGGCGCCAAACAGCTGACGGCTGATTACGCCCAGACGGTTGCTGGCTGACGGTTTATCAACGATTACGCCGGTGATATCAAGTAACAAGGCCCCGCGAGTCGAATGCTGCGCCTGATTCGCGTTGCTGATGTGCATCCAGATACCCGCGCAAACCAGAACCAGCAGGATGAAGAAGATGTTCATCACCAGGTTGCGGACGAAGTTGAGCAGTCGCCACGTCCATTTAAAGAAACCGGCAATAATTCGCCAAAGGGTTCGCATGTATTCTCCCTAACCAGAAAATGACTGTTTCCGTCGCCACTGGACGGTAATGTTGGGTTATCGTAATGACCCAACCGCCACTTGTCAGCAGGAATCGCCTGCCAGGCTGTAACAAAATCTGCCGTCGTGTTAATTTTGTGAGTAAATTTCAAGAAAGGAGTTAACCAATGGACGCACTCGAACTGCTTGTTAACCGCCGTAGCGCTTCCCGTCTGGCCGAACCTGCCCCGGCAGGCGAGCTGCTGGAGAACATTCTGCGTGCCGGCATGCGTGCCCCCGATCATGGCACACTGCAGCCGTGGCACTTCTTTGTAATTGAAGGCGAAGGACGCGATCGTTTCAGCCAGCTGCTGGAGCAGGGGGCGCTGGCCGCAGGGCAGGATGAGAAGGGGATCGACAAGGCGCGTAATGCCCCGTTCCGCGCCCCGATGATCATCGCCGTCGTGGCAAAATGTCAGGCGGGCCATAAGGTGCCGGTCTGGGAGCAGGAAATGTCCGCGGGCTGTGCGGTGATGGCGATGCAAATGGCCGCCGTCGCGCAAGGCTTCAACGGTATCTGGCGCACCGGTGCGCTGACCGAAAGCCCGGCGGTCCGTGACGGTTTTGGCTGCGGTGAGCATGACAAAATTGTCGGTTTCCTCTACCTCGGCACCCCGCAGCTTAAAGCCTCCAGCACCATCAGCGTGCCGGACACCACGCCTTTCGTCAGCCGCTTCTGATAACGCACGCTAAACTGTCTGGATTCTGAGCATCTGCCGCAGAATTCAGACAGTCATACTTACCTCTTTATGGAATGAGCGCTACCATAGCGCGATTGAGATGACAGGAGACGTCCATGAGCGAGCAAACCATTCGTTTAACGCAGTACAGCCACGGAGCCGGTTGCGGTTGTAAAATTTCCCCGAAAGTGCTGGAGACCATCCTTCACAGTGAACAGGCGAAGTTTGTCGACCCGAACCTGCTTGTCGGCAATGAAACGCGCGACGATGCTGCAGTTTATGACTTAGGTAACGGCACCAGCATTATCAGTACCACCGACTTCTTTATGCCGATTGTCGACAATCCGTTCGATTTCGGGCGCATTGCGGCCACCAACGCCATCAGTGATATCTTTGCCATGGGCGGTAAGCCGATTATGGCGATCGCCATTCTGGGCTGGCCGATCAACACCATCCCGCCGGAAGTGGCTCGTGAAGTGATTGATGGCGGCCGTTTCGCCTGCCAGCAGGCAGGAATTGCGCTGGCCGGTGGTCACTCTATCGATGCGCCGGAGCCTATCTTCGGCCTGGCCGTCACCGGTGTGGTGCCGACCGAACGCGTGAAGCGCAACAGCACCGCGCAGGCGGGCTGCAAGCTGTTCCTCACCAAGCCGCTGGGCATTGGCGTGCTGACCACCGCCGAGAAAAAGTCCCTGCTGAAACCGGAGCACAAAGGGCTGGCAACCGACGTCATGTGCCAGATGAACCTCGCCGGTGCGGCGTTCGCCAATATCGACGGCGTGAAGGCGATGACCGACGTGACCGGTTTTGGTCTGCTGGGGCACCTCTCCGAAGTGTGTCAGGGCGCGGGCGTGCAGGCGCAGGTCTGGTATCAGGACGTGCCGAAGCTGCCGGGCGTGGAGGAGTACATTGCTCAGGGCGCCGTTCCGGGCGGTACCCAGCGTAACTTCGCCAGTTATGGTCACCTGATGGGCGAAATGCCAGAAGAATGGCGCAATCTGCTGTGCGATCCGCAAACCTCCGGCGGCCTGCTGCTGGCGGTGACGCCGGAATCCGAAGCCGAGGTCCAGGCCACGGCCGCCGAGTTCGGCATTACCCTGACGGCGATCGGCGAGCTGGTAACCGCGCGCGGTGGCCGACCGATGATTGAGATCCGTTAATTCGATGCGGTTGTTTATTGCCGAAAAGCCGAGCCTGGCCCGTGCCATAGCCGATGTGCTGCCCAAGCCGCATCGCAAAGGCGACGGCTTTATCGAATGCGGTAACGGGCAGGTGGTCACCTGGTGTATCGGTCACCTGCTTGAGCAGGCGCAGCCGGATGTCTACGACAGCCGCTACGCCCGCTGGAATTTGAACGATCTGCCCATCGTGCCGGAAAAATGGCGCCTGCAGCCCCGGCCTTCAGTCACCAAACAGCTCAACGTGATCAAGCGCTTCCTGCATGAAGCCGAAGAAATCGTGCACGCGGGTGACCCGGACAGGGAAGGGCAGCTGCTGGTGGATGAGGTGCTGGACTATCTGGAGCTGGCGCCGGAAAAGCGCCAGCAGGTGCAGCGCTGTCTGATCAACGACCTCAACCCACAGGCGGTCGAGCGAGCCATTTCGCGCCTGCGCGCCAACAGCGAGTTTATTCCGCTGTGCGTCTCGGCGCTCGCGCGTGCCCGCGCCGACTGGCTGTACGGTATCAACATGACCCGCGCCTACACCATCCTCGGGCGCAACGCGGGCTATCAGGGCGTGCTCTCCGTGGGCCGCGTGCAGACGCCGGTGCTGGGGCTGGTCGTGCGTCGTGACGAAGAGATTGAGAACTTCGTCGCTAAAGATTTCTTTGAGGTGAAAGCGCATATCGTCACGCCTAAAGACGAGCGCTTTACCGCCGTCTGGCAGCCGAGCGATGCCTGCGAGTCGTATCAGGATGAAGAGGGGCGTTTGCTGCACCGTCCGCTGGCGGATCATGTGGTTAACCGCATTACCGGACAGCCGGCTATCGTTACCAGCTATAACGATAAACGGGAATCAGAACCCGCGCCGCTGCCATTCTCGCTGTCGGCCCTGCAGATTGAGGCCGCGAAGCGCTTTGGCCTCAGCGCGCAGAACGTGCTGGATATCTGCCAGAAGCTCTATGAAACCCACAAGCTGATCACCTATCCGCGTTCGGATAGCCGCTATCTGCCGGAAGAGCATTTTGCCGGTCGTCATTCGGTGATGAACGCCATTAGCGTGCATGCGCCGGATCTGCTGCCGCAGCCGGTGGTGAACCCGGACACCCATAACCGCTGCTGGGACGACAAAAAGGTGGACGCCCACCACGCGATTATCCCGACGGCGCGCGCCAGCAACGTCAACCTGACCGACAACGAAGCAAAGGTCTATAACCTGATCGCCCGCCAGTACCTGATGCAGTTCTGCCCGGACGCGGTGTTTCGCAAATGCGTGATCGAACTGGAAATCGCGAAAGGGAAATTCATTGCGAAAGCCCGTTTCCTTGCTGAAGCAGGCTGGCGCACACTGCTGGGGAATAAAGAGCGTGACGAGGAGAACGACGGCACGCCGCTGCCCGTCGTTGCCAAAGACGATGAGCTGCTGTGTGAAAAAGGGGAAGTGGTGGAACGTCAGACCCAGCCGCCGCGCCATTTCACCGATGCGACGCTGCTGTCCGCGATGACCGGCATCGCCCGGTTCGTGCAGGATAAAGATCTGAAGAAGATCCTGCGCGCCACCGACGGTCTGGGCACGGAGGCGACCCGCGCGGGGATCATCGAGCTGCTCTTTAAGCGCGGTTTTCTTGAGAAAAAGGGGCGCTACATCCATTCGACCGAGCCGGGCCGCGCGCTGATTCACTCCCTGCCTGAGCTGGCCGCCAGGCCGGACATGACCGCGCACTGGGAGTCGGTGCTGACGCAGATCAGCGAGAAGCAGTGTCGCTATCAGGACTTTATGCAGCCGCTGGTGGGGACGCTTTACCAGCTGATCGATCAGGCGCGCAGCACGCCGGTGAAGCGCTTCAGAGGGATGGTTGCACCCGGTGGTGGCGCGAAGAAACCATTCAAAAAGAAAAAGAGCGCGGCCGCCTCTTAACCGTAGGCCGGGTAAGGCGAAGCCGCCACCCGGCGAAAGACAGCTCTGCGGCCTGAAAAAAGCCCGGTGGCGCTAACGCTTACCGGGCCTACACGTTGAGAACGCCGCGAAAGCTTAAATCACACCCTGCCCAATCATCGCATCCGCTACCTTCACGAATCCGGCGATATTCGCCCCGCGCACGTAATTGGTTTGCGATGCTTCACCGCCGTACTCCACGCACGCATGGTGAATATCCAACATGATATGGTGCAGGCGCGCGTCCACTTTTTCCGCCTTCCAGCCGAGACGCGCGGCGTTTTGCGCCATCTCGAGGCCGGAGGTCGCCACGCCGCCCGCGTTAGCGGCCTTGCCCGGTGCAAACAGCACGCCCGCCTCCAGGAACAGGTCCGTCGCGTCGATTGTGGTCGGCATGTTCGCCCCTTCGGCCACCGCTTTTACGCCATTGCTAATCAACGTGCGCGCGGCTTCAGCATCCAGCTCGTTCTGCGTGGCGCACGGCAGGGCGATATCCACCGGCACGCCCCACGGCTGTTTCCCTTCCTGGTAGGTCAGGCCAAACTCCCGGGCGTAATCCGCCACGCGTCCATCGCGGCTGGCTTTGATTTCACACAGGCGCGCCAGCTTCTCTGCCGTGAAGCCCGCTTCATCCACCACCGTTCCGCTGGAATCAGAGGCGGTCACCACGCGAGCGCCAAACTGCATCGCTTTCTCAATCGCGTACTGCGCCACGTTACCGGAGCCGGACACCGCGACGCGCATACCTTCGAAGCCTAAGCCGTGACGCTTGAGCATAGCTTCGGTGAAGTAAACCAGACCGTACCCGGTCGCTTCCGGGCGGATCAGGCTCCCGCCAAACGACAGCCCTTTGCCGGTAAAGACGCAGGCGCTGTTGTTGGAGAGCTTTTTCATCATCCCGGCCATAAAGCCCACTTCACGTCCGCCCACGCCGATATCACCGGCAGGCACGTCGGTGTCAGGACCAAGATGGCGATAGAGTTCGGTCATCAGCGCCTGGCAGAAACGCATCACTTCGCCTTCGCTTTTGCCTTTCGGGTCGAAATCGCTGCCGCCTTTCCCGCCGCCCATGGGCAGCGTGGTCAGCGCGTTTTTAAAGGTCTGCTCGAAGCCGAGGAATTTCAGAATCGACAGGTTCACGGACGGATGGAAACGCATGCCGCCCTTAAACGGACCGATGGCCGAGTTAAACTGTACGCGCCACGCGCGGTTAACCTGCACCTGGTTGCGATCGTCCACCCACGTCACGCGGAACTGGATCACGCGCTCTGGCTCGACAAGGCGTTCAAGCAAAGACATCTGGCGATAGCGCGGGTTTTGTTCAAGGAAGGGCCACAGGGTGGTCATCACTTCACGCACGGCCTGGGCGAACTCGCTTTGGTGCGGGTCGCGCTGCTGAACGTGGGCAAGGAAACTTTCCAGAGAGCGTGTCTGATCCATAGATATAAGAACCTCTTATAATAATGTTTGTATATGACTTATGCGTTTTGTGTTGTTTTTTTGACTATACCACCCGTACTGCTTTGTCTGGCAAGCAGAAATTCAGGGCGAAAGGGAAATTAATTAAATGAGCTGCGTCATAACTAAAAGCGATGACGAGATATATTAAAGGTTCCGCGCTGGTTTACCGTTATAGTCATTATCAAGGGAACAACAGGAAGATGTGTCTATGAACCGTTATCTACTGACCGCGTTATGTGTGATTTTTACCGCAGGTGCGCAGGCTGACCGCATTCGCCCGGACGTGGAAGTCAATGTGCCGCCGGAAGTGTTTAGCTCCAGCGGCCAGAATCAAACGGTGCAGCCCTGTAATCAGTGCTGCATCTATCAGAACCAGAACTACTCGGAAGGGGCCGTGGTGAAAGCGGAGGGCGTGCTGTTGCAGTGCCAGCGTGACGAGCGCGTTATTGGCACGAACCCGCTGGTCTGGCGTCGCGTAAAACAATAAACGCTTCCAGAAGGGGAATATCCGCGGGGGCTAAGGCGTAGCCGAACGCCTCTTCCGGCGTACACCACACCAGCGCGCTGTGGTAGTGCGCCATGAGCTCGCCGCTAAACGCAGGAACGTGCCAGGCGTGCAGGTTGATTAACCGCTGCGAGACTACACGCTGGTGGCTGGCCACGTATTGCGCAGGGCGTGCTTCAATACCTAACTCTTCACGCAGCTCGCGGATAAGCGCCTCGGGCTGGGTTTCACCCGCCTCGACTTTGCCGCCTGCAAATTCCCACATGCCCGGCTGGTCGGCGTGGGCAGGGCGCTGTGCCAGTAAAATTTTGTCGTCTTTTTCGATGATGGCGGCAACGACATCGAGTGTTTTCAGCATGGTCGTCAATAATTGATAGCGAAAAAAGACATATTATCGTGCCCTTTCTCAGAGTCCAGCTATCAGGAGAATCAGGTGAAAGAGACTACCGCCTGGGTTGCCCCTATCGAATCCCTTCCCGCCAGCCTTAAACCCATTGCCGTGATGCAGAAAAAGCATTTTGGCACCGTGCTGAATCCCACGCGCTGGTGGGGGCGCATGCCGCGTCTGTTCTGGCTGGTGGCGCTGTTCGTCGGTTTTCTGGAGCGTCGTCGCGCGCGCCTGACGCCCGTGCTTCGTTCGCTGCTCATGACGCGGGTGTCCCAGCTCTGCCACTGCGCTTTCTGTATTGATGCCAACAGCCTGCGGCTGGCCGAGCGCTGCGGGGCGCTGGATAAGGTGCAGGCCGTGAGCGACTGGCAGGGTTCCGCCTTGTTCACGGAGCAGGAGCGCGCGGCGCTGGCCTACGCCGAGGCGGTGACCGCCACGCCGCCCCGGACGGATGAGGCCATCAGAACGGCGCTGAAGCGCCATTTTACGGATGACGCCATCACCGAGATGACGGCGCTCATTGCCTTTCAGAATCTCTCTGCCCGCTTTAACGCCGCGCTGGATATTCCGGCGCAGGGGCTGTGCGCCACCTTTAACGAGACGCCTCATGCTTGATCGCCACCTTCATCCGCAGATAAAACCGGCGCTGAATCGTCTGGTCTCCGTGCTGGACCGACCGGGAATAACGCCCGACGGATTAACCCTGACCGGGTTTGCCATCGGCGTGCTGGCGCTGCCGTTTCTGGCCCTTGGCTGGTATCCGGCGGCGCTGGTCGTCATCGTGCTGAACCGCCTGCTGGACGGTCTGGATGGAGCGCTGGCGCGCCGCAGAGGGCTGACCGATGCGGGGGGATTTCTCGATATTGCGCTAGATTTTCTGTTCTACG
Source organism: Enterobacter sp. HK-058-C-ECC (assembly GCF_047531125.1). NCBI lineage: Bacteria > Pseudomonadati > Pseudomonadota > Gammaproteobacteria > Enterobacterales > Enterobacteriaceae > Enterobacter > Enterobacter sp. HK-058-C-ECC. The sequence continues at coordinate 387,290 of NZ_JBLKCH010000001.1, forward strand.
CCCTGGTGCCGTTTGGCTTTGCGCTGGCAGCACCCGTTGAGAATGCGCTGGCCGCGGCCTGGCTGCTGTTTGCGTTTATCGGGACTGGCAGCAGTTTTCTGGCGTTTGCGGCGCTGGCCGCGAAGCACGACATCGACAACCCCGGCTATGCGCACAAGTCGTTTTATTACATCGGCGGGTTAACGGAAGGGACGGAGACCCTCGCGCTGTTTGTGCTGTGCTGCCTATTTCCGGCGCACTTTACGCTCTTCGCGTGGGTATTTGGCGCGCTGTGCTGGCTGACCACCACAACGCGCATCTGGAGCGGCTACGTGACGCTGAAGTCACTTAACCCTTAGAGCGCGCTTTCAGGCCCGCGCTCGCCGGTAGTTACCGGGTTCTGTGGGTGACTGCTCCATTCGTACCAGCCGCCGTCATAGACGGCGATATTCTTCCAGCCCATCGCCCGGGCGTACATAAAGGTTTCAGACGCCCGCCAGCCGGTGCCGCAGTAAAACGCGACGTGCTGTTCCGGCAGAATATTCCAGCGCTTCCACTGAGCGGCGATGTCGTCAGCGCTGCGCATGGTGCCATCCGGGTTATGGAAATCCTCCATGTGGGTAGCATCGCTGCCCGCGTGACCCCAGCGGGCACCGGCAATTTCACCTTTTGGCTTGATATAGCTGTAGCCGCTGGTTTCGCCGATGAACTCCGGCCACGAGCGAATGCTGACCAGGGAGGCATCCTGACGGTGCAGCATGCCGCGCGCCTGTTCCATATCCACCATCAGCTGCGGCTGACCGGGTATCGGCGCGCCAAAATCGGGGGCTGGCATTACTTTACCGGGCGTGCCGCGCTCAACCGGCAGGCCTGCATCTGACCACGCCTTCCAGCCGCCGTCGAGAATACGCACATCCTTCACGCCCGCATACAGCATAATCTGCGCCACGCGCGCGGCGGCGTAGACGTCGCGGCCATACAAGATGACGGTGGTGTCGTGACGGATCCCGTGCTTCGCCAGCATCGCTTTCAGCTTGTCGTCGGAGACTTTATTCCACAACGGTTCGCTTTCCACCTCGTTGGTGTCGATATAGCCCGCGCCGGGAATGTGGTTCAGCAGGTAAAACTTCGGTGCGCCCCAGGCGGCTTCGATCACTTTCCAGTCGCCCGCCGGTGCGGCAGTTACGGGTTTACCCTGCTGGAGCCGGTGGATCCACTGCGGGTAAACCAGCTGTTCAAAGTGGGGCAGACGCTGAAGGCGGTCTGGGGTCTGCAGTGCGTCACTGAGCAGCGAAACGTGGCGGTATCCGGCTTTCTCCAGCCGCGCTTTCACCGCCTGGTTATCGTTTTCGTCGCCATAGAGGGCGATGGTCGTCGCAGGGGTAAGCTGATGCTGTTTTGCCCACAGCGCAATCTGCTCATCGCTCATGGCGCTAAGCCAGGCGGCAGCAAGGTTGAGTGCGGCGGGTTCATGCCCGGAAGGGCCGCTGAGCGTCTGCGGCCAGCCGTTATAGAAGGCGCTGGCGCGTGTGTCGACAGGCGTGCCGTGCTGTGCCTGAAGCTGAGACAGCGTGATGGCGTTGGGCATATCAGCCGCCAGCGAGGAAAAAGAAGCGAGGCCGCAGAGCAGGGCCAGCGCGGTCAGTTGAGAAACACGTTTCATCGAATAACCTGACGTCAGTAAAAGAGGGGGGCATTGTCGTCTCTCCCGAATCGGAAAACATTGCGTTAGCACATTATTGCCAGCGAGAAATCTCAATCAGCTCGCCGCCGGGTGGAATATCGTCCTCATCGTGCGTGACCAGCACCACCGGAATATTGCGCGCGCGGACGGCGTCAAACACCCATGCCCGAAATGAGGCCCGCAACGCTTTATCGAGGCGGCTGAACGGTTCATCCAGCAGCAGCGCCTGCGGCTCCGCGAGCAGGGCCCGCAGCAGGCTGACCCGTGCGCGCTCCCCGCCGGAAAGGGTGGCCGGATCGCTGGCGTAATGGCCGCTCAGCCCGGCGGAATCCAGCGCCTGCGCGACCGCTTCCCGCCGCGCGCTGCCGGCGATCCGCTCAGGCAGCGCCAGCAGCAAATTTTGCCCGACGCTGAACTGGTCGAACAGCAGCGCGTCCTGAAAGAGAATACCCAGCCCGCGGGACTCCACGGGAAGACCGTCGCAGCGACGCGCGTCGAGCCACAGTTCACCCCGCGCCTGGAAATCGTCTGACAGCGCGCCGACCATCCAGGCAAAAAGGGTCGATTTGCCGCTGCCGGACGGCCCCATCAGAGTGACGATCTCCCCCCGGGGCACGCAAAAACTGACCTCGCGGAAAAGCGGTTCGATGGTGAGATTTTTTACCTTCAGCATTAACGTAACCCTTGTCGGTAGCGGCCCACGAGCCGGGATAGCAGGGCGGCAAGACCAAACACCGTGCCCGTGACCAGCAGTAATCCCAGCGCCCGGTTAGCAAGAATCGGGATGCTGCCCCCGCTGCTCAGCGCGACGGTTTCGGTGGTCAGCGTGGCGAAACGCCCCGCGCCCAGCCACAGCGTCGGCATGTATTGCGACATGCTGACGGAAAAGCCGGTGGCAAAGGCCAGTAGCGCAGGGCGCACCAGCAGGGGGCATTTCACCAGGCAGAAGACTTTGGTCCGTCGCCAGCCTAGGGTTCTGGCGGTGAGGAGCAGCCGGGGATCGATCCGGCGCCAGGCGGGTTGCAGCACCAGCAGCGTCCACGGCAAGACCCACAGGAGGTGGCTCCAGAGCACGGCGGCGTAGTGCCCGTCGACGCCCAGGTGCAACGCAATCGCATACTGGCCGGTGACGAGCGGGAGGGCCGGAAGGGCGAGCGGTAACCATACCCACAGCGCGCGGCGCTGCGGACCCCATTCCAGCCAGAGTAAGCCGACGACCAGGGCGATCAGGGCTGAAAGCAGACCGAATGACAGGCTGGTCCCCACCGGGCCAACGTCTTCCCGTTGCGCCAGCATCAGCAGCACCGCGGCGCACAGCACGCCGCACGCGGGCAGGAACCCGCTCAGTGCCCGCTCAGGCAGGGCGAGCTGAGACCGGGGACGCGTTCCGGTGAAATCCGCAAACGTGCGAACCCATGCCTTCCAGAGGCCGTATCCCAGGGCGGCAAGCGCGGCCAGCAGCAGAAGGAGAAGCAGGCACAGCAGCGTCCCTTTTGCCTGCTGCTGCGCGTCGCCCTGGCTTAACCACTGCCAGGCCAGCACGGCCAGGGTAGGCGGGTTGCCCGGCCCGAGAACGATCGCCACATCGACGACCGACAGCGACCACGCCAGCACCGCCAGCATTACTGCCCCGAGGACAGGGGCGATAGCCGGAAGGAGCAGCCAGCTGAGCGTCTGAAAACGCCCGTAGCCGAACGTCTGCAGGACGATTTTCTGCTGCGCGAGCCGTTTTTCCGGCAGTACGGCATAAATGGCCCACAGGACAAACGCGCTCTCTTTGACCGCGAGCGTCAGCCCCAGCCCGGCGCCGTAGCGGTCAAACGGTGGGGAACAGACGGTGCAGACCTGATAAAACAGACCGCCCTCGGCAAACAGCAGTAGCGCGCCGGTGGCGAACGCCACATGGGGGATCGCCAGCAGCCACGGCAGGCGGGTTGTGAGACGTCGCCAGCGTTTCCCGGGCCAGACAAGGCTGACGAGGAGAAGGGCAATCAGCAACGCCCCCAGCGTGGCGATGAGCGTTGAGACCAGCGTGGCAATGGTTGCCTGAGGCAGCTGCGGATCGTTCAGCAGCCGCTGCCAGTTTGTCACCGAAAACGCTGGGGCAAGCAGCATGGCGCCGGCGGGCAGGAGCGGCAGATAAATCACCGCCATCGCCAGCCAGACAATCCCGCTCAACGGGTGCCGTAACGACGCAGCCATTCCTGCTCCAGCGCATTCACCCAGGCGGACTGGGGCTCTGCAAGTACCTTCGGCAGCCCCTGCGGCGTGTGGGCCAGCAGCTGTCTGGCTTCATCTTCAGGCAGCGTTTTGGCATCCAGCACGCTCGGATCGCCCCAGATGGCCGGGTCAGCTTTGCGGATCTGCGCCTGCGGTGAAAGCAGGAAATTGGCGACCACTTTCGCCCCTGCGCTGGCGCTGGCATTAGCCGGAATCGCCACAAAATGGACGTTGCCAATCGTTCCGCCGTGGAAACCAAAGCTGTAGCTGTCGGCGGGCAGTTCGCCGCTCGCCACTTTTTGCTGCGCATGTGCGGGGTTAAAGGTCAGGGACAGGTTCAGGCTGCCGCTCGCAAGCAGGGCATCCATCCGTGCAGGAGAAGGGGGAAAATCTTTCCCTTCGCGCCACAGCAGCGGGTGGAGTTTGTCCAGATAATCCCAGAGCGGTGCCGTCACCTCGGCAAAGGTGCTATCGGGGGCCTTTTGCAGCGCGTCCGGGTGAGCGGTCAGCGTCAGCAGCAGTTGCTCAAGAAATGCCGTGCCGGTAAAATCGGGCGGGCGAGGATAGCTGATCTTGCCGGGGTGCTGCTGCGCGTAAGCCAGCAGCGCCTCAGGATCCACAGGCGGCGTCGGCATGCTGGCCTTGCGGGCGATAAAGGTCAGCTGCGCGCCGCCCCACGGCGATTCCGCGCCGTCTGTGGGGATAGCAAAATCCTCCGTGACGGGCTTGCGGGTATCAACATAGCGCCAGTTGGGTAACGTCTGCGCCCATCCGGTCTGCAGCAGGTTTGCCTCTTTCAGCGTGCGGAAGTTCTCGCCGTTAACCCACAGCAGGTCGACGGAGCCGTTGGTCTTACGCCCCGCGGCGGCTTCGGTCTGAATACGTTTTACCGCGTCGGCGGCATCCGCCAGCGGGACAATTTTAAGGGTAATGGCATAGTGCGTTTGCATCTCACCGCTGACCCACTCCAGATAGCGGTTGACCGCCGGATCGCCGCCCCAGGCGTTAAACCAGACGGTCTGGCCTTTAGCCTGTTGCTGAATGGCCTGCCAGCCGTCGGCGGCAAATAGGGGGGCTGCCAGCAGCAGACCGGTCAGAAACGTGCAAAAACGCACACGGCGCATAATGCCTCACTTTTTAGCAGACGGGAGAAAACGGGAAAACAGCCGGCGGGTGACCAGCGGTAATAACCCCAGTAGTGTAAAGGCGAATACCATGCCCGGCGACAAAATATCGCGCAGCGAGGTCACTTTTCCCAGCTCGCGCCCGGCGTTCAGAAAGATAATCGTGGCGGGCAGCATGGCGACCTGGCTCACCCACCAGTAGCGAAATACCCCAATCCGGGTCAGCCCCATCAGCAAATTCACCAGAAAAAACGGGAACAGCGGCATCAGGCGCAGGGCAAAAAGAAAGTTCGCGCCGTCGCGTGCCATGCCGGTATTCACCGTACTCATCTGCCGGGCAAACCGCCGTTGCACCCAGTCACGCAAAAAATAGCGGCTGGCGAGCATCGCCAGCGTGGCCCCGAGCGTGGAGGCAAAGGAGACCAGCACGGTGCCTTCCCACAGGCTAAACAATGCCCCGCCCAGCAGGGTCAGGACCGCCGCGCCGGGTATCGAGAGGGCGGAGACCGCCACATAGACCGCAAAAAAGATCAGCGCGCTGCGCAGCGGCGCGTGGACGACATAGGCGAGTAACGCCTGATGGTGCGTTTTAATCCCTTCCAGGGAGAGGGTTCCCGGGGGAAGCATGACAAACGTCAACATAAATGCGCCCAGAAGGGCGCACAGGAAGAGTGTTTTTGGAATGTTCACGCGTCATTACAGCTTGAATTTAGCCCACACTGGCGCGTGGTCAGACGGTTTTTCCATGCTGCGGATGTCGTAGTCGATCCCGGTTTCGATGCAGCGCTCGGCCAGCGGCGAACTGGCGAGCAGAAGATCGATACGCAGGCCGCGGTTGTCGTCAAAGCCTTTAGAGCGATAGTCAAACCAGGAGAAGCGATCCTGCGTTTCCGGATTGGCATTGCGGAAGGTATCCACCAGGCCCCAGCCCAGCAGGCGCTCCATCCACTCACGCTCTTCCGGCAGGAAGGAGCATTTGCCGGTGCGCAGCCAGCGTTTGCGGTTCTCTTCGCCAATACCGATATCGAGATCCGTCGGGCTGATATTCATGTCGCCCATGATCAGCACCGGATTCTCTTTTTTGAGTTCGGTGGTCAGGTAGTCCTGCAGATCCTGATAAAACTTCGCTTTCGCCGGGAATTTGGTTTCATGGTCACGGCTCTCACCCTGCGGGAAATAGCCGTTGATGACCGTGATATTCCCGATCGCAGAAGGGACTTCCGCCATGATAATACGACGCTGCGCTTCTTCACCGTCGCCCGGGAAGCCGCGACGCACGGAAACTGGCGGCGCTTTGGTGAGCAGCGCGACGCCATAGTGACCTTTCTGGCCGTGATAAAAGACGTTGTAGCCGAGTTTCGCCACCTCTTCGAGGGGGAACATGTCGTCGTGAACCTTTGTCTCCTGCAGGCCGATCACATCTGGCTGATGTTGCTCAACGATAGCTTCAAGCTGATGAGGGCGGGCACGCAGGCCGTTGATATTAAAAGAGACAAATTTCATAGTCGCTGCCAGTGCAAGGTGAATAGTGCAAGGATGGTAGCAGAATTTGCGTCAACTGTTACCAGCTTCGACCAATAACTGCAACAGATAATGCCGGTGGTGCAATATTTGCACCATTCTGACGCGCTTCGCCCCCAAACAGGGCGTAAATGGCCAATAAATTTCGCGAGCGATCACAATTCCAGAATTATATTTGGCCTGTGCATACTCTTTCTGATTTTCATGCGGCAAAGCGCCGCTTGTCGTAAAAATATTCACTTTTTATGCACTAATAGTGAATAACTCCATATTGTAACTCATTGATATTCTGTTACCTCAACCCGTTTATGCATTTTTATCGCTGGCTGGCACGAAGGCTGCAATCTACATTCACAGTGCAAACACTCAATTATTTAACATTCAAATAACCTTTTATTTACCGGATGAGGTCGCTATGTCTCTGTCAATTACGCGTGAAAATTTCGATGAATGGATGATGCCGGTTTACGCTCCGGCGGCTTTTATTCCGGTTCGTGGGGAAGGCTCGCGCCTGTGGGATCAGCAGGGTAAAGAGTATATCGACTTTGCAGGTGGGATTGCGGTGAACGCGCTGGGTCATGCGCACCCGGCGCTGCGTCAGGCGCTGAACGATCAGGCGGCGAAGTTCTGGCATACCGGCAACGGCTTTACCAACGAGCCCGCGCTGCGCCTGGCCAAAAAACTGATCGACGCGACGTTTGCGGAGAAGGTCTTTTTCTGTAACTCGGGGGCGGAAGCCAACGAGGCGGCGCTGAAGCTGGCGCGCAAATATGCGCACGATAAATTTGGAACCCACAAGAGCGGTATCGTGGCGTTTAAAAATGCCTTCCACGGACGCACGCTCTTTACCGTCAGCGCAGGCGGGCAGCCCTCCTACTCGCAGGATTTCGCACCGCTGCCGCCGGATATTCGTCACGGTATTTATAACGATCTGCAGTCCGCCAGCGAGCTGATTAACGACACCACCTGCGCGGTGATCGTCGAGCCGATGCAGGGCGAGGGTGGCGTGCTTCCGGCGCAAAAAGCGTTCCTGCAGGGGCTGCGCGAGCTGTGCGATCGTCACAACGCGGTGCTGATTTTCGACGAAGTGCAGACCGGCGTGGGCCGCACCGGCGAGCTGTATGCCTATATGCACTACGGCGTGACGCCGGACGTGCTGTCGACAGCCAAAGCGCTGGGCGGCGGCTTCCCGATTGGCGCGACGCTGACCACCGATAAATTCGCCAGCGTGATGACCGTCGGCACCCACGGCACCACCTACGGCGGCAACCCGCTGGCCACCGCCGTCGCCGGACAGGTGCTCGACATCATAAACACCCCTGAGGTGCTGAAGGGCGTTAAGCAGCGCCACGACTGGTTTGTTGAGCGCCTGAATGCCATCAACAGCAAGGTTGGCCTGTTTAAAGAAATTCGTGGTCTGGGGCTGTTAATCGGCTGCGAGCTCACCGCTGAGTTTGCCGGAAAAGCTAAACTTATTTCACAGGAAGCGGCAAAAGTAGGCGTGATGGTGCTGATTGCCGGTGCTAATGTCGTGCGTTTTGCTCCTGCGCTGATTGTCAGCGAGGAAGAGGTGCAAACCGGTCTGGACCGCTTTGCGCTGGCGTGTGAAAAAGTGAAATCCGGGGTGTCATCATGATGGTCATCCGTCCCGTTGAGCGCGGCGATCTCGCCGGGCTCATGCAGCTTGCCGGTAAGACGGGAGGCGGGCTGACCTCGCTTCCTGCTGATGAAAAAACGCTGTCGGCGCGCATTGAGCGCGCCCTGCAAACCTGGCAGGGGACGTTGCCAAAAAGCGAACAGGGGTATGTGTTCGTGCTGGAAGACACCGATACGGGAACCGTGGCCGGGATCTGCGCCATTGAAGTCGCCGTCGGGCTGAACGACCCGTGGTACAACTACCGCGTGGGTACCATGGTTCACGCCTCGAAAGAGCTGAACGTCTATAACGCACTGCCCACGCTGTTTCTCTGCAATGACCACACGGGCGCCAGCGAGCTTTGCACGCTGTTCCTCGATCCGGCGTGGCGCAAAGAGGGCAACGGCTATCTGCTCTCCAAATCGCGCTTTATGTTTATGGCCGCCTTCCGAGATCGCTTTAACGAAAAAGTGGTCGCGGAGATGCGCGGCGTGATCGACGACACCGGCTACTCACCGTTCTGGGAGAGCCTGGGCGAGCGCTTTTTCTCGATGGAGTTCAGCCGGGCAGACTATCTCTGCGGCACCGGCCAGAAAGCCTTTATTGCCGAACTGATGCCGAAGCATCCTATCTATACCCATTTCCTCAGCCCGGAAGCGCAGGCGGTGATCGGCGAAGTGCATCCGCAAACTGCACCCGCCCGCGCGGTGCTGGAGAAAGAAGGCTTCCGCTACCGCAACTATGTCGACATCTTTGACGGTGGGCCTACGCTTGAGTGCGATATCGACCGCGTGCGCGCGATCCGTAAGAGCCGGCTGGTTGAGGTCTCTGAAGGCCAGCCCGCGCCGGGCGACTGGCCGGCGTGCCTGGTGGCGAACGAAAATTATGCCAACTTCCGCGCCATGCTGGTGCGGACCAACCCGAAATGTGAACGTCTGGTGCTGACGGCTGCAGAACTGGATGCCCTGAAATGTAACGCCGGCGATAAGGTTCGCCTGGTGCGTCTCTGCCCTGAGGAGAAAACAGCATGACATTATGGATTAACGGTGACTGGGTCACGGGCGAAGGCGAACAGCGCGTAAAGACCAATCCGGTAGGAAAAGAGGCGCTCTGGAAGGGGAATGACGCCAGCGCTGCGCAGGTGGAACAAGCCTGCCATGCCGCCCGCCGCGCGTTTCCGGCGTGGGCAAAACAGCCTTTCGCCGTGCGCCAGGAAATTGTTGAAAAGTTTGCCGGGCTGCTGGAGGCAAATAAGGCCGAACTGACGCGCATCATCGCGTCTGAAACCAGTAAACCGCGCTGGGAAGCGGCAACCGAAGTGACAGCGATGATCAACAAAATCGCCATTTCGGTGAAGGCGTACCACACCCGCACCGGCGAACAGCACACCGAGATGCCGGACGGCGCGGCCACGCTGCGCCACCGTCCGCACGGCGTGCTGGCGGTGTTTGGCCCGTACAACTTCCCGGGGCATCTGCCGAATGGCCACATTGTGCCCGCGCTGCTGGCGGGCAATACCGTGATCTTTAAACCGAGCGAGCTCACCCCATTAACCGGCGAGGCGGTGGTTAAGCTGTGGGAACAGGCTGGCCTGCCGCCGGGCGTGCTGAATCTGGTGCAGGGCGGACGCGAAACCGGCCAGGCGCTGAGCGCGCTGGGCGATATCGACGGCCTGCTGTTTACCGGCAGCGCCGGGACGGGCTATCAGCTGCATCGCCAGCTGGCGGGGCAGCCGGAAAAAATCCTTGCTCTCGAGATGGGCGGCAACAACCCGCTGATTGTGGAAGACCCGGATGATATTGACGCCGCGGTGCACCTGACGATTCAGTCCGCCTTTATTACCGCCGGACAGCGCTGCACCTGCGCCCGCCGCCTGCTGGTGAAAAGAGGCGCGCAGGGTGATGCTTTCCTGAAGCGTCTGGTAGAGGTAAGCGCGCGCCTGGTGCCAGCCGCGTGGGATGCCGATCCGCAGCCGTTTATCGGCGGGCTGATTTCCGAACAGGCCGCGCTGAACGTGCTGAAGGCCTGGCAGGACCACGTCGCGCGCGGCGCGAAAACCCTGCTCGAACCGAAGCAGGTTCAGCCGGGTACCTCGCTGCTGACGCCGGGCATCGTTGAGATGAGCGGCGCGAGCAACGTGCCGGATGAAGAGGTCTTTGGCCCGCTGCTGTGCGTCTGGCGCTATGACGATTTCGATGCGGCCATTGCAATGGCCAATAACACCCGCTACGGCCTGTCGAGTGGGCTGATTTCGCCGCATCGCGAGAAGTTTGAACAACTGCTGCTGGAAGCGCGCGCCGGGATTGTGAACTGGAATAAACCGCTGACCGGGGCCGCAAGCACCGCGCCGTTTGGCGGCGTGGGCGCATCGGGCAACCATCGCGCCAGCGCGTGGTATGCCGCCGATTACTGTGCCTGGCCGATGGCGAGCCTGGAAACCCCGGCGCTGACGCTGCCGGAGACGCTTAATCCGGGGCTGGACTTTACCGGAGGGGATCGTCATGAAAGCGCGTGAAGTCAACTTTGACGGGCTGGTGGGGCTGACCCACCACTATGCCGGTCTCTCTTTTGGTAATGAAGCCTCCACGAAGCACCGTTTTCAGGTTTCCAACCCGAAGCTGGCGGCGAAGCAGGGGCTGCTGAAGATGAAAGCGCTGGCGGATGCCGGTTTCCCGCAGGCGGTGATCCCGCCACAGGAGCGTCCGAACGTGGCGGTGCTGCGTCAGCTCGGCTTTAGCGGCACCGATGAGCAGGTGGTCGAAAAAGCGGGTACGCAGACACCGCATCTGCTCTCGGCGGCAAGCTCGGCCTCTTCGATGTGGGTCGCCAACGCGGCAACCGTCGCGCCGTCCGCCGATACGCTGGATGGCAAAGTCCATCTGACGGTGGCTAACCTGAATAACAAGTTCCACCGCGCCACCGAAGCGGAAACCACCGAGCGCGTGCTGCGCGCCATTTTCAACCAGGACGCCCATTTCGAGGTGCATCAGGCCCTGCCGCAGGTGGCGATGTTTGGCGACGAAGGCGCGGCCAACCATAACCGCCTGGGGGGCGATTATGGCGAGCCGGGTCTGCAGCTGTTTATTTACGGGCGCGAAGAGGGGGGCCACGCCGCGCCAACCCGTTATCCTGCGCGTCAGACGCTGGCAGCCAGCCAGGCCGTTGCCCGTCTGAACCAGGTCAATCCTTCCCAGGTGATTTTCGCCCAGCAGAACCCGCATGTGATCGACCAGGGCGTGTTCCACAACGACGTGATTGCCGTTTCCAACCGCCAGGTGCTGTTCTGCCACGAGCAGGCGTTTGCCCATCAGGAAAAGCTGCTCGCCACGCTGCATGAGCGCGTACGCGGCTTTACGCCCATTCAGGTGCCAACAGAGGCGGTAAGCGTGCAGGACGCGGTCGAAACGTATCTGTTCAATAGCCAGCTGCTGAGCCGCGATGACGGCAGCATGATGCTGGTTCTGCCGCAGGAGTCCCGGGATCATCAGGGCGTGTGGCGCTATCTGACCGAACTGGTGAAGGCCGATAACCCGATTGACGAACTGCGCGTGTTTGACCTGCGTGAAAGCATGGCCAACGGCGGTGGTCCAGCCTGTTTACGTCTGCGCGTGGTCTTGACTCAGGACGAAATGCAGGCGGTTAATCCGGCGGTCATGATGAACGATACGCTCTTTACGCGCCTGAATGACTGGGTCGATCGCTACTATCGCGACCGGCTAACGCAGGCCGATCTGGTTGACCCGCAGCTTCTGCGTGAAGGACGCGAGGCGCTGGACGCGTTATCGACAATCCTGCAACTGGGATCGGTTTATCCGTTCCAGCGCTAAAGGAGTGGATATGGAAAATTTACTGGCGCTGACCCTGGCCGATGAAACGCCGGAACAGAAAGAAGGGGACGGTCCCTCATTTCGCTGGCGGTGGCTGGGGCGCGGGGTGCTTGAGCTGACGCCGACAGCAAAAAGCGATCTGTCGCTGCTGCTTTCAACGGGCATTCACGGGAATGAAACGGCACCCGTTGAGATTGTCGATCTGCTGCTGCGCGCGCTGTATCGCAATGAGATTGCCCTGACGTGCCGCGTGCTGGTGGTGCTCGGCAATCCGCCTGCGCTGGCGGAAAACAAACGGTATCTGGTGAGCGACATTAACCGCATGTTCGGCGGGCGCTGGTCGCAGTTTCCGCAGAGTGACGAAACGGCGCGGGCAGCGTGGCTGGAGAACGTCGTGACCGCGTTTTTTGCCGCTGCAGACCCCGTGCGCTGGCATCTGGATCTCCATACGGCCATCCGCGCGTCCTACCATGTCCGTTTCGGCGTGCTGCCGCAGCGCAGTCAGCCGTGGGAGGAGGATTTCCTGAGTTGGCTAGGAGACGCCGGGCTGGAGGCGCTGGTGTTTCACCAGTCGCCGGGCGGAACCTTTACGCACTTCACTTGTGAGCACTTTGGTGCGTTGTCCTGTACGCTGGAGCTGGGGAAAGCGCTGCCGTTTGGGCAAAACGATCTCTCTCGCTTTGCACCCACGCATCTCGCCCTGCGGGCGCTGCTGGGAGGAAAGGCTCCCGAGCCTACGCATCAGCCCGTCGAGCGGTACCGGGTCGTACAGCAGATCACGCGCCGCAGCGATGCCTTCCTGCTCCATATGGCCGCGCATACCCTGAACTTCACGCCGTTCCGCAAAGGGGCGCTGCTGGCCGAGGATGGCGAGGAGCGTTATGAGGTGCAGAAAACCACCGAGTATGTTTTATTCCCTAATCCCACCGTGGCGTTTGGCCTGCGTGCCGGACTGATGCTGGAAAAAATATCCTGAACCTTTCCCCTCTCTTCATCCGGGAGGGGAAGTAAAATACCCTTTCTTAGCAATTAAAGCGCCTGTACGTGTTTTGCAGAATATTCCTGGTGAATTGCTTTATTATTCACCTTCACTCCGTTATACTTTTACTAAATCGCTTTAAAATCATCGCATTGAATATTTTTTGTTGCAACTCTCCACGCTTTATCCTTATTTCCTCCACATTTGGTGAAAATTTGTTTTTTACACTTTCATTGTTTTACCGTTGCTCTGACTAATTGACGATAAACCCCGTAAAGTTAATCTCGTCAACACGGCATAGCGCCGAAGAATAACTGAAAGAAAGGAAATAAATTATGCGTAAGTTTACTGCACTGTTTGTTGCTTCTACCCTGGCTCTGGGCGCTACCAGCATGGCGTTCGCCACAGATACTGCGACCACAACCGCTGCCGCGCCTGCTGAAGGCAAAATGATGATGCATCATAAAGGCCCGGGTATGCACAACGAGATGATGATGTTTAAGGATCTCAACCTGACGGATGCGCAGAAACAGCAGATCCGCGATATCCGGAAAAGCGAACGCGACCAGATGAAACGTCCGCCGCTGGAAGAGCGTCGTGCTATGCATGACATCATCGCCAGCGACAGCTTCGACAAGGCAAAAGCCGAAGCGCAGATCGACAAAATGGCCGAGCAGCACAAAGCCCGCATGCTGGCTCACCTGGAAACCCAGAACAAGATCTACAACATTCTGACCCCGGAACAGAAAAAACAATTTAATGCGAATTTTGAGAAGCGTCTGACAGAACGTCCGGCGATGGAAGGTAAAATGCCAGCACCAACCGAATAATCGGTTCACTCTCTTAAGACCGCCGGGATCCTGTCCACAAAAGCGAAAACGCTGTGGACAGGACCGGCGGTTTTTCTTTCCTGCCCTCTTGTCTGCCGCCGCCAGCGCGGTATGCTCCTGTAGTCGCATCAGAGAATGTTTGTAGAGTCATGGCGTTAGCATTTTTATTAACGTTCCGCTAAGGCCTGCCCGCTCTGCTGCCGATACTGTGTCTGTGAATACCTAACGATAACAAACAAGACAGCAACGATAGCAATATCCTTGCCCTGGCACGGGTTGTGCCATTCAGGAGTGGTGATGGAGTTCTTTGATATCCGTAAAATGCCGGTCAGCCTGTGGCGCAATGGTGCGGGTGAAACGCGTGAAATTTGTTGTTTCCCTCCCGCGACGCGTGATTTTCACTGGCGTGCCAGTATCGCGACTATCGCCAGCAACGGCGAATTCTCCTCTTTCCCCGGCGTCGATCGGGTGATTACCTTGCTGGAAGGCGGGGAGGTGACGCTGGATGCCGGCCAGGCGTTCTTCCATACCCTGAAGCACCATCAGCCCTATAGCTTTGCCGGCGACCTGCCGGTGAAAGCGCTGCTGTCCGATGGGCGGATGGCGATGGACTTCAACATCATGACCCGTCGCGACTGCTGCCGGGCGAAGGTGCGCGTGGCTGACCGTACCTTTACCACCTTTGGCACACGCGGGGGCGTGGTGTTTGTGTTAAGCGGGGCGTGGCAGCTGGGTGATAAATTGCTGACGGCCGATCAGGGCGCCAGCTGGGAGGAGGGTACCCATACGCTGCGTCTGCTGGAGGCTCAGGGTACCTTATTGTTCAGCGAAATCACGTGGCTGCCAGGCCATTGAGTTCAATGATCTCAAACTTACCGGCCAGCACAGGTTTACAGAGAATTTTGTAGCCATCGTGGTCAAATCCGGCGGGCGTGCGCAGCAGGGTTGCCGCGTCGTTGATATCGTCGACAGCGCCCAGCCAGAGCCAGTTATTGACGATGTGATACTGGGTCATCGCGTCACCCACTTCTTTGAGCGCAACGGCGCTTTCCCAGGGCCAGCACTTCACGCTAATGGCCCCCAGACCGGAGAGGAGCCGGGCGTGGTGCGCCTCAACGCTCTCTTTCCCACAGCAGGCACCGGCACAGCGCTTCAGCGCGGATCGAAAACAGGCGCGTCCGCGCGTGGTCGCCTCAAGGCCTAAAAGGCTATAGCAAAGCTGGAGCTCGTCCGCCAGCGTCTGCAGCGCCTGAAGTGCGGCACGTTTATTGGCAAACAGTCCGTAGAGATTCGGGGCATGAGAAAAATCGACGTCGCGCGCGTAGACGACCTGTGGCTTGCCTTCGTTGATCTGCAGGGAGCAGAGCTGACGGTTGCGGCGCAGGCGCTTGTTGAACAGCGGCTGTTGTTCTTTTATCAACCGCGCCTCCAGCAACAGCGCGCCCATTTCTCCCGCCGTCTGGAACCAGGTAATGCGTCGCGACTGGCGCAGCATGGCGGCCTCGTCCGGCGTACGCAGATGGGATAATACCCGACTGCGAATGTTAACGCTCTTGCCGATGTAGAGCGGCAGGGTGTCGCTTTCGCCGTGAAAGATGTACACGCCCGGCTGTTTAGGCAATGCTTCAAGCCAGGGGCGAAGGTGCTCGGGATATTCGTAGATAGCCGCCGCTTCAAACTCAAGACGCGGGGCGGATTGACGCCTGCTCACATACTGCTCCATATACTGTTCAGGTATACAGTGTAGCAGGAGTGTGGTGGTTAAAAAAGAGCCGGGTGGCGGCGACGCCTTACCCGGCCAGGACGTGCGGCCTGATGCCCTCACCCCAACCCTCTCCCACGGGAGAGGGCGCAAACACAAAAAACGGTAACCTGGGTTACCGTTTTGCGTTTATTTCCAGAAGTCGTCAAACACCGTAATCGGTGGGCGACGCTTGTGCTCGGTTTTCAGATACCAGCCTTCGATGATCTTCGCGGTGCCTTCATCCAGCTTTTTGCCTTCCAGATAATCATCAATGTTGTCGTAGGTGACGCCAAGGGCCGCTTCATCCGGTAGGGAAGGGCGATCGTCTTCAAGGTCAGCTGTCGGCGCTTTCTTATACAGATGCTCAGGGCAGCCCAGCGCGGCAAGCAGCTGCTTGCCCTGACGCTTGTTCAGGCGGAAGATCGGGTTAATGTCGGTGCCGCCGTCGCCATATTTGGTGAAGAAGCCGGTGATCGCTTCGGCCGCATGGTCGGTGCCGACCACGACGCCTTTGGTCATCCCGGCGATGCTGTACTGCGCTTTCATGCGCTCGCGTGCCTTTTCATTGCCGCGAACGAAATCGCTCAGCTCAATGCCCGCTTCGCGTAACGCCTGCTCGCTTGCCAGCACCGAGCCTTTAATATTCACGGTCAGCACGCGGTCAGGCTGAATGAAGGCAATGGCATCCTGGCAATCCTGCTCGTCTGCCTGTACGCCGTAAGGAAGGCGAACAGCGATAAACTGCAGCGTCTCATCGCCCGTCTCTTCGCGAAGCTCTGAAATGGCCATCTGGCAGAGCTTGCCGGTCAGCGTTGAATCCTGGCCGCCGCTGATGCCCAGCACCAGAGATTTCAGGAAAGAGTTCTTCTTTAAATACGCTTTTAAAAAATCCACGCTGCGGCGGATCTCTTCATGTGCATCTACCGCAGGCTTAGCGCCCAGCGCCTGGATAATCTCTTGTTGCAGAGTCATCACGCTCTCCATAAACAGAATGTGTTAACTGTTAAAACTAACCCTTTGGGCGAGAAACGACAAGGATCACAGTTTCGAGTGCGCTATTTTGCGCCGATTTAGCAGCTTATCGTTGTTTTATTAGAATTTTCCGAAATTCGTCTGGCGTAACGCACAAAGTTGAACAATAGTACTTTTTATCCCATGCTTAGATAACACGCTGATAAACAAGAGGACGGAATATGAACAAGAACGTAGCAGGAATTCTTAGCGCAGCGGCGGTACTGACTATGCTGGCAGGGTGTACGGCTTACGATCGCACCAAGGATCAGTTTACCCAGCCCGTAGTAAAAGACGTTAAAAAGGGGATGACCCGTTCGCAGGTGGCTGCGATTGCCGGTAAACCTTCTTCTGAAGTCACCATGATTCATGCGAAAGGGACCTGCCAGACCTATATCCTGGGTCAACGTGATGGTAAGGCAGAAACCTACTTTGTCGCCCTGGATGATACCGGTCATGTGATCAACTCCGGCTATCAGACCTGTGCTGAATACGACACCGATCCGCAGGCACCTAAGGCGTAGTCACCCTGCTTGCCTGAGGATGTTAACAAACCGGCCCCGGGGCCGGTTTTTTTATGCATCAGAAAATCTTATTTCTTTTCGCGAATTATTTACCCGAAATGTGAGGGTAGTCAACAAGCCAGGTCAATGAGAGACAATTCTAGTCTATCCAGAATTATCCCCTGTCTGTACCATTGCGTATACTCACTCCAACGATAAACAACAGTACGCAAACTACCTGTCTGCCGGGACAGCGAGTCGAGTGATAGCGCGATGGCAGGTAGTCATACAAGAGGGAAATCACGATGGAAAAGAAACATATCTACCTGTTCTGCTCAGCGGGCATGTCAACTTCGCTTCTGGTCTCAAAGATGCGTGCGCAGGCTGAAAAGTATGAAGTCCCTGTGGTGATCGAAGCGTTCCCCGAGACGCTGGCGGGCGAAAAAGGTCAGACAGCCGATGTTGTTTTACTGGGACCGCAAATTGCTTATATGTTGCCCGAAATTCAACGACTGTTACCTAATAAACCGGTCGAAGTGATCGACTCGGGGTTGTACGGCAAGATTGATGGTTTAGGTGTTCTTAAAGCTGCTGTGGCAGCCATTAAAAAAGCTGCTAATTAATTTTTATTTTTCCCGTCAAAGAGTTATTTCACACACAATACGCCGTAACATGCGTTACGGCATTTAAGGGTATTTTCCTATGAGTAAAGTCATCGCTTCACTTGAAAAGGTACTCCTTCCTTTTGCTGTTAAAATAGGAAAGCAGCCTCACGTTAATGCCATCAAAAACGGCTTTATTAAATTAATGCCGTTGACGTTGGCCGGGGCCATGTTCGTTTTAATTAACAACGTTTTTCTGAGCTTTGGTGAAGGTTCCTTCTTTTATTCATTAGGAATTCGGTTAGACGCTTCCACTATTGAAACCCTTAATGGTTTTAAAGCCATCGGCGGCAACGTCTATAACGGTACGTTGGGAATTATGTCGCTGATGGCGCCTTTCTTTATTGGGATGGCGCTGGCAGAAGAGCGTAAGGTCGATCCGCTGGCCGCCGGGTTATTATCCGTCGCCGCCTTTATGACCGTCACGCCTTACAGCGTGGGTGAAGCCTATGCCGTTGGCGCCAACTGGCTGGGTGGGGCTAACATCATCTCCGGTATTGTTATCGGCCTGGTGGTGGCAGAGATGTTCACCTTTATCATCCGTCGAAACTGGGTGATTCGCCTGCCGGATAGCGTACCGGCTTCTGTATCCCGTTCATTTTCCGCGTTGATTCCAGGCTTCATTATTCTCTCCATCATGGGGATTATTGCCTGGGCGCTCTCTCACTGGGGCACAAACTTCCACCAGATCATCATGGACTCTATCTCTACGCCGCTGGCGTCGATGGGTGGCGTGGTCGGTTGGGCGTATGTGATTTTCACCTCTCTGCTGTGGTTCTTTGGCGTGCATGGTTCACTGGCACTGGCTGCGCTGGACAGCGGAATTATGACCCCATGGGCACTGGAAAACGTTGCACTTTATCAGCAGTACGGCTCCGTTGACGCGGCGCTGGCAGCGGGTAAAACTTTCCATGTGTGGGCGAAGCCGATGCTTGACTCCTATATCTTCCTGGGCGGTACCGGGGCGACCTTGGGTCTGATCATCGCGGTCTTTATTGTCTCTCGTCGTGCTGACTATCGTCAGGTGGCGAAGCTGGCGCTGCCATCAGGCATCTTCCAGATTAACGAACCGATCCTGTTCGGTCTGCCAATCATCATGAACCCGGTCATGTTCATTCCGTTCATCCTGATTCAGCCGCTGCTGGCCGCTATCACCCTGACGGCGTACTACATGGGCATCATTCCACCGGTTACCAACATTGCACCGTGGACCATGCCGGCGGGCCTGGGTGCCTTCTTCAACACCAACGGCAGCGTCGCGGCCTTCCTGCTGGCGATATTCAACCTCGGGATTGCCACCCTGCTGTACATGCCATTCGTGGCGATTGCGAACAAAGCCGCCACCATCATTGATGAAGAAGAGAGCGAAGAGGATATTGCCCTCTCACTGAAATTCTAAGATTGACGGCGCGGGGAAACCCGCGCCAGCCACAAGGAGCTTAAAGATGTTAGATTTGGATAGTATTGTCGCAGACGACGCCGCCGAGAACGATCTGGAAGAAGTGGTGATGGGGCTTATCATCAACTCCGGGCAGGCCCGCAGCCTGGCCTATGCCGCACTGAAGCAGGCCAAGCAGGGGGATTTCGCCGCGGCAAAAACCATGATGGAACAGTCACGCACGGCGCTGAACGAAGCGCATCTGGTGCAGACAAAGCTGATTGAAAGCGATCAGGGCGAAGGGAAGATGAAGGTCAGCCTGGTGCTGGTTCACGCGCAGGATCACCTGATGACCTCGATGCTGGCACGTGAGCTGGTGGCGGAGCTCATTGAGCTTCACGAGAAGATGCAGTAAGTCAGACTGAGTAGCAGGAGGTCAGCACGATGGAAATTAAAACCGCACTTGAACAGCAGCTGTTTAATGGCAAAAATTTTCACGTGGTTATCTACAACAAGACGGAGAGCGCCAGTGGTCTGCATCAGCATGACTACTACGAGTTCACGATTGTTCTGACCGGTCGCTACTATCAGGAAATCAACGGTAAGCGCGTCCTGCTTGAACGAGGGGATTTCGTCTTCCTGCCGATGGGGTCTTATCACCAGAGCTTTTACGAATTTGGTGCCACCCGCATTCTGAATGTGGGCGTCAGCAGACGTTTCTTCGAGAAGCACTATCTGCCGCTGGTGCCGTTCTGCTTTGTGGCCTCTCAGGTCTATCGGGTCAAAAACGAGTTCATGACCTGGATTGAAACGGTGATCGCCTCGCTTAACTTCCGCGACAATGAATTTGATGAGTTTATTGAAACGGTGACCTTCTATGTGATGAACCGGCTGCGTCATCATCGTGAAGAGCAGCAGGTGACGGATGATATTCCGCAATGGCTACGCAGCACCGTTGAGCTGATGCACGACAAAGGCCAGTTCAGCGAAAATGCGCTGGAAAATATGGTCTCCCTGTCGGGCAAATCCCAGGAATATCTGACCCGTGCGACGCAGCGTTATTATCGTAAAACGCCCGTGCAAATTATTAATGAAATCCGCATTAATTTTGCTAAAAAACAGCTGGAAATTACCAACTATTCTGTCACCGATATTGCTTACGAGTCAGGATACAGCAGTCCCAGCCTGTTTATTAAAACCTTTAAGAAATTGACGTCATTCACACCGAACAGTTACCGGAAAAATTTGACGGTAATTAATTAACTTTCGGCGGATTACCCGCCACGAATATTGCTTTAATGGCTTGCCCAAATAGCGGGAAGAGCACGCTATACCTTGCAGGCGATTAACCTGATACGCTAAGGGAGATATTATGCAGAAGAAATTAAAAGTCGTAACCATTGGTGGCGGCAGCAGCTATACCCCGGAATTACTTGAAGGTTTCCTGAAACGTTATCATGAATTACCGGTCAGCGAATTATGGCTGGTGGACGTTGAGGAAGGTCAGGAGAAGCTGAATATTATTTTCGATCTGTGCAAGCGCATGGTCGAAAAAGCGGGCGTGCCTCTGACCGTGCATAAAACCCTCGATCGTCGTCTGGCGCTGAAAGATGCGGATTTCGTCACCACCCAGCTGCGCGTCGGCCAGCTGAAGGCGCGTGAGCTGGACGAGCGTATTCCGCTGAGCCACGGGTATCTGGGGCAGGAGACTAACGGCGCGGGCGGCCTGTTTAAAGGCCTGCGTACTATCCCTGTCATTTTCGACATCGTCAAAGATGTGCAGGAGATCTGCCCGAACGCGTGGATCATTAACTTCACCAACCCGGCCGGCATGGTCACTGAAGCGGTCTATCGTCATACCGGCTTCAAACGTTTTATCGGCGTCTGCAACATTCCGATCGGCATGAAGATGTTTATCCGCGACGTGCTGGCGCTGACCGACAGCGACGATCTCTCCATCGATCTGTTCGGCCTGAACCACATGGTATTTATTAAAGATGTCATCGTGAACGGAAAATCGCGCTTTGCCGAGCTCCTCGACGGCGTCGCCTCCGGTCGTCTGACGGCGGCATCGGTGAAAAACATCTTTGACCTGCCGTTCAGCGAAGGGCTGATCCGCTCGCTGAATCTGCTGCCTTGCTCGTACCTGCTTTACTACTTCAAGCAGAAAGAGATGCTGGCCATCGAAATGGGCGAGTATTATAAGGGCGGCGCGCGTGCGCAGATCGTTCAGAAGGTTGAGAAGCAACTGTTCGATTTGTATAAAGACCCGAACCTGAACGTCAAACCGAAAGAGCTGGAGCAGCGCGGCGGGGCCTACTACTCCGATGCGGCGTGTGAAGTGATCAACGCCATCTACAACGACAAGCAGGCGGAGCACTATGTGAACGTGCCGCACCACGGCCATATCGACAATATTCCGGCTGACTGGGCCGTCGAAATGACCTGCATCCTGGGACGCGAGGGCGCTAAACCGCATCCACGCATCACCCACTTCGATGACAAGGTCATGGGCCTGATCCACACCATCAAAGGCTTTGAAGTTGCGGCAAGCAACGCGGCGCTGAGCGGTGAGCTCAATGACGTGCTGCTGGCCCTGAACCTCAGCCCGCTGGTGCATTCTGACCGCGACGCGGAGCAGCTGGCCAGCGAGATGATCCTGGCGCATGAAAAATGGTTGCCGAACTTTGCCGCCACGATCGAGAAGCTGAAGTTCAAACAGCAATAAGAGGACGCACAATGGAAAACCTGCTGATCGTTAATGCTGATGATTTTGGCCTCTCTAAAGGCCAGAACTACGGCATTATTGAAGCCTGTCGCCGGGGGGTTGTGACCTCTACAACGGCGCTGGTCAATGGTGAGGCGGTTGAACACGCGGCGCAGCTGAGCCGCGAAGTGCCGGAGCTGGGCGTCGGCATGCATTTTGTGCTGACGCTCGGGATGCCGCTTTCGCCAATGCCGGGCCTGACGCGCGATGGCCAGTTGGGTAAATGGATTTGGGAACTGGCGGAGCAGGGGGCTCTGCCGCTCGAAGAGATTGCCCGCGAGCTGGACTGTCAGTTCAACCGCTTCGTTGATGTGTTTGGTCAGACGCCGACGCATATCGACAGCCATCACCACGTGCATATGATCCCGGCGATTTTCCCGCTTGTCGCCGGGTTTGCACAGCGCAAAGGCGTGGCGATGCGCGTGGATCGCGAGGTGCACGGATTGCCGGACTGCACCGTTACATCCACTGAGGGGTTCAGCAGCGCGTTTTACGGCGACGAGATTGACGACGCGCTGTTCCTGAAGGTGCTGGATGATTCCGCCGCGCGGGGTGAACGGTCGCTGGAGGTCATGGCACATCCTGCCTTTGTCGATAACACCGTGCGTAAAAGCGCCTACTGCTGGCCGCGTCTGGCGGAGCTGGATGTGCTGACGTCGCCGTCGTTGAAATACGCCATTGCCGAGCGCGGGTATCGGTTGGGGACGTTTGGGGATCTTTGAGATAAAGCCCGGTGGCGGCTTCGCCTTACCGGGCCTACAAAAGCAATCGACATGTAAGCCGGGTAAGCGCAAGCGCCACCCGGCTTTTTTTACGCCGGAATCTGATCGATCTTGCTGCTTCGCGACCAGACACGGTGCGCGGCGAGCAAATCAAACAGCTTCGTCATAAAGGCATCGTCAACGTTATCTCCCTCGACAATCCCGTCCTCACCCTGATCGGCCACCTTCAGCTGCGCTTTGAACTGTCGCGCGTCGCCGGACAGCGCGATCGGCTTCAGGTGCTTATAGGCTTCCAGCAGATAATAGACGGCGTCGCCGTTGGTCAGCAGGCTGGCAATATCCCCGCACGGCACGATCACCGCATCGACGGTCAGTGATGGCGCACCGGCAAAGGTCGCCGCGACCGGCAGCACAGAACCATCGTCGGCCGTCACTTCACCCATGCGGGAATAGAGCAGTTTGGCATGTACGCCCTGGGTTTTCAGCGCCTGCATAATCCCCAGCACGTCGCTGGCGCGGGTTTTGTCGTTCAGCAGAATGGCGACCACGCGGCCTTTAATCGAGCCGCCCGGCACCGCATACAGGCTCAGCGACGGATCTTTCTTCACGCCGTTAACCTCTTTCGGCGGAGCAAGGTTACGCTGCTCGTCGGTCAGCGTAATGCCCAGGTTGTCCGCGACACTCTGGGCAAGCTGAACATCAATATGCGCCAGATGATCGACCACGCGCTCGCGGATGTAGGTGCGCACCACTTTACTCAGCTCGAAGCTGAAACCGCCGATGATGTGCTGTTGCTCGATCGGCGTCTGGCTGTTCCAGAACAGGCGAGGATGGGCGTAATACTCACCGAACGAGGGGCTGCGCTCGCGAATTTTATTGCCATCGATACGCTCCTGATACGATTCGAATCCACCGCGTTTCGGTCCGGGAGGCGTTTCACGCGGCCAGTTATCGTTGATGGAGTTCGGCTCATAGTTTGCCGGGTTGGTATCAATATCCTGACGGTGCATCCCGTCGCGCTGGAAGTTGTGATACGGGCAGGTTGGGCGGTTAATCGGAATTTCGTGGAAATTCGGCCCGCCGAGTCGGCTAATCTGCGTATCGGTATAGGAGAACAGGCGTCCCTGCAGGAGCGGATCGTTGGTGAAGTCCAGCCCCGGCACGATATGCCCCGGGTGGAACGCGGCCTGCTCGTTTTCGGCAAAGAAGTTATCCGGGTTACGGTTAAGCACCATTTTACCCACCAGCTGCACCGGCACCAGCTCTTCCGGGATCAGCTTCGTCGGGTCCAGAAGGTCGAAATCGAACTTAAATTCGTCCTCTTCCGGTATGAGCTGCAGGCCAAGTTCGTATTCCGGGAAGTCGCTCGCTTCAATGGATTCCCACAGCTCGCGGCGATGGAAGTCCGGATCGCGCCCGGTCAGCTTCTGCGCCTCGTCCCACACCAGCGAGGCTTTACCCGCGACAGGCTTCCAGTGGAAGCGGACAAACGTGGCTTTCCCCTCGGCATTGATCAGACGGAAGGTATGGATACCAAACCCCTCCATGGTGCGGTAGCTGCGCGGAATGCCGCGGTCAGACATCGCCCACATCACGTTGTGTAAGGTTTCAGGCTGCAGGGAAACATAGTCCCAGAAGGTGTCGTGCGCACTTTGTCCCTGCGGTATGGCCCAGTGGGGCTCCGGTTTTACCGCATGGACAAAGTCAGGAAATTTATGCGCGTCCTGAATGAAAAACACCGGCGTGTTATTGCCGACCAGATCGAAAATACCCTCTTCGGTATAAAACTTGGTGGCAAAGCCGCGGATATCCCGGACGGTATCTGCCGACCCCGCGCCGCCCTGCACGGTGGAGAAACGCACAAACACCGGGGTGATTTTATCCGGGTCGGAGAGGAAATCCGCTTTGGTGATCGCTTTCAGGCTCTTGTAGGGCTGAAAGTAGCCGTGCGCCGCGGAACCGCGCGCGTGGACGATGCGTTCCGGTATCCGCTCGTGGTCAAAATGGGTGATTTTTTCCCGCAGGATAAAGTCTTCCAGCAGGGTCGGCCCGCGCGTGCCTGCGCGAAGGGAGTTTTGATCGTCAGCAATGCGTACGCCCTGATTGGTCGTGAGCGCGAAACCTTCACCGCCTTTTCTGTGTGGTTCAAGAGATTTCAGCTTCTCGTTTCCCGTGTCCGGCGATTTCATGCTTCCCGGTGCGGTAGGCTGTTCGCCCGGTGCGGAGGGACCAGGGGAGGGGCGGTGAGAGCCGTCAGCAGGGGCGAGAGAGTCCATACCCGGTTGAGATTCTTCAGTGCCATGAATGGGTGATTGATGTGTTTTATCTTTGTTCGACATTGCACGCTTCTCCTTTATCCATTGCTAAAAACCCTATTAAGGATAGAACAATGTCGCGACATGGTTCGCGAACTAAGAGTTTTCATATGCCGTGATTAGCGAAAGGAGCCATCTCACCCACTCGGAGCGCGACGGAAGGCAGCAGGATCGGCTATCATAGAATTTTCCTGCTTCAAGAATTTGCTTTAGTGAATCCGTTGCTTATGAAACCTCTTCGTCAACAAAACCGCCAGGTTATTAGCTATGTGCCCCGCGTTGAGCCCGCGCCGCCAGACCATGCCCTGAAAGTGGAGGGCTTTCGCGATGTGTGGCAGTTACGGGGGAAATACGTGGCCTTTGTGCTGGTCGGCGAGCATTTCCGTCGCTCTCCCACCTTTACGGTGCCGGAGTCCGCACAGCGGTGGGCGATGCAGATCCGCCAGGATGAAGAGGTTGAAGAATAACAGCCATAAAAAAAACCGCCATCAGGCGGTTTTTTTATTTCTAACGTGTTTAGCGGTGCGCCAGCTCGGCGTCGTCTTCACTTTCCAGAATCGCTTTGTCGGTCTGCTTCAGCCACTGGCTGGTCAGCGTACCGGCGGTCATGGAGCCGCTCACGTTCAGCGCGGTACGACCCATGTCGATCAGCGGCTCAACGGAGATCAGCAGGGCGACCAGCGTCACGGGCAGACCCAGCGCAGGCAGCACAATCAGTGCGGCGAAGGTTGCGCCGCCACCAACACCCGCAACGCCTGCGGAGCTAACGGTGACAATCCCGACCAGCGTGGCGATCCAGACCGGATCCAGCGGGTTAATGCCGACTGTAGGAGCAACCATTACCGCCAGCATCGCCGGGTACAGACCCGCACAGCCGTTCTGACCAATGGTGGCACCAAAGGAGGCAGAGAAGCTGGCGATAGATTCAGGCACGCCCAGACGACGGGTTTGCGCTTCCACGTTCAGCGGAATAGATGCGGCGCTGGAACGGCTGGTGAAGGCAAAGGTCAGCACCGGCCAGACCTTACGGAAGTATTTCAGCGGGCTGACGCCGTTCACGCCCAGCAGGATACCGTGCACTACGAACATAATGCCCAGGCCGAGATAAGAGGCGACAACGAAGCTGCCCAGCTTAATGATGTCCTGCAGGTTAGAGCCGGCAACCACTTTGGTCATCAGCGCCAGCACGCCGTAAGGGGTGAGCTGCATGACCAGACGGACCAGCTTCATCACCCAGCTTTGCAGGGTGTCAATTGCGGTCAGCACGCGTTCGCCTTTTGGCGCATCGTCTTTCAGCAACTTCAGCGCCGCTACGCCCAGGAACGCGGCGAAAATAACCACGCTGATGATCGAGGTTGGGCTCGCACCGGTCAGGTCAGCAAACGGGTTCTTCGGAATGAAGGAGAGCACCATCTGCGGCACGGTCAGGTCAGCCACTTTCCCAACGTAGTTGGTCTGAATCGCGGTCAGACGCGCCGTTTCAGCGGTACCCTGAACCAGACCTTCTGCAGTCAGGCCAAACAGGTTAGTGACCAGCACACCCACCAGCGCGGCAATCAGCGTGGTGAACAGCAGCGTGCCGATGGTCAGGAAACTGATTTTTCCCAACTGGGTCGCGTTATGCAGGCGGGCAACGGCGCTCAGAATAGAGGCGAACACCAGTGGCATAACGATCATCTGCAGCAGCTGGACATAGCCGTTACCGACAATGTTGAACCACTGAATGGAATCTTTCAGAACTGGATTATCGGAGCCATAAATTGCCTGTAATGCCAGACCAAATACGACACCCATGGCCAGACCAACCAGCACCTTTTTCGCCAGGCTCCACTGTTTGTGGCGCGCCTGCGCGAGAAGCAATAGCAATACAGCGAACACAACGACGTTCGCGATGAGTGGAAAATTCATCCCCGTTCTCCTGATTTATTATCGGGTCGGTTTTTACCGATCCTGTTGGCGGAAGGTTAGCAGAAGTGTGATGTAGCGCTTATATCCAAATGGAATGGGTTATGACAAATGGGATAATTTTGTTGGTTTACTGTTCAATCTGGTGATGAATAAAGCGATTGAACTGAAATTGCAGCGAATTAATCATCTGGGAAGACCAGCGGACAGCACTGTTTTCGGGCAACGTTTGCGGCATCCAGACGGCGTAAGCAAACAGCGCCATGCACAAGACGCGCTCCAGCTGGTTCCCTTTCTGCGGTGCCAGGATGGGAAAACGAAAGCGCCAGCGGCAGGGCCATAGCAGCGGTACGCCCGCAGGCGTCAGCATATCGGCCAGAATATGGCTTAAATATCCCAGCACCATCCCCTGAATGGCATCACCGGGGACGATCCAGCTTTCGGGCACTTTTAAATAGAAAAGCGTCAGCAGGCCAAACACGGCCAGCAGGCTGTGCGTAAACCCCCGGTGGCCGAACGCGCGGGCGATGGGTTTCGATACCCACTTCAGGCGCTGTCCGAGGAACGACTTGGGGTGGTCGATGTCGGGCAGCAGACAGGTCAATACGGCGGAAGGGACGATATGCCACCAGTCCCCCTGTGCCAGCACGGGGGTGAGTTCAGCGTTTTTGGCAAATACTGCGCACGCGATAGAAAAAAGCAGGTGGCCTTCCGCCGTCATGATAAAACCCACAAAACTGTCAATTCATACAGTATAGGGTTTTTATACAGTAGGCGGAAGAGGTGACGGTGTAACTGTTTGTCACAAACCGGAGGAGGGCGTTAACCGCCCTGCAGATGGCGCGCCGTCAGTTCTGCCAGTGAATGTAGCTTCACATCGGCAAGCGCGAACCGGGGATCGTGGCGGCCTTCTTCCGCTGGTACCACAATGGAGCGCATCCGCGCGGCTTTAGAGGCCACCATGCCGTTAACGGAATCTTCCAGCGCAACGCAGTTGAGGGGATCCAGACCGAGCTTAGCGGCACAGTCCAGATAGACCTGCGGGTGCGGCTTGCTGTAAGGCAATTTCTCAGCGGAGGCAAGCGCGTCGAAACTGTCGCGCAGTTCAAACATGATGAGCACTTTTTCCAGCATATGCAGCGGTGACGCCGAGGCCAGGCCGACCTTCAGTCCCTGGGCTTTACACAGCGCGACCGCCTCACGTACGCCGGGCAGCAGCGGCTTGCTCTCTTCTACAAGCGAAATGGCGCGGCTGATAATGCGCGCGGTCACTTCATCACGACCTGGTCCAGCCCACGGCTGTTGGGCATACCACAGGTCAACCACCATATCGATGCGCAGGCCCAGCGTATCGGGAAGTTCATTACGGCGGCTGATATCCACGCCCAGGCTGGCCATGACGTCCAGTTCAGCGCGATCCCACAACGGTTCGGAATCGATCAGTAATCCATCCATGTCAAAAATTGCGGCAAGAATTTGGCGCGGTGTCGACATCACAACGTCTCCTTATCCAGGGTGTTCGACAGACGATAAGTGCTAAGCACACTCTGCAATTTAGCATATTGCTTTTAAAGAGCGGGCGAAATTGATGACCAGCAGGTAGACTTAGGCACAAATAACGCGTCTTTATGAAGAGGAACTGATGACGTATCAACAAGCTGGACGCATTGCGGTCTTAAAACGTATTGCTGGCTGGGTGATTTTTATT
The DNA here is from genome assembly GCF_047531125.1 of Enterobacter sp. HK-058-C-ECC. Taxonomy (NCBI): domain Bacteria; kingdom Pseudomonadati; phylum Pseudomonadota; class Gammaproteobacteria; order Enterobacterales; family Enterobacteriaceae; genus Enterobacter; species Enterobacter sp. HK-058-C-ECC. Next base: position 415,805 of record NZ_JBLKCH010000001.1, read on the forward strand.
CCTGCCGTCATTTCTACGCTGATTTCTGTACTCAAATTTATGTACGATCACAGCGAAAAACAGCCGGGTATCAATGCGGTTATGCTTGATTTTGCGCATGTGATGATTGAGATGATGCGTTTTAATACGCCATTCTTGAATGTCTTCTGGTTTAACTCACCGACCCCGGATTTTCAGCATCAGCTGAATATCGGCTTTTGGGTGATATACGCCCTGATCTTTGTTGCGCTGGCGCTGCAGGCCTCTGGCGCACGAATGAGCCGTCAGACGCGCTTTTTACGCGAGGGCGTTGAGGACCAGCTCATTCTGGAGCAGGCCAAAGGCCCGGAAGGCATGAGCCGGGAGCAGATTGAATCCCGCATTGTTGTGCCGCGCCACACTATTTTCCTGCAAATCTTCCCGCTCTATATCCTTCCCGTGATTATCATTGTGGCAGGATACTTCTTCTTCTCACTGCTCGGTTTTCTGTAACCGATACGGGTGGCGGCAAGGCCACCCGTTCGCGTCTCAGGCGGCAAGCATGCGCTCCAGCGCCCGCTGTGCGTTAACCAGGTGTTCCCCACCAAAAAGTATGGCGCGGTTCATCAGCGTATAAAGCTGGTACACCGGTTGACGGTCGAGGAAGCCGGGCGGCAGGGGCGAAACCGACTGATACCCGTCGTATATCTGCGGCGGTTGTTCAGGGTGCAGCGGCAGCATGGCAAGGTCGCACTCTCGGTCACCCCAGTAGCAGGCCGGGTCGAAGATATAGGGGCCGTTGGGCCCCAGCGCGCAGTTATCGGACCACAAATCACCGTGGAGCAGAGACGCCTGAGGCTGGTGGGAGGCCAGACGCTGCTGCACGTGCTCGACGATGGCGTCTATATTGCCAAATTCCAGCCCTTTCTCGGCGGCAAGCTCGAGCTGCCAGCCAATACGCTGCTCGGCAAAAAAGGTCGACCAGCGACGCTGCCAGGCATTGGGCTGTGGCGTGGTGGAGAGATCATTGTCAAAATCGAGACCAAACTGCGGCTGGTCGCTCCACTGATGGAGGCGTGCTAGCTGCTGGCCAAGAATGAAAGCGTTATGGGCATCCAGCGGACGGGCGGGGAGATATTCCATGACCAGAAAACTGTAATCGCGGTCGCTACCGACGGCCAGCACCTGCGGGACCGTCACCGTTTTACTGCGCGACAACAGTTCAAGCTGATCGGCTTCGGCGGTAAATATCGGAAGCAGCTCACGTTCATCGCATTTTACGAAGAGATCGCGCCCTGCGTAGCGTAAATGCCACGCGGCGTGGATCTCTCCGCCTGGCAGTTCGTTACGCAGTTCAATTTCACCTTCACCCAGCTGCTCACTTAAAAGATGACTGATAGCCTGCCACATGTTGACTCTCCCATGTTGTCTGCCAGATCATAAAGTTAGCGCATTATTGCGGTAAAAAAATACGAACTAACGCACACCTGAGCGGTTTAATTTCATACAGGGCACTTATTGTTCTTTTTTCTGCCAGCTTTCCCAGGTGTCGACGTCAATTTCGGCTGGCTTGTCGGTCACACTTTCCACCAGACTGGCGGCCAGCGCATGAACCTCTTCTTTATTCAGGGCACCGATCAGACCAAATGCCAGGGTGCCTAAATCATGAATATTGCCCTCGTCATCCGTGAGCGTGAGGAGAAAATTAGCCCGGGTGAAGGCGTTGTTGAGCTCATTCAGCTCGGTCAGCGACGCTTCATGAAGGTTGACGGTTACGACGTAGCGGGTGATGTCACCACTGCTCATAATTCACCTCATTGTTATCATGGAAGTTTTCTTAGCATAGTCGATAGTTTGCGTTTGGCGACTCGGTGATGACATTCCCCTCCATAAGGATGAAGGGGAACAGGGGTTAATTTCGGGACAGGTAATCGACAATTTTTTGCGTATCGGCCAGCGAACAGAGACGCGTGCCCTGGTTGATGGTAGCGGCGCTACCCGCCGCCACGCCGTAGCGCGTCATCTCCAGCAGTGACGCGCCCTGCGCCAGCTTAAGCGTCATCGCGCCCACCATGCTGTCACCCGCGCCAACCGTGCTCTGGCTCTTCATTGGCGGTGGGACAACCTGAACGGACGACGTTTCATCGACGGCCAGTGCCCCCTGCGGACCAAGGGAAACCACCACGCGCCGCGCTTTGCCGCTGCGCACCAACTCCTGCGCGGCGGTGCGCACATCGTCAGGCTGCGTCAAGTCGCGGTTGACCAGCGCACTTAGCTCTTTCTGGTTGGGTTTGACCAGTTCAAGATTGCCCGGCACTAAGGCCGCCTGCAGGGCCTCGCCGCTGCTGTCAACGATGCAGCGGATACCGCGTTGCTGCGCCGCCTGAATAAGTGCGGTTAATTTTTCCGTGCTGACGCCGGGTGGCAGGCTGCCGCTTACCACCAGCAGCGCGCCGCTTTCAATGGTCAGTACTTTCTCTTCAAGCTGACGAAACTCGTCATCGGTGAGTTTCGCGCCCGGCATGACAAACCGGTACTGCTCGCCGCTGGATTCAACGTGGACATGCAGGTTTTGCCGCGTCCAGTCTTTCGCCTCGACGGTCTCTACGGCAACCTGTTCATCTGCCAGCAGAGAGACCAGGTGTTCGCCGGTGGCACCGCCTGCGGGAAAAATGGCCGTGGCCTTACCGCCGAGGTGAGTAATGGCGCGCGCCACGTTGATACCGCCACCGCCGGGCTCAAAGACCGGGGCGCTACAGCGCAATTTACCTTCCGGGTAAATCTGCGGCGTCAGGGTGGCGGAATCAAGGGAAGGGGAGAGCGTCAGGGTGTAGATAGAAACCATCATTACCTCCTTTTAGCATGGGTTCCTTTTAGTCTGGCACCATTTGTCAGGAAGGCAACGTAAATAACAGTATGATTTTAAATATGAATACTGAATAAAAGTAAGACCGGAGATATATAAAATAAAACGCTTTTTGGGATCGTTCTTATTCAAAAAATGAAATAAGAAAACATTGCTATGTTATTTGCGGCTTTTTATAATTTGTTACCTTTCTCTGGACGCCTTGTCATTGATCCTCAAGAAAGATTCCGGGACCGTGTGGTGTCGTTTTTTGTTGTACGGACGCCTTAATAAAATTAAGCGTTTAAAGACAGTTCCCGCTGCACTGATGCTGGCGGGTGGCGTGTTTGCGGCTATGAACGCGACCGCCGATGATTCCGTTTTTACTGTCATGGACGATCCCTCCACCGCGAAAAAACCGTTTGAAGGTAACCTGAACGCTGGGTACCTGGCACAATCCGGTAACACGAAAAGCTCTTCTCTGACGGCGGACAGTACGCTTACCTGGTACGGTAATACCACCGCCTGGTCTCTGTGGGGTAATGCCAGCAATACGTCCGCTAATGACGAACGTTCTTCCGAGAAATATGCGGTTGGCGGACGTAGCCGTTACAACATGACCGACTATGATTACCTGTTTGGTCAGGCAAGCTGGTTAACCGACCGTTACAATGGTTATCGCCAGCGTGACGTGTTCACCGCGGGTTATGGTCGTCAGTTCCTGAACGGTCCGGTACACAGCCTCCGTTTTGAATTCGGTCCGGGTGTGCGTTATGACGAGTACACCAATGGCGATACCAAAACCCAACCGCTCGGTTATGCTTCCGGCACCTATGCCTGGCAGATGACTGACAACACCAAATTTACCCAGGGTGTTTCTGTATTTGGTGCCAACGATACGACGCTGAACTCTGAGACGGCGCTGAACGTGGCCATTAACGAACACTTTGGTCTGAAAGTCGCCTACAACGTGACCTGGAACTCTTCACCACCCGAGTCTGCACCGGATCATACCGACCGCAGAACCACGGTTTCACTGGGTTATAGAATGTAATGAAGACGGGCCGATAATCATGTCGGCCCGTTTATTCTGTCTGGTCTTGTGACGTCCCTTCTGATGAGCTGTATTCGCCCCTAACCCCAAATCATTGCCGCCCAACGGAGTAACAGCATTGCGCCGCAGATGGCGATCAGCACCAGCACCATTTTCCAGTGTTTTACGGCAAATCGTTTTGTTGGCATAACCTAATCCTTGTTCGTTGATACCCACAGTCTACCAAACAGGGCCGAAATATGCCCCTACTCAGGAACGATTGGGTTATGCCAGCGCAGGGTTCGGCTCAGAACCAGTGGAATCGTTCGGCGAGAATCAACAATAAACCGGTGGCGGAAAGGATGTTTAAAATCACAACCGTTCTACTGGATACGTTCATAGTATGCACCTTTGGGTTTAAAGACCTGTTCAAGATTAGCCCAGCATCTTTGAAATGCGAGCACCGGGATTATGCGACCTGCAAATTCATGCGAAAGTGCCAGCACATCAATCTGCCAGCAGAGGGTGCAATCTCCCTTTTGTTAGTGTTAACATTGCAAGGCTTGCCGTATATCCGGCGTTGTCTGATTTTCCGGCAGGTGAATGATGACGAACCAATTTGACGATTGTTGGTCAGATGGTGTCGTAATCTATTGTCAAATCACGATTATTTTCTTTGTATATGCTCTTATGTGTGGGGCATCACTGCAAATAAGGATATAAAATGCCTGTAATTACTCTTCCTGATGGCAGCCAACGCCATTTCGACCGTGCTGTTAGCCCAATGGATGTTGCCCTGGACATCGGTCCTGGTCTCGCGAAAGCGACTATCGCCGGCCGCGTTAACGGTGAGCTGGTGGATGCCTCCGATCTGATCGAAAACGATGCGACGCTTGCGATCATTACCGCAAAAGATGAAGAAGGTCTGGAGATCATTCGTCACTCCTGCGCGCACCTGTTAGGCCATGCCATCAAACAGCTGTGGCCAAACACCAAAATGGCGATCGGTCCGGTTATCGATAATGGTTTCTACTACGACGTTGACCTTGACCACACCCTGACTCAGGAAGATATCGACGCGCTCGAAAAACGTATGCACGAGCTCGCCGAAACAAACTATGACGTCATCAAGAAGAAAGTCAGCTGGCACGAAGCGCGTGAAACCTTCGTGAAGCGTGGCGAGAGCTATAAGGTCTCGATTCTTGACGAAAACATTTCGCATGATGACAAGCCTGGCTTGTACCATCACGAAGAATACGTCGACATGTGCCGTGGACCGCACGTGCCGAACATGCGCTTCTGTCATCACTTTAAGCTGATGAAGATCGCTGGCGCCTACTGGCGTGGCGACAGCAACAACAAGATGTTGCAGCGTATCTATGGTACCGCGTGGGCCGATAAAAAAGCCCTGAACGCCTACCTGCTGCGCCTGGAAGAGGCGGCGAAGCGTGACCACCGTAAAATCGGTAAGCAGCTTGACCTGTACCACATGCAGGAAGAAGCGCCGGGTATGGTGTTCTGGCATAACGACGGCTGGACCATCTTCCGTGAACTGGAAACTTTCGTACGCTCCAAGCTGAAAGAGTACCAGTATCAGGAAGTGAAAGGCCCGTTCATGATGGACCGTGTGCTGTGGGAAAAAACCGGCCACTGGGACAACTACAAGGATGCGATGTTCACCACCTCGTCTGAGAACCGTGAATACTGCATCAAGCCAATGAACTGCCCGGGACACGTTCAGATCTTCAACCAGGGTCTGAAATCCTACCGCGACCTGCCGCTGCGTATGGCGGAGTTCGGTAGCTGCCACCGTAACGAGCCATCAGGTGCGCTGCACGGTCTGATGCGCGTGCGTGGCTTTACGCAGGATGATGCGCATATCTTCTGTACTGAAGATCAGGTCCGTGACGAAGTTAACGCCTGTATCCGTATGGTCTACGATATGTACAGCACCTTTGGCTTCGAGAAGATCGTGGTCAAACTCTCAACGCGTCCGGAAAAACGTATCGGTAGCGATGAGACCTGGGATCGCGCTGAAGCGGATCTCGCCGTGGCGCTGGAAGAGAACGGCATTCCGTTCGAATACCAGCTGGGCGAGGGCGCATTCTACGGTCCGAAAATTGAATTTACCCTGTATGACTGCCTCGATCGCGCATGGCAGTGCGGTACTGTACAGCTGGACTTCTCCCTGCCGCAGCGTTTAAGCGCCTCTTATGTTGGCGAAGACAACGAGCGTCAGGTGCCGGTAATGATTCACCGTGCCATTCTCGGTTCTCTGGAGCGCTTCATCGGCATCCTGACCGAAGAGTTCGCCGGCTTCTTCCCAACCTGGCTTGCGCCGGTGCAGGTGGTGGTGATGAACATTACCGATTCTCAGGCAGATTACGTTAAAGAATTGACGCAGAAACTACAAAATGCGGGCATTCGCGTAAAAGCAGACTTGAGAAATGAGAAGATTGGCTTTAAAATCCGCGAGCACACTTTACGTCGTGTCCCGTATATGTTGGTCTGTGGTGATAAAGAGGTGGAAGCAGGCAAAGTTGCCGTTCGCACCCGCCGTGGTAAAGACCTGGGCAGCCTGGACGTAAGTGAAGTGATTGAGAAGCTGCAACAAGAGATTCGCAGCCGCAGTCTTCAACAACTGGAGGAATAAGGTATTAAAGGCGGAAAACGAGTTCAAACGGCACGTCCGAATCGTATCAATGGCGAGATTCGCGCCCAGGAAGTTCGCTTAACAGGTCTGGAAGGCGAGCAGCTGGGGATTGTGAGTCTGAGAGAAGCAATCGAAAAGGCTGAAGAAGCTGGAGTAGATTTAGTTGAAATCAGCCCTAACGCCGAACCGCCAGTTTGTCGTATCATGGACTACGGCAAGTTCCTTTATGAAAAGAGTAAGTCTTCTAAGGAACAGAAGAAGAAGCAAAAAGTTATCCAGGTTAAGGAAATCAAATTCCGTCCTGGTACCGACGATGGCGATTATCAGGTAAAACTCCGCAGCCTGATTCGCTTTCTGGAAGATGGCGATAAGGCCAAGATCACACTGCGTTTCCGCGGTCGTGAGATGGCCCACCAACAGATTGGTATGGAAGTGCTTAACCGCGTCCGTGACGATCTGAGTGAACTGGCAGTAGTCGAATCCTTCCCTACGAAGATCGAAGGCCGCCAGATGATCATGGTGCTCGCTCCTAAGAAGAAACAGTAAGGCCTTCAAGCAGCAAAATCTGTGGAGCCTTCGGGTTTCATAGGTTTTGTTCGCCTATGTTTCGTTTATTTAACAATGCGAAGTGGAAGTTATTAAAATGCCAAAAATTAAGACCGTACGCGGTGCTGCTAAGCGCTTCAAAAAAACCGGTAAAGGTGGTTTTAAGCACAAGCACGCTAACCTGCGTCACATTCTGACTAAGAAAGCTACCAAGCGTAAACGTCACCTGCGTCCAAAAGCCATGGTTTCTAAAGGCGATCTGGGCCTGGTCATCGCGTGCCTGCCGTACGCATAAGTCGTTTCGTTTAACTTTTTTAACTTAGAATAGATACAGGAGAGCACACATGGCTCGCGTAAAACGTGGTGTAATTGCACGTGCACGTCACAAGAAAATTTTGAAACAAGCTAAAGGCTACTACGGTGCGCGTTCACGCGTATACCGCGTTGCCTTCCAGGCTGTTATCAAAGCAGGTCAGTACGCTTACCGTGACCGTCGTCAGCGTAAGCGTCAGTTCCGTCAACTGTGGATTGCGCGTATCAACGCAGCAGCACGTCAGAACGGTATTTCTTACAGCAAATTCATCAACGGCCTGAAAAAAGCCTCTGTTGAAATCGACCGTAAGATCCTGGCTGACATCGCAGTATTCGACAAAGTAGCGTTCACCGCTCTGGTCGAAAAAGCGAAAGCAGCACTGGCATAAGCCAGTTGAGAGAGGGGGCCTGGCTCCCTCTTTTCATATAACCCTGTAAGAAGATTGACATTTACCCGTGCAGGCTTTTCAATAAGGTCTCAACGGTTTTTACCCAACAAGGTAACGCAAGCATGAATGCTGCTATTTTCCGCTTCTTCTTTTACTTTAGCACCTGACTTCAGGAGGCTAGCGCGTGAAAGATGAAACGAAAAACAGCGCCAGATAAGCCTCCCGATGGAGGCTTTTTTTGTGCCTGAATTTGAGAGAATAACTCCACCAAATCGGTGTCTGCACCGACATAATGAGGAAAATCATGTCACATCTCGCAGAGCTGGTTGCCAGTGCAACAGCCGCCATTAATCAGGCCTCAGATGTTGCCGCGTTAGACAATGTCCGCGTCGAATATCTTGGGAAGAAAGGGCACTTGACCCTTCAAATGACAACCCTGCGTGAGCTGCCGCCAGAAGAGCGCCCGGCAGCAGGGGCGGTGATTAACGAAGCCAAAGAGCAGGTACAGCAGGCGCTGAACGCACGTAAAGCCGAGCTGGAAAGCGCGGTGCTGAATGCGCGTCTGGCCGCAGAGACGATCGACGTCTCTCTGCCGGGTCGCCGCATCGAGAACGGCGGTCTGCACCCGGTTACCCGCACCATCGATCGCATTGAAAGTTTCTTCGGTGAGCTCGGCTTTACCGTGGCGACTGGCCCGGAAATCGAAGATGATTACCACAACTTCGATGCTCTGAACATTCCTGGCCATCATCCGGCACGCGCTGACCACGACACTTTCTGGTTCGACGCGACGCGTCTGCTGCGTACTCAGACCTCCGGCGTTCAGATCCGTACCATGAAGGATCAGGCACCGCCAATCCGTATTATCGCGCCGGGCCGCGTCTATCGTAACGACTACGATCAGACCCACACCCCAATGTTCCACCAGATGGAAGGCCTGATTGTTGATAAAAACATCAGCTTCACCAACCTGAAGGGCACGCTGCACGATTTCCTGAACAACTTCTTTGAGGAAGATCTGCAGGTTCGTTTCCGTCCGTCCTACTTCCCGTTCACTGAACCGTCTGCGGAAGTTGACGTGATGGGCAAAAACGGCAAATGGCTGGAAGTGCTGGGCTGCGGCATGGTGCATCCAAACGTACTGCGTAACGTGGGTATCGATCCGGAAGTTTACTCCGGCTTTGCCTTCGGTATGGGTATGGAGCGTCTGACCATGCTGCGCTACGGCGTGACCGACTTACGTGCATTCTTCGAAAACGATCTGCGTTTCCTCAAACAGTTTAAATAAGGGCAGGACAGAACAATGAAATTCAGTGAACTGTGGTTACGCGAGTGGGTGAACACCACGCTGGACAGCGACGCGCTTTCTAACCAGATCACCATGGCAGGTCTGGAAGTGGACGGCGTTGAGCCGGTTTCCGGCGCATTCAACGGCGTGGTCGTCGGCGAAGTGGTAGAGTGCGGCCAGCATCCTAACGCGGACAAACTGCGCGTAACAAAAGTAAACGTAGGCGGTGACCGTCTGCTGGATATCGTCTGCGGTGCGCCAAACTGCCGTCAGGGGCTGAAAGTGGCCGTGGCGACCGTCGGTGCGGTACTGCCGGGCGATTTCAAAATCAAAGCGGCTAAGCTGCGCGGCGAGCCGTCTGAAGGCATGCTGTGTTCCTTCTCCGAGCTGGGTATTTCCGACGATCACAACGGCATCATTGAGCTGCCGCTGGATGCGCCAATCGGCACCGATATCCGTGAGTACCTGAAGCTTGATGACAACACCATCGAAATCAGCGTCACGCCAAACCGTGCCGACTGTTTAGGGATCATCGGCGTGGCGCGCGACGTTGCTGTGCTGAACCAGACCGAACTGAACGCGCCAGACATTGCGCCGGTTGAAGCGACCATCAGTGACGTGCTGCCTATTCAGGTTGACGCTGCGGATGCCTGCCCGCGCTACCTCGGTCGCGTGGTGAAAGGCATCAACGTTAAGGCGCCAACCCCGCTGTGGATGAAAGAGAAGCTGCGCCGCTGCGGTATCCGCTCTATCGACGCCGTGGTCGACGTGACCAACTACGTTCTGCTGGAGCTGGGCCAGCCAATGCATGCGTTCGATAAAGATCGTATCGAAGGCGGTATTGTGGTGCGCATGGCGAAAGAGGGTGAAACCCTGGTTCTGCTGGACGGCAGCGAAGCGAAACTGAACGCCGACACCCTGGTGATTGCTGACCACAGCAAAGCGCTGGCAATGGGCGGTATCTTCGGTGGCGAGCATTCGGGCGTCAACGACGAAACCCAAAACGTGCTGCTGGAGTGCGCGTTCTTCAGCCCGCTCTCTATCACCGGTCGCGCACGCCGTCACGGTCTGCACACCGATGCGTCTCATCGCTACGAGCGTGGCGTTGACCCGGCGCTGCAGTACAAAGCAATGGAGCGTGCCACCCGCCTGCTGATCGACATCTGCGGCGGCGAAGCGGGCCCGGTGATCGACGTCACCAACGAAGCCACGCTGCCGAAGCGTGCGACCATCACCCTGCGCCGCAGCAAGCTGGATCGTCTGATTGGGCACCATGTTGCCGATGCGCAGGTGACCGATATCCTGAAGCGTCTGGGCTGTGAAGTGACCGAAGGCCAGGACGAGTGGAAAGCCGTTGCGCCATCATGGCGTTTCGACATGGAAATTGAAGAAGATCTGGTGGAAGAAGTGGCCCGTGTTTATGGCTACAACAACATCCCTGACGAGCCTGTCCAGGCCGGTCTGGTGATGGGCACCCACCGTGAAGCCGACCTGTCCCTGAAGCGTGTGAAAACCATGCTGAACGACAAAGGCTACCAGGAAGTGATCACCTACAGCTTTGTTGATCCAAAACTGCAGCAGCTGATCCACCCGGGTCAGGAAGCGCTGATCCTGCCAAGCCCAATCTCCAGCGAAATGTCCGCGATGCGTCTGTCCCTGTGGACGGGCCTGCTGGGCACTATCGTTTATAACCAGAATCGCCAGCAAAACCGCGTGCGAATTTTCGAAAGCGGTTTGCGCTTTGTACCGGATAATCAGGCAAATTTAGGCATCCGTCAGGATCTCATGCTGGCTGGCGCCATCAGCGGTAACCGCTATGAAGAACACTGGGACCTGGCAAAAGGCACGGTTGATTTCTACGATATGAAGGGCGATCTGGAAGCGATTCTGGATCTGACCGGTAAATTATCTGAAATTGAATTCCGCGCAGAAGCCATCCCGGCCCTGCATCCAGGCCAGAGCGCTGCCCTCTATTTAGACGGCAAACGCATTGGTTTTATTGGGGTTGTTCACCCTGAGCTGGAGCGTAAACTGGACCTGAACGGCCGTACCATCGTGTTCGAGCTGGAATGGAACCTGGTGGCAGACCGCGTGATTCCTCAGGCTCAGGACGTCTCCCGCTTCCCGGCAAACCGCCGTGATATCGCGGTTGTGGTCGCGGAAAATGTGCCCGCAGCAGATATTTTGGCCGAATGTAAGAAAGTTGGCGTAAATCAGGTAGTTGGCGTAAACTTATTTGACGTGTACCGCGGCAAGGGCGTAGCAGAGGGCTTTAAGAGCCTGGCTATCAGCCTGATCCTTCAGGATACCAGCCGTACACTTGAAGAAGAGGAGATTGCCGCTACCGTCGCCAAATGTGTAGGGGCATTAAAAGAGCGATTCCAGGCATCATTGAGGGATTGAACCTATGGCGCTTACAAAAGCTGAAATGTCAGAATATCTGTTTGATAAGCTTGGGCTTAGCAAACGGGATGCCAAAGAGCTGGTAGAGCTGTTTTTCGAAGAGATCCGTCGTGCTCTGGAAAATGGTGAGCAGGTAAAACTCTCCGGTTTTGGCAATTTTGATTTGCGCGACAAAAACCAACGTCCGGGCCGCAACCCGAAGACGGGGGAAGATATTCCCATTACAGCCCGCCGCGTGGTGACCTTCAGACCCGGCCAGAAGTTAAAAAGCCGTGTCGAAAACGCAACGCCCAAAGCAGAGTAATATGAACTAACTAAAAAGGCCGCCCACGCGGCCTTTTTTCTTTGCGCTCTTTGGTAAACCCGCCGTAAAATCAATTACATCTCACGCTACTAAAACCGTACACATGCTTGATTATGCCCATCACCAGCACCGTTCCGATCGGCGTCGCCTGCTTTTGCTGGCGCTGCTGCTCATTATTGCCGCAGGCGTTAGCCTCTGCGCCGGTGACCGATGGATAGGGCCCGAAAGCTGGTGGGGACCTGACGGACAGCTCTTCGTCTGGCAAATTCGTCTGCCGCGTACCGTCGCGGTGATGCTGGTGGGCGCCGCGCTGGCGCTGTGCGGCACCATAATGCAGGCATTGTTTGAGAATCCCCTGGCGGAGCCCGGGCTGCTCGGCGTGTCCAACGGTGCGGGCGTGGGGCTGATTGCGGCGGTAATGCTGGGCGGAGGCGAACTCTCCGGATGGCGTATTAGCCTGAGCGCGATTCTCGGCGCATTACTGATAACGCTCATCCTGCTTCGTTTTGCCAGACGGCATTTATCGACCAGCCGTCTGCTGCTTGCCGGCGTGGCGCTGGGGATCATCTGTAGCGCGCTGATGACCTGGGCGGTCTACTTCTCGACCTCCTTTGACCTGCGGCAGCTCATGTACTGGATGATGGGCGGCTTTGGCGGTGTCGACTGGCAGCAGGGCTGGCTGATGGCACTGCTGGTGCCGGTCATCGTGTGGGCAGCCCTGCAGGCGCAGCCGCTGAATATGCTCGCGCTGGGTGAAACCTCAGCCCGCCAGCTGGGCATGCCGATTGCGTTCTGGCGTAATGCGCTGGTGATCGCCATTGGCTGGCTGGTCGGCGTCAGCGTGGCACTGGCGGGCGCGATTGGCTTTATTGGCCTGGTGATCCCGCACATGCTCCGTCTGTGTGGCCTCACGGACCATCGAACCTTGCTTCCGGCCTCGGCGGTTGCCGGGGCCGTCACGCTGCTGGTAGCTGACATCATCGCCCGGCTTGCCCTGACGGCTGCAGAGCTGCCCATCGGCGTGGTGACCGCCACGCTGGGCGCGCCGGTCTTTATCTGGCTACTATTAAAAGCTGGACGTTAAATCGACAACCTGAGGAAATGCTATGCAGTCAGATATCCTGAATACTGAAGTGACCACCATTGATGGCGATAAAACCACGCTGGAAGGCTACAAAGGCAACGTGTTGCTGATCGTCAACGTGGCATCCAAATGCGGCCTGACGCCGCAGTACGAGCAGCTGGAAAACATTCAGAAGGCCTGGGAAAAAGACGGTTTCACCGTGCTGGGCTTCCCCTGCAACCAGTTCCTGGGCCAGGAGCCGGGCAGCGAAGAGGAGATTAAAACCTTCTGCAGCACCACTTACGGCGTGACGTTCCCGCTGTTCAGCAAAATCGATGTCAACGGGGAAGGCCGCCATCCGCTGTATGCGAAGCTGATCGCTGCCGCACCGAAAGCCGTTGCGCCGGAGGGCAGCGGTTTTTATGAACGCATGGCCAGCAAAGGCCGCGCGCCGCTTTACCCGGACGATATACTCTGGAACTTCGAAAAATTCCTGATTGGTCGCGACGGCCAGGTCGTTCAGCGTTTTTCACCGGATATGACCCCTGAAGATCCGATCGTCATGGAATCTATCAAGCTGGCGCTGGCGAAATAATGTCACTGCTGATGCAGCTCACGGACGTTGCCGAGAAGGGACGTCTGGAGCCGATAACCGGCACCGTCAATGCGGGAGAAATCCTGCATCTTGTCGGGCCAAACGGCGCCGGAAAGAGCACGCTGCTGGCACGGATGGCGGGCATGACTGCCGGAGAAGGGCAGATAACGTTGCTGGAGCATACGCTGGCCGACTGGTCTCCGGTCTCACTGGCGCATCGGCGCAGCTATCTCGTGCAGCAGCAGGTGCCGCCTTTTGCGATGCCGGTCTGGCAGTATCTGATGCTGCATTTGCACGACAAACACCGTACGGCGCTGCTGGCGGACGTGGCCGCGGCGCTGGGGCTGGAAGATAAACTCTCCCGGCATGTCAGCCAGCTATCCGGCGGTGAATGGCAGCGGGTGCGTCTGGCGGCTGTCATCGTCCAGATCCACCCGGCCGGTAACCCGCATGGTCGGATGCTGCTTCTCGATGAACCGATGAGCGGTCTGGATGTGGCGCAGCAGGCGGCCCTGGATACGCTGCTAAGCGCGCTGAGCCGAAAAGGCATCGCCGTGGTGATGAGCAGTCATGACCTCAACCACACCTTGCGACATGCCCACCGGGTGTGGCTGCTGGCGAAGGGGAAGATGATCGCCAGCGGTACGCGGGATCAGGTTCTGACGCCGCCCAATCTTGCCCGCGCGTACAACATGTCGTTCCGCAGGCTGGATATCGAGGGCCATAAGATGCTGATTTCGACCGGGCAGGAGTAAGCGTTTCTTGCCTGTGAGTACAGTTGCACGCTAAATTACGAAAAGAACAAAAAAAGCAGAGGATTCGTCTGAAAATGCGATTCTGGTTTCTCCTGATGGCCGCACTTTTTCTTGCGGGATGCAGTAGCCATCGTGCACCGCCGCCTAACCCACGGCTTTCAGATTCGATCACCGTCATCGCCAGCCTCAACGATCAGCTGAGCAACTGGCGCGGCACGCCTTATCGCTACGGCGGTATGAGCCGTGGCGGTGTGGACTGCTCCGGCTTCGTTCTGATGACCTTCCGCGACAAGTTTGATTTACAGCTGCCGCGCGAAACGCGCAAACAGGCAGAAATCGGCACGGAAATTGATAAAGACGATCTTCTGCCCGGGGACCTGGTTTTCTTCAAAACCGGATCGGGGGAAAGCGGTCTTCATGTGGGCATTTATGACACTGACAACCAGTTCATTCACGCGTCAACCAGCCGCGGCGTGATGCGCTCTTCCCTGGATAATGTCTACTGGCGTAAAAATTTCTGGCAGGCACGACGTATATAGTCTTCGTCGTATACCTCTCTTATGACGGCATGGAGACGAATAAAACATGCCGTTTTTTCTCAAATAAGATGATTAAAGTTAAATTTATCTAAAATTAGCGAATCCCGCATGTGTCTGTTTTATCTAAAACTGGCTATTATTCTGCAACCAGGATAAGATTATTTTAGATTCAGGGATAAATCTGAAAATTAATACGGAACTAATGAAATTAATCTTATTAAAATCAAGACAGTGGAATTGTGTCGGCAATTGCTCCAGGATGTCCTCTCTCATCTTTAATGCGGGGCGAGTGCAATGATAATTACGCTAGATAATGCTTACCAGTCTGAACTGCTGCTTCTGCCTGCCCGTAATAGCGCAGGGGAGCTTAAAGGTTTAGAAATTCTGGTTAACTTTACTGGCGTCGGCAGCGATGTGCGGATCCCCACTGAGCTTGTTATCCCACGACTTTCAGCGGCTGAAGAGTTAACGCTGTTTAACGAAAAATTGCAATTGCTTGATACCTGTAAACTGTTTTTTATTCAGCATCAGTTAATTGCATGGATCAATATTACACCTGCAATAGTTGAATTTTTATTAAGTAATGGAAACGCTGTTTCAATTCTTGAGCGTTATCCGTTTCTTGAGTTTACTGTTAATGAGAATTATCCAGGTTTAAATAACGGAAAGGACGATCTTCAGCTGGCGAGAATGGCAATCCATTTTCCGTTGGTGCTGGCAAACTTTGGCGCAGGCGCGGCATCGCTCAAGGCGGTCTACGATGGATTATTTAAACGGGTCATTCTCGATAAAGGCTTCATTCAGCAGCGTGCGGCGGAACTCTCTTTTGAGCCCTTTATGCGCGCCATCCTCTGGCAAATCACGCCGCACTGCCAGTCTGTGATTGTCTCAGGCATTGATGACCACGGCCTCTTGCAGCGCGTGCTTTCCTTTAATTTTGGCGCCATGCAGGGAACACTCTGGCCTGCCGTCTCGGCGGAACACGTCACTACGCTGGTTCAGCAGCGATAACCCTTGCTTTCGCCCGTGTTTAAGTCCGGGTAAACCCTCTACACTAAAAGCAGGAGGACTTATGACCCTGTCTTTTACTGCTCGCTGGCATGACGAGTTGCCGGGATTTTATACCGCACTCAAACCCACACCTTTACAAAATTCACGTCTTATCTGGCATAACGATCGGCTGGCAGAAGAGTTGGCCATTCCGCCTGAGCTGTTTCAGCGTTCAGAGAGCGCTGGCATCTGGGGAGGCGAAACGCTTCTCGCCGGTATGCAACCCCTGGCTCAGGTCTATAGCGGACATCAGTTTGGCGTCTGGGCAGGACAGTTGGGCGACGGCAGGGGGATCCTGCTCGGTGAACAACAGCTTCCCAACGGGGAGACGGTTGACTGGCACCTGAAAGGCGCGGGCCTGACGCCGTATTCGCGGATGGGCGACGGGCGTGCGGTTCTGCGTTCAACGATTCGCGAGTGCCTGGGCTCCGAGGCGATGCATGCCCTGGGTATCCCCACCACCCGAGCGCTGTCGATCGTGACCAGCGACACGCCGGTTGTGCGCGAAACCGTGGAAAAGGGCGCTATGCTGATGCGTATCGCGCAAAGCCATCTGCGCTTCGGCCATTTTGAGCACTTTTACTATCGTCGCGAGCCGGAAAAGGTGCGCCAGCTGGCAGACTTTGCCATTCGTCACCACTGGGCGCACTGGCAGGACGAGGCGGATAAATACGTTCTCTGGTTCAGGGACGTGGTGGCTCGTACCGCCACCCTGATTGCCCGCTGGCAAACGGTAGGCTTTGCCCATGGTGTCATGAATACCGATAACATGTCGCTTCTCGGGTTGACCTTTGACTACGGCCCGTTTGGTTTCCTGGATGATTATCAGCCAGGCTATATCTGCAACCACTCCGATTATCAGGGGCGCTACAGTTTTGACAATCAGCCCGCGGTGGGCCTGTGGAACCTGCAGCGGCTTGCGCAAACCCTGTCGCCGTTTATCGACGTTGATGCCCTGAATGATGCCCTCGACAGCTATCAGGAGATCTTACTGCGAGAATATGGCACGCTGATGCGCAATAAGCTGGGGCTGGTGACGCAGGAGAAGGGCGATAACGACATCCTCAATGGCCTGTTTGCCCTGATGGCGCGCGAGGGCAGCGATTACACGCGCACCTTCCGGATGCTGGGGCAGACGGAGCAGTACAGCGCCGCCTCGCCGCTGCGCGATGAGTTTATTGACAGACAGGCGTTTGACGACTGGTTTGCATCCTACCGCGCGCGGCTGCAGCAGGAGCAGGTGGATGACGCGACCCGCCAGACGCAGATGAACGCCACGAACCCGGCGATGGTGTTGCGCAACTGGCTGGCGCAGCGGGCGATTGAGCAGGCAGAGCAGGGCGAGTACGACGAGTTACACCGTCTGCACGTGGCGTTGCGCACGCCGTTTGCCGACCGGGATGATGATTACGTCAGCCGCCCGCCTGACTGGGGCAAGCGGCTGGAGGTCAGCTGCTCCAGCTAGTCTTTTGGCCGGGGGGCGGATTCGCCTTACCCGGCCTGAACATCACTGCGCGACCCAGCCGCCGTCCATATTCCACGCGGCGCCGCGAACGTTAACGGCGCTGTCGCTGTACAAAAACAGCGCCAGTTCGCCCAGCTGCTCCGGAGTAACAAACTCGCCCGAAGGCTGTTTTTCCGCCAGAAGCTGTTCGCGAGCGTGCTCCGGCGGTACGCCGTCAGCGATACGTTTGTCAATTTGCTGCTGCACCAGCGGGGTCAGCACCCAGCCGGGACAGATCGTATTGGCGGTAATGCCGGTGCGCGCGGTTTCCAGCGCCAGCGATTTCGTAAAGCCCACCACGCCGTGCTTGGCTGCCACATAGGCCGACTTCTCTTTTGACGCGACCAGCCCGTGAACGGAGGCGATATTAATGATGCGCCCCCAGTTTTTCTCGCGCATGGCAGGGAGCGCCAGCCGGCTGGTGTGAAACACCGACGAGAGGTTAATGGCGATAATGTCGTTCCATTTCTCCACCGGAAACGCGTCAACCGGCGCCACGTGCTGTATGCCAGCGTTGTTGACGAGAATGTCCACGCCGCCAAACTGCGATTCGGCGTAGCGCATCAGGGCTTCAATTTGCAGCACGTCACGCAGGTCCGCATCGTGATAGCCCGGCTTTTTGCCCAGTTGCGCAATCTCAACAATTGCTGATTCGCTGTCGCCGAAACCGTTGAGGATCAGCTGCGCCCCGGCCTTCGCCAGCACGCGGGCGATCCCCAGGCCAATGCCGCTGGTCGAGCCGGTGACCAGGGCGGTTTTACCGTTCAGATTCATCTTTCTCTCCTTACACAATGCCGGTCAGATAGAACACGGCAATGACAAAAAGCACTGCCAGACTTTTAATAATCGTGATAGCAAAAATGCCGCCGTAGGCCTGGCGATGGCTCAGGCCAGTGATAGCCAGCAGGGTAATCACCGCCCCGTTATGGGGTAGGGTATCCATTCCCCCGCTCGCCATTGACGCCACGCGGTGCAGCACCTCAAGCGGGATATTGGCGGCGTGCGCGGCGGCGACAAACGTGTCGGACATGGCGGCGAGCGCAATACTCATCCCGCCGGACGCCGAGCCGGTGATCCCCGCGAGAACGGTCACGCTGATGGCTTCATTCAGCAGCGGATTCGGAATGGCCGCCAGCGCGTGGGATAACACCAGAAAACCGGGCAGGGCGGCGATAACCGCGCCGAAACCGTACTCCGAGGCGGTATTCATCGCCGCCAGAATGGCACCGCTCACCGCCGTCCGGCTGCCTTCTGCCAGGCGTCCCCGGATGTTGCGGAAGCCAAAAATCAGCACCAGCACGATACCGGCGATCAACGCCGCCTCCACGGCCCAGATGGCGGTGATCTTGCTCACCTCGGTCACGATCGGTTTCGCCAGACCGGGCAGGGTCAGCTCGTGGCTCGTGCCGTACCAGCCGGGGATCCAGCGGGTAAACAGCAGGTTCAGTATGCCCACCACCAGCAGCGGGGCGATGGCAATCAGCGGATGCGGAAGGTTAATGTTGTCCGGCGTCTCCGGTTCATTTTTCAGATCCGTGCCATAACCCTCGTTGTTGCTGAGCGCCTTACGCCGCTGGCGTTCCAGCCAGAGCAGGCCAAAGACGATAATGAACAGAGAGCCGATAAGCCCCAGCCATGGCGCGGCCCAGGCGTTGGTACCAAAGAAGCTGGTGGGAATGATGTTCTGGATCTGCGGCGTGCCGGGCAGGGCATCCATGGTAAACGAGAATGCCCCCAGCGCTACCGTGGCCGGGATCAGTCGTTTAGGAATGCCGCTCTGGCGGAACAGTTCCGCGGCGAACGGGTAAACCGCAAACGCCACCACGAATAGCGACACGCCGCCGTAGGTTAACAGCGCGCACACCAGGACAATCACCGGGATGGCGTGGCGACGGCCGAGGATCTGAATCGCGGCGGCGACGATGGAGCGCGAGAAGCCGGAAAGCTCAATCAGTTTGCCAAACACCGCCCCCAGCAGGAACACCGGGAAGTAGAGCTTGACGAAGCCCACCATTTTTTCCATGAACAGACCGGTAAACGTCGGGCCAACGGCGCCCGGATCGGTCAGCAGTACCGCACCGAGCGCCGCAATCGGCGCAAACAAAATCACGCTATATCCGCGATAGGCCGCCAGCATCAGCAGCGCCAGCGCCGCCAGGGCAATTAATACACTCATCACGACTCCTCACTGTCATTATTATTCGGGTACCAACGAGATGTTTAACGCTCGACGGTGAGGGCAATGCCTTGCCCGCCGCCTACGCACAGGGTGACGAGCCCCTTTTTGACGTCACGGCGCTGCATTTCGTAAAGCAGCGTCACGAGGATGCGGCAGCCGGAGGCGCCAATCGGATGACCGAGGGCGATCGCGCCGCCATTAACGTTCACCCTGCGTTCATCCCAGCCGAGCTGCTGGCCCACCGCCAGCGCCTAGGCGGCAAAGGCTTCATTGGCTTCAATGAGGTCCACGTCATCGAGCGTCCAGCCCGCCCGCGCAAGCGCCGTCTGACAGGCGCTGACCGGCCCGATGCCCATCACCGACGGGTCAACGCCCGTCACGGCATAGCTCACGATGCGCCCCAGAATCGGCAAACCGCTCTCCCGCGCCTTTTCGCCGCTCATCAGCAGCTCCGCCGCGGCGCCGTCGTTGAGCGTGGAGGCATTTCCCGCCGTGACCGTGCCTTCCTCCTGCAAAAAGGCGGGGCGCAACTGCGCAAGCTGCTCGGCGGTGGTGCCTGGCCGGGGCTGCTCGTCACGGCTGACAATAAGCGGCGGCTTTTTACCCTGCCTCACCGTCACCGGGGCTATCTCGGCATCAAACCGGCCCGCTTCGGCGGCCGAGGCCGCTTTTTGCTGCGACCGGGCAGCGAAGGCGTCCTGCTGCTCGCGGGAAATGCCGTACTGCCGGGCGACGTTTTCAGCGGTGATCCCCATGTGGTAATCGTTGAACGCGTCCCACAGACCGTCCGTGATCATGCTGTCCTGCAGGCCCGTATGGCCAAAACGCAGCCCTGAACGCGCGCCGTCCAGCAGATAGGGGGCGTTGCTCATGCTCTCTTGTCCGCCGGCAATCACTACCTCAGCGTCGCCGCAGCGGATCGCCTGCGCGGCGAGCTGCACTGCTTTTAATCCCGCGCCGCACACCAGGTTGACCGTTGTCGCTGGCGTGCTGACGGGTAACCCGGCGGCGATGGCCGTCTGACGCGCAGGGTTTTGTCCGCATCCCGCCGTCAGCACCTGGCCGAAAATCACCTCATCTATCGTCTCAGCAGGAAGACCGCTGTTTTCAAGCAGACGATGAACCGCGACGGCCCCCAGCTCAGCCGCAGAGAGGGGCGCGAGCGATCCGCGAAAACTGCCAATGGGGGTCCGCGTTGCCCCGACAATCATGACCTCTTTCATCCTGAGTCCTCAGCTAAAGCGCATCTCGCGAACGTCGTCCGCCACAATCATTTTTCCGGCCGTCTTGGCCGCTATTTCGTCGATACTGACGCCGGGGGCGTATTCCCGCAGGATGAACGCGCCGTCCGCGATCTCGAGCAGCGCGAGGTCGGTTAAGACCCGGCGGATGCAGCCCGCGCCCGTAAGCGGCAGCGTGCAGCGCGACAGCAGCTTTGACTCACCGCTTTTTGACGCGTGGGTCATCACCACGATAATGTTCTGCGCCCCGGCGACGAGATCCATCGCGCCGCCCATTCCCTTGACCATCTTTCCGGGGATCATCCACGAGGCGATATTGCCTTCGACGTCCACCTCAAACGCGCCCAGCACCGTCAGGTCAACATGGCCGCCGCGGATCATGGCAAACGACTGGGCTGAGTCGAAAATGGCCGCGCCCGTCCGTGCGGTCACGGTCTGTTTACCGGCGTTGATCATGTCGGCGTCGAGACTCTGCTCGTCAGGGAACGCGCCCATCCCCAGCAGCCCGTTTTCCGACTGAAGCATCACGTCCATTCCTTCCGGAATGTAGTTCGCCACCAGGGTAGGAATGCCGATCCCCAGGTTGACGTAATATCCGTCGCGCAGCTCGCGGGCGACGCGCATGGCCATCTGTTCACGGGTTAACATCGTCACACTCCTTCCGCGCGCAGCGTGCGCTGTTCAATGCGTTTTTCAAACTGGCCAACAATCAGCCTGTCGACGTAAATGCCCGGGGTATGAATGGCCGACAGGGGAAGCTCACCCGGCGCAACAATCTCCTCCACCTCGACGACCGTTATCCGGCCCGCCGTTGCCATCAGCGGATTAAAGTTTTGCGCGGTATGCCGGTAGACGACGTTGCCGTACCAGTCCGCTTTCCAGCCCTTGATCAGCGCGAAATCCCCCGTAATGGCCTCTTCGAGGATGTAATGCTTACCGGCAAACTGGCGCACGTCTTTGCCTGCAGCTACGGGCGTGCCGTAGCCGGTGGCCGTGTAAAATGCCGGAATACCCGCACCGCCCGCGCGCACCTTTTCCGCCAGCGTGCCCTGAGGCGTGAGTTCAATCTCCAGTTCACCGCTCAGTACCTGCTGCTCGAACAGCGCGTTTTCGCCGACGTAAGAAGCCACTACCTTACGAACCTGCCGCGTCTCAAGCAGGAGCCCGAGACCGAAGCCGTCCACGCCGCAGTTGTTTGATACCACCGTCAGATCTTTCACCTGACGGCGTCTGACCTCTGCAATCAGGTTCTCCGGAATACCGCACAGGCCGAAGCCGCCCGCCAGCAAAGTCATCCCGTCCGTCAGCCCATCCAGCGCCTGCGCATAGCTGTCGACGCGCTTATCCAGTCCCGCCATCGTCATTCCTCCTCTTAACCGTGGCGGTATCATTAGGGGCGGCAACTCATTTGTTAATTTTGAATTTGTGACCCACTCATTTGGTTTTTTTATTAATTTCCTGTTAACTAAATTTTTTCAATTAGTTAACAGGATGAAAAATGAGAATGAGTGTCAAACAGTTACGCGCGTTTTTAGCGGTAGCTCACACTCTGAATTTTGCCCACGCCAGCGAACGGCTGAATCTCTCCCAGCCAGCTCTGAGCCTGACGATTAAAGCCCTGGAGGATGCGCTCGGCGGACCGCTGCTGCAGCGGAGCACGCGCAAGGTCGCGCTGACGCAGGAGGGCGAGACATTTTTGCCGATGGCGCGGCAGCTGCTTGCCGACTGGGATAATGTCGAAGAGGCGATGCACCAGTGCTTTACCCTGCAGCGCGGTAAAATCTCGGTCGCGGCGATGCCGTCGTTTGCCGCGAATGTCCTGCCCGAGGTGCTGAAAGCGTTTCGCGATCGCCATGCCGGGATCAACGTCACCGTGCATGACGTGATTAACGAGCAGGTGATTGAGATGGTGCGGGAAGGGCGGGTCGAGATGGGCATCGCCTTTGAGCCCGCGCCCACGCATAACCTGCTGTTTACCCCGCTGGGTCTCGACCGCTTTGTTGCCATTGTGCCGAAAGATTCCCCGCTGGCGGGCAAAAAGCGCCTGACATGGGAAGCGCTGCTGACGCTGGATTTCATCACCCTGCAGCGCCCGTCGGCGGTGCGTCTGATGATGGAAGAGGAGCTGGCGCGAAGCGGCAGAAAGCTGGACGTCGCGCTTGAAAGTCATCAGCTGGTGACGGTCGGGCGGATGGTCGCAAGCGGGCTGGGCGGCAGCGCCGTACCGGCGCTCTGCAAGACGCAGATGGCGTCGCTGGGCGCGGTCTGTATTCCGCTGGACAGTCCGCCTATTGAAAAGTGTATCGGAGTGATCCATCCCGGGCACACGCAGCTTTCAAAAGCGGCGCATGCCCTGCTGGAAACGCTGAAGGTTTTTTACCAGCCCGATTAAGGGGCGAGAAACACCTGTGGCGCGGCGTGAGCCGGGTGCCTGCCGACATGAACCTGTGCGCCGTACCAGTGCGCCAGCGCATCGGCCTGCAAAACGGTTTCCGGCTCTCCCTGGGACACGATCCTGCCGCTGTGCAGGAGCAGGAGGCGATCCGCCCACAGCGCTGCCAGGTTGAGGTCGTGCAGCACCGCGCAAACGTGCAGATGTCCCCGGCTGGTCAGGGATTTCAACAGGCGCAGCAGATGCTGCTGGTGATAGAGATCGAGCGCAGAGGTGGGTTCATCAAGAAACAGCCAGCCGCGCGGCGCACCGTCGCACCAGAGCTGAGCCAGCGCGCGGGCGAGCTGAATGCGCTGCTGCTCGCCGCCGGAGAGCGCGGCAAACTGCCTGCCCGCCAGCGGTAAACAGCCGGTGATGGCCATGACCTCCTCGATCACCGCCGCTTCAGGCGTGCGGGTCCAGGGCGCTCGGCCCATACCGACGACCGCCTCAACCGGCCAGTCAAATCCGAGCTGCGTGTTCTGGCGCATCACCGCCCGGTAGCGGGAGAGCTTGTCCGGCTGCCAGGCCGCAAGCGGTGTGCCCGCCAGGCTGCACCGTCCGCCCGCAGGTTTAAGGTAGCCGGTAAGCAGCCGCAACAGCGTCGATTTCCCGGCGCCGTTGGGGCCAATCAGCGCCACCAGCTCGCCCTGAGATAAGGTCAGCGTCACGTCGTGAATCAGCGTGCGTTGCCCGGCGCGAAAAACAAGGTTTTCTGCACAATAGCGTTCAGCCATGCGCACCTCCGCGACGAAAGATAAGCCACAGGAACCACGGCGCGCCGAGAAGGCTGGTCAATAAGCCGACCGGCATTTCCGCCGGGGCGACCAGGCTACGCGCCAGCGTATCGGCCACCAGCAGGAGCAGCGCACCGGCCAGCACCGAGCCGGGGAGCGTGGCCCGGTGGTCGGCTCCCAGCCACATGCGCACCAGGTGCGGCACCACCAGGCCGACAAAACCGATCACGCCGCTGACCGCAACGGCGGCAGCCACCAGCAGGGCACTGCACAACAGCAGGATCCGCTGCACGGCGGCAACCTCCACGCCGAGATAGTGCGCCTCTTCATCGCCCAACTGCAGCAGGTTGAGGGGCCCTGCCAGACGCCAGATCGTCAGCAGGGTGGGGATCATCAGCGACGCGACGGCCAGCAGCGTCGACCACTGCGCCTGGCCGAGGCTGCCCATTCCCCAGAGGGAAAGCTGGCGAAGCTGGGCATCATTGCTGAGCCATGACAGCACGCCGACGGCGGCACCGCACAGGGCGTTGATGGCAATGCCCACCAGCAGCAGGCGCGACAGGGAAGCGTCACGCTGTCGGCTGAGCAGGAAAATCACGACGGTGGCGGCCAGCGCGCCGAGAAACGCCGCCAGCATCGGGGCATACAGCATCACCAGCGCTGGCAGCGAGAGCGGAAGCACTACCCACAGGGCGACGGCAAGCGCCGCGCCGCTGCTGATGCCGAGCAGGCCCGGATCCGCCAGCGGGTTGCGAAACAGTCCCTGCATCACGCAGCCCGCCAGCGCCAGCGAACCGCCGATCGCCAGCGCCAGCAGCACGCGAGGCAGGCGGATCGTCAGCCAGATTTGACGCAGGGCCTCGTCGGTGCCGTTCCACAGCAGGCTGACCGGCAGGCGCAGCGCGCCAATACCGCTGGCCGTCAGCGTCGTGACGACCAGCAGCGCGGCCAGCATCCATAATGACAGTGCGGCTCGCCGGGACATCAGGGCAGTTGCTCCGCTTTGGCACGCAGCTCCCGGATGGCTTCCGGCGTTCGCACGCTGAAGCCCAGCAGCGCCATGTCATCAATCGCCAGCACCTGCCTGTTCCGTCCTGCCGGGGTTTGCGCCAGGCCGGGCAGCGCCCACAGATTCGCTTCCCCACCCAGGGCGTTGATGCCGTCCTGCGAAATCACCACCAGATCGGGTCGGCTGGCAATCGTGCCTTCCTGAGACAGCGGCTGATAGCGGGTGAACCCCTGCATCGCGTTCTGCAGCCCCGCCGCACGAATGGCCGCGTCCGCGCCGGTCTGTTGTCCGGCAGCCATAGCGGTCATTCCGCCGTGGTTGAGAATAAACAGCACCCGCTTATTGAGCGGCGACGCGGGAAGCGTCGACAGCGCCTGACGCAGCGTCTTGCGCAAGGCTCGCCCCTCGGCCTCGCGGTGCGTCGCTTCAGCGACGATCCGTACCTTTTCGTCAATGACGCTCAGATCGTTACCGGCAGGAATTGCGATGACCCTGACGTGGCTTTGCTCAACCTGCTTGAGCGCCAGAGACGGCTGCGCCTGGGCGCTGGCCAGCACCAGCGTAGGGCGCATGGATAAGATCCCTTCCGCGTTGAGCTGGCGCAGATAGCCCACGTCCGGCAGCGCGGTTGCCGCCTGCGGCCACTGGCTGGTGCTGTCGCGGGCCACGAGGGAAGGGGCCGCGCCGAGGGCGTAGACAATCTCGGTGACGTCGCCGCCGAGCGTGATGATTTTCTCCTGCGGCGCAGCAAACGCCAGCAGGGGCAGGGCGCTGAACAGGGCAAGCCACCGTTTCATGCGGCCAGCCCTTTCGCCGTTAAGGCGTCAATCTGGCTGCGCCACTGGCTCTGCTCCGGCTCGCCTTCCGTACGCTGGCCGTACAGCTGGGCGATTTGCGTCCCGTCGGCGGCAAACAGCTCCAGGCTGGTGACATGCCCGTCCGCGGTCGGTTTGCGCGTGACCCACGTCTCCGCAATGGCGTCTTCAAGCAGGTGCAGGGTAAAGGTTGGGTTGAAGATGTTCAGCCAGCCTTTCATCGGCGCCAGCTTTTCCACCACGCCGGTGAAAATCTGCACGCATCCGCGGTTGCCGACGAAGACCATGATTTCATTGCCGTCCCGACGCGCCGTCTCCAGCAGTTGCGCCAGCGCGCTGTTCTCTACCCGACAGGCCAGATCGTCCCCCACCAGGCGAAACGCCTGCTGGCGGCTGAGGTTATGACGTTTGAGCAGGCTGAAGAACTGGTGCACGTCGGTCATGGCGCGCCACTCTTTGTCCACGAGGGCGGCTTGTGGACTTTCCGCGTGAGCAGGCGCGTCGGGCGCCTTCAACGCCAGCGGTGGATTATCGGCAAAGATAAAACGGGTCAGCACGTCGCCCCAGGCGGAAAGGTCGGTGTTGTCCGTGGCGTAGACCTTCAGCAGGGCATCGCCCTGATGGTCGAAGAACTGAATGCTCTGCCGCTCGCCGCGGGCGGTGGCTTCACTGATGTGAAACGCGCTTGCCCACTGGTTGAGGAACAGGCGCAGATCCAGCGCACGCGGGTTCAGCACCAGCCCGGCATGGCCGTTCAGGTGCTGGTTGGTGAAGTTCCCGACCTGCTCGTGAACGGCGTAGTCGTTGCGGCAGATACATTTAGTTTCGCCCACCGCCTCCAGCGCGCCCAGGATCTCGCGGACTTCACCGTACAGTCGCCAGGCGTCGTGGCCCACGCGGGCAAAGGTCAGCTCCGCTTCGCTGATGTTCATTAGCCCTGCAAGGTCGCGCGCGTACTTACCCGGATTTTCTTCTTTTAGCTCAAGCCAGCGTGTGTAGTGATTCATTGTCTCTTCCTTTCAAAGCAATGCCCCGGTCAGCCGGGGCGAAGGGATTACCATTGATAACTGACGAAAATCTTCCCGTTACGGCCGTCCTGCGGAATGCCCTGAGGTGACCAGTACGCTTTGTCGAAGGCGTTGCCGAGTACCAGTGTCGTGGTCACGCCTTTGAGCCGCTCCTGGCCCTTATAGCTGACATAGAAGTCATTGACCGCATAGCCCGGCTGCTCGCTGTAGCTGCTGCTGATATGCGTTGAGCGATCGACAAAGGTGCCAATCCAGCCGACGGAAAAACCGCTCTGTGCCACCGGAATGTCCAGCTTGCTGGTAACGGTATCCGGGTTGATGCTGGAAATGTACTCGCCCGTATCGGTATCTTTCCCGCGCGTGCGGTTGTAGGCCAGGTCGAGGTTGAAGAGGTCGGCAGAGTATTTTGCCATCATGTCCCAGCCCCAGATTTTGGCGTTCGGGACGTTATACGACATGGTGGTTGCCGCCGCGAAATTGACGGTGGTGGAGATGTAGTCTTTGGCTTTGGTATCGAAATAGCTGGCTTTAAACTCCAGTGCATCGTTGGCAAGCAGCAGATCGTCAAAGCGCAGACCGAAACCAAACTCCTGCGTTTCGTTGGTTTCCGGGCGCAGGTTCGGGTTCGGCACCCAGTAGTTGGTATAGAAGCGGCCAATAGAGAAGTGTTTGGCGTCGTTGTACATTTCGCCCATGGTAGGCGCGCGGAACGCCTGCGCATAAGAGCCAAACAGCATCAGCCAGTCGGTCGGGCTGACGGTCAACCCGGCTCGGGATGACCACTTATCGGCATCGACATCGTCGTAGCCATTGCTGCTGCCGCGGTAGTTGTCATACCGCGTGCCGCCCAGCAGGGTGACCGGCAGATCGCGCAGGGTAATTTCGTCCTGCAGCCAGCCGGAGCTGAAGTCGATTTTCGCCTCCGGGAAGCCGGTGGTTGCCCCGCCCGGATGTTGCTCCTGACGATAATATTCCCCGCCGTAGGTCATAAGGTGTGATGCGAAGGTGTCGCTGAACAGGCGGGTGCGGTTTTCCACCTTGCCGCCTTTGGTGGTCTGCTTGCGGAACTCACCGCTGTTGTCGATATTCTGGGCATTAATGCGCGCTTCGGACCAGTAGACCTTCGCGTCGGCGTTCAGCCAGTCGTTACCTTCCGGGGCGATGTGATAGCCCACCTGCGCGTCACGCTGAATGGTGGAGCGATCGGTCATCGGGTTGCTGCTGTCCGCCCCGGGGGTTTGCGGGTTTTTCGGTTCCTGAGCGTCATTATTGTAGTAGCGCAGGGAGCCGCTCAGGGTCTGGGCCGGGTCGATTTTCCAGCTGCCTTTCGCCAGCATGTTATTGATGGATTCGTCGTTAGGGGCGGTTGCTCCGTCGCTCTGGCGAATATCACCGCGATCCCGGCTGGACCAGGCCACCAGACCGTCCAGGGTGTCGGTGCGGCCGTAGGCGCTGGCCCCCATGCCGAGACTGTGATCGCCCGTCGCGCCCGTCCCAAACACGCGATAGCCGCTGTTCTTACCCGGCTCCAGCAGATCTTTCGCATCGGCGGTATCATAAGAAATCACGCCGCCCAGCGCGCCGCTGCCGTACAGCAGGGCCGACGGGCCGCGAACCACTTCGATACGTTTAATCAGCGCCGGATCGAGGAACGTGCTGTTCAGGTGACCGGTGTCGGTGCCCTGACGCACGCCGTCAACCAGCACCAGCACGCCGCGACGATCATAGCCGCGCAGGTTCACGTCCTGCCCGTTGGTGCGCCCGGTGCCGTCCAGCGTCAGTCCGGGGACGTTACGCAGCAGGTCGGCCGCCGAGCTGGCGGTTTGCTTCTCCGGCGCGCTGGCGTCGATCACGCTCACCATCATGGGGGCTTCAAAGGCGCTGCGGGCGTTGCCCGTGGCGGTGACGGTAATGTCATCTGTGGCAGCAAACGCCGCGGTCGGCAGGGCGCTGACAATCGCCAGCGTCAGAAGTGACGGGCGTAAAGACGCGGAAGGCAGGTGTGGCATAGCAACTCTCCATTAGAATTGAAAAGCGCTGGCTGCCTGGGGTTTACCTGGGTGGCTGGCGTAGTTTTTTGTGTTGTTTATTTTGTGAGGATCAGTTTTCCGGCATGGGTCTGGCGCAGCAGATAGCGCTGGCCGTCATGCTCGATAATGACCCGGCCCTCATCGCCGAGCAGGGTTTTGCTGTCAATCCGACGCTCGGTTGGGGCTGGTGCTGTGTCTGTTTTTGCTGGCGTTGCCGCGCTGTTATCCGTACGTGACATAATGTTTATAAATGACAATCAATGTAACAATGATAATCATTATCAATAAACTGCAAATTCACGGCAAGCGTTTTTGTGAAAAAAGGGTGAGAGGATCAAATTTGGGGGTGAGGTGCGGTCTGAT